>DJIF01000126.1:20489-66106 GCA_002433485.1 Deltaproteobacteria bacterium UBA6601
ATGACGACGACAGCGCGCTCGGCGATGACGACGACAGCGCGCTCGGCCCCTGCGCCGCATATATCGGTCAGGCAAGCAGTGCCGAGATCCAGGCGACTCCGCGCTTAGAGACCAACCTCGAGAGTCTGGCGATCGCAATGACCGGTGCCCTTACCGCGCCCCAGGCCGTGTATGACCGGCTGCTGGTCGACATTCCAGCGATCCACCAGCAAATGTCGACAATTGCACCGAACAGCGGGACCATCAACCACCTCCCAGTAGATGACATGACCAGCCTTATGGTTGGCTTTGATGCCACCCACCTGGCCGAAGTACAGGCGGGCACCTACAGCCACTGGGACTGCCCCAACAGTTGGTATGAGCTGCAGTCCACCAGCTCCTTAGGCAGCGCAATACAGCTCAACTTTGAAGGCATCTACAACATGCCCTTACTGGCCACCGAGTACGCCACTCTTCCCGGCGTCCAATATGCAGAACGAAACTGGATGGCCGGCGGTGGAAGCACCATCTGCGGCACCATCGACGGCAATACCTGGCACATCGTCATGGTGCACGGTTACGGAGACTGCCCTTCGGGCTGTATCAACCGCGACTACTACTACTTCACTACCATCCCAGGCGGCGCTCCTGTCTACGTCGACTCCTGGGCCAACAGCTCAAGTAACCAGGCCCCAAGCTGGCAACAAAACTACGGCTGCTGAGGAGCAGAGTTCGGTATAAAAGCGCGCAGGCTTATCTTTATCTGGCCGCTCGCAGACGGCGAGCCGCAATCTCACCGAAGTGAACCCCGACGTTAAGACCGAGCAGATCGGCCGAGCCGCCAAATTCACCAGCATCCACCGGATTGGCAGGAACGCCCTGCAAGGTGAGGGTTCGGCCAAGGCTGTCCTCCAGTGAAGCAGTACGAGTTTCATAGAAGATATGCGCATAGCTCAAACGCAGGTCGACGACGGAGGAGCGACCCTGACCCGCACCAAAGCTGAGGGACACTCCGGCGCTGGCCATGTGCTTATTGCTGTCGAGCATAGTCAGGCTCTGAGTCGCAACCGGAATGGCCGGAGTCTCGAACAGATAGCCAAAACGAATTCCAACCACGGGAAGCGGCCTTACCTCGCCACCGAAGCGAACACTGAACGCATTATCGAAAGCGGCAGGAATGGTAACTGTCCCATCCCCCTCAGCGCCCCGATAAATGGCCAATGTGGCGCAATCTAGACCCCGCACCTCAAGCACAGCGCAGATACCCCGGCCATCCAGGTGCTGATCGAGGGCCACTGGATCGAGTTGATCCTCCGGAGCGTCGTAATAGAGAGGCATGTCCACAGCGCTCGCGACGACATCACCGGCGCCCCTCCATAGCTCGATCTGAGCCCCAACTTCAAAGTTGAACACCCCGGCCACCGGCTCAAAACCCACGCCAAAGCGGAGCTGACCCGGCAGGCCAGTGTTCACCTCAACTTCAGGATCGTGCCCGCTGACATGAATAGGTTCTGGGCCCGAAATGCTACCAGCCGGGCCGGCGAAGTATTGCTCACCCAACACACCATCCAGACGGGCGGAGCCCCTACCATCAAAACGATAGGGGGGGGAAAAGGCCACTCCAACCCGGAGCCAGGAGGTAGGCATCAGCAGGGCACCAACATTGAAGTGGGGGCGAACCCGAGTCGCGGTAAAGCCTGCGGTGATGTCCCATTGCGGATCTTCGACGTTGTAGGCATCCCCCCCGGCGAGAAAGTCGGCCGAGGCAGTAAAGCTCTGGCTGAAGCGTAGAACCAGCACCTGGAAGCTGGCTCCTACCGCCAGAAATGGCAGCGGCTTCCACGACGCTGAGAGACTGAAGTTGCCCTGAATCAGCTCCTGCTCGATGAGCCGATACCGGCCGGGGCCGGTAGCAGAGAAGCGCTGAGTAGGCGCCAGAGGCGCATACAAACCCAAGGCCAGGGTCAAGTCAGGATCCTTAAAGCCATAGGCAAAGCCAAGCTCGGGGATGGGTCGGAAGTTGGGCTGATTCTCGATGTTGGGAAAAGGCTCACTCAAGGAGCCTTCAATGGGCCTCCCCTCAGCGTCTAGGTTGTAAATTCCGCCACTGTCTTCACCCCCGTCGCCGCCGGGCCGTTGCTGCCAACGCTGATGGCGCAGCAACAACAAGCCGCCCTCAAAGTGAAAACCGTCGAGCTGGTGCAAGCCAGCTGGGTTGTAATAAAGGCCGCTGACCAGATCATCAGCACGGGTCACCATCGCCCCACCTCGTCCCAATCCTACAATTCCCGTATCGGGCGTAAACAGCCCGGCAGCCTGCACTGGAGCTGCGCCAGGCAGCAACAGAGCAGCGACCCAGAACAGGCCCAAACAGCGCGCAGAAAACGACGGACCTAGAGTTCGAGAAAAGCCATCACGGCCAGAGCGAAAGAAAGGCGACCGCAGAAGTTGAGACATCTGCCGATTCTAGACCATCTACCGGCCAGCCCTTTGGGGACCTTCGAGCCCATCACGATCCGAGAGCAGCCGCTGCAGAATCAACGTAGACTCCTGCGCTCTGGAGGTACGCGATGAGCAGCTACAGCGCCAACATCTACCCACCGACTGTGCTGGCTCTCACCGCGCTGCTACTGGCTACCCAGGCAGCCGCCAGCGAGACCACCGGAATTGAAACGCTGGTCGAACAGCAGAACAGCGAGGCAGCAGAGCCGAGCCCGCCAGCGACGCTAGAGCCAGAATCCCGCGGCGAAACCACGGCACAAGCCACAACAATGCAGCCTCTGCCTAGCTTTCTCAGCAGAGAGCAGCGTAATGAGCTGCTGTCCGCCCTGCGGAGAACCGGGATCTCAGAACAGGACCTGGGCTTCAGCCGCGACTATGTCAACTACGGCAACCCTGAAGCCCCCGATCGATGGCGACTTCCAGCAGCCCGCCAGGCCCTCAGCCAGCCGCTGCAACTACCGCAGCTGGCCTCGAGCCTATCGTTTGCTCTGTCCCAGGATCTCGACCCGGAGCGACGACTGTCTCTAACAGGCTTTAGCCAGGTGGTCCGGGAGCAGCTGGGACCCGCCAGCCTAGAAGAGCGCGAGTCTTCGTCGCACTGCACCCGAGCAAGTAACTCAGCGGCAGGCCTAATTGACCAGAGCCTGGCCCATGAAGCCAACCAGGACCGGAAATGGTCCCGCCGCGAAGCCCGCGAGCTGCGCGAAAAACTCGACGAGCGCCTGGATACTCAGCTGGGCGCACTGCTCAACCAAGCTCGGCTGCAAGGCTGCAGAGTCGCCGCAGCCCTATCGACTCTAGAGCCTGACCGGCGAAAAGCCCTGGTCGCGGTGATAGAGGACAGCCTATCGGGAGATCCTGCGACCCCCCCCAGCGAAGACGAAGAACTGCACCGATTCGAGCTGCTGACCCAATCCTGGGATGCCATCGATCAGAGCGCTCTTCTATCAGCTGGGACCGCATGGAGTGAGGCTGTAGCTGCTGCCACCATCAACTTCAGCAGCCTACCTTCGAGAGCCTGGCCACAGACACCGATCCTGCTGCCAACGGATCTCGGCGAAGTATGGATCGGTTCTCCTGACAGCAACTCGGGGAGCGGTGACCCGGTACTTCTGGTTGATCCCGGCGGCGACGACCACTGGCGCATCGCCAGCTCCCGCTCCAGTCTCCCCGAAATGGGCCTGGCCCCGGTCCGAGCTTGGATTGACCTGGGCGGAAACGACCACTGGCAGGGCGGAGCCGGAGGCCCCGGCGGGGCGCTTTTGTCCATCGCAGCAGGCGTGGACCTCGCCGGCGACGACAGCTACCGCAGCGAGCTACTTAGCCTGGCCGGCGCTTCCTTCGGCCACGCCACATGGCTCGATCTTGAGGGCGACGACAGCTACCTAAGCAGCATCGGCAGTCAAGGCTTTGCCAGCTTTGGCGCCGCTCTGCTCCGCGACACAGGCGCTGGCGCGGACCTCTACCAGGCAGGCTTCCTCAGTCAGGCTGCCTCCCACGGCCAAGGGATTGCCATTCTGCACGACGCCGGAGGACCGGACCGCTACCTGCTGGGAGGCTTGTTCGAAGACAATCCGGCCCGGCTACCCGGCCACTACAGCTCCTGTGGACAGGGCTTCTCTATTGGGATGCGACCTTACGCGGGTGGCGGACTGGCCTGGCTCCTTGATGAGTCCGGCCATGACCAATATGTGGCCGGGCTCTGGGCGCAAGGGGCTTCGTACTGGCACAGCATCGCGGGACTGGTCGACCGCGACGGCAACGACCTCTACTCAGCTACCCAATACGGCCAGGGTTCAGGCATTCACCTGAGCAGTGCCGGGCTGTTCGACGGCGGCGGCGACGACCGCTACCTGCTTGCCAACCTCGGTCAGGGCTCCGGACATGACCTCGCTGTAAGCTGGCTGATCGATGAAAGCGGTAATGACCTCTACAGCGGTATAAACCTGCTGCAAGGGGCTGCGATCACCAACTCAGTCAGCTTCTTTGTGGATGGTGCTGGTGATGACCACTACCTAAGCTCCAGCTCTAACAGCCGCGGCCAGAGCAGCCCCGCCCGAGGCTTTGGCTCCATCGCTGCATTCCTCGATCTGGGGGGTAAAGACCGCTACCTGCAAGCCGATGAAGGGACTGGGCAAGAGCCGCTGCTGGTACGCGGAAAGCATGGCATCTTCATGGACGCGCTAACCCCCGCGCCTAGCACAACCCAAGCCAGCGCAGCGCAGTCTGAAGAGACTGCTGAGAATCCAGCCAGCAAGTGGCAAGAGCAGAACAATGAGGCGTCTGGCCAACCGCTGACGACAGAGACCAGCGCAACAGGCGAAGGGCAAGCCCTGTCTAAGGGCGCCCGAGAGCTACTGCTGGACAACGTGCTCTACCTGGCGAGCAGCGACGCTACAGCCGCCGCAGTCGCTCGCCTGGCCGCTGGAGGAGTCCGAGTCCTACGCTTGCTGCTACCGCTAACCTCCGACTCCATGATCCTGCGCTCGTACACCATCGAGCGAGTGATCGAACAGAGCATAAAGAACGCGGCACCTGACGAGCTCTTGGAAATCAGCGAGGCTGTCGCCCGCGCAGCCAGCCTTGGTGAGGCCAGAGCAGGAGATGCGCGGGGACGCTGGCATCTGCGCTGGCTGGGCAAACTCAGTCAAGCCCACCTGCCAGCCAGCGAGGCTGCCATCGCCGCGGCTACTGCACTGCTTCGGCACCCGGCATGGCGGGTTCGCAAGGCGGCATGGACCCTCATTGCCGAGATCGCCAAGCTCGATGGACTTGAACTGAGCGAAGAGGACCAGCAGCAGTGGGGGGTAAAAGCCTCACTGATGCTACAGGACGACCCCATTGTAGAAGTTCGAGCGGCTGCAGCTCGCGCCCTGGCGGCCCTGGGTTCAGCCGGCCATGCACCAGGCCTGGTGAGCGCCCTTTCCGCACCGTCCTTTGACCTTCGTGACTCTGCCGAACAGGCGCTGTCCGCCATCATTAAGCGCAGTGACGGGATCGCGGTGGCACGAGCGCTGTTTCCGTTGGCCAGCAACTCCACCAGCGAAGAAGCCACGCCGCTGGAAGCCCGCAATGCCGCCCTGCGCCTACTGGGTAAGACCCAACACAGAGATGCCTGGCAGCTGCTCGAGGGAGCCTTGGCCGCAGCTCAACCAAGCAGCCGCGAAGCAGCCCTGCAAGGAGCCCTCGCGCTCCGCGCCAGAGGGCTGCGGGCCGCACTTGAGACACGAAGCCAGCTTGAGACCGATAGCCAACTGCGAAAAAAACTCCAAGCCGCCCTCCAGCAAGCCTGGCTGCGCTAGCGCGAAGAGCAGATCCTCAAGACCTGCAGGGACTCAGCTCAAAGGAGCCTATATAGCGGTCAACTCAGACCCAGGGAGCGCAGGCAGAGTAGGTAGTCGACCCACAACTCAGCACAGCGCTTCGCAACGACCGAAAAACACTCAACCGGCACCTAATGGGAACACGCATAGGCCTGCTCAAGTTACCCCAACATAAGTGCCTGAAGCAGGACCGCCCAACCCAGCAAGCCTCGCTCAGCTCCGACCATAACGGTCCTCAAAGCGGACAATGTCGTCCTCACCCAGGTAGGGCCCACACTGGACCTCGATGATGACCAGGACCTGCTGACCGGGGTTGTGCAGGCGATGACGGGCTCCCTGTGGAATGTGGGCACTCTGACCCGGGCCCAGCAGCTCGACCTGCTCATTGACGGTTACCTCCGCACTGCCTTCGACCACCACCCAGTGTTCCTGGCGCTGATGATGCATCTGCAGCGACAAGCTCTGGCCTGGATCCACGCAGATGCGCTTGATCTTGTAGCCGCTCTCATCCTCCCCAGCGGCCAGGGCCTCAAAGCTGCCCCAGGGTCGACGATGACGGCGATGATGGACCAGCTCTTCGCGACCTTCCTGGCGGAGAGAGGCCACCAACGCCGGCATTCCCGAAAGACCATCTCGGCGCGTCACCAACACTGCATCGGTAGTCTCCACAACCACCAGATCATCGACCCCGACCGCGGCCACCAGGCGATGCTCAGAACGCAGATAGGAGCGCTGCACATCAACCGCGTGTACGTCACCATGAAGTACATTGCCAGCCGAGTTCGCTTCGCTTAGTTCCTCCAGGGCCCGCCAACCACCGACATCGCTCCAGCCCACCGCCATCGGCACCACCGCAGCATCTGCTGTGTGCTCCATCACCGCATAATCAACCGAATTGCTGGGACTGGCGCCGAAGCGCTGCTCCTCGAGCCATAGAAAGTCGCGCTCCCTGCGACCCTGGGCGTGGGCAGCCTCAACAGCGGTCACCATATCGGGCGCATGGGTGCGAAGTTCCTGGAGATAGCGCGAGCAACGGAACAGAAACATGCCGCTGTTCCAGTGGTAGCCACCCGCATCGAGATAGCCTTGAGCAGTCCTCGCATCTGGCTTCTCTACAAAGCGCTGCACCACATAAGCGCCAGGCAGAGAATCAATCTGCGCTCCGGCCCGAATGTAGCCATAGCCGGTCTCAGCCCGCCTGGGAACAATGCCAAAGGTCACCAGGTGACCGCGTTGCGCAGCTTTTTGGGCGAGCTGGGCGGCCTTATGAAAGCCCTCCAGGTCAGCAATGACATGATCCGCTGGCATCACCAGCAACACCGGATCTTCAGTGCCCTCGGCCCTGGCGAGCGCCTCCAGGGCCGCAGCAGCCACCGCCGGTGCGGTATTTCGACCCTCTGACTCCAACAGGATCGATGCCCCATCGACCCCACTGGCCTGCAACTGAGCAGCAACCAGAAACCGATGCTGCTGATTACAGACGACCACCGGACTACAGTGGCCGTTCAGACCTGCAAAACGAGCCAGGGTCTCCTCAAACAGGGACCGCCCGGAATTCAGGGCGAGAAATTGCTTCGGCAGCGCACTACGGGACAGAGGCCAGAGCCGTGTTCCAGCACCGCCAGAAAGAATGACCGGAACGATCATCGCATCACTTTGGCAGTCACCGCGAAACCAGGCAAGCGAGCTCGGCTCGACGCACGCTCAGCAGGGTGCTATCTCATCAAGCAGCAGAGCATCATGAATCAGCGCCTCGACCATCTCACTCAACTTCTGCAACAGCGCGTTCTCTGTCTGGACGGCGCCACTGGCACCTGGCTGCAGGACCAGAACCTGGGACCACAGGACTTCGGCGGTGAGGCCTTCGACGGCTGCAATGAACATCTGGTGCTGACTCGCCCCGAACTCGTCCTTGACCTGCACCGCTCCTACCTTCGCAGCGGCGCCGACATCGTCGAAACCAACAGCTTTGGCTCCACCGCAGTAGTGCTCGCTGAGTATCCGCCCCTGGAGCAACAGGCCTACGCGATCTCCAGGGCAGCAGCTGAACTGGCGCGGCAGGCCTGCGCGGAGTTCGACAGCACGGCCAAACCCCGCTTCGTGGCAGGCTCTATGGGGCCGACGACCAAGGCACTTTCCGTTACCGGTGGGATCACCTTTAACGAGCTGGTGGAAGCCTTCTACCTGCAAGCCAGCGGACTCATCGATGGCGGGGCAGACTACCTGCTGCTGGAGACCTGTCAGGACACCCGCAACATCAAAGCCGGACTGCTCGCCATCGATCGCCTGGAGCGAGAGCGAGATCTGCGCCTCGGAGTGGCAGTCTCAGGGACCATCGAGCCAACCGGTACGATGCTCGCCGGACAGAGCGCCGAATCCCTGGCGATCTCGCTGCAGCATCGAAATCTGTTGTACCTGGGTCTTAACTGCGCGACGGGTCCGGCCGAAATGACCGAGCCGATTCGGGCGCTGGCAGAGCTAAGCCGGACTCCCATCGCCTGCGTTCCCAATGCCGGCCTGCCCAATGAAGACGGTAACTACGAAGAAAGTCCGGTTCAGCTTGGAGCAGTGCTAAGCCGCTTTCTCGAGGATGGCTGGCTCAATCTGCTTGGCGGTTGCTGCGGCACCACACCGGCCCACATCGAAGAGTTGGTCAAGCTGGCTCAAGAGGCTCGGCCCCGCAAGCTTCCTGGGCACCAACGACGACTTTACTCAGGGGTCGACTGGGTCGAAGAAAACGAAGACAACCGGCCGCTGCTGGTGGGCGAACGCACCAACGTAATCGGCAGTCGGCGCTTCAAGCGACTGGTCGCCGAGGAGGACTGGGAGCAGGCCACCGAAATCGGCGTCGCCCAGGTCAAGAAGGGCGCTCATATCGTTGACGTCTGTCTCGCTGACCCCGACCGTGATGAGTTGGCCGACACCAACGCCTTCCTCAATCAGCTCAGTCGCCGGATCAAGGCACCCTTGATGATCGACTCCACCGACGCCGAAGTGGTTGAAGAGGCTCTTCAGTGGTCACAAGGTAAAGCGATCATCAACTCGGTAAATCTGGAAGACGGAGAAGAACGCTTCGCAGAGATCGTACCGCTGGCACGCCGCTATGGAGCGGCACTGGTCGTCGGATGCATCGACGAAGATCCTGTGCAGGGAATGGCGGTGACCGCCGAACGTAAGGTGGAGATCGCGCTCCGCTCGGCCAAGCTGCTGATCGAAAGCTATGGGATGAAGGCCGAGGATCTCATCTTCGACCCACTGGTCTTCCCCTGCGGAACCGGAGACGCTCAATACCTGCGCTCGGCAGCAGAAACTGTTGAGGGAGTCCGCCGCATCAGCGAAGCCCTGCCGCACAGCAGCACTATCCTGGGCATCTCAAACGTTTCCTTTGGGCTGCCTGCTGCGGGCCGCGAGGTGCTCAACTCAGTCTTTCTCTATGAATGCAGTCGCGCTGGCCTGGGCATGGCCATCGTCAACACCGAGAAGCTGGAACGCTACGCATCCATCCCTGCTGAAGAGCGAGCCCTGGCCGAGGAGTTGCTATTCCGCACCAGCGACGAAGCCGTCGCCCGCTTTACCGAACACTTCCGCGACAGCAGCTCACGCATCGTGGTCGAAACCAGCAGCCTTAGCCTCGATGAGCGACTCTCCCATTACGTGGTTGAGGGCAGCAAGCAGGGTCTTATCGACGACCTCCAGCAAAAGCTCACCGACACTGCGCCGATGGACATCATCAACGGACCGCTGATGACCGGTATGGAGGAGGTCGGTCGGCTGTTTAATGACCGCCAGCTCATCGTCGCCGAAGTGCTGCAGTCCGCAGAAGTAATGAAGGCCGCTGTCAGCTTCCTGGAGCCGCTGATGGAGAAGTCCGAGAGCAGCAGCCGGGGCACCGTGCTGCTTGCCACGGTCAAGGGGGACGTGCACGACATCGGCAAAAATCTGGTCGACATCATCCTCAGCAACAACGGCTACCAGGTTGTCGATCTGGGGATTAAAGTTCCGCCGCAGGACATCATTCAGGCAGTGCGCGAGCACAAACCCGATATCGTTGGCCTCAGCGGGCTGCTGGTCAAGTCGGCGCAGATGATGGTGACGACGGCCATCGCGATGACCGACCTTGGGGTAACGCCCGACCTGCTGGTCGGAGGCGCCGCCCTGTCAGAGACCTTTACGGCCAGGCGCATCAATACAGCATATGGCGGCAACGTCCTGTATGCCAGCGACGCAATGGATGGCCTTCGGCTGGTCAACGAGTTGTGCAGCAAAGAACTGCGAAAGCCCTTGCTGGAGAGCTGGTCCGAGCGCTGCCTTAAGCTCGAAAATGCGGCCAACAAAAAGCGTAAAGCCAGGCCAGTAAGCCCCAGTCGAGAGCGCGCCGCTCAGATCCCTATTGCCGCTGAGATCCCAAGCCCTGCCAGCTACGAGCGACAGGTCATACAAAAATGCAAGCTCGGTGACATCTGGGCCTGGCTCAACCCCAGAATGCTGTACGGCAAGCACTTGGGACTGCGTGGTGACTTTGATGCCAAGATTGCCGCCCGTGACCCCCGAGCTCTGCAGCTGCGAGAGGTGATCTGGAGCATCATGGGCGAGGGGCTCCAGGGGCGGATGAGGGCGAGTGCCGTATGGCAGTGGTTCGAGGCCGATCAGGAAGACGGCACCCTGCACATCTACCGCCACGGTGAATCACTGCCAGCGGTCAGCTGGGCACTCCCGCGAGGAAGAGACGGTCACCCTGGCCTGTGCGGCTACATCCTTCCACGGGGCCATCAACGGGGTCGCGATAATCTCGCTTTGCTGGCGGTAAGCGCTGGCCAGGGAATCCGATCCTGGGCTGCAGAGGAACGGGAGAAAGGCGAATATCTTCGCTCGCATGCCATTCAATCCCTGGCCCTTGAGACTGCAGAGGCGCTGGCGGAGTGGCTTCACGGTAAAATTCGCTCAGATTGGGGATTTGCCGATCCCGAGGATATGACCATGCTGCAACGCTTCAAGGCCCGCTATCAGGGCAAGCGCTACTCGCCAGGATATCCAGCCTGCCCCGAGCTGGCCTTGCAAGAAGGCATCTGGTCGCTGCTTGAACCAGAGCAGATCGGCATCGATCTCACCGAGAGTCACACCATGGATCCAGAGGCCAGCGTCAGCGCCATCGTCCTCCATCACCCCGATGCCAAGTACTTCAGCGCTGCTTGATCGGATCGCACGCTGGCTGATCCCCAGCTTACTGCTGTTCCTGCTGATAGAGCGGGTACTTCTGGCTCTGCTCTACCCGGATCTGGTGCACGACCTTGACCCTGGAGAGCTGCGCCATCTTGACCTGGCCCTCCATGGGCTCCCCGACGGGCCAAGCCTCAAACAACGCCTTTACACCTGGCTATCAGGCACCGAGAACATCCACCATGGTGGCTTTCCGATCCTCTCGGTGCTGTTCCTGCTGTGCTCGAAGATCACCGGCACCTCGCTGTTTGTGCTGCGCCTTGTCGGTCCGATCCTGGCCACCCTGCTTGCGGCGATCTGCCTGACCAGGGTCCTCCAGCGTCACTGCAGCCCATGGACCAGCGCTCTTATGCTGCTGCTGTTCGCTGGAGCCCCACCGCTCTTGCTGAAGTGGACCTGCACCGCCCGCGGCGGGCACCTTGAGGCCATCCTCTTCCCCTGCCTGCTGCTGCTGCTACTGGACCGCGCTTTAGAGCGCAGATCGCTACACCTGTGGCTGCTCGCAGGAGTCAGCGCTGGCCTGGGCAGCTATGTGAGCTATCTGGCCGCCCCAAGCGCAGCGATCCTTGGGTTAAGCGCACTCGCTGTAGCGCGCAGTGAGCAACCGATCGCCCGGCCCCTATCAGCCCTCACATTCGGCTCGCTGCTTGGCTTTATGCCCTGGATTCTAGGCTGGCTGGTTCTGGAGCTCCCCTATCTGGAAGCCACCATCCACTCCAGCGCAAACCCCGCAGAGGCCAGGGAGGTCCACGGCCGCAGCCTTATGACCGCTCTGGTGGCTGGCTTCAGTGCACTGCCACAAAACCTCTGGCCATGGACCCTGCTGAAGGCCGATGCGCTCGCCTATGCCGCTGCTGAGCCCGACATCTTCGACTACAGCGTCACCGGACGCGAGTGGATTACTCGACTCGCCATCAACTTCTCCCTGCTCCTCGGCATCATCAGCTCCCTTAGGAAACGGGCCTTTTTGCTCGCCGCCTTCCTGTTGCTTCCGGCCCTCCACCACCTGTTCGTTCTGCGCGCCGCTAACCAGCCAGGCTGGCCCCTTATTCCCCATCGCTATCTGATCCTGGTATTCCCTGCGATAGTTGCTGGCGCCGCCCTGGGCGCCACCTCACTGCTCAACCATCAGCTCACTTCGATGCGTCGGTTAGGAGCACTGCTTAGCGGCTCCCTGGTTCTGATCTCGATGGCCGGAATACTGTCCCATATACAGCTGCTCCAACAACCGGTCGACCGGCAGCCCGCCGACTTTCGCGCGGATCTTTACCGGCGCGCCAATATCGGGCAGGTGCGGAGCAGCGATGCCCAGCAAGTAGCCAGCCTCGCCGCAGGCAACGATCCCACCTGGCAGCAGGAACGCTGGCAGGGGCTGGCCAGGGTCTATCCTCCGATCTCCGACTACTATCTCCTGTTCCGGGAGAATCCCCTCGACCGCCCCTATCCAGGAGAACTCTTCAACGACCCAGAAATGGCCGACTCAACGCAAGCCGTGGTGGAAGCTCGAGCGCTGGAGATCGAGGTCGAAACCGCCTTTGCTGCCACCGAGTTGCGCGCCGGGACTGACCGGCAACTGCGCGATCGCTGGCTGTGCTCCTGGAAGCCGAGCGAACGCTTCCGCAAGACAGTCCGAAAGACCCTATTAGAACAGCTTCCATCACTACATTGCGGCAAACAAAGTGCCCTGCATGGACTGCTCAACACAACAGCAGATCCCGCGGCTCAACCTCAGCAGCTAGACCGCCCAGCCACCGGAATTAAGCCAGGCGAACAACCCAACAACTAGCCGACCACAGGACTCAATCAAGGCGCTGCAACCTGCTGATCGCCTCATCCACCTTGCCCTTCAGCTGGTCGTTGCCCGGCAGCTCACCGGCGCCATAGACCGCTGAGCAGGCACCGGCAGCCTTGCCGCCGGACCAAGCGTCAGGTGCCGGAGCGGGACCCGCCGAGTTCCAGGTCGCAGGAGCAACCGAAGCAGAGTGAACGGAGCTTGCCGGGCGAGGTTCTGGAGGCTCCTGCGAGCTGGAAGAGGACCCGGGTAGAAAGCTGCGCTCGGCAGCCAGACCAAGGCCTGCCTTCCTGCGCTTGGCCAACAATGGCTCAAGGATCCATTCAGGCAGAGCTCTGACCCCTCCATGCACCTGCGCCAGGTTGTGGATGCGCGCCATGTGCTCCACCAGCTCCATACGCAGCAGGGCGAACTCAAGATTGGGGCCCACTGTGATCACCCCATGCCGATCCAGCAGCAGGGCATCATGACCACCGATGAGCGCACGAATTGGAGCTGCGCCCTCTGCACCGTAGGGCAGCGCAAATTCAGTCAAGGGCACACTCAGTCCAATAGAGACGATGGCTTCAGGCAAAAAAGTCTGCAGTGACTGCCCAGCGCAGGATAGCGCCGTCGCATAAGGCGGATGCGCATGAACTACAGCGCCAACATCGGGGCGCTCCTCATAAACCCCTAGGTGGAGCGCAAACTCTGAAGGTGGGCGAGCCTCTCCCTCAGCGACCTTGCCATCTTGATCGACCACCGCCAACCAGCTCTCCCGAATGTCCCCCTTAGACAAGCCTGTAGGCGTCACCAGAAAGCGGCTCTCAGCAAGTCGAACCGAAACATTTCCATCGTGATTGGCCACCCAGGCCCGCTTATGGAGCGCATGGGAACAGGCAACCAGCTGGGAGGCAAGTTCAGCTCGATCAGTACTCATGAGCACCCAAGGATAACACGCGCCGACATCGGTCCCCCCGGCTCAAGGAGCGACAGCTGGGCCCTCACTGCCTGCCGCGCCCGTTGCGGCTGCCGCGCCCGAGCGGAGGCCCGAGACGGCGTCCAATTGCCGCAAGAGGGCCTCGGCCTGCTGCAAAATCCAGGGCTCCTTGCTCAAACGCCGGACTTCTTCAAAGTGAAAACGCGCCTGCGGACCAGCACCGCGACTCAAGGCCAGACGCCCCAGACCCAACTGGGCCAGAGAGCTGGGAACCGGCTCCACCGCCGGATCAGCAAGCACCTCTCGCCACAGTGGTTCTGCCCGCTCGAGGCGACCCTCGGCAACCAGCAACTGAGCCCGCTCAACCCGAGCCAGAGAGGCCAACGCTCGATCCGGACCGGTCATCGCCAACTCCAGATCCTCAGTACTGCCAAGCCTCCCCAGTTCCAGGTGCGCGGCCTGCTTACCGATGGCCCCGATATCGGCCTCGCTGATGCTCTTCAGCAGGACAACAGTCTCGGCAAACAGCCCCTTGGAGACCAACAGATCAGCAAGCACTGGCAACTCTTGAAGCAGGAAGCGCGGCGCGCGACAGCTCTCAAACACTTGCGAAGCCTCGGTCAGCGCGGCCTTCGGCTCGTCGGTCTCCGCTCTAGCACGCACCAGGGCCATCCGAGCACTGCAGTTATCCAGCGCCTCGCCGCTGCTCAGGTCAGCAACCTGAACGCCGTCCAGAAGGTCCTCAGCCTCTTCCTTACGGCCCTGTGCCATCATCACCGCGACCCGTCCTTCGATAGCGGCCTGGCCCAGGGTCGGACTCTCGGCCGCAGCAGCTGAAGATGCGACCCGCTCAAAAATGCTCATAGCATCGTCGTGCCGCCCCTCTTCCTGCAGTTGGCCGGCCATCAGCAACAAGAGTTCATGATAAGCAACCGGCTGGCTCTGCTCGAGGCCAGCCTCCCGGGCCTGTGAAAGCATGTCCTCAATGTCGTCCAGCGAAGACCTGCCCAACTCAACCAACAACTCAGCCCGCTCCACCGCTATAGCTCCTCGCATAGGGTGCTGGACCGACAACATTTCCAGAGCGCTGTCCATCAAAGGAAGGGCTTCTTCAATCCGCCCCACCCGTCGCAGCAGGGCAGCTTGGCCAAACAGCGCACCGGCAGTCATGGCCGGTTCGATACGCGCATCGGCAACCTCTCGATAACCGGCAAGGGCCGGCTCGATACGGCCAGCCTGATCCGCGATGCCCGCCAGCCTGAGCCGGGCGCGAGCCAAAAACTCCGGCTCATCGACAAACTCGGCGAGACTTCGCTCCAGGACCTGCTCGGCTTTCTCGTAATCGCCAGTGTCCTGCCACAATTGGGACAATTCCTCCCGGATTCGCACCCTGGCCTCAGCAGCGCTGACCTTGCCCTCGGCCGATTGCAATAACCTGAGCGCCTCACCCCTTCCACCGCTGCTGTTGTGCAAAGCAGCAAGCTCAAGGGTAGCGTCCAGGGTCAGGTCGGGGCGAGCCGGGAACCGAGTCAGAATCCCTTCGTAACGACGAACTGCAGCGGCACGGTTGTCGCGGCGAAGATCGAGTCTGGCCAGACCGAGCTCCCCTTCAACTGCAGTCTCCACATCATCGGCCTCTGCCAGCAGAACCAGCTTCCGCGACTGAATCTCGGGATCTTCTGCCCCGGCCAGCAGCCGCTTTCGGCCCTCTCGCGCTCGAGCGACGATGAGCGGCAGATCGGGATAAACAGCAAGGACCTCGTCATAGGCGGCGAGGGCCCGCACCGAGTTTCCGGAAGCGGCCATCAAGTCCGCCGAGTAGAGAGAGGCCTGAGCCCGCTCTGCCGGGGCCATGTCAGCAGGCAGCCCAGCAAGCAAGGCAAGCGCAGCGGGAAGATCGCCCAGGTCTCTGAGTACACTCGCCGCCTCAATACTGTATGCGGCTGGAGCACTCGGATCTGCAGCGAGCGCGCCACGTACGGTCGCGACCTCAAAGCGGGCGCCCTCCAGATCTCCCTGACCCATCCGCGCACGCGCCAGCAGCAAGTATCCGGGAAGCTGCCCGCGAGTGTTCTGAGCGGTATCCACGATCTCCCGGGCTACATCAAAGGCAGCATCGGGAGAGTCATTTCGCAACAGGAAGTGAGCCAGATCGATATTGGCAGCCAGTGGTGGCCCATCCTCTAACAATTGAGTCAGCCCCACGGCTTCCCGCAGCTTGTCCTCTCCCTCTTCCACATAGCCATGCTTCTCGAGCAGAGCCGACATCTCTTTAAGGGTCTCAGGCCGGCTGCGCGGATAGCTTCGATAGCGCTCCTCAAGAGCGTCCCATTGGCGCTTGGCTGCAGGTGCACCAGCAAATAGCTTGCTGGCCGGCCTGCTCAAGGCAGCAGGCTCATCGCCACTACCCAGTCTCTGCATCTGGATCAGGCCAACCACAAGGGTCAGGGCAGCTACCGACAGCGCCAAGCCCCGCAGACCCAATCGTCCTCGCAGACCAGCCCAGGTTCGCTTCCACAACGGAAGAGGAACCTCTGCACCTGCGCCTACCAGACGTTCGGTCAACTCGGCAGAAATTCCTGCACAGCGCAAAAATCGAGCGCCTTCCACCACACAGTCATCAAAGTCGCTGCTCCTGAAAAGCACCGACTCCACCGCTAGAGAGCGGCAGTTCACACCGCTAAAGCGCACCCGATCAAAATTGGCAAAGCGCAGCGCTGCAGACTCAAAGCTGCCCCCGGCAATGCGCAGATCGGCGAGGCTGGAGTCGGCAATGCTCAAGCCCTCAGCATGAACCTGATCAAGGCTGAGCCTGACCAGATCGCTGTCATCAATGCGAACACCAGCGAGGACCGCTTCAGAAAGGCTGAGATCAGCAAGGGAAGTCTTGTGCAGCACGGCACCGGTCAAATCAACACCAAGCCAGTTCCCTCCCTGAACATCGACTTCGCTCCAGTGAGAGTCCCGAATACGAGCCCCGGCAAGGATCGTCTGGTGCAAGGTCGCGCGATCCAGGGTGACTCCATCGAGAACCGCGGCCTCAAGATCTGCACCGCTCAGATCTGCACCGCTCAGATCTGCACCAGAAAGGCGAGCTCCAGCGAGGTTGGCTCCACAAAGCCGCGCTCCACTAAGTCCCACATCCCGCAGGTCAGCACCGCGCAGATCCGCGCCCTCCAGATCCGCTCCCTCCAGATCCCGACCCCGAAGATCGACACCCCGTAGCTGAGCTTCGCGCAGCTCTCGACCGCGAAGATCACCGTCCAGAGCGTAGCGATGCACCGCATCAACTACGATATCGACGCTCTCAGATGGTGGTTGCATGCTCACTTATGACCTACAGTTTGACACCAATGCTGTGATGAAAGAGTCTTTGCCTATGAAACGCCCCATGTCCACCAGCATCATGAGCCTAGCTGGCCTCGCCCTGCTCCTGAGCACCAGCATCATGAGCCCTGGCTGCAGCAGCGGAGAGCCCCAGAAGGACTTCAAGCAAGGCCAGCCCCCTGTGGTTGTCGTCCAAGCACCCGGTACCAGCCCCGCTAAGGATAGCAAGAAGGACTCCTCATACGCCGGGCTGGCCTGGGAAGCGGCAACCTCTGGAGCGGTCGGCAACAGCGTCGAAGAGGTGGAACCCTATGATGTTGTCAGCCTGCTGCGGGAGTTTGAGCCTTCGATCATTGACCCCGCCAAGGACCAGAACGGCGAGAACGGCTACGACGACCTGCTGTCCTCACTGGTGGTAGCTGATAGCAAGAACCTCTACGGGCGGATCGTAACCCGGGTGCCCATGCGCGGCTTTTACACCCGAGAAGTACGCTTCTGGATCGAGCAGCCTCCGGAGATGGCAACCGTGGAGATCAAGGTGGGCACCCGGGGTCGCCCCTGCGAGATCGCCCACGTCAAGAGCCCCGACGCGCAAAAGGTAGTCAAGAGCTGCTTTTGGCTCGGCAATGCACTGGACTTCCGCCTCCCGCTGGACTCCTTTCCAGCCAGCATTGATCCCAGCAAGCCCATGTGGGTCTCTGGTTTTCAGACCTGCTGTTCCGATCCGGAACGCAATAAGTTCCTCGACGAGATCGACAATGCCCAGGAAGTCTGGCGCATTACTGGCGAGGCGAGTCCTCCGCCAGAGTAAGGTTTAGATTCGGCTGACCAGATTCAGTCCTGCTCAATCGCAGCCGCCAGCGCGCAGCCAGCGGACAAAGTCTGCAACCCCGTCAGCAAAGCTCATCTTCGGCTCATAACCCAGCTCCCGGCGCGAGCGCTCAAGATCCGCCCAGGTGCGACGAACATCGCCCTCCTGCATCGGCAGACGATCAATCAACGCCGCCCTGCCAACCGCACCGGCGATGGTCTGGATCATCTCATCGAGGGAGATCGAGCGGTCCGAACCCAGATTGTAGACGGAGCTGACCAGGGAGCCCTCAAGCAGGCGCTCGAGAGCCAACTGCACGCCAATAACAATGTCATCGATGTGGGTGTAATCACGAGCGCTGCTGCCATCTCCGAAGACCGGAATCGGCTCACCGAGGTCCATGAGCCGAGCGAACTTGTGGATGGCCAGGTCGGGCCGCTGGCGGGGGCCGTAGACGGTAAAGAAGCGCAACACCACATAGGGCAAGCCATGCTCCAGGCGATATGTCTCCAGTAACCTCTCCGCTGCCAGCTTGGTCTCACCATAGGGCGAGACAGGCGCTGGATGTGCAGCAGACTCTGCATAAGGTGGGATATTGCTGTCCCCATAGACAGAAGAAGAAGAGGCAAACAGAAAGGGGATCGTGCTGTGCCCGGAGCAGGCCCAGGAGAGCGCTGTCTCGGTACCTTCTACGTTGGTCTGCCAGTAGAGCGCTGGCTGCTCAATTGAGGGTCGAACGCCGGCCCGCGCCGCGATGTGCAAAATTCCGCGCCATCCCTCATCAGGATCGAGCGATTCCCATACCGTTGGGTCGCAGACATCACCCTCAATCAGTTCAAAAGCTGACCCGCCAAGGTGGCGGCTAAGATTACTCCGCTTAATGGCCGGATCGTAATAGCTGTTGAAGTTGTCGATGACGGTGACCTGATCACCCGCAGCAAGCAGCGCATCCAACAGATGACTGCCAATAAAGCCGGCACCGCCGGTTAGCAGGAGCCGCCTGCCGGCCATTTCTCAGTCCGGAATCCGTACTTCGTCGACAATGCCAAGCACCACGCTATGGAAGGGGTCCTCGGAGCTGCCCAACACCTGCCGGGCGGCATTTCCCTCCCTGGCGCACAGCACCAGATCCCCCTCCCCAGCCTGAACACTGTCAACGGCAATAAAGGCGCGCAAACGTGGAGTGCTGCCATCGCCCTGAACCGGCTGACACAGCAGCAACGTTCGCCCATCGTAGACCGGATGCTGCACGGAGCTGACCACGTTACCGATGACTCGAGCGAGGATCACAAGCCGCTCCCAACCCGCTCGCCCGCCACGCTGACCTCATCGACAATGCCGATAATCGTTGCGTCGACGGGAACATAGTGGACCGGTAAAGCCAACGTCGCCTCCCGACCACCGAGCCAATGGACGATGTCACCGACCCCTGCCTGACAGGAGTCGCAAGCAACAAATGGCTCCCCCGCCGGCTGAAGCTGGTCATCAAGAGGCTCGACCAACAGCAGCTTAACCCCGGAGAGACCAGGGACCTTGCGGGTGGCGACAACGGTTCCAACAACGCGGGCGAGTTCCATGAAGACGCTACCTTAGCTGGACACAGGGGATTGAGCGAGGCCGAGCCCCGGCATCAACAAGACCTTCAATAGAGACCGCCGGAAAAGCCTGCATCAGGCCTCGCGATGATCTCACTGGCAACCAGTGAGCGCCGCTCCTCAATGGCAGCAAGAGCTGCCTCGACAGCAGCCTGAACATCCCAGAGTTCACCGGCCAGAGAAAACACTCCTTTGCCACCAATGCCCTTTCCCAGTCGCATGGCGAGAAGTTCCACTGGCGCTTCCTTGCAGGCCGCATCGCAGGCCAGCACGGCAGAGGCCACCGAACGCGTCTCAACAATGCCCAGGCTGTGGTCCAAAGGTCGCTCCCGGCGAGTGCCGTGGATGCCATGGACAACGTCCAGATGGACCCCCGGCAGGAACAGGGACTCGACCACCTGATCTGCTCCCTCTGCGAGACCGGCGCGACAGCTCTCGTCAACCTCAGCTTCCATCCCTGAAATCAGGATCAGGTACTTGCCGGGAGAAATGGGCTCACTGAGGGCAATTCGCACGCTGGCCTTCTTGACCATAGCATCGCCTGCGCGCAAGGCCCGAGCGATGGAGTCAAACTCAATCAGCGCGATTGCGGGTAACTCAGGACGACGCATCCAATCAGCCCGGTTCAGCGCAGACCTGAGCAGCTCGCGCCACTACACGATGCGGAAAAAGTCCTTGAGCGTACAGCGGCGCTCACGAGAGAAGGTCAGCGCGGTGGTCAACCCCTCACCAGTGGGCGAGGCGATGGTGAAGGAAGTATAGCCTTCACCACCCTGCCCCAGACCAGCATAGGCCGAAGCATTCTTGACGAAGATCGATGTGTTGATGACCCGCGCCATCTTGTGAAGATTCTCGATGTTCTTCGACCACATACAAGCGGTATGACCAAAGCCATGCTCAGCCTGGACCGCCCGAACAATTCCTTCGTCAACATCCTTGACCCGCGTGATCGGCAAAATAGAGGTCAACATCTCCACCTGAACAAAGGGGTGATCCCAGGGGACCTCGCAGATCACCAGCCGCGGATCGCCATCGTAAGGAACCCCCAGTGCATCAAGAAAGACACTGGCGTTCTTGCCCACGTACTGTTTCTTGATGTGCTCCCGATCGTCCTCAAGCACCAGTTGTTCCAAACGCCGCACCTGGTGAGAGCCGATCAACACCGCCCCGGCCTTTTTCATCTCGGCGATCAGCGCGTCGGCTACCGAGTCGACAACAAAGACCTCCTTCTCAACGATGCACACCACGTTGTTGTCGAGGCTCGCACCGGCAACGATGCCAGCGCCAGCGGCGGCGATATCCGCGGTCTCGTCGACCACCACTGGAGGATTGCCGGGACCCGCAGCAATCGCCTTCTTGCCACTGCCCATCGCCACCTTGACCACCGCCGGGCCGCCGGTAACACAAAGGAGCCGAATCTGAGGATGCTTCATCAAGGCCTGAGCTGAGGCGATAGTCGGCTCAGCCACGGCAGTCAGGGTATTCTCAGGTCCACCGGCCTCGACAATGGCATCATTGACGATAGATATGCACAGTCCGGAGACGCCCTTGGCTGAGGGGTGAAAATTAAACACTGCGGTATTGCCGGCACTCAACATACCGATGCCGTTGTTGATCACCGTCTCAGTGGGGTTGGTGCAGGGAGTTATGACGCCGAAGGTACCGTAGGGGGCATGCTCGGTCATGGTGATGCCGTCGTCACCGGTGAATAGCTTAGGCTCAAGGATCTCGGGACCCGGGGTCTTGTTGATCACCAACAGATTCTTGACCACCTTATCGGACACCCGACCCAGCCCGGTTTCTTCAACCGCCAGGCGACTCATGAGATCAACGTACTCGGTAGTACGGCGACGCACGTTGGCGATCATCCGCTTGCGGGTCTCAAGGGGCACCGTTGAATAGACTTCGAAGGCCTGACGCGCCGCAGCCACAGCAGAATCTATGTCTGCAAACAGGCCCCGACCGCTGCTGCAAATCTCCGGCCCCGAACCGGCCGATCCAGTATTGGAGCTACCGCCAGCAGCTCCACCAAGACGCTGAACCACCTTCTCGACAATCGCCTGAAGTTCCCCCGAGCCCAGCTCTGCCATACCTCACGCCCTCCTTAGTCGCCCGCAGCCTTGCTGTAACTGCCCTTACCGTCACTGGTGTCGATAGAGTCGATGATGGCCATCACAGTGGCATCACAGGGACGATTGTCGGTCTGCTCCGTTTGACGTGCAGAGGAGCCTGAGGCGTACAGCACCACCTCGCCAACCCCGCAGCCCACCGAGTCGGCAGCCACCACAATCGAATCCTTCAGTTTGAGATCGCGACCGAGGTCCTGGAGGAGGAAGAACTTAAGACCTTCGAGCTTAGGGTCCTTCCGCGTCGAGACGACGGTTCCGACCACACGGGCCAGCTTCACCGTAGATCCCCTGCGGCGCTACTTCTTGCCCTTGGGCGGACGGCCCAGGGGCAGAGAGGCATCGACATTCTCATGGGGCCTGGGAATCACGTGGACAGAGACCAGTTCTCCGACCCGCTGTGCTCCCCGAGCTCCAGCCTCCGTCGCCGCCTTTACCGCCGCAACATCGCCACGAATCACAGCGGTGACGTAGCCACCGCCAATCTTCTCGTAGCCCACCAGTTCAACGCGCGCGGCCTTGACCATCGCATCGGAGGCCTCCACCATCGCCGCAAAGCCGCGGGTTTCGATCATTCCCAGTGCTTCGGTCATCGCTCGACTACTCCTGAATCCAGTGGTTGTTCGGCTGCGTCCAGCAGTGCTTGCGCGCCTCTGGACCAGGGACGCATTTCAACTGCCTTAGGCCCTTGCTGTCAAGAAAGCCTACTGCTCCTGTTCCAGCCCAACCAACTAGGACTGCCCACTTCCGCAGGAACGAAGCTTGCGGTAGCTTGACCTCTCAACACCCCTATGGGAGCGCGACGCAATGGCCTCAGACAACAGCGGATTCCAGCTCAGGGCTTACGTCTTTCTTGACTCACTCCAACCTCAGCTCGCCCAGTACATGGCCAAGACCAACAAGGTCTATGACCCTCGCGAGTACGATGCCGCGCTGTTTCTGGAGATCGCTCCTGCGATGGAAATCCACGCCAAGATTGACCAGGCGCTGAAGGCCACCAAGGTAAGACTGGGCTCCATGGTCACCGAGCGCGTATTCGGAATGATGCAGGTGCACAGCGAAGACCAGGGTGAAGTACAAGCAGCAGGTCAGGCAGTGCTCGATGCGTCGAGCCTCAAGGAGTCGGACCGGGCTCCCTGTGAAATTCTGCAGAACAAGATCATTCGCTCGGTCGAGCAGGACCACGCCATCGCCTTTACTGGACTGGCGTGGGGCCAGATGGTCCTGGCTGGAGACTCCGTGTTGATCATGGAGGCCAAGCCCGCCGCCTACCTCAGCATCGCCTGTAACGAGGCTCTGAAAGCCGCGGACATCAAGCTCATCGACATCCGGGTGTTCGGTGCCAGTGGGCGGCTCATCATGGCCGGACCAGAGTCCGAGATTGACTCTGGCGCCCAAGCCGCAACCCAGGCTCTGGAACAGCTCAACAAGGGCGTCTAGCCACTAACTAGACCACCACAACAACAGCGCCGCGACGAGTGCCGGTCAGGGCGGCTACAATGGCGCTGAAGTGAACCCGCCAACTCCCAGTCAGCTGCCTGCTAGGCAGCAACCCATATCGCTGATCATCCCCGTCTACAACGAGGTTGAAAACCTTCGTGACCTGCAGGCCGCGATCAGCGCCGCACTGGACCCCGCCGAGATTGACTTCGAGGTCATTCTCGTCAATGACGGCAGCACCGACGGTTCCACTCAGTTGCTTGATGAGATCCATCGCGATGACCCTCGCTTCCGGGTGATCCACTTCATCCGCAACTACGGTCAAACCGCAGCCATGGCCGCGGGCATCAAGCACGCGCAGAATGACATCCTGGTGAGCATGGACGCCGACCTGCAGAACGATCCGGCAGACATCCCAACCCTGCTTGACCACCTCGACGCCGGCAAGGACCTGGTCTGCGGCTGGCGCAAGCAACGAGAAGACGACTTCCTGCTCCGCAAGTTCCCAAGCAAACTGGCCAACGGGCTCATCTCCCGAACCACAGGGGTGGTACTGCACGACTACGGATGTACGCTCAAGGTGTACCGAAGAGAGTACGTGGAAGACATCCCTCTATACGGTGAGATGCATCGGTTCATACCCATTTATGTGACCTGGGCTGGGGCTAGAATGATTGAGGTGCCTGTAAATCACAGGCCGCGGGTTAAAGGGACCAGTAAGTATGGTTTGTCGAGGACTTTTCGCGTCCTTCTTGATCTACTAACAACCGTCTTTCTCAGAGATTTCTACACCAACCCGCTGTACTTTTTTGGTTACTACGGGTTTGCGTCCATTGGATTGGGAATCCTATGTGCCGCAGTGGCCGTAGAGATGAAGTATGAGCTGGGCACCTGGATGCACAAGAACCCGCTGGTCCATCTGGCCGCAATGTTCGTCCTCCTGGGGTTTAACTCGTTCTTCTTCGGGCTCCTTGCCGAGGTCATCATTCGGATGAATTTCGACATCCAGAAGAAGTCGCCCTATCGGGTCCGTCAGGTGCGTGGACTTACCGCCCAGGTACCACTGATCGGCCGCTCCCAGACTCCCATTGAGGTAGATGCCCGTATGGGAAGCGATTTATCCGCACCGCCGGTTGGCGCGGCGCGGACTGCTCCCGGCGAAGGCCCTGCTCCGCCGGGAGAGGAGTCCGGCAGCGGATCATGTGTGGCCTGACCGGGTTCTTCAGACCTGGTGATCCCGATCCTCCCCCTGAGGCTGAACGGCGGGCGCTAGTCCGCATGAACAACGCCATCATTCACCGGGGTCCGGATGAAGACGGAACCTGGTTCGGGCCTGGCGTCGGCCTCGCCGCAAGGCGCCTTTCTATTATCGACATCGATGGCAGCCAGCAGCCGCGCTGCAGCCCCAGCGGCAGAACCGTTTGTGTCTTTAACGGCGAGATATACAACTTCCGTGAGCTGCGCCAGGAACTCGAGCAGCTGGGCCACACCTTCCGAACCGCAGGAGACACCGAACTCCTTCCCATCGGCTACGAAGAATGGGGCATAAACGGGCTGCTTGGCCGGCTCAACGGCATGTTCGCATTTGTCCTGTTCGACGCTGATTCGCGCGACCTCTATATCGCCCGGGATCGGATGGGGATAAAGCCCATCTACATCGGCCACTTTGGCACCACCTGGCTGTTCGGATCGGAGCTGAAGTCTCTGCTGGAGCACCCCACTTTCCAGCGCGACGTCGACCCGGTCAGCCTGAGTCGCTACCTCATCAGCGAATATGTCGCAGCGCCACGCTCGATCTACCGAAACGTGGAAAAACTGCGGCCGGGCCACTACCTGCACATTGATGCCAAAGGGGTCGAGCGTCGGGAGCGCTACTGGCAGCTTCGTTGGGGCGCCGGTCAGGCAGACTGGGCTTACCCCGAACTGCCGCTGCCGCGACCGGGCGACGAAAGCGCCGCAGCCTGGGTTCCCGTGCTACTGCAAGGACTGCGCGAGGCGATCCGCTTGCGGCTGGTCGCCGAAGTACCCATCGGCGCGCTGCTGTCCGGCGGTGTGGATTCATCCTCAGTCTCAGCGCTGATGGCCGAGATGGTCCCCGATCTTCGGACCTTCTCCATTGCCTTTGAAGAACAGAGCTTTGACGAACGCCAATACAGTCAGGCGGTAGCTCGCCACATCCACAGCAAACACCACGCCCGGGTTCTTGAGCCGAGCCGCATCAGGGCCCTGCTTGAAGACGTACTGGGCTTTCTCGACGAACCCCTGGCCGATGCTTCGATCCTGCCCACTCACTTTCTATCCCGAACCGTTAAGGAGCAGGGGGTCACGGTAGTGCTGTCAGGCGACGGTGCTGATGAGCTGTTTGCCGGCTACCCCACCTACCTCGCTCATCGCGCGGCCAGGGCAGCCCTGGCTCTGCCCGCAGGCGGCCAGCTACTGGCCAGCATGGCAAAACTAAGCAACCTGCTGCCCAGCTCCTACGAAAACCTCAGCGCCGACTACATCACACGACGCTTCCTGCAGGGGGCGAGCCTGCCTACCGCACGCCGTCATGCCAGCTGGATGGGTGCCTTCCTTGAGCCGGAGTTGCTCAAGCTGCTGAACCCCGATGTGCTGGCCAGCCTGGCGGGAAGCAGCCCTTGGCAGGACATCGACGACCGCTTCCGCGAGGGCCAGGCAGCCGGAGCAAGAGGGCTAGAGCAGTTGCTCCATCTGGACGCCGAGACCTACCTGAGCGACGACATCCTAGTGAAGGTAGACCGTGCCTCGATGGCCACCTCACTGGAGGTCAGAACGCCCTTTCTTGACCACCGCCTAGTGGAGCTGGCCAGCCGCATGCCTGCCGCACTTAAGCTGCGCGGCAGGCGCGGTAAGTATGTGCTCAAACAGGCCATAGGCCCACATCTTCCGCAAGGCATCACAAAGCGCCGCAAGAAGGGCTTTGGTATGCCGGTCGCGCACTGGCTGCGGGGGCCGATGCGAGACCTGCTCCTGGACACCCTGAGCGCCGGAGCAGCGGGGAGCAGCGGCTGGTTCTGCCAATCAGCAGTAGACCAACTTATCAATGACCACCTCAGCGGCCGGCTGGATAGACGTAAGCCACTGTGGACGCTGCTGATGTTTCGATGGTGGGAACAAGGCTCCTTTGGTCCGGGAGCAGGTCAAACCTAAGCCTGATGGACTATGAGCTGGTTATCATCGGTGCTGGAGTCGTCGGTCTGGCAGTAGCGGCCCGGGCCGCCAGATCCTGCCGCTCTGTGCTGGTTCTGGAGCGCCATCAGGACATCTGCCGGGAGACCTCATCACGCCACTCTGAAGTGGTCCATGCTGGCCTCTACTACCCACAAAGCTCGCTCAAGGCCAAGACCTGCGTTGCGGGCCGGGAGCTGCTCTATGCGCGCTGCAAGCGACTCAACATCGAAGCTCCACGCATCGGCAAGTACATCGTGGCCCTGAACCTGGCTCAAGAACGGCAGCTCCATGACCTGGCCGAACGAGGCGCTAACAACGGAGTCGATGATCTCAGCATGCTGTCCAGCTCCGAGCTACGTATCAATTTACCTGGGGTTGCAGCCACAGCAGCCCTGTGGTCGCCGTCTACAGGAGTCGTGGACTCCCACCAATACGCAGCCTCATTTCAAAGCGAGGCCGAGGCAAATGGGGCGACCTTCGCCTTTCGCACCGAACTGATCGGAGCCGAGCCCATTGAAGGCGGCTACCAGTTGCTGACCCGCAACAGCGGCGCAGGTGATAACCCAACCCCATTTCCGCTGCGCTGTCACCAGGTGGTCAATTCAGGAGGGCTTGGCCAGGACCGAATCTCCCAGCTGATCGGCATCAACATCGATGCAGCCGGCTATCGTAACCACCCCTGCAAGGGTGACTACTTCCGCATCGCACCCCGCCACCAGCACCGCTCAGGACCCCTAATCTATCCGGTCGGCAAGGCAGCTGGAGCAGGGCTGGGCGTGCACATCTGCTACGACACCGCAGGCGGCATGAGGCTGGGGCCAGACGCAAGCTACATCTCAGGCCCGCCCTTCGACTACCGGGTCGATGCCTCTAAGCGCAGAGCATTCTTCGCAGCCGCCAGTCCGCTACTACCCTGGTTAAAGGAAGAGGACCTGAGCCCCGATCAGAGCGGCATCCGACCCAAGCTCAGCGCCCCGGGCGGTGGTTTTTGCGACTTCGTCATTAAAGATGAAGCAGAGCGCGGCCTAAGCGGCTGGATCACCCTGGCTGGAATCGAGAGTCCCGGCCTGACATCAGCCGCTGCCATCGCCGAAGAAGTCGCCGCGCTACTGGAGGTCTAGTCGCGATCCGAACAGCTATATTGACAGGTTCAGTCCCCGCCGCTGGTGGTATGGATGATGGTACCCGACTCCCCCACAGCCCAGCCATCCTCTGCGTTGGCGAAGACTACCCCTCTTAGCAGCCCAGTACTGGCAGGCAGGTTTTGAGCGGTAAAGCTGACCCCCCCATCCACAGTGGCAAAAACCTGCGGGCCGTTACCAACAACCCAGCCTTCGTTAGCATCGACAAAAGACAAGCTATTAAGGATCGAAGCGCCTGAAATGTTGGTTTCTGCCCAGTTGGCACCGCCATCGGTGGTCCGCAAGACCTTGCCTGCGTGCGCGCTGATCCAGGCCACTGTGCTGCTCGTGGCGGTAATTCCGGTGAGGTTCAGACCAGTTGGCACTCCTTGCGTTTGAGCGGCCCAACTCACCCCTGCGTCTACGGTGACAAACAGCTTGGAATTGTCGCCTATTATCCAGCCGGTCGAGCTGTTGGCGAAAAACACCCCGGTGAGCTCCACACTTACGCTGGGACCTAGCAACAGGCTCACATCACTCCAGCTAAGCCCGGCATCGGCGGTCGCCAGCACCGTGCCGCCAGCGCCGACCGCCCAGCCAGCGTTGTTGCTGGTGAAGTGCACACCAAACAAATTATCGCTGCTCCCTGAGTTCTGTGACGACCAGGTGGTTCCACCATCAGAGGTCGAAAGAATTGTGCCGTTATTGCCAACAACCCAGCCAAGGTTATCGTTCACGAAGTAGACACTGGTCAGGTTGTCGGTGGAACCGCTGGTCTGCTCGCCCCAGCTCACCCCCCCATCAGTTGTCAACAGAACCTTGCCAGCTTCACCGACGGCGTGAATTCGAGTTGCGCTGCGGGCAAAAACAGCATTGATCGGTTCGCTGATGGACGAGGTCTGAGACTGCCAGCCGCAGGTGCTGTCTGCTGCGTCTGCAGCCCCATCACAGTCGTTGTCATCGCCATCGGTGCAAAGCGCCGAGCTGTCTTCTGCCGCGACCACAGTGGCCGGCTCCTCGGTATCCAGGTTGCCGTCACAATCGTTGTCTCGGCCGTCGCAGAGCTCATTGGCATCGGGATTGACATCGGTCCGAGTGTCGTCGCAGTCATCATCGGCAGTACCAGGAGTGCCATCGGCGCCACAGCTGGTAAAGAGATCACCATCACCGTCGAAGCCGTTATCAGCGACTCCATCGCAGTCCTCATCATCGGCATTGCAGGTCTCTGTCCCATTGGGATTGTCCAGTGGATCGGCATCGTCGCAGTCGTCGTCGGCAGTGCCAGCGGTGCCATCAGCGCCGCAGCTGGTAAAGAGATCACCATCGCCGTCGAAGCCATTGTCGGCGACTCCATCGCAGTCCTCATCATCGGCATTGCAGGTCTCGGTACCGCTGGGATTGTCTAGTGGATCGGCATCGTCGCAGTCGTCGTCAGCAGTGCCAGCGGTGCCATCAGCGCCACAGCTGGTAAAGAGATCACCATCGCCGTCGAAGCCTTCATCGACGACGGAGTCGCAGTTGTTGTCACCGCCATCACAGACCTCGGCGTTGCCCGGGAAGTTGTTGGCCCCGGCAGCGGTGTCGTCGCAATCATCATCGCTGTTGCCAGAGTTGCCGTCGGGCCCGCAGGTTGTGACCCCATCACCGTCACTGTCAAAACCATTGTCAGCGGTACCATCACAGTCCTCGTCATCGGCATTGCAGGTCTCTGTCCCATTGGGATGGTCCAACGGGTCCGAATCGTCACAGTCCGTACCTGCAAGCAGATTGGCCGAGGTGGTGCCAGCTGCTGCAGCTACAAAGGACAGACACTCGATGAAAAAATCACTGTCGTCGTCGGTCTCGTCAGCTGGCAGATTGGTTGGATCGCTGCAGTCCGTGTCATAGCCATCGCAGGCCTCCACGGCGACCCCAGGATTGACAGCTCCCGAATAGCTGTTGCTCGAAAGCGGCTCGTCCACACAGTCTGAGCCACTGACCAAGCCCAGACCGCCAGTGCCAGCTGCCGCCGCGACAAACCCTGAACACTGAGCATAGCCATCACCGTCATCATCATTCTCCAGCACATTGTCTGGAGAAGAGTCACCGCCGCCCCCGCTGCAATTGGTGTCGTAACCATCGCAGACATCACTGCTGGCCGCGGGACTCACCTCATCAGAGTAGGAATTTCCGGCGTCATCGACGCAATCTCCGCCAGAGATCAGGTTGGCGCTGGTGGTCCCGGCAGCGGCGGCGACGAAGCTATCACAGGGAATGTACAGATCACCGTCATCATCGCGCTCGTCAGCTCGCTCAGGATTAGAGTTAGAAGCCCCTGCGCTGCAGTCTGTATCGTGCCCGTCACAAACCTCAGTGGCGTTGGGATGTACTTCATCGGCATAGCTGTTGGAAGCAAGATCCAGGCAATCACCCCCGCCCAACAGCGACTGAGGATGGCTCTCACCGCTCGCGATCGCGGCACTGACAAAGTTGGCGCACTCAATGAAACCATCACCGTCGTCATCGACTTCATTCCCATCAACAGCAGCGGAGCCACCTGAGCTGCAGTCGGTGTCGTAGCCGTCACAGACCTCAAGAGCCGCAGGGTTGATCTGGTTGGAATAGGGCGTTGGTGGACCGCCCGATACAGGCGGAAGATCGAGACAGTCTCCTCCACCCAGGAGGTTCTGCAGGCCGGTCAAGGCGGCCGATGAAACAAAGCCCGCACATTCGATGTACCCATCTGCGTCTTGGTCATTCTCATCGGCAAAATCCGGCGTGGAGCTGCTGGCCCCGCCGGTGCAGTTGGTGTCATAGCCATCACAAGCTTCAGCCTGGTTGGGGTGAACCTGTCCCGAGTAGGCATTAACAGAGGCGATCTCATCGAGGCAGTCGGCACCTCCGACAATCCCTCCCGGATCAACCCAGGAGCCGTTGGTCGTTAGAGTGCACTCCAAATAACCATCGCCATCGTCATCCTGCTCGCTCTGCTGATCCGGACTGTGGCTGCTCCCCCCACCGGTACAGTCGGTGTCATAGCCGTCACAGCTCTCGCTGGCCGCACCGGGGTGGACAAAAGAAGACCAACTATTGGCTGCCTCATCAAGACAGTCTCCGCCACCCGCTAGAGACGGCGACTGAGTCCCAACCGCGGCAGCAACGAAGCCGTCACAATGAATGTAGCCATCACCGTCGTCATCGACTTCATCGGCCTGATCCGGGGCAAAGCTCGCCGAGCCATTACTACAGTTGCTGTCGTAGCCGTCGCAGGCATCAGTCGGCTGGCCCGGATTAACCTGAGCCGCATAAGTGTTGGTGGGCAGGTCTAGACAATCATTGGCGCCGGACAGCAGCTGATTGGCATGGGCTGCATGACTCAGCCAGCTACCAGCACCAGCATCCACACACTCCACGTAGCCGTCACCATCATTATCAAACTCGTTAGGCCTGGTGCTGGCAGTCGGCACATAGGCAAGCCCCAAAGGTTCGGAGCAATCGTTGGTCCAGCCATCACATAGATCCGGAGCGTTGGGATGAATCGCCGCTGCTACCGCGTTTCTATGCGCCACCGCGGCCGCGCCGCTGCCCGCAGGGTAACCGGGCACATCGATGAGTAGATCCGCGCCGCTATCGAGACAGTCGCCATCGGCACACTCCGTGTAACCATCACCGTCGGCATCAAGTTCATTGCCATTGCTGCCACTGAAGTTAGCGACCCCATCGCAATCGTTATCCACCCCGTCGCAGATCTCGGCATTGTTGGGGAAGTTGTTGGCATCGCCATCGTCGCAGTCGCCGTTAGCCTCTGAGAAGCCGTCGCCATCGTCGTCCGAGTTGTTGGTCTGCTCATCCACCTGACCATTACAGTTGTCATCGATGCCATTGGCCTGCTCAGTTCCCGCCGGATTCACTGTCAGGTCGCCATCGTCACAGTCACCGCCGAGCAGCCCTGAGAGTGCCCCGGGAGGAGGCCAGCAGGTGACATAGCCGTCACCGTCACCGTCGTCCTCAACCGCCATAATCAGACCATCACAGTCATTATCGACCCCGTCACAGATCTCAGCCGACCCGGGTGTGCGCGTCGGATCACCGTCATCACAGTCCCCCTGCGCTTCAGTGACACCATCCTGGTCAGCATCGTTCTCGCTGCCAAGGCCGCACGCCATGCAGGCGACTGCCTGGCTGGCACAGTCCGTCGCGCTGGTCGTATGGCTGGTGAAGCAGTACTCGGTAGCAGTCTGACCACCACCAAAATCAAAACCAGGATTGCCGTCACACTGGTTGTCCACCCAACGGAAGACTCCATTCTCCCAGTAGGAATCAGGGATCTCTGGAGCAAAGGGATAGACGTCAGAGGCCACCGGATCGCTCGGGTCGTCATTACAGTCCAAGCCACCGGAAAGACCGACCAGGACCCCGTTGCCGGGATCGCACTCCACGTAGCCGTCACCATCCTTATCGCGCTCGTCATTGCCTGCGCTGTTGAAATCGGCGTCCCCATCGCAGTCGTTATCGATGCCGTCACAGATCTCAGCAGCTGAGGGATACACCTGAGAAAGCGTGTCGTTGCAATCACCAATGCCGCTCAGACCAAGATCCTGAAGAGAGGTCCCCGGAGAGAGGTTAAGAGTCTGACACTCGGTATAGCCGTCACCATCGTCATCGGTCTCGGTGATGTGCAGCTGCCCATCGCAGTTGTTGTCTACAAAGTCACAGCGAGAGACGCCGTTGTCTTCTTCGCTCTGATTGGGATTCTGCGTAGCATCGCCGTCGTCACAGTCACCACTGGCAAGGCAGTGCCCCACCGGAGTGCACACAGGAGCGTTGCCACAGTCGAGATCGTCGCAATCAGAATCACCGTCGCCATCGTCGTCCAATCCGTTGGCACAGAGCTCAGGATTGCTCGAGTCGCCCCGAGCAACATTGCAGCTGGCCGGAATAGCAGCTCCACCGGCTGGGTTGCAGCGGCAGACCTCCTCGACTAGCGGCTCGGCCTGACAGCGGACGAACAGGTCATTGTCGTCATCGCTCTCGTCCTCATCGCCGACGCTGGGGACATTCCCGTCGCAGTCATTGTCCTTGCCATCGCACAGCTCGGGCGCATTGCGGTAGACGGTGGGATCAAGGTCGGAGGCCGGATCATCACACTCCTCCCCCGAACAGATCGGTCTACCGTCCCGGTCAGCGTCGGTATCATCGCGCAGGGCGGCCGGATTGCCGGAGATCTGATCGGGCTCGCCATCGCAGTCATCATCAATGCCGTTGCAGCGCACTGGCGCTTGCGGATATCGCTCCACATCGTCATCTGCGCAGTCTTCGAGCAATTCCCCGGCGCTGTCGTACCGAGCCGGCGCAAACTCATCGCTGGGACTACCACCGCAAAACCACTGGGCGTCGGGATCAGGGCCCCCCAGACTGTTGGGCGAGACCGCTCCATAGCTGTCACGATCACGATCACGGTGGTACAGAACCATCCCCTCCGGAGGCCAGGCACTGCCTGAAGGATCGTCATCGGCAGCAGAGCAATTGTTGTCCCGCTGTTCAGCCAGACCGCCAGGCTCACAAACCTCAACATTGCCTGGGAAGTTATTGGCACCAGCAACACCCTGAGTGTCATTGCAGTCGTCTTCCGCAACAGCCAGCCATTCGCTCAGGCTGAGCCCAGACGCTGCAGCCGGGTTCAGCCCACAGGCCTCGGCCAGAACCTCGGCGTAACTGGCCGCGCTGTCGTCTTCCGGCATCGCTGCACAGGACACGACCTGAAAATTGCCCTCCTCATCGACCTCGCTGGAGAGCAGATCACAGACTCCATCCGAGTCGTTATCCGTGATCATCTCGACCGTTCCATCACAGTCCGTATCAAGCTGCGCCTCGCCAGGCTCACAGGCCTCTCGCCCGAGCCCCGGGCTGGCCAGCCAACCCTGGACTTCAGGCCGATCCTCACAGTCCTCCGGGCTGTTCAGAGAGAAGCCCTCTGGGGCAACACAGAAGCCGTCCATATCGGAATCCCACGGGCGCTCTTCGCTATGCAGAGAAGTACAGTCCACCGTGCCCTGCAACACAACTTCGATGCAACCACCAGCGTCCACCCCATCGCATCGCTCCCGCTCCAGATAGCGCTCGGTCATGATCTGCAAGCGGCCCCGGTTAACCCCTTCAATGTGCCCCTCGAACAACACCTCAATATCAAGCTCTGCGTTGCCCTCCAACAGATAATTGAAGGGCTCTTGAAGCCCAGCTTCTGCGCTGGCCGGGTCAGTACCGATAACGAAGGCCGAGGCCTCCCCAGCCGACGGATGATCCGGATCAATAAAGATATACAAGGGAATGTCAGCCCCGCTGCCATTGCGCACGGTCACGGTCTTACGCACCAGCTCCCCCGGCAGGTAGCGCGGGCTATCGGGCTGACCATCCCCATCCAAGTCCGGGGGCTGCTGCGGATTCTCAAGATCGAGAACCTTGGCCCGGGTGAACGAGAGATTGACTTTGTTAATGCTGATGACCGCATCAGGATCGGTGCAGCCGGGAAGCAGCAGACCGACCATTAGCAGGACCATCAGGACCTGCCGAAACGACGCGAAAGGGGCGGGCGGATAAGGGCAGCTCATCGAACTCCTCGGACCGATCTTGCGCCGGGCAGAGACCTCACCCAGCGAGCGAAACTGCATGCTAGCAGGCCGCAGCGTACAGGACTCACGCTATGAAGCCTCAGCACCACTAACAAGGGCGTACACGTGCACTTCTTCAGCGCCAAACGACATCCATGAGTCAAGCAATCGAGCGCTATCCTCAAGCTCCTCGATTCGCTCAACGAGTTCTGCTGGCGCGGCACCAGCATTGAACCTGGCAAAGGTTGCCCTCATCGAAGCGGAACTCGGCCAATGACGGCCATCGGTAGCCACATAGATGAAGCATGCGGTAACCGACAGGTTCTCCTCGATGGCTTCAGGAGGAGACTTGCGGAGCCCTTCCACCAGCCTGGTATCCAATCCCAACCGCAAGGTGGGCATCAACTGACCTTCTTCGGCCGCTCCGCCCTCACTGAACAGCAAGGTGTACGGATGCTGATCGGATAGTTCCCCAGCGCAGAGCTGCACTGCTCGCTCAAGTCGCAGGTTCTGCGCAAAAGGTGCAGCTGCCTGAGTGTATTCGTAGCCCAGCCACTGCGCTGGAAATGGCGACGCACCGGCCAACCATGCCCAGCGCCCAGGGCTCGGCACAAGCCCCTCGTGCTGAGTCAAAAAACGGACCTGGTGGGCGCACAGCAACAGAACCCCACAGAAAATTACCGAGGCCGCCCTCGCTGAGCGCAGGGAGCTCCAACCAAAGGCTGCAAGCAAAGCGGCCGGGGCCAACAGGGGAATGGAATAAAAAGGCTGTTTCTTGCCCACCAGCGTGAAGATCATCAGACCACCGATCAAGCATGACTCAAGCACTGCCCTTGGCTCCGCAGCAAGCTCGGAGCGGACCTTAAAGAGATAGAGCAACAAACCTCCACCGGTGAACACGGCAAGAGCCGGGCCCATCTGGCAGTCAAACCACGAAAGGGGGTAATAAAACAGTCCTCGAAAGCTCAACAGTGAATAGCTCTCGGTCTCCAGGCCAGTGGCATCCACCTCGCCATGAAGCTGGCTAAGAATCTCGTCTATATGACCCTGTACAAAGCGGACGTAGTAATAGCCGCACAGGCACAGGGCGACAGCGGCCGCCAGGACACCCTTGCGCAACAATTCGCGGCGACGCTGCGGCTCCCCCTGCAAGCGCAGCCAGAGCACCGCCACCACGGGTGCCATATAAACGGCAAAGACCACTCGATCGGCGAGCAGCCCCAAGCCGGCCACCGCCCCGAAGCACACTGCTCCCCCGCGCGAGCGCCAGGGAACGCCAGTGACCAGCAGGGCCAACCCCAGGGCCACCAGCGCCGCCAGCACAATATTGGGCTCATAGCGCCGCATGTTGCCGAAGATCGAGGGGTAGGAAGCCACGAGCAGAACCGCTAGCGCTGCGCTGGGACCGTCGCGTGCGCGACGTCCTATAAAAGCCACGGCGAACAGCAACAGTCCGACCGTTGCCCCCAATGACAAAGTCGCCACCATTCGGGAGCGCCCAAACAGACTCATCCCCCCACCGGCGAGAAGGTGGTTCAAAGGCGGGTAATACTCTCCCCAAAGGGAATCGCTGGCATCAGCATAGGAGTTGTCCCGAAAGCGGAAAAAGACCTCGCTCAGGGTGTAGAGGTGATCTGCTTCATTTTGAAAGCCGTTGGGAAGATCGTTGCGCTGCAGCCACCAACCGCTAAGGAGCATCAAGCCAACAAACAGCAGAGCCGTCCAGGCAAACAGCAACAGGAGGCCTCGAGATCGCACAATGGAGAGTGTAGCGCGAGCACCTCCATGCAGTTCGAGATGCGAGTGTTCAATTCCCGCGCTATGGTAGGTAGTCAGGTAATTCAGAAGCGGAGAAGGGCGAACAGTGGAACGATTCGATCTCTCGGGACTCAAGGTCTCCCTGGTCTATCCGCCCTACGGCGCGATCAAAAATGAACCGGGAATCCGCGCAGTAAAAGAAAACTACGGAGTATTTCCCTCCCTTTCGCTGCTCTATGTAGCCGGCTGTCTGGAACAGCACGGGGTCCAGGTCCAATACATCGACATCAACGCCGAGAACCTCAGTCTTGAAGAAACGGTTCAGCGCCTGCGCGCCTTTGGTCCCGACTTTATCGGCTACACCATCACCACCTACCTCTTCTATCAGAGCCTGTCCTGGATCAAAGCAATCAAGGAAGAAGTAGAGGTCCCGACCATTGTGGGTGGGGTCCACATGGGTATGTACCCCAAGGAGTCGCTATCCCATAGCTGTCTCGATTATGGGGTCACGGGCGAGGCTGAGATGAGCCTGCCACATCTGCTGGACTCCCTTAGCCGCGGTCGGCCCCCTGAGGGGATCAAGGGTGTAGTCTATCGAAACGAGCGAGGCGAGGTGGTCTACAACGGCGACGCTCCGCTGCTGCAAGACGTCTCTGAGGCAGCCTGGCCCGCCCGGCACCTGCAAGACAACAGCCTCTACTACTCCTTTATCAGCAAGTACAAGAACTTCTCGTGCCTGATGACCTCCCGCGGTTGCCCTTATCGCTGCATTTTCTGCGAGCAGGGTGGACTTCAGTTCCGCCCTCGAAGCCCCAATGATGTAGTCGACGAGATCGAGTTAGGACTCAAGGAATTTGGCATCCGAGAGTACGACTTCTTTGACTCTGCCTTCACCATCCAAAAACCCCGGGTGATTGAAATCTGTAAAGAAATCAACCGCCGCAAGCTGGATGTCATCTGGGCCGCCCGGACCCGGGTCGATTGCATCTCCAACGAGATGCTGCAATGGATGGCTAAAGCAGGATGTGTACGGATCTACTATGGATTGGAGAGCGGTAATCGTGAGGTCCTGCGGACCCTGCTCAAGGCCGCTGATCTGGAGCAGGGCAGGGCCACCGTAAAGGCCACCCGCGACGCCGGAATCGACGTCTTCGGCTACTTCATGGTCGGCAACCCTGGCGAAGACCGTGCCACGGTTCGCCAAACCATTCGCTATGCACTGTCCATGGATTTGGACTACGCCCAGTTCTCCAAGGTCACCCCAATGCCCGGCACCCAACTCTACGACATGTATCTCAAAGAGTTTGGCGAGGACTATTGGCGTGAATACATCCTCGACGAGGACTACGACTCCTACATTCCCAGGCCCAAATGCAGCCTCAGTGAAGAAGAGATCCAGGAGCTCGTTCAGCTCGCCTATGTACGCTTTTATTATCGGCCGCTGTTTGCGGCGCGGTCACTGGCCAGGGTCAAGTCTGTCGGCGAGTTCAAGCGCTCGGTTTCTACCGCGTGGCAAATGCTGATACAGAAGCCTGAAGGGCAATACCAGGAGATGGATCTCTCCTGAAGCGACACTGCTCGGCTATGATTTGCCGGTGAACAACTCCCCAACAGGTAGGCCCTGGCTACTGCTGCTGGCAAGCATAGCTCTGCTCAGCTCCTGCGAGCTCGCGGACCTGGTTCTGATCCTCGACGCAGACGGCGACGGCTTTCCCGACCACCAGGACTGCGACGACCACGACCACGAGGTCAATCCATGGGGCGAAGACGTGCCTGGCGACAACATCGATCAGGATTGCAACGGAGTCGACGCCACCCTCTGTTTCATCGACGCCGATCGTGACGGGCACGGCAACATGCTGCATCAACAGGCGGTAGCTCTGAGCGGTATCTGTGAAGGATCTGGCGGCCTATCGGAACGAGCTGATGACTGCAACGACAACGACGCCAGCGTGCACCCAGGGGCCGCCGAGCAATGCGACCTGCTGGACAACGACTGCGACGAGGAGATCGACGAAGACCTGCCAGAAGAACTTCTGCAAAGTGGCTATATCGACCTAGACGGCGACGGCGACGGCGACCAGAATTTACCGTTGACCTCAGGATGTGGACTTCCATTGGTCAAGACCCATACGGACTGCGACGACGACAACCCAGCAGTGGCAGGAACCAAGACCGAGATCTGCGATGGTCAAGACAACAACTGCGACGGACTGCTGCTGAGCGATGACGAACTGGTCGACAACGATTCCGACGGCTCTCCTGACTGCTCAAATCATCCCAGCTGTCCCGCCCCGGCAACCTGGGACTGGCAACTCTGTGGCGATTGTGACGACGAAAATGATACGGTCTTTCCAGCTGCTCATGAGCTCTGCACAGACTCCACCGACAACGACTGCGATCAACAGATTGATGAAGTCCAAGATCAAGACATGGACAGCTTCAATAATTGCCAGAGCAATGGGCAAGTCATCGACTGTGACGACACGAATCCCCAGGTTAATCCGGCCGCCGATGAATCGTTGGACAACTGCATCGATGACAACTGCGATGGTGAAGCACCGACTCAGATCAACTGCAGCGGCAACAACAACAACTGCGTGGGCGACGCTGATCCAAGGATTACGATTGTAGTCAGCAATACAGACTGGGGCGAAGATCTTCAGCAGGAGCTTTTGGGCGAGGAAAGCAATGGCTATTGCAGCGAGGTGGTTGAAGCCAGCTCGCAGAACCTGGCAATGACCGAACTGTTCCTCGATACCGAGTTGATCATCGTGGGGCCGGACTTCAGCCCAGACTGGCTATTATTGTCGTCACCCGATAACGCCTTTAACTCGTTGATCTTGAATGCCCACCAACGAGCAGAGCTCGATTTAACGCCAGTCGCGCCTTCCATGATCACGATCGGCCCAACAACCACCAACCTCCTGAACCACCTGAACTCTTTCATAATCAACTTCGACTGGACTCAGTGTGGCCTTGCCGCCAGCGCTCCTTTAATCCAGACCGTCGACGCGCCCATACAATGCAGCTCAGACTCCGAAGATGACTGCGAAGGGGCACCAGCGGGCATCGACATCGTCCATAGCCCGAACTGCCCGGCACTGAGCCGGGTCCGAAGCGCAAGCGAGACAAGCCACCAGCCCGAATGGTTCTTCACTACACCGAACCCGCTCTCTGAAAACCAAAATGGATTCTCTCAAGTCATCGATGAGAACCACCCCGCAGCAGGCCGGACCTATCCAGTCTGGGAAGACGCAGCAGGCTGGGAGGCACTCGACTTACAACGAATTGCCGAACTCGGATGCAACAACAGCGACAGCTGTTGGACAAACTGCAATGAGCTTCGTGCTCTGGTTAGCAGAGAGAAGTTTCCCTTCAGTCTCAATCCCTCAGAAACGCCCGAAATCGGCAGCCCATGGCTATACCACTGGGGCTACGACGCCTCCATTGAGGCCTGGAAAACCAACGGGATCTCTTTGTTTAAAAACCTGATCTATTGGTCCATAGGCTGTCCCGACAACGATCCTGACTGCGCCAACTGAGAGTTCCTTGCCTGTGCACAGCGCCGCCGCACTGCTCATCTCCTTCGGCCGGGTCGGTAGCCTTGCCTGGGGCGGCGGCGCCGCCCAGATTCCACTCATGAAGGCAGAGGTAGTCGAGCGGCACCGCTGGATGAGCGAGACCGAGTTCCTCGACGCCCTAGCAGCAGGCTACGCACTCCCTGGCCCCATAGCCGGCAAGATGGCTGTCTATGTGGGCTATCAGGAAGCAGGAATGCTGGGCGTGGCGGCTAGCCTGACCGGCATCATCCTGCCCTCGGCGCTGATGATTGGGGCGCTTCTGGCGCTCCTCAACAACTTCAAAGAGCACCCCCGGGTGCTGGGCATGCTCGCCGCCCTGCGACCGGCAGTGCTCGGCCTGCTGATCTGGATGCTGTTGGACCTGCTCCCCGGAAGTGTGGACTCCTGGCATGCTGGCCTGATCGCGGTGGCCTCGGCCGCCGCGCTGTACTTCCTCCAGCTTCACCCTGGCTGGGTGATCCTCGCATCAGGACTCATCGGCGCGCTGTTCCTGGCACCCCGGCCCTGAGTCCACAAAGTGACAGAGCCCCGCATCAGGCGAAGCTTGAAGGTTCTGCTGCTAACTGCCTGCACAGGAATCGCGCTGGGACTCCTTGGCAGCCTCCTCCGGCCCACAGCAAACCAGCTTAGCGATCCGCATCACCGGGTCATCACCAAGCGCGCTGAGGGATCTGGCCTGTCGGCAGCCGAGCTGCAGGACCGCATCCTCGAGGGCTTGCTAAGCAAAGCTCAGCAGAACACGGACTTCATCGACAGCGAAGACTTTCGCGTCTTACAACGACTCTACCTTCGCCAGCCACAACGACGAGCAGCAATCCTTGAGCGACTGAGCGCAGACGACAGCCCCCAGCCCTTGCGACTGGCCTTTGCCCGGGCCCTGCCGGCCCGGCCCACAGAAGCCAAGCAAGCCGCTCTCATTGCATTGGTCCTACCAATTCTACAAACAGCAGAACCAAGCCTCACCTTGAGCGCGGCACGACTGCTCGACCGTAACCAACTGCTACAGGCACAAAGCAGTACCGCCTGCCGCTGCCGTTTCGCGCGGACTCAACAGCTTGGCGCCGCCAGCGCCAACTGGTGGCTGGCCTGGTCACTGGACCAGAGCCGCGGCATACGCTGGAATCCCAAGCCGATCCTTGATCCCCCCAATGGCTGGAGCCTGGGGCTGACCAGCGTTCCACTTGAACAGGGCAGTGCCGTACTGCGACAGCGCGCTCCGAGCCACCCGACTGGGCCCCCTCTACTTGCAGCCAATAGGCTTCCAGGGCCACATTTGGTTGGTAAAACGGCGCATTGACAGTGACAGGGCCATGGGCTAGCTTCCTGCGCTCGCGTGACTTCGGCCACGCTTGTTCATTGGGAATCTGAATATGAAGAGCGCTTCCGGTGAGTTCCGAAGCGATGAAGAGTTCATGCAGCTGGCTATTAAAGAAGCCCGGCTGGCGGCTGAGGTCGGCGACGTCCCGGTTGGCGCAGTGCTGGTCAGCGCTGACGGTGAACTCATCGCTACAGGAAGAAACCAACGAGAAGAACTGGGAGATCCCACCGCACACGCGGAAGTGGTCGCCCTGCGCAGTAGCTCAAGCATCGCGGGTTGGCGCCGGGAAGGGAGCACCCTGTACGTGACCTTGGAGCCCTGTCCCATGTGCATGGGCGCCTTACTGCTGGCACGGGTACGGCGCCTGGTATTTGGCGCCCTGGACCCCAAAGCCGGGGCTGCAGTGAGCCTGTATCGCATGGCTGAAGATCCGCGACTCAACCACCAGCTGGATGTCTGCGGGCCGGTCCTCGAACACGACTGCGGAAAGCTGCTTTCGGACTTCTTCCGAGAGCTTAGGAGGCAGCGAGGCAGCACCAAGAAGTAAGCATCTGGAGAGGTGACCGAGTGGTCGAAGGTGCACGATTGGAAATCGTGTGTAGGGTAACCCCCTACCGAGGGTTCGAATCCCTTCCTCTCCGCCATTTTTATGGGGGCAGTAGCTCAATTGGGAGAGCGCCAGGTTCGCAATCTGGAGGTCGTGGGTTCGATCCCCATCTGCTCCACCATGTTTTTTCAAATGTTTAGTCGTGCTAGATGGGGAGTTAGCGGTGCCCTGAACCCGCAATCCGCTTTAGCGGGGTTGAATTCCCATCCAGAGGTTTCGAATCTTTGTTTTGCTAGTGGGGTATGGCGTTGAAGATTGGATTCTGTGCAACGAAAAGTTTCTGAATCCCGTCAGGACCGAGAGGTAGCAGCGGTAGGAATTTCTTTTCGTGTGCCGCAGAGCAATCCGGTCTGAGCTTATTAACACTAGCCTAATTGTAGATCGAGGTCGAAGGTGGGTGCACGGCTTTTTTATGATTTCTAAATTTGTCGGAGAAAGGTCGTTAATATCTCCGGCGCCCACATAGTTTTCTAATCATGAATAAGTGATTATATGGCTTATACGGTAACCGCACGCAAATGGCGTCCTCGAAAGCTTGAAGAGGTGGTGGCTCAGGAGCATATTACCACCACTTTGAAAAATGCAATTTTATCTGATAGGATTGCACAATGTTATCTCTTGTGTGGTCCTAGAGGCGTTGGAAAAACGACTACAGCTCGAATCATTGCAAAAGCCCTTAATTGTGAGCAGAGAGACGGTGCAGATCCTTGTAATTCTTGTTCATCGTGCGAGAGCATTTCTTCAGGTACGAGTTTGAATGTACTTGAAATAGATGGTGCTTCCAATAACGGAGTCGATGATATCCGGGAACTACGCGAAGTAGTGCGTTATGCCGCAACGCAAGGTACTTACAAAGTGTATATTATAGATGAAGTGCATATGTTATCAAAACCGGCCTTTAATGCGCTTTTGAAGACATTAGAGGAACCACCTGCTCATGTGGTTTTTGTTTTTGCCACCACAGAAGTTCAAGAAGTACCTGACACTATACTTTCTCGGTGTCAGCGGTATAATTTTCGGCGGGTGGGTGAGGGACGTATTGCTGAACACCTTAGCTATATAGCAGGCATGGAGGGGATTATTGTTGAAATGTCTGCCTTGCATCTAATAGCTAATCGTGCTGATGGGTCTTTGAGGGATGCAGAGAGTTTGTTTGATCAAGTAATAGCATTTAACGAGTCCGAGATAACAATGGATTCGGTTAAGCAAGTTTTGGGATTGGTGGACCGAAAAATTTATTTCGAAATACTACAATCTATCCATGAGGCAAATTCTCCTCATGTGCTGAAATTGTTAGAGGTTGTATTTGAATCTGGCGTTGAGGTTGAGGAGTTTTCTTTTGGTTTGTTAGAAGTTATTCGGAAATTGTTGTTTTCAAAGATTCAGGGGTCCGCTGAAGGCATTGATTCGACAGAGGAAGATAAGGCTAAGTATGATGATTTGGTAACTAAATTTAAATCCGAGGACTTACTGCGTATACTTCAAATGATGATGGACACACACTCTCAATTGAGTAAGTCTATTGCGCCACGTTTTCGATTGGAGATAGTTCTTGTACGGATGGCAATGATGGGGCGCACAGTCGATATCGCGCAATTATTGGCTAAAGTAGATCCTGCAGAGGTTGTCCCGGGGAGTACTCCTGATTCACTGAATAGGTCGGAATTATTTTCAGATTCTGCTTACCCTGAGCGGTCACAGGATAAAATTACGGGTTCTAACGAATCAGCCGAAAAAAATAAAAATGCAACTCAAAAAGACATTACGAACAAACTGTCATCCGAAATTGATGAGAATAAATTACGTAAGCTGTGGCCAGAATTAGTTGAGGGGGTAAAGGCTGTCAAGCCGACATTGTTCAATTTTCTTAAGGAAGCACGGATATTAGGTATTGACCGGAGGACCATCAATCTTGCTTTATCTAAAAAGGATAGTTTTCAGTTTAATCAGGTCAATAAAAACAAAGAAGATATCGAGCGCTTGTTGAGTGAAAAATTTGGAGAATTATTGAAGATTAATTTAACGCAAGAGCCAGTTTTGTCAGGATCTAACGTAAACAAAGAAGAAAACTCAGCCGGAGATCCTAGAGACCAATCTGTTTTGGATGCACTTGATGGTGAATTACTTTGATAATCCGGATTTAAGGTAATCTCATGTCTTTGACGCATCTTGATAATTTGATAGCAGAGTTTGCTAAGTTGCCCGGTGTCGGGCGGGTCACCGCTCAGCGTTTGGCTCTCCACGTTATTAAAAAGTCACGAAATGATGCAGAGGCCTTAGCTTCTGCCCTAATAAATGCTAAAGATGGAATTAAATACTGTGAAACATGTTTTAATTTTACTGAAATAAGTTGTTCAATTTGCGAAATTTGTCGCGACACAAATCGAGATCATTCTTGTATCTGTGTTGTAGAGCAGGCCAGTGACGTTCTTGTTCTTGAGGCTAAAGCTATACATAAAGGAGTATTTCATGTGCTTGGGGGATTACTTTCCCCACTTGAAGGCGTTAGGCCAGAAGACCTGCGTATAAAAGAGTTGAAGATGAGGGTAAGTGCGGTCGAAGTTCGCGAAACAATTCTGGCTTTTAATGCTGGTCCAGAGGGGGACGCAACATCCAGTTATTTGTATAACTTATTGTCAGAGCATGTGGGGGTCTCCCGGCCGGCTAGGGGTTTACCCGTAGGCGCTGATATAGATCTTGCAGATGGTGTGACTTTATCTCATGCCTTTGCAGGTAGGTCTTCGCTTGAGTAATGAGGAAGAAATATGAATGTGAGTAAAGTTACAAACCTGCCTAACTTTTTGAGCTTTTTGCGAATTGCTCTAACTCCATTCTTTCTTGTTTGTGTTTTCTCTGAAGGGTGGTATTGGAATTTAATCGCTTTTGTAGTATTTACACTGGCCTCAATAACGGACTATTTCGATGGGAAATTGGCACGTAAAAATGATGAAATTACTACCCTTGGCCATTTCCTCGATCCTCTGGCGGATAAGATTTTGGTCACGTCTGCTCTGATTGCATTTGCACTTAATCGTTTAGTTGTATGGTGGCTAATTGTCCCTATTATTGTGCGTGACATATACGTTACTGCAATGCGGCTTAGAAGTATACACAAAGGTGGGGTGATGACAACGTCGAGGTTAGCGAAATGGAAGACGGCTACCCAATTGATAGTTGTGATTGCATTATTGTTTCTCCTTGGTTTCAAAGAATTGACCATGTTTTTTTCAGGGAGTCAATTAGAAGGTTTTGGCGACGACCAAGTCTTTATTTTTGCAAATATAGCTATGTCTTTAGTTCTTATTCTTACGATGATATCAGGCCTTCATTATGCATTTTATGCAAAGTATTCGGCAGGAAGAATTGGTAATAAGACCTAATGCAATCAAACCAGACTTTTTTACGAATACTTACTACTCTTTTTTTTTCGGGGTATTCGCCAATTGCTCCAGGGACAGCCGGTACGGCAGTAGCGGCCTTGTTTTATGTCCTATTTTTGGGGTGGGTTGAGTCGTTTAGCCATGTTGACTGGCTTCTTGTCTTATTGTTTGCTAGTGTAGTAGCCATATATACGTCTCATATAATGTCGCGGGAATGGGGTAAAGATCCCGGTTGTATTGTAATAGATGAGGGTGTTGGTTTTCTCTTTACAGTTGCATTATTGCCTGTAGGGCTAACGACTGCCGTTGCTGGTTTTTTTGTTTTTCGTGCCTTAGATATTTTTAAGCCGCCACCGGCACGGCAACTCGAGGTGTTACCTGGTGGTTGGGGAATAGTTGCCGACGATATAGTAGCCGGGATATACAGTAATATAATACTCCGCATATGTTGGTATGGTTCCTCGCACACAGGATTTTTTCTTTATTTACAAAACCAGATGAATCAATTGATGGAGAGTTAAATGGCAAAAGCAAACTCAAGTGGTCAAGGCCCGACGAGCGACAAGCAAAAGGCACTTGACTTAGCGATGTCTCAGATTGAGAAACAGTATGGCAAAGGTTCCATAATGCGTCTGGGTGACAAAAGCGGCGTATCGCAAATTGAGTCTATTTCAACGGGTTCATTGGCCTTGAATGCAGCATTAGGCATAGGAGGGTTGCCAAAGGGTAGGATTGTCGAAGTCGCTGGGCCAGAGGGGGCTGGTAAGACAATGTTGACTCTCCACGTAGTTCGTGAGGCTCAGAAAACAGGTGGGACAGCTGCGTTTGTGGATGCTGAGCACGCTCTCGATGTAAATTTTGCTAGGCGTATAGGAGTAGATACTGACAACCTAATTATATCACAACCTGATAGCGGCGAGCAATCTTTAGAAATAGTAGATACTCTTGTTAGGAGTGGAGCGTTTGATGTCGTCGTTGTTGACTCTGTTGCCGCACTAGTTCCTCAAGCTGAATTGGAAGGCGATATGGGAGATTCGCA
>DJIF01000062.1 GCA_002433485.1 Deltaproteobacteria bacterium UBA6601
CAACCAGCAGGATGGTGTCCACCATGAGCTCCGACAGCAGGCGGCCCCGCAATGCCTCAAAGCCAGAGCCACTGCGCGGGAATTCGCCCGCCGCAGTGCGCGAGCGAGCAGCGAGCATAAAGTCACTCAACTCGATGTCGTAGATACCCATCCGAAGAAGCACTGGATCGACGACCTCAGCGCTGTGTTCAGGGACAGCGCAGGACAGGGCGGCGGCCGACAGTAGCAGCAGCAAGCCCACGAACAGCGACCGAGCTGCCCGTCTGCCACCCCCAGGGCGCTGAGGTTCAGTGGCCGTGACCGTCATCTGGTCCGTGGCCGCCATGTCCGAGACCGGACCGCGGCGGCCGACGCGCGGCCGGGGCCGTGGGAACGGAGACCTCAACACTCCGGCTCAAAACCAGGTCGCGCTCCAGCTCAATCTGGGCGCCCTCCTTGAGGCCACCGACAAAGTCATCAAACAGCTTGCGATACCGCTCACTCTTAACCTTGCGCTGGACGCTGCCACGCATCTGCTCAAAAGTTCGTTCGACCCGCTCGCGCCGATTGGGCACATAGACAATGTTCCAGCCTTGCTCGCCCTTAAAGACCTCGCTGATCTGGCCCTTATCCAGCTCAAAGGCCGCGGACACCACGGCCTCGGGAACACCGGGCTTGCCCTGGCGATTAATAAAGCCCATGTCACCACCTCGGCGGGCAAATGGCCCGCTGGAGTAACGCTGCGCAATATTCTTGAAGTCATCACGGTGCTCGAGGACCTCGCCACGCACCGCCTCGGCCCGAGCCTTTGCCGCAGCATCATCCTCAGCTTCATCGGGCTTGATGAGAATGCGCTTTACCTGCACCTTCTCAGCGACCACAAAGTCCTCCTTGTGCTCGTCGAAGTAGCGGCGCAAGTCATCGTCGGTGATGGCGCCGGTATGCACCGAGTTGTAGACCGCCTCCTTTAAGAGCGTGTTGACCATCATCTTCTGCAACTTCGGATCTCTATCAATCCCGCGGCGTAGCGCCTCCTGATAGAGCAATTTCTCATCCACCAGCCGATCAAGAATATCCAACCGTTGCTGCTCACCGAGGCTGCCGTCGCGACCGACCTGACGGACCGCCATCTGGTCAAACTCGCTGCTGCCGATGGCCTGCCCGTTAACGGTACCCAACACCTCGCCCAGTTGCTCAGCATTGGGCCGCTGCTCCAAAGCAGCCGGATCGCCTGAGACGACCTTGCTCGGGGACGAAGCTGGGGCACAGCCCGAGCCCAGCGCCAGGATCATCAGGAGGCTCAGATGAAGCGGTCGAGACATAGAGATTGTTCCTCTTTAGGGACAGAAAACAGCAGCACAACCCGCGCCTGCACTTAGCTATTCCCTGGCGCGGCCGGAGCTTGATAGCACGAGCCGAGCAGTTCCTCCAGAACTGCCAGGGCCGCCTGTACCAGATCCTGCCGCTCCTCCTGGCTCAAGCTGATCTCCAGGTTGCCCTCCTGACGCAGCCGCAGTCGAGTCGATTGCTGTGCGACCTTACGGACCAGAGCAGCCCGGTCCAGGGGCGTCGTCGGGTCAAAACTGAACTGTAGTCGACCACCCCGAATCCGCTTAACAACAACCACCTTCAGCCGACGGCAGCAGACCTTTAACTGGATCAGCCGCTGAAAGCGCAGCACCGGCTCTGGCGGACGACCATAGAGGTCCTCCAGCTCCTCGAGGGCCTGTTGCAGTTCCTGCTCGCTGCGAACGTCGCACAGACGCTTGTACTGCAGCAATCGCTCCCGCTCATCGTCGATGTAGTGGGCAGGTATGAACGCGTCACTCTTCAGGTCCACATCGGGCTCCGGCCCGCTCAATGACTGCTCGCCCTTAAGGCCACGGACCGCCGCTTCCAGCAACTCCAGATAAGCAGCCATGCCCACATCGGCAATGTGGCCGCTCTGCTTCTTGCCCAGCAGATCACCGGCACCCCGCAGCTCAAGATCGCGCTGGGCGATGAGGTAGCCCGAACCCAGCTCCTTGTGATCCTGAATTGCCCGCAAGCGATCCAGCGCAATCCCCTCGAGAGCGCCTTCAGGAGGTGCGAGCAACAAGCAGTGGCCCAGTTGCTGGCCACGGCCGACCCGCCCGCGCAGTTGGTGAAGCTGGGCCAGCCCCAGGCTGTCGGCGCCATTGATAAGAATCGTATTAGCGCGCGGTACATCGAGACCACTCTCGATAATGGTGGTGCAAACCAGCAGCTGAAAGCGACCCTCGTAGAAGTCCAACATGATGTCTTCCAGCTCACGCTCGGCCAGCTGTCCGTGCGCGACGCGCAGACTGACCTCAGGGACCAGCTTGCGCAGTTGGTCAGCCAGCCCATGGATGGTCTTGACTCGATTGTGCAGAAAGAAGACCTGGCCCCCACGGTCCAGCTCATGGCGGATCGCTTGCTGGATTCGCCGCGGCGAAAACCGCACCACCCGGGTCCGCACCGGCTGCCGCCCACTGGGCGGAGTGGTGATGAAGGAAAAATCCCGCAGTCCGCCGAGCGCCATGTGCAGCGTGCGTGGGATCGGAGTCGCAGTCATGGTCAACACATCCACGTTGGCTCGCAGTTCCTTGATGCGCTCCTTGTGGGTCACCCCAAACCGATGCTCTTCATCAACAACCAGCAGACCGAGATCACTGAACGCAACATCGCCAGACAGCAATCGATGAGTACCTACCACCACATCCACCTGCCCCGCCTTCAGGCCAGCGAGGGTCTCTCGCTGCTGAGCTCTGGTGCGAAAGCGAGACAGCATCTCAACCCGTACCGGGAACGATTCCATCCGCTCGCGAAAGGCGTTGAAGTGCTGCAGGGCAAGCAACGTAGTCGGCGCGAGCAGCGCGACCTGTCGCCCTCCCTCGACCGCCCGGAAGGCCGCTCGCATCGCGACCTCAGTCTTGCCGAAGCCCACATCTCCACAGATCAGGCGATCCATCGGTCGGTGGCTGGACATGTCGGCCAACACGCTATCAATGGCGCTTTGTTGATCGGGGGTCTCTTCAAAGGGAAAGCGAGCACAGAACTCCCGGTAATACTCATCAGGGGGCGGGTAGGCCTGGGACCTGGCCATCTCTCTACGGGCATACAGCCGCAACAACTCAGCAGCGATCTTCTGGGTCGCTTCTGCAACCTTGCGGCGACGCTTGTTCCAGGTCTGCCCGCCCAACTTGTCAAGGCGCGGGGCCTTGCCTCCAGCCGAGACGTAGCGGGCCAACAAATCAAGCTTGTGGACCGGCAGATAGAGCCGGTCCCCACCCCGATACTCAAGCAACAGAAAGTCATTGCCCTCCACCGCTGCAGCCGGGCTGCCTGCCGCGGAACCCTGCCCCACCCGCAGCGGAGCCGAGGAGCCCGGATCGTAGGTGGGGTCAGCAGCCCTTAAGCGGCGCTCAGCCTCTACATCCGCAGCGGTAGCACCGAGGCTCAACTTGCTGAGCCCGAGGAAGCGACCGATGCCGTGGATGGAATGAACCACAAGGTCGCCCTTCTTCAGCTGCCGCAGCGAGCCCACCGCCTCGTGACCACGCGGACGCCGGACGCGATGCTCCGTACGACGTCGACCCAGCACCTCTTCCGCGCCCAGCACCACCAGACCCTGCTCCGCCCAGACAAAGCCACGCTCTACCTCGCCGGCAACCCACAGCGCACTGCGGCCGCTGCTCAAGGCCTCATAAAGGGCCGCGCGACGGCTTGTAGAAGGCCACTCTGAGAGGCTCTGGCCGTAGCCCTCGAGCAGCTCAGTGAGTTGCTTGCCCTGGGTCCTGGTCGAGGTCACCACCACCCAGCGCAGGCCCTTTTGTTCCCAAGCCGTTATGCGCTGCAACAGAGGCTGCAGCATCCCAGCGTCTTCATCTCGAGCGGCGAGGACCTCGCCGCGCAGCGCACCATGCTGCTGCAGCTCAAAGCACCACTCGGCGCCAGCCGGCCCAGGTCGAGCCGCAGTGGCAGCCTCATCACCCTGCTCATAGAGGCCTTCCAGGATCACGCGCGGTAGAGCCTCGACCCGTTCGGCCAGTTCCTGCTCATGCAGAAACAGCTCCTTGGGCTCAGGCAGCAGCCTACTCCGGCCGTCCTCGCGCTCCCACAGACCCAGGCGGCGCTCTGCCTCGCCAAACAGCTCACTGCTGATCCGCTCAGGCTCCTGCCAGACCAGGGTGGCCTGCTCATCCAAGTAGGAGAAGATGTCCACCAGGCCCTCTTCAAACAGGGGCAGATACAGCTCTAGCTCCTGCAGGATTCTATTTTCACTGAGTTCCTCCTGCAGTCGGATGCGGGCCTTGCCGGGCAACTCACGGCGCTCGGCCAACTGCTTGAGTCGGACGGGCAGTCGCTGTAGCGCGCTTTCATCCAGAAGCAACTCTCGGACCGGCAGCAGCACCGCCTCCTGCAGAGCAGCGGTCGAGCGCTGGGTGTAGGGGTCAAAGCTCCTGAGCGAGTCAACCTCGTCACCCCAAAGCTCCACCCGGACGGGCAACTGGGAACCGGGACTGAAGACATCGACCACCCCGCCCCGCACCGACAGGGTACCGGGCTCGCTAGCGCGATCACTGCTCAAGTAGCCGCGGTCCAGCAAGGCGCCAACCAGTCGGTCGCGATCCACCTGCCCACCGACCTGCAGCTGCTCACACCGTTCAAGTAGACGCTCAGGCGCCAGAACCCTGGGCAGAAGCGCGCGGACCGGCGCCACCAGCACCGGCCGCTGACCCGTGGCGAGGGAATATCGCGCGGTGAGCTGAGCCCTGAACACCGCGGCAGCAGGGGAATAGCCCCGATATGCCTCAACATCCCACTGCGGGTAGGGCAGGACCTGAACCTCAGGCGCAGCATACGAGCGCAGCTCTCCCAGGACCCGCCGCGCCGAGTCAGCATCGGGACAGACCCACAGCAGCGGTCCGGTCCTCTGCGCCAGGCCTTGAGCCAACAACCAGGCCGCCGATGAACCGGACAGCCCATCAATCCGCAGACTCTGCTGACGATCGAGAGCGCGGCGCAGAGCAGCCAAGGGAGCCGGGAGGGACATGTCGCGGACCATAGAGCGGCGTCATCCGTGCCACAATCCCCAGGTGACTGAAGATCCTTCGCGCTCGAAGCTGGAAGAGCCCGCCAGCTCGGGGTCCCGGCGCTCCTGGTCCCCGGCCTGGACCCTGGCCCTGCTGATCTTACTGACCGCCCTGCTGCAGGCGAGTCGCCTACCCATGCGCTGGAACCAGATCTCCTTTGCCTATGCCGCCTACTTTGGCGAGTACCTGTGGTGGATAGAGCAACAGGGCCCCTGGGCGGCGCTGACCAGCTATGTGGGCATTCATCCTCCAGGCTACTCTCTGCTGTTCGCGACGATGGCGGGCCTGGGCGCCTCCCCCTTCGCCTGGCACGCCCTCTCCGGGCTGTTTTCAGTGGCGGCCCTGCCAACCCTCATGGCGGTTGCCAGGAGTGGGATTCCCGCCCAGCGCCTGGACGGACCGGTCCTGGCAGGCCTCGGACTGCTGGTCGCCAGCTCACCCCATCGCATCGCCTATGGCCTGGAGATCAACAACTACCCGCTGCTGGTGCTGATGAGTTGCCTGCAGATGCTTACCTTTGCCCGCATGATGGATAGTCCACGGTCATTGCGGAGCCGCGGGCTGCTTGCCATGTCCACGGCAGGGCTGCTGTGGACACACGCTCTGGGCCTGGCCCTGCCAGCGGCCCAGTTCGTCACCCTGCTGGTCCTGCCAGAAGGACGCCAGAACCTGCGCAGCTTGCTGCAAAGCCTGCTGATAGCGGCGCTGCTCTGCCTGCCCTTGCTGCCAGGACTGCTGGAGATCCTCAGCGGCGACAGCATCAACCCGGCGCTGGGGCCAAAGGCGGCCTGGACCTCAATGACCGAACTGCTGCCCGGTCGCTACGGCTCGCTGACTGCAGCCTGGGCGGTGCTCTCCCTGGCCGGACTTGGCGCCACAGCAAGCCTGAAGCTGCCACCCGGTGAGCGACTGGTTCCCCTATCCTGGCTGCTGCACTGCTGCCTGGCGACTGGCCTCATCGCGACAATGATCTCCATGGGCATCGCCAGCGCTACCCAGTTGCCCTACTGGCTGGCTCCCCTGCCCTCCCTGCTGCTACTGGCCGGCTGCGCTGCAGCCCTGAGCCCGGAGCCCCGTTGGCAGCCCAGCCAGGGTCTGCTGTTCCGCGCGGTCACACCACGCCGGGCAATGATCGGGGTGATGGTGCTGTGTGCAGCGGTCAACAGCAGCTCGATGCTCAGCGACTTCAGCCACGCCCGCACGGTACGCTCTCAAGCCGCCAGCAACTATCCCCTGATCGCAGCAGCAACAAGGGCCTGGGGCCCGCAGAGCAGCCTCGCCCTGATTCAGTTCCCCCAATACCTGGACGACGACAAGGACGCCATCGACCCCATCTACCCGCTTCTGCCGCTGTTCGAGCGCCTGTGGTTTGACGACCCTCAAGTGGACGGGATGGTGCCCTTTGACCCCTTCTTCGGCCAACCGGTGCGCTACGGAGACGGGCGCTGGCTATATACCTTCACCTCGGTCTCGCTACCTCACCTTGCCGCGCTCCACGACCACCTCAAGTCCCAGGGAAGACAGCTCATCATTGCTGCCTATGGATGCAGCTTCAGCGAGCGCGAGACCAATGCCCTCAACCGCTGGGCCCAGCAACAAGGAGCAAAAGCCCAGTTGAGCGAGGATTCCGGACTGTGGCTCTGGAATGGCCAACAAGCGGTACCAGCAGGAGCTACTGAAGGCCCCTGAGCCAGCAACCTTGGCCAGCCCTCAGTCCCCAGTGGCGATGCTCTCTGAACCCTGCTGAGGCCGCTCCTCATCGGTGAGCCGCATGGGCTCCAGCATGGAGTCTTCCTCCACCGGCTCGGGAACCGAGCGCAGGCGGCGCAGGGTAGAGAGCACCTTCTCGGCCGCGCTCATCTCGGTGCGGCTGCTGCGCGCAGCCTCAGCGGCGATAACCGGCGCCAGGGCTGGACGAGGGGCCCGCGGAGTCGGGCGCGAGCCAACATCCTCGGCAGACTCGACCTCACGGGTAAAGTCCAGCGGTGACTGCGGTCCCTTGCGGCGTGACAGGCGAACACCGCCGCGACGCTTACGCGTCTGGGTACGCTCTTCGGCCATAAGCCCCCACATCAAGCGAGCCGCAACCCGATCCTGCTGCCTACCTTTGTAGTTGCTGTGGGCGTTCTCACCCTGCTCGTTTACGAAGGCAGTCTCCTGATCCAGGAGTTGGAACTCACAGCCGACATAGACGATGGAGCCCTTCTGCAGCAACCAGGGATCACCCGAGCGACCCAGAAGCTGGTCGAGGCGGACCGGCACATCAATGATGAAGTTGATCATCCGATAGCTGGAGCCGCTGAACTCATTGCCCACCGGAGCGGCCTGATCGGCCACCGAGTTCTCCAGATCGGCGCTGACCTGCAGGGCCGACAGGTAGGGACGAAGCTGCCGGTCGTTCTCCAGGCTGCGGTGAAAATCGAGCAGGTTGTTGGAGCTCTCTCCCGCGGTAACCTGATTCCAGGGAAACACCCGCCGCAGCAAGAACGCGAGCACCGGGAGCAGATCGTCGCGACTCTCAGTGACGATACGAAAACGCAGCTTGTCGAGGATGTCGCTGGCCCGACTGGCCTTCTTGCTGAGGAGCTTGTTGACCATCGAGTCACGGCCCTTGCGGGAACCGTAAAAATGGACGATGGGCAGCCCGCTATCGGTCAACTGGCGGGCTCGCGCCAAGAGCTGTTCCTGGACGATCTGGATGAGTTCGGCTTCCGAGATCGGGGTCTCCAACAGCAGCTCTCGCGCCTCCAGGTGATTGATCGTGTGCATGGTCTTGAGCACCACGCAGGCGAGCACCTGGACCCGATTCAGCCGACCTTGCTCCGAGGCATACAGAAACAAGTGACGGACATCCTCAGGCGACTCGACTTCGACTGGAAAGCGAAATTTGAAGTTACGCTGTAGATAACGAATCGCGGCGCGATGCAGATACTGCAGCCGGGCATGGTCCCGGTCATCACGGACATCCAGCAGGTTGACGCGGAGAAATTCATCCACCTCATCGAGGGTCTGGTAGTTGAGCCGATGCCAGTCAATGGGCGAGCCGCCGCGCAGGATCAAACGAACCGCTTCTACATCGGCAAGACTCAGGGGCAGCAGCCGGTCCTGAGAACTGCGCAGATCGAGGCGCAGGATGTCAGCATCCCTTCGGGGCACGTAAAGATTCCTCTCCATGGGGGCCGCGCACCCTCCCGGGGCGGCACGGCTCGATCTATAAGAGATCCTGGCCATTCTGGCAAGGACAGAACCATTCAAAGCACCGCGTCTCACCCCTTGACACCCCGCGCGTGCGGCTCTTATCCTCCGGCGGTTCGCTGTTTGCTGACAGCGATGAAAAATCAGTTCATTCCCCGGTAGCTCAGTCGGTAGAGCAGGTGGCTGTTAACCA
>DJIF01000040.1 GCA_002433485.1 Deltaproteobacteria bacterium UBA6601
ATGACCGCCATGACCGCCATGACCAGCATGGTGTGCGTGGGGGGCTCGCTGGTTCTCGATGTCGAGACCCAGCCCCCACTCCAAGCTACTTAGGAAGCTGCGTGAAGAGCCGAATACCCGCACCACCGCGATTGCACGAGCACCGCGCTGCTCCAGCTTGCGGATTGCCCGCTCGACCAGTGGCAGGTCGGCCATGTTGAAGCTGAATTCAACCATCCGTCGCGTCGCCAGATCCTGCAGGGCGCGGCGCATGGTTTCGTTCCAACCGAAATGGGAACCATGGGCGAGTACCAGAATGCCCACCTCAGTGGGCTTTAGCGGGGTGGAACGGGCGGCCTCGCGCCGCATCCACTGGCTCACCCGCTCATCGGGGGTGACTTCGTGGGTAAGGATGGTTGCGCCTGGTGGAACCACCATTGGCAGTAGCGCGCCCATGGACATCATCCCGTCGAGCTTCGGGCCGAGGTGGAAGGGTACGACTGCCCAATCTTTAGGCTTGCCCAGCTTGCTGGCGAAGCGGGGTGGCAGAGCCATGACCTTGGAGTGCAGGTCTTCGCCAGCCAGGTCCGGTACCACGATCGCATCGACCTGCTTGAGCTTGAGCTTCTTGGCGGCCTGCTCGGCGAGCTCGAGGTAGGCGGCTTCCATCGCCTCGCGGGTCTCTTCACTGTTGCTCCCATAGCCGACCAGGAGCACTTTCTTTGCGCCCGCGGCTCTGGCCTCAGTAAGCCGCGCAGCGAGACCGTCGACAGCGAGGTAGCTGGCGCCAAAGGCACGCCCCCAGGTGACCGGAAGTTGGCCTTCACAGCGTTGCTTGTCGGCTACGAAGGTGTAGAGCTCCTGGCTGTGCGGGTGGCGGTCGGTGACATAGAGCGGCAGGGCCACTACTTCAGCTGCGCCGCGCTGTTTGAGTGACTTGAGCCGGTCGCAGAACCAGATTTGCCAGTCCTCGCCGCCTACGAAGGTCAACTCGGCGGTGGCCTCAGCGGCCAGCCCAGCGAAGGCCTCGCGGGTCTCTTCGTTGCCCATGAAACCTCGGTCCGGAGCGACTACCAGCAGGCCGGTTTCGGCCATCACCGTAGGTGCGGTCAGGAGTGAGCTGAGCATCAGCAATAGGACTAGGGATCGACGCATGGTTTCCTCGGAATGAGCACAGTAGTTAATTGAAGTTGATTATCAATATCATTTTCAACTTCATCTGTTGTAGAACGCCCCGTGCGCAGTTTGTTGCTGGTCCTTATCTGTGTTGCTGGGTGCGCGCCTGAGCCTGCATTGCTGCTCGGGAGCGGGGAGGTCGACTTCGAAGAAGTTGATGATGGCGACTCGATGCCGGTGATCCAGGGCCCGCAGGGTGGCTTTCATCTGCTCGCTTCGTTTCTGGTGGCCGGCGTAGAGGCTGGCGACCGGCGGAATCTGAGTGACGATCGCAACCCTTTGATTACCTTGGATGTAGAGCAGGATGGCGCTTCACTGATTCTCATAAGCCCCTTTGTTCAGGGGTTGGCAGAAGCTCCCGATGCCCTTCGGCCATGGACCCACCAGCTGATCGGTCGCTTCGCGATCCTCGACATTGCAGCAGACCATGAGCTAGACGGGGCAACTGTGACCCTCTCTGCTCGGGTTGATGATGTCCACGGTGTTGCCGTATCAGACAGCATCCAGGTTGACCTCTTTCCACACCCTGATAACGGTTCGGAGTTTTGATGACGGCCCTTCGCTTTGTGCTCTTTGTGTTGCTGCCCCTCTCCCTGGTCGCCTGCCCGTTGGTAGATGATGATGGTGATGACGGGCGCAATGATCTTGACGTCATCAGCAGTGATGAGCGGCCCAGCAAGCGTACTGAGGTGATCGCTGTGGCTGACCCAGCGACCGATAAGATGCTGATGTTTGGTGGTAACGAGGGCGCGATCGTCAACCAGATTCCGCTGGCGACTTATCTGGGCGAGACCTGGCTGTTTGAGGTCGGCGTTGGCTGGCGCGCTATCGCAGCGAGTGAGGCTCCCCATGCCCGTGGGCGCTACGGCGCTGTGTTTGACCCCAACCAGGGTCGCGCCTTGTTGTTTGGTGGTCGCTGGCGTCCTGAAGGTCAGAGCGGTGACTACACGACCTTTGGCGACCTGTGGGAGTTTGACTTTGCTACCGAGACCTGGGCCGAGCTCGACGACGGCAGCGGTGATGGCCCTGACGCCCGCTACTACCCCCAGGCGGCCTGGTCGGTCGAAGATAATGCGCTCTACATTATGGGTGGCCTTACTAATGAAGATCCGCTGATCTTTGAGCGCAACCTGGACCTGTGGCGCTGGACCGATGGCGACGGCTGGGAGGAGGTCGATACCTCGGGCGATGCGCCCTCCATGCGGGGCTTCTACGGAACCACCTATGACCCCATTCGGGACCGAATGATTCTGTTCGGTGGGCAGCCCGGCGACTTCCAGTCGCTGGCCTTTAATGACTTGTTTGAGCTGGACCTGAGCAGTGGCGAGTGGGACGAGCTTCACTCTGGCGGTGTGGATGCGCCGTTTACTCGTATGCATTCCCACTTGCAGTATGACGTTGAGCGAGATCGACTGCTGCTGTTTGGCGGCCACACCGACATTGGTGACGAAAATGATCTCTGGGAGTTCCCCGCCGATCGCGACAGCTGGGAACTGATTGCTGCCCACGATACCTTTACCGGGGAGCGCTTCGGCTGCCTCGGTAACCCCACCGAGGTGCCGGCCGACTACGTTGACATCGATCAGGATGCCCCTGAGCGTCGGCAGAAGGCTTTTGTCGCCCAGCTCTATGACAGCCTGTGGGTATTTGGCGGCACTCACTCCGAGTGCAGTGATCACCTTGATGACATGTGGCGCTATGACCTCGAGGAGCAGAGCTGGACCGAACTCATTGAGGCGCGCACTGGCGAGTCCTGCGCGCGGCGCGGTGATGCTTGTGAGTGTCTGTGTCTGTAGTTGGCTGGGAACATATGACTCGGGCTCTTCGCTTGCCCGTCGTGCCATTGCTGGTTCTGTGTCTCACCGCAGGCTGCCAGCTCGGCGATGACGACGACTCTTCAGGTTCCGAGGGTTCAGCCTCGGTTCAGCCGCTTGCCTGCGGTGCTACTGAGCTCGCTCTGCCCGCCAATTGGGCCACAGAACTCACAGCAGCTGGCTTTACCAAGTGCGCAGCCCCCTTTGGCGTGATCATTGGTGCGGTTGAGGCTGTGCCTGACGCCTATGTGGCGACGGCCGCTCGGATTGTGGCGGAACTGATCGATCCCGATGAGGACGGGCAGGCCAATGATCCGGCGGTGCTTGCCTACCTGGCGCAGGGGCGTGAGGTCTGGCTGCCCATGCCCGCCAATGAGCAGCTTTGGACGGGTGGGGTCGAAGAGCAGTTGGGCGCAGCGCTCGGTGCTTACGGGATCATGATTCCCGAGTGGTGGATGGGGTCTTTTTCGTCTTCTGGCCCCGACGAACACGCCAGAGCGGTCATGGTCGAGGAGATCATTCACGCCTTTACTCAATTTGGCTATGGGCTGGCATACCCCGAGGTCTTCGGCGTCAATGATTGGAGCTCAGTGGTCGGCCGGGAGACTCAGGCTGCGCAGTGTAGTTGGTGGCAGCACCCTGAGAACAGCTGCCCCGGCGTGCCTTCTCAAGGTGGCGATTGCTCTGATCCCAGTTGCGATGTCACCGAGTTCTATCACCAGGTCCTGGTGCTTCGGGCGGGTATGACACCGGGCTGGTTTGGTATTGGCTTTCCCCAGGACCGTACCGCCCTTGAGAGCTTGCTGAGTGATGAGATCAAGGCGGCTATGGACAACCCTGCCCATCATCAGCTCCGCGAGCCACTGGGCTTCGACTATGGCAGCCCTTAGGGTCCCTGATTTGGCCCACTCGCCGCGACGTCGCAGTTGATCGTGGCTTCATAGGGTCCGGCAGCTTCTGCCGGACCATCGATGATGATGTAGTAGCGGGTGCTCCAATCGGTATCAAAGGTCAGGGAGTTGAAGCCGACCTTGAGACATGCCAACGGGTCACAGTGGTTCAGGTCTGCGTCCAGTAGCAGGATGTCGTGATTGATGACGGTTGGATTGGGGTCCTGGAACTCAATCTCAAAGTCGGTACCTGCCGGGACCTGTAGCGCGTAGGCGACTTCGTGGCCGCTGTAACTGGCCGCGCTGCAGCCGTAGCTGAGGAACCTTGAGGTGGCAAAAGGGGATTCTGGGCTATTGTCCCCTGAGATTGTGTCGCCACAGGTGACTGCCGACTCAGGGTAGCAACCACCGGTCGGGTAGAGCCACTCTTGGTCGTCATCATCTCCGCCGTCGTCATCGTCGCCCGAGTTGCCGCAGCCCGCTCCCGGAGCTGTCTGGCCAACCTGCTCTTCGATGCGCGCGGCATCGATGTTGAGATCTGGGAGCTGTTCGGTCCGGGGGCCATCGGAGAAGAAGCCCAACTCCAGGGTCGTGGAACCAGTCAGCCCGGTCGCTGCGACCTGAGTCAGCTTCTCACAGCCGCTCTCAGCCAGACCATCGCTGTTGAGTTCGTAGCGTGAGCTGCTGCCGTCGATGTTTTTGAACTGGATGTGTGACTCTACCTGCACCCACAGGCGGCCTTGCCAATTGGCGCCCTCGTGGTCGGCTGTGATAGCGACCTGCCCATCGTAACCGGGGTCCCATATCGATACCCAGGTCTCACCAGCTCGCTCATAGGTCCCGCCGGCCTGAATCTGCCCATTGGTATCGGTCGATTGACTGCGCTTCATTGGGCCGGCTGCCTTGTGACTGAAGCCCAGGCGGAAGGTCGAGACGAGTTTGCCTTCGAGGTTGATCGGGCCGGCCTTGGCGGTCAACGGGAACTCGATGGTCTCCAGCTCTACGGTGTCGCTGATGTTGACCGCCTCAGCCGACTCAAAATGGATCAGCAGGTCTTTGCCGATCTGGGTGTTGAGTTTCGAGTCGGCCTTGCGGAGCCGAAACCCACGGATCTCCGCGTCGATGGACAAGCTCGGCGCGTAGTTTATGAAGCCTCGCTCCACGACGACCTGGTTAACGGCACCAGAAGCAGTTTCTTCCAGATGGAGCGTGCGGCCGCTGAAGTCGATGACGCTGCGCGCGCCCCAGGTCCAGGTCTCTGATAGCGCGACGTTGGTGATGGCTTCTTCGAGGGTGGCGTGGCTGAGCTGAACCCGCGCGATGTTGTCTTCGAACAAAACGCTGTCGACGCGGCGCAGGTAGCCACCATCGGCGCTACCCACGAGTAGCTTGCCCGCCTCGATACCGCTGGCTGACGCGGGGCCACTAAAAGAAAGATTCACGGAACTCAGGTCTTCGGCCAACTCGGCACTGTCGTATCCGGTCAGCTCTTCAACGATGAGGGTGTCGATGTGCAGGCTGTTTTGCGGTAGCTCGACGGTGGTGTCATCGGTTGCCCCGGAGTCGAGGTCCATCATGCAGCTTGCGAGCACCAAGCAGGGTGCCGCGGCAAGGAGCAGCGCGATGATCAGGCGGTTGGCTGTTCGGGCCATAGAACTCTCCTCAGAGGTGCGCTGGACAAAGCCATCCAGCATCACAGATGCCACCCTAGCACTCGTAGCCAGAGTCGCCGAAGCGTAAATTGCGGTTCGCTCGGGTCTGCAACGCAACCTACAGCTCACCGGAGTGAGTCTCTGAGGCTTGCTGCAGTGTTTGAACTGTTAGTTGCGGTCTCCATTCTTGAACTTCATTCTGATTGGATTGCTGGTGTCTGCTGGCTGGATTGGTCCTGCTGGTTAGCAGAGGAGCAGTAAAGACCAGTTCGGTGAGGGTCTGGCCGTACGCAAAGTAAGGCCGGTTGCTGTCGACTCGTGGTTTGGCTGCGCTAGAGTTTGCTTCGGATCGGAGGGAAGCAATGAGTCGAATCTTTCTACAGTCTCTGTTGGCTTGCTACCTGTTGTGCGCCGTTGGTTGTGCGGCTGGCACTGAGCCGGGCGGCGAGGCGGTCCCCGATGATGATGACTCGGCCCCAGGTGATGATGGTAGCGGCGACGATGATGACTCGGCGGCACAACAGCCTGACCCGGTAGGGCAGGATTTGGACGGTGATGGTTTCAGCTCCGGTAGCGGTGACTGTGACGATCTTGACCCCAGCGTCAACTCCTTTGCCGATGAGCTGTGTGACGACATCGATCACAACTGCGATGGCGATACCACCGCGGGGGCCATAGACGCGCCGCTCTGGTACCTCGATGGCGATGGTGATGGCTATGGAGATCCCGCTGCTGAGCTGCAAGCCTGCAGTCAGCCTCATGGCTATTCAGCTTTTGCTGATGACTGCGACGACGCTGATCCGGCCTACCATCCCGGGGCGGCAGAAGCGGACTGTGCGGATCCTGGTGATTACAACTGCGATGGCTCGGTTGGCTATCAGGACCTGGATGGTGACGGCACCGCAGCGTGTGAAGACTGCGACGATAGCAACGTCAACCTGAGTGTGCCTGGCCAGGAGTCTTGTGATGGGCTCGATAACGACTGTGATGGCCAGGTCGATGAGTCTGGTGCCAGTGGGGAGACTGACTGGTACCTGGATGCCGATGCCGATGGCTATGGACGGCAGTCCACCAGCATCAGCGCCTGCGATCAGCCGTCCGGCTATGTGGCTAACGATAATGACTGTGATGACCTGAACGTCGCCGCTTATCCCGGTGCAGCCGAGGTCTGTGACCAGATCGATAACGACTGCAACGCGCAGATCGATGAAGGCGCCGCGGCGCCCAGCACCTGGTACGCGGATGCCGATGGCGATGGCTATGGCAATGCCGCGCTTAATACTGTGGCCTGCATCGCTCCTTTTGGCACCGTGGCGCTTGCCGGAGACTGTGATGATCTGAACGCCGGTGCCTATCCCGGGGCCCCTGAGATCTGTGATGGCGCTGATAACAACTGCGATGCGCAGATCGATGAGGGTGCTGCCGCGCCGACTCCCTGGTACGCCGATTTGGACGGCGATGGCTTCGGCAACGGGGCGATGTCAGTGGTGGCCTGCCTGGCGCCGCCCGCTTATACAGCTGACTCGAGCGACTGTGATGACCTCGACGGCAGCAGCTATCCCGGCGGGACTGAGGTCTGCGATGGGGTCGATAACAACTGTGACACCCAGGTCGATGAGGGCGTCGGGACGACCTTCTTTGCCGACAGTGATAGCGATGGATATGGCGATCCCGGCAGTAGCTTAGTTGCCTGCACTCTGCCCTCTGGGGCCAGTGTGAATGCGTTGGACTGCGACGATGGTCAGGCCCAGGTTCATCCGGCGGTAGCCGAGACCTGTGATGGGGTCGACAACAACTGCACCGGCGGCGTCGATGAGGGCTTTGATGTGGACAGCGACAGCTTCACTGTCTGCGGCGCTGATGGGGTCGGCGGTACCAGCGACGACGACTGCAACGACAGCGCCACCGGAGCGCTGTTCTATCCTGGAGCGAGCGAAGTTTGTGATGATCCTGACTACAACTGTGATGGGGTGGTGCCGCCGCCTTGTCTGCCCCCGCCATCCCTGGTCGAAATCAGCCCTGCGCTGAGCTACGCGGCAGGCGGGGCGACGCTTACTCTTAGTGGCAGCGACTTTGTCTCGCTGCCGACCATTACCATTGGCGCTGTGGCTGCTACCGGTGTGAGCTGCATGGATGCCACCACCTGTACTGCTACGGTCCCTGCCAGCTCCACCATTGGAGCGGTCGATGTGATCCTCACCAACCCTGATGGACAGTCGAGCTCTTTGCCGGCTGGCTTAACCTATGTCCAGACGCCATACGCTGAGGTGGTGGTCACGGAGAACCAGGGCGTGCAACTGACCGACTATGCCGTCAAGGTCGACATCTCCGCTCATAGCACGGTCTTGAGCAGCGGCTTTGCCATCACAGAGCTTGACGGGACTCCGGTCGATTATTGTTTCGAAGTGCAGAGCGGTAGCCAGGAAGGCGAGTGCACTTCGTCGTACACGGACTTCATCTGGGTGAGGGTGCCCTCCCTGGCCCCATCGGCCAGCATCAGCCTTGGCATCTTTCCTGGTTCGAGTGCTGCGTCCATGGGCGGGGATGTGTTTGAAGTCTATGAAGATTTTCAGGATGGCAATGCGGCTTCGGGCATTACCGGATGGTCTTACAATCACCTGGGCTCTGGCTACATCGGCATGGCAGGAAGTGACAGCTATTACGTGGGGTTGGCCGGTGCTGGACTGACCAGCGATGTTCACAAGAAGATTGACTATTACCAGGGTACCTGGTCGGGCGAGTCCGACCTGACCTTGTGGCTGGACGGCAACAACTACGGTGGCGACATTGACATCTACAACTGTCCTGGCACACCGAACGGCGCACGGAGCTGGACCATCATCAGGACCAATGAGATGTCCTACAGTCTGTGCGGTAGCAATGAGAATGCTGCTACCGGGACCTTCAGCCCATCGGTAGGCTCGAGCTTTGAGTATCGACACAGGTCTAACGATGGCGACTATTCGGGCCTTACCCTGACCTGGATTTTGATGCGACCTTATGTCGACAATGAACCATCATCTGTGGTCAATGCGCTCTAGCTGCAGGGCTTTGAGTGAAGCAACCCCGTCCTCTGTTGCGTCCATCTGCCCGCCCTGCTGCGGTCCGTTCAGGAGTGTTTCGGTGAAGAGTAGTTGTGCATCGTTTGCTGCGGTCTTCTTGACGATCTTGTTGGGCCTTGCCGGGAGCGCTGAGGCGCAGCAGATGTCGTATCTGTCAATCGGTTCGGTAGCGGCCAGTCCTGGTGATACAAATGTTGAGGTCCCGGTCATTCTGGACAACCCCGATGCCATGGTCGCCGGGCTGCAGTTTGCCGTTGCATATCCCAGTGAATTGACCCTGCTGTCGGTGGAGATCACGCCACGCACTTTTGGCTTCACTGCTGGCTTTAATGTGAACAATCCCGCCACAGTACTGCTCTACAACTTGAACGGTCAGGTGCTGGTTCCGGGCACCGAGGCCATTCTCTTGCTTCGCTTTAATGTGGATGCCACGGCCAGCCTCGGCTTCTTGCCCTTGGAGATCAACGGGGCTGTGTTGAGCGATGCCGCGGCCAACCAACTGCCCGTTACCGGAGTCGCAGGTCAGCTTGAGCTGCTCAATTTTAGCGGCGACGACGACGACTCAGCC
>DJIF01000131.1 GCA_002433485.1 Deltaproteobacteria bacterium UBA6601
TGGTCCCCGGAGAGGCTTTTGGCGAAGAGCGCTGTGTTCGGATCTCTTATGCTACGCGACCGGATCGCATTGAGCAGGGTGCCGCGCGAATCGCCGCCGCACTGAGCCACCTCCAATAGCATTGAGCAAGGTGCGCTGCTCGCTGGTCAGGCTTTCGGTTGAGATTCGTGGTGGCGTTTGCGACGGACTGTGCCCATCTGCGCGCCTTCGTCCCGGATTCGTTTTACTGTCCAGCGTTCGTCGATGACCTGTTGGGGGTCAACTCCAGCCTTAAGGATCTCTTCTGCTTTGAAGATGGACAGCTGCCCTCCTTCGATAGCGTCCCGTAGCCTTGGGTCCTGGGCCACGCGCAGATAGCGCTGAAGAGTGCGTTTGCGACGTCCGGTAATGCGCTCGATCTCCTTAAGTGCGACCTGGTCCTCATGGAGTCGAACGGTTGACTGTAGCCGGTGGAGAGGGGAGTTCTCCTGCTCAATGGGCGGGCGATTGTCCATGAGCTTAAGCCGCTTACAGTCGGCCTCGCTGAGCCCTCGCCAGACGATGGCCGGCACAGAGCGCATGCGCAGGTCACGGGCTGCGGCGAGGCGCCGAAAGCCTTGAATGACCTGATAACTACCATCACTGCGTTCACGTAAGACCAACGGAATGCGAATGCCCTCGACCCGAACACTGCGGGTCAAGGCTTCGGAGGCTGCTCCGTTGGAATCACTGAAGGTGTGATCGCGGTGATCGATTCGCCCCACCGAGATTTCCTCGACGAGACTTTCCTGGGCGGAATCTCTGCTGAATGGGTTCCCCGAGTCGCGGGTTGTTCCCATAAGGTCCAATAGGCTGCCCTGTCCGCTGGGCGGCGAGAGGGCAGGGCGCTGGGGCAGGGTGGCGTGTTCGGGCTCCATGATCAGGATTCCGTCCACCAGGTCCCAGTGCAGCCGTGTGTTCTCTTCAGCTTGAAAGGGGAAGTTGCGTGGCAGCACGATGCGGTCTTGAGAGCCAAGCTTCAGCGCGACCCCAAATTCCAGGATGTCGAGCAGCGGCGAGGGCTGGCTCGGGAACCAGCTTTGCACCTGCTGGGCCATCTCTTTGTGCCGTTCCCAGGTATGCAGCGGAAACACGTAGAGCTTCTGATGGCGAGCCGAAGCCACCAGGGAGTCACCTCGCTCAATGGCGTGTTGATGAAGGAATTGCGCAGGGATGCTCAGGCGCCGCTCTTTGGCGATGAACTTAACGCGCCTCGTCAACTTGCCCATGTCCCGCCTCCCGCCTGTGGATAGCCACAAGTTCGAGCCCAAATGGCCGCACCTAGAGACGCTATCGGCTGATGGTAATTTCTGTCAAGGCACGACTCTCCCAAAATGTCTTTGAATTCACCGAAAAGGACCATATGGTCGCTCGAAAGAGGAAGCAAAAAACCTTTAAAAACAATATTTTATAGGATAAATACATACTTGTATGAACCGCAACTGTAAAACCTAGCCTCGCCTTTGTCTTGGCTGCCTTTTGGCGTGGCCCTGTTGGGCTTCTTAGGGGCTTGTTTGTGGCCCTTGGGGCCTTGTGGATTACCTGTTGATAACTTTTCTTTTTTGGGGTTTCTGGTGGCTCTTTCCACAGGGTTTTGGTGGTTTTTTGGGGTGGCGCTGTGCTGCAGGTGCTGGGGTTTGTGTGGTCGGTGAACCGCGCCAATGTGGCGCCGGGGTTCGTCAGCGCAACCAGCGTCTGCTGTTATGATGCGCGCCGGTCGGGCTGCTGAGATGTGGTTTGATCGCCTTTAACATCAGTCGTGAGGATGCCGTGGCAGCAGCGCAGCAGAGCATTGAGGTGGGAGTGAGCGCAGAGCGCTTTTTTGAGGTCGTGACCGACTACGAGCGGTATCCGGAGTTTCTTTCCGACGTGGAGTCCGCCGATGTGGTGTCGCGTGGGGACGGCGCTGCTGAAGTGCGTTTCTCGCTGAACCTTGTGAAGCGCTTGTACTACACCCTCCGTCTTGAGGAGGAGTCTCCGAGGCGGGTGGTCTGGAGCCTCGCGGATGGGCCCTTCAAGCGTAATGATGGCTCGTGGCTCATCGAAGAGCTCGGTCCCGACAGGGTCCGGGCGACTTACTCTATTGATGTCGCGGTCGGCGTCTTTGTTCCTGGCGCGATCGTGAATCGACTGGTCGGCAAGACCCTGCCCACTACTCTTGAGAATTTTCGCGTACGGGCCGAGAGTCTGGCCGCGCAGGACTCCTGAGGAGGGCAGTTTGTTGGAGGCTAATCATCGTCTGGCTCTGCTGGCCGCGCTGGTCCTGATGGTTGGGGTGTGGGCCTTCCTTGCAGGTGAAGGCCCGGATTCGACTGCGCCGGTTGATGGCGAACTTTCCCTCGTTGAGCCTGTCCCTGTGGAGCCCGTAGAGCCGGAAGGCCCGAGCTATGAGCAGCGCGTCGCCGAACTGCGGCGTCAGGCGGAGCGCCTGCAGTTTTCTGCACCTGAGGAGCAACTGGAGGAGGCTCGCCAGCGTTTTATCAGCGAGGCTCGAGTCCTCGGCGACGAAGCGATTGCAGCGCAGCGGGCAGATCGAGCGGCTGAAGTCGGCAGGGTGCTGATGGAGGGCGGGTCCGCGGCCTTTGCTGAGGCTTATCTTCAGCGCTGCATGGGGCTCCTTGATGCCACCAAGGCCGGCAAGGATCATGTCTATCCGCTCGCCGAGCTACGGCGTGCTGACGGGCGCGCTCTGGAGGCTGCCTCGCTCTATGAGAGGGCCATCGATATCCTGCCGACCACCGCTGCGGAGTATGTAGGCCTTTCCGATCTCTATCTTGCTGCTGGTCGGCTTGGTCCGGCCCGAGCTGCTGTTTCTAGGGGTCTGAGAAATCATGAATCGGCCCCGGGATTGCGCATTCAGGGTGCCAAGGTGGCGCTTCTGGAGGGGCGAGCGGAAGAGGCTTTACAGGCTGCAGAAGCCCTATTGGCAGAGCTGCCGTCCGACACTGCCGCGCAACTGTTGCGCATGGAGGCCCTGTTGGCCCTGGGGCGGTTGGACAAAGCGGCGCGCTTTAGTCGGTCCATGCGGGAAGAATTCCCGGCTGATGCGTGGGGCTGGATCTTTGCCGCGACGGTGGCTCAGGCACGGGGAGAGGTGGAGGCTGCGGAAGAGCAGTTGGAGCAGGCTGCTGAGCTTGCTGGCGACTGTCCATGTACTCACGAGGAACGCCTCGCCATTGCGTGGGCGCGTGGATTGGGGGCAGTCGACCAGGTGCCACCGCGCTCCCGAACGGAGCTGCAAAAGCCGATGCGCCGGCCAGCCGCGGCAAGGCCCGCACAGCCAGCAGCAGAATAGAAGCGCGCTGATGGCGGTGGTTGATTGGGGTCCTGGTCTGGGGCCCTAGAGCTTGGTGAGGAAGTCCTCAACCGCTTGATTGATTCGCTCTGGCTGCTCCACAATCCCTGCGTGGGACGCTTCATGGAGCCAGACCAGTGTGCTCTTTGGAATCGTATTGGCCATCTTTTCGGAGAGGTGCGGTGGGGTGAATGCGTCCCGTTCTGCAGCAATGATCAAGGTCGGCACCTGAATGTGCTCCAGCAGGTCGGCTGCGGTGTGCTCGCCGATGGCGCGGACCATCTCGAAGAAGAATGGGAAGCCGATGTGTGCAAGATGACGCTGGTACTGACTCAAGTCGTGTGGAGACAGCCGGTTACCGTCGATCATCTTCATGGCTCGAGCAACGGAAAAGCTGCCCGGCGCTGAGACCAGGAATTTACCGAGGGTATCGATAGCTCGTGGGAAGCGCTCGCTGAAGTGGAGCATAAGATCGAATATTGTGCTGCTGAAGCGAAGGTCGTTAAAGGTATCCAGCGGATGACCGCTGGTGCCCAGGATCGAAACCAGCGCGCCGATGTTGTCGGGGTCCTGACGGTATCGCTCCAGGATTACCTGCGTACCCATGGAGTGGCCCAGTAAAATCGGCTTATCGAGCTGCAGCCCATTGATGATGGTGCCAAGGTCTCTGGCGGAGCGCGGAATATCGAGCCGCTTGCCTGGTCCCGGTGTCGCCGATCGGCCGTGCCCCCGGTAGTCCCACAGCACCACCTGGCGATGGCCTGAGAAGTGTTGCGCAAGGTATTCCCAGAAGAAGGTCGAAACCCCGACCCCGTTGCTACAGACCAGCGCCGGTTGGTCGCCTTCGCCGAGTACGCGAAAGAACAGATCGATGCCGTCATCGGTGCGAAAGAAGCCCTGCTGGGCTGAAGTTGCGCTTGCCTGTGAACACATGTTCAGTTACCGTGACTCCATACAGCAAGTACAGCCTCGCAGCTGTGCCGGGAAGGTGGCGAAAATGGCAGGTTTAGCACAACACTGCAGGGCTCGATGAACTCGGTGCCGCGACGCAAGGGTTTGGCTGAGTTGATCTCAGAGCTGAAACAGTCTCCGTCCGGTCGGGAGTGTGTCACTGCCCATCTTGAGGTCCCGGCCCGCGAGCCCCGCTATGAGTCGCTGCCAGAGTGGCTCGACCCCCGCCTTAGTCGCGCCCTCCGCGGGCGGGGGGTTGAGCGACTGTATCGTCACCAGAAACTAGCGATTGAAGCAAGCCGAAGGGGCGAGGATGTCGTTGTCGTCACGCCAACGGCTTCGGGCAAGACCCTCTGCTACAACCTTCCAGTGGTGCAGGCGGTGCTTGAGGATCCGAACTCCAGGTCTCTATATCTGTTTCCGACCAAAGCGTTGAGCCAGGACCAGGTGGGTGGGTTGCGGGCCCTTGGCGCTGAACTCGGGGTGCCGCTGCGGACCTGGACCTATGACGGGGATACCCCAGCGGACGCCCGCACCGCGATCCGAAATCGGGGGCATGTGGTGGTCAGTAATCCGGACATGCTGCATGCGGGGATTCTGCCTAATCATCCGCGCTGGAGGCGGCTCCTTCAGGATCTTCGCTACGTGGTGGTCGATGAAATGCACAGCTATCGCGGGGTGTTCGGAAGTCACGTGGCGAATGTCTTGCGGAGGCTTCTGCGGTTGTGTGAGTTTTATGGCTCACGACCTCAATTCATCTGTTCATCTGCCACGGTCGCAAATCCTGAAGAACATGCCTCCCGACTCATCTCTCGCAGCGTGAAGGTGATTGGCGCAGAGGAAAATGGTGCCCCCAGTGGTCCCAGGGACTACATCTTCTTTAACCCCCCGGTGGTCAACGAAGAGCTAGGCATCCGTAAAGGCGTGCTGTCCCAAGCCCGGCGACTGGCCAGTCCATTTATTGAACATCAGCTGCAGACCATCTGCTTTGCCGGTTCCCGGCTGCACACTGAGGTGCTCTCCAGGTATCTTCGAGAGCGCCACTGCCGTCGTCCTGGCACAGAACAGCGCGTCGCGTCCTATAGGGGTGGTTACCTGCCGAGGCTGCGCCGCCGCATTGAGCGCGGTCTTCGAGCTGGTGAAGTTCGTTGTGTGGTCTCCACCAATGCCCTTGAGCTTGGCATCGACATAGGCCGACTCGATGTGGCCATTTTGGCCGGTTATCCGGGATCTGTGGCTTCAATGTTTCAGCAGGGTGGCCGTGCAGGTCGCTCGCTACGACGCGCGCTGGTGGTTCTGGTCGCCAGAAATACGCCGCTGGACCAGTTTGTGATTCGTAATCCTCAATGGTTGTTTGAGAGTGCAGCTGAGTTTGCCCGCATCGATCCCGACAACCTGGTGGTATTGGTGTCCCATATCAAGTGCGCGCTCTATGAGCTGCCCTTTGCCGAAGTTGAGTCGTTTGGCGGTGAGAATCTTAGTGAGATTCTGGAATTTTTGACTGAGGCTGGAGTTGCGCATCGGCGGGGCGACAGCTGGCACTGGTCAGAGGACAGCTTTCCCGCGGACGCGGTTTCGCTGCGCAGTGCCGATCCTGAGAATGTAGTGATCATCGACAAGAGCGACGCCGATCGAGTGATCGCTGAGACCGATCGAATCAGCGCTCAGAGGACCGTTCATGAGGGTGCCATCTATATGGTGGAGGGTCGCCCTTACCAGGTAGACCGACTGGATTGGGCGCAACAGAAGGCCTATGTCCGCGCAGTTCGCGTGGATCACTACACCACCGCTATGAGTTACTCCAAAGTTCGTATTCTTAACTCTGAGGTAGAGGACCAGCGCCACGGTCATTGTCGCGCTCACGGAGAGGTTCACGTTGCCTCGCGCACGGTGGGTTACAAGAAGATCAAGCTCTACACCGCTGAGAACTGTGGCTTTGGTGACGTTCACCTGCCTGATGTCGAGATGCACACATCGTCTTTGTGGTTGGCGTTGGATGGCGATGAATTGCGCCAGGCGGGCTATGGCGGCGTTGAGGTGGTGGACGGCCTGCTTGGGCTCGGTCGAGTACTGCGGTCCCTCGCTGCGCTGCACCTGATGTGTGACACCTCGGATCTCGGCATGGCCCTGGCAGATCCAGAGGAGGGTTGGGTCGCCGGGCTTGATCGCAGCGGACAGCGCAGCCTGGAGGAGTCCTCAGCAGATGGCACCCGGCGGCTGCTGGACAGCACTGAGCTCAAGCTTGAGCGGCCGACGCTGTTTGTCTACGACGCTATACCTGGAGGCGTGGGCTTCGCTCAGAAGCTCTATGGATTGTTTGACCAGTTGCTTGATGAAGCGGTCCAGCAGGTGCTGCGCTGCTCATGCTCGGCCGGCTGTCCATCCTGCGTCGGCCCGCTAGGTGAGGTCGAAGAAGGCGCCAAGGCAACCGCATTGGACTTGAGTCGCTGGTTGTTGGGTCAGCAGGCTAGGCCGCTCGGACCGATCTCCTCAGCGCAACTGGCTAGGATTGACCTTCGTGGAGGCTGGCTGTGACTCGTCTCATGCAGCGACTCCGCAGCTTTCCAGCCCTGCGGTCTAACGCGCCGAGCCAGGTCTCGCTGCCCGGCATCGAACCCGACCCAGCTGAGCTTCCCGAGCGGTCTCTCAACGTCCCTGGTGGGTTCTTTCAGCTGCGTTATGCGGTGGCCCACAACTCCAGCGGTGCTTACGTGCGCGGTTCGGCGGAGCTGGATGGAGGCACCCATCATGGCTGTGCTCGCCTCGCAGCAGCGCTGCAGCTACGCGGTGAGGAAGCCGTGCTGATGAGCGGTGATCCTACCCTGGCTGATTTTCGCCCGGAGCGGGCCCTCTACTTCGATCTTGAGACCACGGGCCTACCTTACGGTGGGTGTAGTCAGGAGTTGCCCAGTTGGCAGCGTCGTCGCCCTAGGGCAACTGCCACGACTCCGCTGGCGTTCTTGATCGGTGCGGCGACCATTGACTCCTCGGGCACCGTTCACTTGAACCAGTTCCTGCTCCGGCAACAGCCTGATGAGGGAGCTCAGCTGCAGGCCTTCGCCGCGCTGCTAGAGGGAGTGGATTACCTGGTTTCGTTCAATGGACGTTCCTTTGATCGGAATATCCTTGCTGATCGTATGGTGCGCAACCGTATGAACCCTGATCGGATTCTGTCTCTTCCCCACCTTGATCTTCTGCATCCCAGCGCGCGGCTGTATCGCGATGCTCTGGGAGGTGCGCGACTTTCCTTGCTTGAGGGGGCGGTTCTGGGAGTCACCAGATCCGACACTGAGGTGAGCGGCGCTGAGGTGCCTGAATGTTGGCTTCGATATCTCGGAACTGGAGACCCATGCATGCTGGCTCCGGTGCTGGAGCATAATGCGGCTGACCTGCTTTCTTTGTTGACCTTGTCGGCTCATCTCGCGCGTTGCCTAAAGGCACCGACGCTTTGTCTTACTGAGCGCTCTATGGTGTTCGCTGCGGCGCGGATGCTGTTGCAGCGGGGGCAAGCGCTGCGCGGCGAGCAGCTGTTGCGTCGACTGACCGGTGGCGGCGCCGATGAGGGTCTTGTCTATCGTTCACTGGAACTACTTGCTGAGCATCTGCGCCGTAGCGGTAGGCATCAACAGGCGCTGCCCTTATGGCGGAGGATGATGGAGTCCGGGGGGCTTGACGATCCTAAGCCGTGGCGCGCAGCGATCATTGCCCTTGAACGTCGACTTTCACGTCCACAGGAGGCGCTGGTTCTGGTTGATGAGTTTTTGAGGCGTATGGACGAGATCCCTTCGCAGGTAGATGTAGCTCAACTTGAGGCCGAGTTTCTGGCTCGCCGTAAGCGCCTTGATCGGCGCCTAAGCCGGGTGGCGACGCACCATCAGCGTGGCACTGCCGCATGAGATGATCTTCGGGCACGTACCTGAAGATCACTTTGAGGGCCACAGCCCAGCGAGCTGGTCCGGTGCTATCTGCCAGTCGGGGTAGAGGCGATTACGTCGTTCGTGGCCGCAGCGTCGACAACGGTGGGTAACCCGAAAGCTGCCCTTGCTTAGCTCGGGAGCGCTGGGGTCCATGATTCCGTGACAGTTTGACTGACGGTCACCAGGAACATCTCCGTCGACATGAAGACTACGTAGGCAACGGGGGCAGTGATTGCGGATTTTGCTGCCTGGCGCCGGAGGTACTGGAAGACCGCAGTGGAGACAATTGAAGCTCTCGTTACGGGCGATGGGGTTAGAGCGGGCCTGGGCTGCTACGGCGCGCCCAGAGGCGAGCCGTAGCAGCTTCTCTGCGCTGGTACTGTGACTCAGTTGAAGTTGGTCGGCGAGCTGCGTGCGAAGTTGGGCGCCGGCCGGGCTCTCCAGTGCAGCCGCGGTAGCGCGAAAGGCTGCCTTGCTGGGCCGGGCCAGGTTGAGCAGGCTCTCCAGGCCCTGGCCTTCCTGTAAGGCGTTTAAAGCGGCCGTAAAGGCCTTGGGGTCGGCGCCCTTGCCCGGACCGCTCATTGCCAGCCAGGTCCTGCTTCGCCGGAACCGAAACGGGGCGGCACTAGCCGCTCGTTGTCATCGGGCTCGGTAGCGACGTAGAGAGCCCAGCCATATCCCTGGTCGCGCATGGGTGGGCTGCGATCGATCGGTGTGAGGAGTACAGGACCTGCTTGCTGTTGTTGGTTTTCCAGGAGTTCGCCGGTAGGGCTGTAGCGATAGCCGAGAAATGGCGCGATCTGGGGCGCTTCCGTCCAGTCTTCCTCGAACCAGATGACATATTGGATGCTGTGCTTCAGCAAGAAATTGCCCACACGGTCTAGCTTCAGTTGGCGGGCGTCGGGAGGGAGCTGAGTCCAGGGAATCTGCTCAGGATGGCCTTGGTATCGAGCATAGAGCTCGCTATCTAGCGGGATGCGTTGCAGTTCTTCCTCGCTGGAGACTCGAACCTCATCGGGTAGCAGCCACCATGAATACACGCGTAGCTTGGAATCGACGCGCTTCAGCCATACTTCAGGAATGCTGGACACGAGCACTCCGGTGCCTGCAGGGAGCTGCTCTTCCATCCATCGTGATAGCTCCAGCTGGGGGCGGTACCAGCGTTCTGCTCGTTCCATTTGGTAGCTGGCTTCTTGCGCAAAAGAGGGCAGGGGTCCAATCAGCATGGCGGTGATGACTACCGCGCGCAGCGACTTGGGTGCTTGGACCAGACGCCGATCTATGGCGAACCATCCCGCTGCTGCCAGCAGGGTCAGGAAAGGGACTGCAGGGAGCAGCCACACCCAGTAGAGATTGTGATTGGGGTCGTGATGGGCGAGGAAACCCTCTAGCAGCCAAACGCCAAGGGTGAATCCGGCATAGACCACAACGGTCTTGCCGCCGGGCCTCGCCGCACCGCGGAGCAGTGCGAGTGCCCCGACCGTAGCGGCCAGCACGATGGTCCAGGAAAGCTTACGTGGCAGGGTCCAGGTAAGCAGGGCCCAGCTGGTCTGTAACCCCTGCTGCAGCCATGCGGAGAGGTCGAAGCTTTGCTGTGCGCCGTGGACTTCAGGTGCAAGGTTTTGCGTCAATGGACCAAGGATGAAAGCCGTCTCCCAACAGCGGTTTAGATCTTCCAGGTTGTATTCCAGACCAAGGCATCGCTCCTGGATTAGAGAGATGTAGGCTTGCCACCCAACCATGACGCTGCCGAGCATCACCAGGGGCAGGCCAAGCTGGCGAAAACTTCGCCCTCTACCGCAAATCCATGTCCACAGGGCCGGCAGGTAGAAGCTGGCGACCGCCTCCATCCGCACCAGAAAGGCCAGGGCAGTGAGGCCGAAGCCGCGCACCCGTGATCCCCAGATGAGCAGGGTCATGGCCATAAAGCCCAGGCAGGTGAACACCGGAGAACGCAGTGTAGAGGCGCCGTAGAGCGCCATTTCCGGTTGGAAGATGAGCCAGAAGCCCACCATCCAGCCAGCAGCTGGACTCAGTAGTTTGCGGGCTAGGAGCCCGGCTACCGCGACGTTAACGGACGAAAAGGCCAGGGTCATGGCCAGGGCAGAGCTGCGAGGGTCCTCGTGCGTCCATCGAAGCAGTGCAGCCATGGAATACCAGCCTGGCATGTGCGCAGTTCGAAACCAGGTGAAATCGCTGTCCAGAACTTCGCGAATCATCATGAGGTTGCCGTAGTCGCCCTCTTCCCAGCCGAAGAAGCGCCCGGACAGCAGCCAGCGGACTATGGCTGCCGCGACCAGAAGGATCCCAAATTGAATCCCAGCACTGCCGATCTCGGTGCGGTTGGCCATTTGTTGATGGTAGCCGGAATGACGTCACTTGACCGGGAGTCAGGGCGATCTACCTTCATGGGTGATGGACATGCGGCCGCGAAACTTCTTCCCACCCAAGGGTCCTGGGCGTCTGCTCAAGGCAGCCCTGCGGATCGTGCTGAGACCTCTGGCTCCGATGTTTAAAGAGCGGGCAATGTCGATTCGAAGCGAGGCTGAGGATCTAAAGCGCCGCATTGGGAGCATTGAGGTCCGGCTGGAAGAAGTTCACTCGAGTCTGAACGAGCTCACCAGCGAGTTGAATCAGGAGTCGTCTTGAGCAGCCTTGCGTGTCGCTTCCGAGTTGAATTATCGAGTCGCCCGGAGCTGCTTCCGCCGGCCGGCTCAGCTGCGCTTATCGCCTGTTCGGGGGGTCTCGACAGCACAACTATGGCTCGTTTGCTGGTGCCTGAGCTCAAACGCCGTCGCAGCGCCGTAGGACTGGCTTATCTGGATCATGGCTGGCGTCCTACCGAGGTGGGTTATGAGCGAGAGTTGGTCGCTGAGTTGGCAAGCGAACTAGCTGTTGATTTCATCACGGGCAGCGTGACCGTGGCGGCCGAGCGCCGTCGCTCCATTGGCAGGGAAGCCGCCGCTCGCGAACTGCGTAGAGCGTGGCTGCTTGAGCAGGCCGCCGAGCGCGCCGCAAGTAGGATCTTTCTTGGTCATCATAGGGACGATCAGTTAGAGACCATCTTGCTGCGCAGAGCAGAAGGGGTCTCTGTAGAAAGAGCAGCCGGAATGCCTCCGCTTTCCTGTTTTTTTTCAAGGCCTTTGCTTCCATTCAGCAAGAAAGATCTTAAGGATTTTTGTGATACTGGGGGCTTCGCCTGGGCCGAGGATTCGTCCAACTTTGACAGCACCCTCCGTCGCAATGCGCTGCGCGCAGATGTCCGCGCCCGTTGCCGGGACGAGCCAGAGCAGTGGATGGAACAGATTCTTCGTGAGGGCGAGCTGGCGCGTCGCTATCTCGACCAGCTTGCCCATGGGGCCGAGGCTGTGTTGGAGAGGTTGTTGGTCGAGGGGGCTGCCGGTGACAGCCGATTGGTGTTGAGTCAATTGGAGCTGGGGCGGCTGGAACCCGAACTGGCCATCTGCGCGCTACAGCGTCTTTGCGTCACCGAGCTTTGGGGCTCGCGTCCACCCTCGAGGCGGGCCTTTGAGAACCTCCTTGACGGTGTCCGTAGCAGGGGTCGATCGCGTCTGTTTCAGCTTGGTGCCGGTTGGAATGCGCGCCTTGCCGCTGGCAAGTTGGAGTTGCGACGAGGCCTTGCTTTTGAGCAGGAAGCAGCGGCGGTCCAGGCTCCTCAGGTCTTGCAGGCTGGGAAACCGCTTCAATGGCCTTGTTTTGGTGGATTGGGGCTGCGTGAGCTCAGCTCAGCGGCGGCTGCGGATCAGCTCAGTCGTGTTCCTGGCCCGGGGCGTTCATATGCGCTGTTCGACCGTGGCGCGTTACGAGGCCCGCTCTTCGTAAGATCGGTCGGTGTCGGGCTGCGCATGCGGCCATTTGGTGGAGTTGGTTCGCGGAAAGTGCGTGATGTCCTTGCGGAGGCAGGAGTTCCTCGCTATCAGCGGGGTAACTGGCCGGTTGTGGTGGACTCAGAGGGCAGCGTCCTGTGGTTGCCGTGCTTGCGAGCGGCGGACCTGGCACCGCTCCATTCTGATTCCACCCATGCCAGCTTGCTGTACACTACCGCGTCGCTGAGCGGATCTGCGCCCATCGACGCCATTGAGGATGTGATTTCATGAAGCAGGCTCACAAGACATTTGCCTTTTGGCTCTTTCTCCTGTTGCTGGTGTTGCTGTTGCTCGCCGTGGTGAAGAACCAGAGTGTTCAACGAGCAGAACATCTCAACTGGACTGAGTTCAACGAGAAGATGGCAGCGGGCGAGGTGCGAGAGATCACGGTTGCCGGGGATGAGCAGGTTACTGGCTTCCTCGTAAACGGCGGCCGCTTTACCAGCCGTGGTCCGATAAAGAGTGAGCCCTTTCAGCAACGGCTAAAGGGGAGCGGGGTCGCCGTCGAGTACGTCAAGGCTCGGGAAGGTGGCTGGGGAACAGCCTTCTTACAGTGGTTGCCGCTGCTGTTTGTGATCGTGCTGTTGGTATTCCTGATGCGGCAGATGCAGGCCGGCGGCGGCAAGGCCATGCAGTTCGGCAAGAGCCGCGCCCGAATGCTCAATGAGGAGAGCAAGGTCATTACCTTTGAGGATGTGGCCGGAGTTGAAGAGGCTAAGGAGGAACTTGAGGAGATTGTGTTCTTTCTCAAGAGTCCGGAAAAGGTGACTCGACTCGGTGGGCGAATCCCCAAAGGTGTTCTTCTTATGGGGCCGCCGGGGACCGGCAAGACTCTGCTTGCGCGCGCGATCGCTGGTGAAGCTGGTGTTCCATTTATGTCCATTTCAGGTTCGGACTTTGTGGAGATGTTTGTCGGGGTTGGCGCAAGTCGGGTCAGAGATCTGTTTGAACAGGGTAAGAAGAATGCCCCTTGCATCATCTTTGTGGATGAGATTGATGCGGTAGGTCGGCATCGTGGTGCTGGTCTTGGGGGTGGTCATGACGAGCGGGAGCAGACCCTCAATCAGCTGTTGGTGGAGATGGACGGCTTTGAGTCCAATGACGGTGTGATTCTCATCGCTGCTACCAATCGCCCTGATGTGCTCGATCCGGCGTTGTTGCGACCCGGTCGTTTTGATCGGCGCATTATGGTTCCTTCGCCCGACATCAAGGGCAGAGAGAAAATCCTCGGAATCCACGCTCGCGAACTGCCCTTGAGTGAGGATGTGGACCTGCAGGTGGTAGCTCGTGGAACGCCAGGCTTTACCGGGGCAGACCTCGCCAATGTGATGAACGAGGCCGCCCTTATTGCCGCCCGCAGGGAGTCGGACGCCGTGGCAATGACGGACGTTGAGGTTGCTAAGGACAAAGTCATGATGGGCGCCGAACGACGTTCAATGATGATCCCCGATGATGAGAAACGGACCACCGCCTATCACGAGGCCGGTCATGCGATCGTCGCTGCCTTGCTTCCCGGTACGGACCCCATTCACCGGGTAACGATTGTGCCGCGTGGGCGTGCTCTTGGCCTTACTCAGCAGCTTCCCGAGACCGACCGCTTCACCCGCGATAAGGACTCACTGGTGAAGAACATCACCATCCTGATGGGTGGCCGGGCGGCGGAAGAGGTTGCACTTGATCAGGTCACTACCGGTGCAGGAAATGACATTGAGCGGGCTACTGAGCTGGCCCGTAAGATGGTCTGCGAGTGGGGGATGTCGGAGGCGATGGGGCCGTTGGCCTTCGGCAAGAAGGAGGAGGCGATCTTTCTGGGTAGGGAGATGAGCCAGCATCAGGACTACTCTGAGCAGACCGCGATTCAGATTGACAGTGAAGTGCGGCGTATTGTCTCCAGCTCTTACGAGCACGCAGTTTCCCTGTTGAAGGGTCATATGCAGGCCTTGCATGACCTGAGCGCTGAACTCCTGGCCCGGGAGACGGTGACGGGTGAAGAGGTCAAGCGAGTATTGCGTGCTTGTATGGGTGAAGGTCTGCCTAACAGCGGCGAGAACCCGGCCTGAGTTCGAGTCTCCACCAGGGGCTGGGTGCGATGCGGAATCTGCGTTGGCAGGGCGGTGGTCTGGCTGCCGAGCGGGTTGCCGTTATGGGGATTCTCAACGTAACTCCGGACTCGTTCTTTGATGGCGGTCGCTATGGAAGTGTCGATCAGGCCTTGGCTCGGGCGAAGCAGATCCTTGAGGAGGGTGCTGATGTTCTGGATGTCGGTGGTGAGAGTACGCGTCCGGGCTCTGTAGGGGTCAGCCTGGACGAAGAGCTGAACCGGGTGCTTCCGATAGTTCGTGCGCTACGTACGGGCTCTGCGCCATATCCACTCCCGATCTCGGTTGACACCAGCCGCGCAGAGGTCGCCGATGCTGCCCTTGCAGCCGGTGCCGAAGTCATCAATGACGTTACAGGTGGGACCCGCGAGCCAGAAATCCTCGATGTTGTGGGTCAACGCGGTGCAGGCCTGGTGTTGATGCACATGAGGGGAAGCCCGGAGACGATGCAGGACAATGTCGAATACAAGGATCTGGTCGCTAGCGTCCTGACTCAACTTGAACATTGTTGTGCGGCAGCCAGCAGTGCAGGGGTGCCGCTGGAGTATCAGGCGGTTGATCCTGGCATCGGCTTTGGAAAGAGTGCCCAGGGTTGCCTGGAACTGCTCGCTAGGCTTGGCGAGTTGCAGGTACTGGGCCGCCCAATTCTGCTTGGAGCTTCTCGAAAGTCGTTTCTCGGCGCTGGCTTTGGTCATGAGGGAGAGCAGCGGTTGGTGGGATCGCTGGTCGCGGCCACTCAAGGGGTGCTTGCCGGAGCGTCCATCGTTCGAGTTCATGATGTTCAGGCCACTCGGCTTGCGGTGGACGTAGCCGCCGGCATCCGGGATGCTTGCTCGCGATGAGTTCCTTTTTCGCCGAGCTTCGCGTCGCCGATGTGGTCGACATTCTGGTGGTTGCGAGCCTGGTCTACTGGATCCTGTTGGTTCTCAAGGGGACCCGCGCGGTGCGGGTCTTGATCGGGCTGCTCATCCTGGTTGCCCTGTATGCCCTCTCGCATCTGGTTGGACTCTATACGGTGCAATGGATCCTGGAGGAAGTGAGCATCTACCTGGTCCTTACGATGATCGTGCTGTTCCAGGAAGAGATTCGCCTCGGGTTGGCCCGGGTGGCTCGACCTTTGGTGGGTTCAAGTTCGCGCAGAGATGCGCTGGAGGTCTATCAGGAGATCGCGAGGGCTTCATTTCGGCTCGCTGATCAAGGGCGTGGTGCGTTGGTTGTGGTGGAGCGAGAGGCTTCTCTTGAGAGCTTGTGTGAGCACGCCTCACCACTGGATGCAGTACTCAGCGAGGAACTCCTCGTCGCCTTGTTTCAGCCGGGAAGCCCGGTTCATGACGGTGCCGTGGTGGTGCGCGGGGACCGGGTGGTTGCGGCTAGCGTCTTTTTGCCTTTGGCGCGGCGGCAGAACCTATCGCGGACTTTGGGGACTCGCCATCGAGCCGCGCTGGGCCAGACTGAGGACAACGACAGCATGGTTGTAGTGGTGTCCGAGGAGCGGCGGCGGGTCTCACTCGCGTGTCAGGGGCAGCTTTACGCTGTCGCCACTCCCGATGAACTGAGGCTTAAGGTGCAGGAATTGCTGTCCATAGAACAGGTTCGGCGGGTCGAGCAGAGTCGTGCCGATCGAGGCGGTGTCGAGACCACTGCGCCGGCTCCTTCCAGAGCCACATCGAGCCCCGATGAGGAGGGCAGCTGAGATGGCTGCAGAGCGTGGTGCATGGACAGCCCGCTTGAGCTTGCGGCCAGGGGATAATCTCGGTCTTAAGGTTCTTTCCCTGGTTCTGGCGCTTATGGGGTGGTTGCTGGCCAGGGGTGAGCAGACCTATCAAGAGGTGGTGGTGGTACCGGTAGACTATCTGCTGCCCACCGATCTGGTGCTGCTGAACGGCACCACCCTGCCGGAACGGGTCGTGATTCAGGTGTCGGGCTCGAAGGCTGCGTTGGGTGGGATGAAGAACCAGCTTAGAGAGGGTGCAATTCAATATCTTGTGGATCTGGAGGATGCCGAGCCCGGTCGGGCCGTGCACAGCTTCCGGCTGCCGCCGCTCGGGATGTCTTCGGTGGTGACCCTACAGACCGTTTCACCTGCTGAGGTCGAGCTGCAGTTCGATGCTCTGGCAAAGCGTACCCTGCCAGTTCAACTGAGCGTTCGCGGCAGCCTGCCGACCGGCTATGTGCTGCAATCGCGGGACATTGAACCGGGTTTTGTGACCCTTATGGGGGCTCGGAGTGAGCTGGCCGATTTGCAGGCTATTCCTACGGTGCCTGTGCAGCTGTCTACCCGTCGGAGCTCTGTGGACCAGACCATTGCGCTGGATCTAAGTGGGATGCACATGCACCCCGATAGCGCCACTTCGGTGCAGGTTAGGCTGGACATCCTGGAGCAGGCCGGCGATCTGCAGTTGGCAGAAATCCCTGTTGTGGTTGCTGACCAGCAGCGCTTCAAGGTGAACCCCTCGGTGTGCACTGTTACTTTGTTTGGGCCCCAGCCAGTGCTGGCCGAATTGGGCGCTGAGTCGGTGCGCGGTGAGGTGGTGGCGAGGCTGGATACCGAGGAGGACCGCAGAGTGGCTGCCTCTGAGCTGATCTGGGACCCGGCCAGGGTCTCTGACGCGCAACCGGGCATCGTCATTCGCATCGATCATGCGAGAGCGGGAGAGGTCGTGGTGAAAGCCGTTGAGCCAGCTGCGTTTGCAGTGGAGCTTTTAGCGCCTCCTGTGGCGGATGGAGCAGGTGCTCAGGAAGGTAAAGAGGACTAGATGTCATTGTTTGGGACGGATGGAGTAAGGGGGCGAGCCGGCGAAGGGGTGCTGGCGGCGGTCGAGGCGAGCCGGTTGGTTTGTTGCTTTGGTCTGGCGCTGGTCGAGGGTGGCGCTGCCGGTCGCGTTGCTCTGGCGCGGGATACCCGGGAGTCTGGCGAGATGCTCAGTAATGCCTGTGCTCGTGGTTTGAGGGCCGCAGGCTTGCAGGTCGTTGATCTCGGTGTACTCCCGACCCCGGGCTTGTCCTGGTGGCTGGCCGAGCAGGGTGACCTGGCAGGGGGGGTGATGATTACCGCGAGTCACAATCCCTGGCACGACAATGGGCTCAAGTTCTTCGCCGCAGATGGCGGCAAGGTTTCCGATGAATTGCAGGAGCGCTGCGCTTTGTTCTATGGGCAGGGCAGGGGAGGCTGCGTCGATGAGCTGGATGTGGTCGAGGTAGAGGACCGCCACAGAGAGGCCAGTTCGGGCTATCTTGAATCCCTGTCGGTCGTTGGTAAGGACCCTACCCCGTTGGCCGGCCGCAAGGTGGTGGCAGATACCGCGTCGGGGGCTGCCTGGGCCGTCCTGCCTGCGGCTCTCGCCGCCCTGGGCGCTGAAGTGGTTAGTTGCGCTCCTGACCCTGATGGTCGAAACATCAATGAAGGCTGGGGCGCAGTGGTGCCTGCAGCGATGGCCTCTGTGGTTGTTGCGCAGCAGGCTTGGGCGGGGGTTGCAGTAGATGGCGACGGAGATCGGGTCATGATCGCCGACGAGAAGGGGCAGGTTCACGATGGCGATGCTGTAGTTGGCTTTCTTGCCGGTGAAATGCAGCGCTCAGGCACGCTTCGCGGTGATCGCGTGGTCGGAACGGTGACGACTAATGGCGGCCTTGAGCAATTCCTCAGGTCCTGTGGGCTGGAGCTGTTGAGAACTCCGGTAGGTGATCGCCATATCAGCGCTGCCATGAGACAACACCAGCTCAACCTGGGTGGAGAAAGCTCCGGGCATATCCTTACTCCTGATCTCTGTCCGAGCGGAGATGGCACTCGAGTAGCGCTTCTTGTGCTTTCTCTAGCGGCTGCTGTTGGAGGCGCAATTTCAGAGCAGCTGGTCAGGATTCCCAGGTTCCCTGTCGCGAATCGCAAGGTGCCGTTCAGCAGCCGACCACCACTTGAGTCCCTGGTTGAGTTGCAGGCCGCTGTTCGCAGCTGTGAGTCTACGCTCACGACCTGTTCAGGCCGATTGCTATTGCGCTATTCGGGAACCGAGCCCTTGCTCCGGGTGTTGGTGGAAGGATCCGACCCTGCCATTGTGGAGCACTGTGCCGATGAGCTGGCCAGCGCGGCGCAGCGCAGCTTCGCCGTGCTGCGTGCCGCTGGTCCTGGGGTAGCGCAATGAGCGTGGCGTTGGGAGTCAATATTGATCATGTTGCCACGGTGCGGCAGGCGCGGCGTGTTACCTACCCCGATCCGGTCGCGGCTGCGCAGGTTGCCGAGGCCGCCGGCGCAGATCAGATTACGGTCCACATTCGCATGGACCGGCGGCACATTCAGGACCACGATCTGTTCGCTCTGAAGGATGCGGTCGCTACGCGGCTCAATGTGGAGATGACATCCTCGCCCGAGATGATGCAGATTGCCGAGCAACTCCGACCTCAGCAGGTCACTCTGGTGCCAGAACGCCCGGGTGAGATCACTACCGAAGGTGGCCTCGATCTGTCCAATTCTGCGGCATTTAGTGAGGCAAAGACCGCGGTTGGAGAATTACGGCACTGGGGAGCCGATGTGGCAATCTTTGCTGACCCTGACCTTATTCAAGTAGACGCAACGATCCGTGCTGGTGCGACGATCATCGAGTTCAATACAGCCGCGTATGCGGAGGCCACTCAGGATGATGAGCGCAAGCAGCAACTCAGCAGGCTTGAGGTTGCCGCTCGCTACGCACACGAACAGGGCCTGTTCGTGGCGGCAGGGCACGGGCTTCATTTTGAAAATGTAGCTCCTCTGGTTGCCCTCGGTCTTTTTCGCGAGTTCAATATCGGCCACTCCTTGATCGCGCGGGCGGTGTTCTCAGGTCTCGACGCAGCGGTTCGTGACATGAAGTCCCTGTTGACTTCATGAGTCAGCCGGGCGCCTCGTTGCCGCTCGGGGTGGCAGGGCCGTTGCTGTTGACGCCCGCCGAGATGGCTGAACTTGATCGTCGCACCATTAATGAGCTGGGCATAAGCGGACTGACCTTGATGGAGTCAGCGGCTCAGAGCTGCGTGGACCAGCTGATCGGTCGTTACGGAGTCCAGCTTGACGCGGGAACTTTGGTGCTGTGCGGACCTGGTAATAACGGCGGTGACGGACTTGCGATAGCGCGCCTTCTCGCTCAGCGGGGACTGACCTTGAGTGTAGTGTTGCTTTGCCAATCTTCAGGTGTGACTGGGGACTCCGCGGAGCAGCTGCGGCGGCTGCTGGCCTGCGGAGTCGAGCCCCAGCTGGTGGATGTGGGGGGGGCTGGCTCTGAGGAGCTTGCTGAGGGGCTGGTTGCGCAGCCGGTTGGGGTCGTCGTCGATGCCCTGTTTGGCACTGGCCTGCGAAGAGCCCTGAGCGGCTCGGCCGCGGCGCTGGTCGAGGTATGCGCTCAACTGCGGGCGGCCGGCGCTGTGGTGTTGGCAGTTGATGTCCCGTCGGGAGTGGACGGCGCTAGTGGCAAGCCGTTCGGACCTGCAGTTGAGGCAGATCTGACGGTCAGCTTCGCTGCGGCAAAGCGAGGCCATCATCAGCAGCCTGGAAAGAGGCTGCGGGGAGACCTGGTCGTGGCAGATATCGGCATCCCTACCGAACGCTGGCCGATGGTTACCCGCGCTGCAACTCGGCTGATTGGTGCAGCGTCCCTGGCGGAGTTGTTCTCGTTTGATGACCCAGCGGCGCACAAAGGAACATATGGGCATGTGCTGGTTGTGGCCGGGTCGCTGGGTACCAGCGGGGCGGGGCGGCTGGCTGCTGAGGCTGCCCTGCGTGGTGGCGCCGGATTAGTGACCCTGGCCATTCCGGCAGGCCTGCCACTTGACTCGCTGGCTCAGCTGCGTCCCGAGGTGATGCTGGCGCGACTGGAGACTTCCCGCCCGGGCTTCCTGTCAATGGACTCCTGGCCGCGGTTGCGGGAACTGGTAGACGGATGTGATGTGATGGTGGTTGGTCCCGGGCTGGGCCTGGAACCGGAAACCCTGCCCCTGGTCAGGAGCCTTGTTGCTGAGGTTGCCCTGCCGGCTGTGGTGGATGCCGACGCCCTTAATGCTCTGGCCCTGATGGGCTCGTTAGAACCATGGCCCGCTCCTCGCGTCTTGACACCCCATCCTGGCGAAGCTCGCCGCTTGCAGGCCTCTCGCGGCCTTAAGGGACAGTTGGATCGGGTCCTGGAGGCCAGCGATCTGGCAAGCGCTTATGGGTCAGTCGTGGCGTTAAAGGGAGCTTCCACGGTCATCGCTGAACCTGGCGGCGGTAGTTTTATCAATCCAACCGGTAATCCCGGCATGGCAACAGCCGGTTCAGGAGATGTGCTGGCCGGTCTTCTGGGGGCTTTGTTAGCGCGCGGAGCACAGCCACTTAACGCAGCTTGTGGGGCGGTCTATTGGCATGGTCGCGCCGGTGATCTCGCCGCGGAACGGCTGGGAACTGCGGCGATGCTGTCCGGCGATATAATCGATGCGCTCGCTCCCGCATGGAAGGAGATGGTTCGGTGATTCCCGCCTCGAATGAACCGTGGTCAGTGGTGTCGGCGGTTCTTGACGGTCATGATGCGACGGTACGCTTTGGTGAGTGGCTCGGTCGCGCCTGTGTGGATGGTGATGTGCTCGCGCTGTGCGGACCTCTTGCAGCCGGTAAGACGACCCTTGCCCAGGGACTGGCTCGCGGGCTTGAGGTTCCGCCCGCCCAGCGGGTCCGAAGTCCAACTTTCGCTCTGTGCAACGAATACCCCGGGCGGCTCCCTGTCCTTCATGCTGACCTCTATCGACTGGAGGCTGCAGAGGAGGCTGAAGACCTGGGCTTTCGCGAGCAGGTTGGCAGTCACGGCGTAGCGATCATCGAGTGGGCCGATCGCTTTCCTGAAATTCTGCCCCTCCATAGTCTCTGGCTTCGTCTTGACCACGACGGAGAGCGGCGCCGCCTGCGAGTATGGCTTGGCGCCGAGGACGGCGATTCGCGTTGGGTGGCGCGCCTGCCAGCTCCGGGAGTTGATGTGGAATGGTCAAGAGGCACAGAACTGGCACCCTGGGAGCAGGCCTCCTCCTACTGATCCTGTGTTGTTGGGTGCTCCTGGCTCGAAGTAGCTTGTCTGGTCCTGGAGTAGGGCCATCTCTACAGAGCCTAAGGCTGAGTAGCCTGAGCCTGGCCGAGGCCGAGAGCGCCATTGCTCTTGGCTTTCTGCTGCCGGCCTCGTGCGCCGATCCTCGAATGTGGGAGGCACTTCCTGGTGTGGGTGCTGTACTTGGAGCTCGCTTAGCTGACGCCGCCCGGCGCGGCGAACTGCGCAGTGGGCTTGACCTCTTGCGGGTCCGCGGCGTGGGCGTCAAGATGGTGCGTCGTCTGTCTCCAAGGCTGGACTGGAGTGCGTCATCCGCGCTAAATGAACGGCCTCTTGAAGTTTCGCTGTTTTTCCCCCAGGAGCGCTGCGATGAGTCGCATTTATCTGGACCACAACGCCACCACCCCTGTCGATCCCGACGTTCTCGAAGCTGTACTCCCTTACTACCGGGGCGAGTGGGGCAACGCGAGCTCGATCCACTGGGCAGGCCGGGGGCCCAAAGACGCCATTGATGAAGCACGCGAATCTCTAGCTGCGCTGATTGGGGTGCCGCCCAGGGATCTTTTCTTCACCAGCGGCGGCACCGAGTCAGATAATTCCGCCTTGCTAGGAGTGACGGCTGCGCTCGCTGACAAGGGCAAGCACGTTGTAACCAGCGCCATTGAGCATCCCGCGATTCTGGACCCGCTCACCGCTATGGAGCGCCTTGAAGGATTTGAGGTCACTCGTTTAGCTGTCGATCGCGACGGTCGTCACGACCTTGATGAGCTGAGAGCCGCCCTTCGGGATGACACCGTGCTGCTGTCGGTCATGTTGGCCAACAATGAGCTGGGCAACATCAATCCTGTCGCGGAGATGACCGAGATCGCTCATCAGGCTGGCGTGCTCGTCCATTGCGATGCGGTGAATGCGCTGGGCAAGATTCCTGTGAATGCAGAGGCCCTGGGGGTCGACCTCATGTCCATTTCGGCTCACAAGATCTACGCGCCGAAAGGGGTTGGTGCCCTGTACCTCAAGCGGAAGACGCCTTTTGAACCCTATTTGCGGGGGGGAGGTCAGGAGCGGGGGCGACGCTGTGGGACCTACAACACCGCTGGCATTGTGGGCTTTGGTAAGGCAGCCGAGCTTTGCTTGCCCCACCTTGGCGTAGAGGCGATGAATGCCATGTGTTCGCTTCGTGATCGGCTTGAGGGTCGCATCCTTAACGAGCTTGACGGGGTTGAGATCAATGGCGATTCCGAGGCGCGCCTGCCAAACACTGTCAATCTCTCTTTTGATGGGGTCGACGGAGAAGGTCTTGTGTTGAGCCTCGACATGAACGACATTGCCATAAGCACTGGTTCTGCATGCTCTTCTGGCTCTCTTGATCCTAGCCATGTGCTGGTTGGACTGGGCAAGGATCCGCGCTGGCTGGAGGCCGCCATTCGCTTCAGTCTGGGGAGGAGCAACGATGCTCAGCAGATAGAGCAGGCTGCCGAGGTAGTTATTTCTGAGGTGCGACGTCTACGGAGCGCGCTGGCGAGGTGAGACCATGATCAGCACAGGGCTTGAAGAGCGAGGCCCCTTCGCTATGCAGTTGCCCGAACCGGGCGACCGGGTGGTGGTTGCGATGAGCGGAGGAGTGGACTCTTCGGTGGCGGCGGCGCTGCTGGTGGAGCAGGGCTGTGAAGTGATTGGTGTGACCTTATCGCTCTATGAAACCGGCCCGGATGTGAAGGGGGGCTGCTGTAGTCCCGATGACATCAGTGATGCCCGCCGCCTGTGCGGAGATCTGGGCATCCCACACTATGTTCTCAATTATCGCGATCGCTTTAACGAGCTGGTAATCGAGCCTTTTGTCGACTCCTACAACAGAGGTGAGACTCCAAACCCCTGCGTCGGCTGCAACACCTTTCTCAAATTTGATTTGCTTTTGGACCGTGTGGTGGCGCTCGACGCGCGCTGGCTGGTGACGGGTCACTATGCGCGCATCTTCAGGGCTCCTGAGGGCGGTTTGCGTCTTTTGGCCGGCGTCGATCCGGCTAAGGATCAGAGTTACTTCCTGTGGGGGATCAGGGAACAGGTTCTCAGCTCTCTGTGTTTCCCCATTGGCGGCATGAGCAAGGAGGAGGTGCGCGAAGCGGCCAGCAGGTTGGGCCTTCGTACCCGTAACAAACCGGACAGCCAGGATGTCTGTTTCGTTGAGGGAGGACGCGCGGCAGACTTCGTTCGTAAGCGCGGTGGTGCTGGCGGTGCGGGTGATGTTGTGGATTCTCACGGCCGGGTTCTGGGTCGCCATGATGGGGTGCATCAATTTACCATTGGGCAGCGGCGTGGGATTGGCGTGGCGGCTCCTGAGCCCCTCTATGTTAAAGAGCTTGACCCAGCCCGCCGGCTGGTGGTCGTCGGTAACAATGATGAGCTTGAGGTTTCTGAGGTCTCTGCTGGTCAGTTCAACTGGCTGAGGAGGCCTGGGCAGGACGAGCAACTGCTGGCCAGGGTGCGTTCGCGAAGCCCAGCAACGGCGGTGTCGGGATGGGCCGAGGAGGCGCCGGATCGGATCAGGGTCCGCTTCCATGATGCGGTTCGCGCAGTGGCACCCGGACAGTCACTGGTCGTCTATGGCGGGGCCCACTGCAGGGAGCTCCTGGGAGGGGGCGTGATCGTGTCGAAGGGCCGAACTCCTCACGCGCGAGCGGGCGGCTGAATGGTGACCGAAACCCTGGAGCTGTGGTAATAAAGGCAAGGCTCCACGAAGGGTACATCATGATTAGACGCTGTTATCAGCTGGGCTTTCTCGTCGCCTTTGTGACCCTGGGTTCGGCAGGATGTGCACAGACCTGTGAGGTCCTGTGCTCGGAAAACGCCCGCTATATCGACGGCTGCCTTGAGTACTGGGAGGCAGTCTGGCCTGATTTTGGTTACGACGGTCTCTATGACTACGACAATGCAGACAGTGGGGTCAGCGCTCAGGATCCTTACGATGCCGGTCCTTCTCAGGAGTACATCGAGCGCTGCAATGAGCGCTATTCCAATTCGATTCGATTCGGAGGTCCTGAGCACGTTCGTATCGTCAAGGTGGGCTGCCGGACCGATCTAAATGCTCTGTCCGAGTCGGTGGGCTGCCTGGACTACCTGCCGAGTGACGTGGACCTTGATCCCACTGAGGGCGACAATGGCACTGCGCCTCGGCCTGATGGCTAGCCCCTAGGCATCATCAGTCTGTCCGGACTTGTGTTGCGTCACCCGATTGGTGTTTGTCGATGTCTGTGAGCCCACTTCGTTTGCTTGCCTCTTCGGCTGCGGTGGTAATGGCCGCCCTGGTGCTTGGCTGCGCGACTACCGGCGGGATGCGAGGGCCTCAACCCGACGTTCTTAGCGGTCTGGTCCTGGATCCTGAGGGCCGGCCAGTGTCGTTCGCCAAGATCTCTATTGTCCCCGAAGCATTGGCTGATCGTAGCGGTCTGGCTACTGATCAAGCTCTTGATCCTGTACTGGAGGACAGTCGTGGGCTGGCGGTGACGACAGAAGGTGGTCGCTGGGTGGTTGATCACCTCAGCAGCCCTGATGGCACAGATCTGGGCCTGCCCTTTCGACACTTCTATGAGGTCACAGTTTACAAGCCCGGATTTCATCTCTGGAAGGAAAGCGCGCTCTATGAGAGGGGAACCCTACAACTGGAAGTGACGCTCTACCCCGATGCCATCGAAATTGAAGATGTGGGGAACATGGTGGATACCTCACTGGGTGAAGCTTCTACTGGGACGGGGACCGGTCCGCGCCAGGGCGAGTAGCGCTGAGCACCATCTCCAGAGACGGAAACTCAATCGACATGGCGACAGAGGAGGAACTTGGCAGTAAGGGCGAGTTCCGCCTGCTCTCCAAGATCGGTGAGGGAGGGATGGCAGACGTCTTCCTCGCTGAGCGTATGGGAGATGATGGCTTCCGCACTCGGGTTGCTCTGAAGCGCTTGCATCAGGGTCTTTCGATGGATTCTTACTTTATCCGTCAGCTGGTGCGCGAGGCCCGCCTGCTGGGTCAGCTTGAGCACGCCAATATCGTTCGGGTCTTTGATCTGCGGCGCATCGGTGACGAGTACTACGTGGTCATGGAGTACGTCGATGGGATCGATCTGGCGGCGGTAATTCGAGTTCACCGCCAGCGCAAGACGCGAGTACCCCTGCCGTTCTTTTTTCATGTTGCGTTTAGCTTGCTTGAGGCACTCAGCTACGCGCACACTGCGGTCGACTCTGAGGGGCGGTCGATGCCGCTGATTCATCGGGACATCAAGCCAAGCAATGTGATGCTCTCTCGCCGTGGGGTCGTGAAGCTTACGGACTTTGGCATTGCTCACGTTGGTGAAGGCTCCGTTACCGGAGGCTTGGTCCAGGGCACCGCCAATTACATGTCGCCTGAGCAGGCCTATGGTGAAGAGCACCTCAGTGCCGCTTCTGATCTTTACTCACTGGGCGTGGTGTTCTTTGAGATGTTGACCGGGCGGCCCCTGGTATCTGGCGACAACTACCTTAAGGCTATCCAGCAGGTGCGAGAGCAGGAAGTGAGTGCCGAGTCTCTCGAGCGGCTGGGGGTTAAGCCTGGCCTGCGGATGGTCGTTGCGCGGATGCTCGCCAATGATCGGGAGCAGCGTTACGCAGATCCAGACATGGTCCGTAACGACTTGCAGTTCGTTGCCGATCGGCTGGCAGTCAATCTCAGCTGGCACAAGATTCGCGCTTACGTGGGGCGCTTGATGAACATCCTGGGTCGTGAGCCCAGCCGCGTAACTCTTAGCAACCTGGAGGTTGATGAAGAGAGTAGCCTGGGCGGCTTCGGCAGTGGCTCTTTTGCGGCCGAGATTTCCCTTCCAGCAGGCGGTGATGCGTCAGCGGAGAGTTCGCTTGAGGGCTCTGCGTTGCAAACGGGCAGCGCTTCTCTCGCTGATGTGACCGCTGCGGTAGCCAAGGATCTGGTGGACTCAAAGCTGCAGCCCGGAAAACTCAGTGAAGAGGAAACTCAGCCCGTTGCCCCCGCATATGAGGAGGATGAGGATGAGGAGCGAACCGTAGCTTTGGCCATCGATGCTGCGGCTGAGCCAGATGATTCTGGGGAGCCTTTGACGTCCTCTGCGGTGGTCTCTAATCCTGGTGTCGCGGCCGACTGGATAGAGGGTGACGAGACCGCTGTTTACACTGGCGAGCTCCCTGGCGCTGTAGTTGCAGAGGCAAATGCCGATGCCATGCGAGGCGAGCAGCTAGCTGTCTCAGGGGCGGGCGTCTTCGGTGACAGCACCGATGAGCGCACGGTTCCGTACGTGGCAGGGGGACTGGTGCCAGCTCCCGGCCAGCCCGATGTGGAGCCTGTTGCTGTCAGTGATGCCAGTGAAGCAGCGCTCGTCGCTGCCGATGTGGCTCCGCCGGGGGCACGGATGTCCGGAGCTTTTCCACCTCCTCCGCCCTCGCTAACTGGGGAGTTTAGGCCCCTAAAGCAGCCCCCTAAAACGTCTCCTTCGGTGGCTTTTCTACCTGAGGCGACCGAGGCCGGGCCAACCGGTACCCAGGTGCTTGGTGGCGATGAAGACCCTGGCGACAAGACCTGGGTCCTCGGTAGCGGTGACGCCTCTGGACCGCCAGCTGCCAGTGGGCCGGCAGCGCCGCCGCCCGCAGCAGCTTCTCCCGGTGTCGATCCGGCGAGGCTAGAGGCTCGGGGGCGCCGCGCCACCGGCGCGCAGCAGGCAGGAGCTGGCCGGCGTCGACCGCGCAAGCGTCGGCGTAAAAAGTCGGGCCGGGCTAAAGGCTTTATGGGTCTTGATAAACGGACGGTGTTGCTGGCGGCCATCTTCTCGGTGGTGATTGGGACACTGCTCTTTGTGATTCTTATCGTGTTGTTGATGCGTTCACCGCAGGCTCAGCAGCAGGTTCCCACCGCAGAGCCGCTTGTACACCTTGCAGAGCGGCTTATGGATGCAGGAGGTTGGGTCGAACCGAGTCCCGGCTCAGGTATCCTCGATGTTGAGGCGACCGGGTTTATGAGTGCTTCATTGTCAGACCTTCGTGGACCTGCCATTTGTTGCTGGGAGAGCTACACGACATGAGCGGATTTCCAGTCTCTCGTGGTGAATTCAACCTGCTGAGCAAGATCGGCGAAGGGGGTATGGCTGAGGTCTTTCTGGCCGAGCGTGGCGGAGATGAGGGTTTTCGCACCCGGGTGGCCCTGAAGCGGCTGCACAGTGGGTTCTCCCTGGATCAGTACTTTATCCGACAACTGGTTGCCGAGGCTCGACTCTTGGGCCAACTGCAGCACCACAACATCGTTCGGGTTCATGACTTCCGTCGCATTGAGGATGAGCACTTCATCGTCATGGAGTACATCGACGGCATTGATCTGGCTCAAGCCATTCACGTTCACCGGCAACACGGCTTTAAGATGCCTTTGCCGGTGTTCTTTCAGTTGGCACTATCCATCTGTGAGGCGCTCGATTACGCCCACAACGCAACTGACCTGAACGGACGGCCGATGGAGCTTGTTCATCGGGACATCAAGCCCAGTAATGTGTTGATCAGTCATCGGGGGACGGTAAAGCTCACTGACTTTGGCATCGCTCGGGTTGCCGATAGCACTCACACAGCTTCTGTGGTTAAGGGCACCGCCAACTACATGTCACCGGAGCAGGCTTCCGGAGACCAGGATCTTACGCCAGCCTCTGATATCTTCAGTCTGGGCGCGGTGTTCTGGGAGATCTTGACTCTCGAGAAGCTCGTCGACGGCACCAATTACCTCAATGTTCTGGATTCCATCAGGGCCATTAATGTGGGTCTTAAGGACATTACGCGCCGGGGGATTGAGCCAGCGCTGCGGATGGTGTTGTTGCGAATGCTCGCTCACAAAAGTGAGCTTCGCTATCAGAGTGTCGCGCTGGTCCTTAAAGATCTGCGCTTTGTTGTCGATCAGATGAAGATCGATCTGAGCCCAGCGCCCATGCAGGAGTACATGACGCGCGTTGTGGGGCTCGCCAGGGAAGCTGCTGCAGTTCGCGTGCAGGCTTCAGCTGCTGCGCCGGCGCCGCCAGCGACACCGGCAACCCCTGCGGTGTCTCCCGATGGCGCCGCCGGCGAAGCACACGGTGGTTCTGCCAAGCAGGCATTCAAAGACAGCGTTGTCGCCTTGCAGAAGCTGGTACAGAGCGGCGCCTCCATCCCTAAGGTGGCCGCCGCAGCCGAGCCCAACAAGGAACCGCCACCGCAGCAGCCTGCCCCGCGACCGGCGCCCCCTTCCGCCGCGCCCCCCTCCGCTCCAGCTTTACGTGCAGTGCCCGCGATTGAGCAGGCAGCTGCGGTGGCGCCGGCTGTGGAGGCCAGCACTCCGCGCAGTTCGGTAGCTGTCCCCCCTGCTGCTGCGCCACCGTTAGTTCGTCGCAACACGGTCTCGTCACTAGCCTCTGAGCCGCACCTGAAGGCTGCTTCAGCAGGCTCTGCTACGCCCCCTGTCACGGTCAGTGCGGTGGATAGCTATGCAGATGATGCTACTGAAGAGGAAGAGCTCACCTGGGACGATGACTACGATATCGGCCATGGCAGCTCGCTGCGCCGTGCCAGTTTCATGGTGTGGGCTTTGGGCCTGCCTGTGATCTTGATCCTGCTGGGGGTGATCGGCTGGTTGTTGTATCTGCCCGGTTCGGATTCAGAAGTAGACGGTAGCCAAGCTGAGACGGTGGCTGGCCAGGACGCTGCAGAGTTCGAGCCTCCGGTCGTAGCTGAGGAGCAACCGCCCGATGAGTCGAAGGAAGCGCCCGATTCGTCTGCTGATCTTGAGCTGGTTCTGGCTGCTGGCGACGCCCCGGTGGAAGGTTGGGCTGAGGCGAAAAAGGCGCCCGCGGAGCGACGGGATCGGAAGGCTGTGATTGTTCCTTCTGAGGTGAGGTCGCGGCCCGCGGACAGGGAGCGGCGAGACGATTTCGGGCCGGAGTTCGAGCCTCAAGTTCGGGAGCCGGAGCCGGTACTAGAGCGTTGGGAGCCGGCACCTGCACCGGAGCCGGAGCCGGAGCCTGAAGTGGACGATTGGGATGCCGCGCCAGCTCCGCCCGCTGATTCAGAGCGTTGGGAGCCGGCACCTGCACCGGAGCCGGAGCCGGAGCCTGAAGTGGACGATTGGGATGCCGCGCCAGCTCCGCCTGCCGATTCAGAGCGTTGGGAGCCCGAGTCGGAGCCGACCAATGAAGAAACCTGGATTCCTGAGCCGGTTGGCGAGTCTTCTGATTGGGCCGTTTCCGGGGACTCTAAGCCCTCGTCTGAGGGTGGCGCTGTTGAGGTCAACACGGCTTCGCTGGGCGACCTGGCGGGCTTGGCGCGAAGAGGTGATCTGCGGGATCAGGAACTTGATGCTCTAGAAGCCATTGCGCCTGAATCGCCCCTCTACAATTCTGGCCGGGCCCTGTTGTTGGCTCATTTTGAGGCGCGTCGGGACACTCGCTCCCACTGCGAGGTTGCGGTGGAAACACTGCGTCAGCCCGCCAATCGAGCAGCTCCGCAATTTCATCTGGAGATGAGCAAGTGCCATCTGCGCGAGGGCCGCCACCAGGAGGCTCTTGAGAGTGCCAGGATTGCGGAGATGAACGCTCAGGATATCCCAGCAAGGGTGCGTGCGGACCGCCAGCTTAAGATCTGGGAGGTTCAGGCTAAGGCCTTTAAGGGGATGTATCAGAGCACCGACGATCTTGACTACATCGCAGATTCCATTGCGGTCTGGAAGCGCTACCTCCACATGTCGACCAATACCTACCGACAGCGTGAGTCGGAACGTGCTCAGCGAGAGATTGATAGCCTGCTCCAGCTGCAGGCGGGAGCGCTGTAGTGGATCTGTCCAGCAGCGCTGTGGCGACGACTCTCCCTCGGCCCGTTCAGCGCGGTGGGGGTTCTCTCTGGGAACGTTTTGTTTTGTTGGCTCTGTTGAGCATGGCCCCGGCTCTCGGCTCTTGTGCGTCGGAGTCCGATAGAGCTGCAGCAGAGGCCGGGAGTGGTGCGGATGTTAGTCCGCAAGAACAACAGCTTGAGACTTTTATGCAGATGCTCTCGGTGAGCTGGATGCAGCAGGCTGCGGCGGATCCCGGCAAGGTCGCTGAGTTGGTCGATTCTCCCGGCGGAGAAGGCTGGTTACGCCTTTTTCATGGCGATCTGGTCGCTGCACGGCAGATCTTTGAGGCCGCTCAGCCTGAGCTTGATCCCGGTAATAAAGGAGCCGCACGTCTGGGTCTGGCACGGGTCCACCTGGCGCAGGCTCGGCTCCTGCTTAAGGCAGATCTGTTGCAGCGGGAGGCCGCCGCTGCGTTGGCTCGCTATCGGATCGATAATCGCGCCGCGCTTCGAAGCGGCAAGCTAGGTGGGCTGCTTTCGAAATTAGCCCTGCAGGCGGCGGGGGAGGGGAACTCGCCGTTAGCGCAAGCTGGTGCTGCCGGGGGAGTGGAGGCGGGCGCTTTGGCCGACCTGCTCGCGGTTCGCGCCGCGGGAGCCGCAGCCATGGTTGAGGGTCTGCCGGAACCGTTTGCCAGTAGGCTGAGTTTTGGGGCTGCCATGGCAGAGGGTGATCTCGCTTCAGCAGAGCCCTTGCTCGCTTCGCTGCAGTTGGGCGAGGCAGATCTGCGAGAGGATCTGGGTGCCGACGTGGAGGCTGGCGTTCGTTTTCAGGCTCTCTATTTTGATGCCGCTTTGAATCGAGCTCTGGCGCGCTATCATCTGGCTCGAGCCTGGTTCTACGGTGCTGGCCTTGACGGTCCGGGTGAGCTAATCGCAGTGGCGGTTCTGGCGAACTGGGGCGGTGAGCTTCCGGCTCAGCTGCGCAATGCGGCCATGCCTGCAGCGGGATCGCAGCCAGCCTGGCTGGCCCAGTTTCTGGGACCGTCCATCGATCGTGACGACTGGGACTCGTACTGGGGTGTGAGCCAAGGGGGGCGGCCCTTCCTGCAGCTCTTGCAGGACCAGCAGCCGCAGGTCCCGTGGCTTGACGCCACCAGCACGGAGCAGGTGGATGCAGTCCTGCGTGCCGCAAGCGGTCTTGAGGGCCTGCTCTCGAAGGTCCTGACCCAGTCTGTGGGCTCTGAGGGAGCCTCTCTGGCACAGGATTTGGGGTTCTCGACTACGGTTTTGGACAGGATCCTTCGGACTCGTGTCGTGGCACTGGTCGAAGCTGGTCAGGCCGTGGCCGCCAAGCGTCTGGCCGAGCGCAGTCTAGATGCTGAGCCGACTCGTCTTGGTGGTGCCGCAAACAGCGCGGCGACGCGGGTCTCTTTTCGTAACGACCGGGCCTTTTTGATCGAGCTTGCCTGGGTCTTGTGGCGGGCAGGGCAGGTGGATGCGGCGCTCAGTTATGTCCACCCCTTGAGTGAAGAGAACCCTCAGTTGCGTGGGCTTGCTTATTATCTGGGTCAGCTGGCAGCGGCAAAGAGCATCCGTATTCAGGGCAAGGCAGCTCAACAGTAGGAGCGGCCAGATGGAGAGGCGCAGGTTGATGTGGCAGAGCTTTAGACGAGCATCTCTGTGGGGCTGGGCAGCACTGGCTTGGATACTGGTGCTCCAATCGGTGCAGGCGGAGGACTTTGAATACTCTGAAGATGAGCTGGCCTATAGCCTCAATCCGCTACACGAGAGCTCGATGGCCGAGACTCGGCTGAACGAGTTGCTGTTTGAGTCCTTGTGGGGCCCCGGTTACGAAGACAGTGCAGAGCCGCGACTGGCCGATGCTTATGAGCTTTCTGCCGATCAGCAGTCCATGACCATTTTTCTGCGTGAGAACCTGAAATGGTCTGATGGTGAGCCGATCAGCGCGGAGGACGTGGTGTTCACCATTGAGGCCTACCAGAATCCGCGCAGCGCTTCGCCAGATCGCTCGAGGCTCTCCTTCATCAAGAAGGCCGCGGCGACCGGCCTCCATAGCCTTCGTGTTGACTTCGTTGCGCCCGAGCCAAGGCCGTTGGAGAAGTTTTTCTTCAAGGTTCTTCCAGCCCATCGCTTCGAGTCCACGGTGGTTCAGCCCAACCATGGTTTCTGGTCGGACCCAACTACTTCGGGCCCCTTCCGGCCGGCTTCTCGCGATCTCGGCTCGTGGACCCTCGAACAGAACCCATATGCGTTACGTCCGGCTCGCTTCAGCCGGGTCAAGGTGCGGGAGATGCCTGACAAAAACCAACAGGTCTCGTCGCTGGGATACGGCTACACCCAGGCGGTCATCAACGTGCCGGCGCAATACCTGCCAGAGGTGGAAAGAAGCCGCACTGCAGATCTCATCCCTTATCAAAACAAGAGTTGGTGGTACCTCGGTATCAATAACAAGCACGCTCGGCTTAAAGAAGTTGGTCTGCGCAATGCGCTGGCCCGGGCCCTGGACCTGGACGAAGCGTTGGCCCTTATCGGTGAAGGCTATCGGATCTCCGGGCCGTTCGTGCCCAGCAGTAAATTCTATAATCACAGTGAGAGCCTGAAGGTGCGTGCCGCGGACGTCGATGAGGCTGTCGCTCGGATGGAGGCGGCGGGATTTCAACTCATTGACGGGGTGTGGAATTGGAAGGGCAAGCCGGTCAGTCTGCGGTTGTTCTATCGCTCCGGTCTCGGCGATCAGGGGCAGACCGTCGCGCTCAATGTTCAGAGTCAGCTGCGGCGCTTTGGCATCGATGTCTCGGCCCCTGTCGCTATGGACAAGGTGGTCTGGAAGGAGAAGGTCTTTGGTGAGCGTGACTTTGATCTCGTGATTGACTCGTGGTCCTTCGATCGTAATGAGAACATCTACGATCTGTTTCACAGCCGGGGCACTCAGAACTTTGTGTCCTACTCCAACAAAGAGGTGGACTTGCTGCTTAGCAGAGCGATCGAAGAACTCGACCCTGCGGCAAAGGTCTCCTACATGAAGGAGGTTCATCGGCTGCTCGCTCAGGACCTGCCTTACGTCTTCCTGTGGAACTTGCGGAGCTTTACTGCTCTGCGGCGAGAGGTCGAGAGCGTCTTTGTGCAGCCCTTCTATTACTTCTCTCAGTTCCCCGACTGGCGGTCAGCCAGCCAGCCCTAGCCTCAGCATTGGCCGCGCCGGCCAGCATCCGAGGACAAAGTGATGTTTTCATGGCCTTCCCGCGCCGTGCAGCTTTTGGGCAGGCATCTGGTGGTGCTGCTGTCGGTTGTGGTGGGGTCTTCGCTCGCTCTCGGTGCGCTGGTCTGGCATGCGCCGGGGTCGCCAAGGGGGCAGCATGAGGGTTTCGTGGTGTGGATGCTCGCCTTCTGGAAGGGCTTGTTGAGCGGGGACCTGGGCGCTTCTTACCGGGGCATCTCGGTCGCGGAGTTGGTGTTCAAGGGGGCCGCCATCAGCTTGCCTATTGTGCTGGCTGCCCTGGCCCTGTCCCTTAGCCTTGCCTTCGGCTTCGCTCTGGTCGTGCATGGTCAGTCGCAGATTGGGTCGCGCTTCGGTCGCGCTGTGCTGCACGTTACTTCGTTGGTTCCGGCGTTCTTATTGGCCTATTTCGCCATTATCGTGCTTGCAGTTCCGCCAGACGGCTTTCTGCCCAGCCTCTTTGCGGTCTTCATTCTCGCAGTGGCAGATGGGACGCTGGGTGACCTCTCGCTGCGAATTGAAGCTGAACTCAGCATCTTGCGGCGCAAGGATTTCGTGCTTTCCGCGGAACTTCGCGGCCTCTCTATGCCCCGCCGCCTAGCGCGCCATTTAGTCATTCCGTTGGCCGAAGCTGGGGCCAGTCGGATTGGGTTTTTGCTGGGCGGAGCAGTAATTGTAGAGAAGGTCCTCGGGCTGCCCGGGCTGGGTTGGATTGGCTACCAGGCAGCGGTTGAGGGGGACTTCGTTCTGCTGCTGGCCATTACCGTGTTGGTAACCGCACTGGTCGGTGGCTCGCGGCTGCTTGTTGTTGGGCTGCGCCTCGTCATTGATCCACGGGCCCGGCGCATGCTCAGGGGCAGCGCTTGATGCTCGCTACCAAAGATCCCGCCGCTTCCCTTGAGGCTGCATTGCCTTCGCCCGAGCTGCGGTTGTTGCGCGCCTATGGGCTGGGCACCGTGTTTGCTCTGACGGTGCTCTGGCTTGCCGCTCAATTCCTTGCTTTTGAGCCACAGCTTGGCTTGCAGAGGGTCGGCGCTCAATTGACGCCCATGGCTGGCCCTAGCGTCGATCATCTGCTGGGTACTGATCAGCTGGGTCGCGATCTTTTGCTGCGTCTGGTTGCGTCAGTCGACTCTTTCTATCTGCCTGGGCTCTTTGCTGCGCTGGTCGTGTTGTTCCTCAGTGTTCCGGCGGGGACCTTGCTGGGCTACCGCGACGGTGGCTTGCTTGCACTGGTCGTGAGCTTTTTGCTCACGACCCTCAGCTCGTGGCCACGTCTGGTGCTGGTGGTGGTCGGGGTTGCGATGTTCACAGCCATGGTCTCTGATCCAGCAGCCTGGGAAGAACAGCGTCTGTTCATGCTGGGTGGGCTTGTAGGGCTCTCTTATGTGCCCGATCTGGCGCGAGCTCTGGCCGCACGGCTGCGCAGTCTTCGCCAGCAGAGCTTTGTCGAGGCCTGTCGCGCGCACGGCCTGTCCGAGCGCTCGATTTTGCTGAGACACATGCTGTTGACCAATTGCTGGCGCATCGTGTTGCGCCATTGCTGCCTGGTGTTCGGCGCCTTTCTCTTGGTGGAGACCAGTCTCTCTTACCTCGGTGACTATGGTGTGCCTCCACCGCGGCCGTCCTGGGGCAACATGCTGGCTGGCGTAAAGAGCAGTGTTTTGACCAGTCGGGGGTTGATCTTCGGCGCAGATTCTTCCCTTTCCGATGGCCTGTTCTTGGCAGTGAACCAGGGCGGCCTGCTCGCAGTGCTGGCTCCTTCTCTGGCCATCATTCTGTCCATTGGTGGGCTGCTCGCATTGGCTGAGTATCTGGCCCGAAGGGACTGGCGGTGAGTGATTTGCTGCTGTCGGCTTCAGAGCTCACGCTGCGCGCCCCCATACCTGCAAGCGCAGGCCGCCTGGTCCCATTGCTTCGCGATGTAGCCCTCGAGCTCAAGCGGGGTGAGCTGTGCGGCCTGCTGGGTCGCAGCGGTAGTGGTAAGACCCTGTTAGCTCGGACTCTGCTGGGGATTGGCAAGGTCCAGGGGGCTCGGCTGGAAGGCAGTATTCACTACCATTCGAGCGCGAACTCAGCGCCCCTGTCGCTGCTGTCTGCTGCGGCGCCGTCGCCACCTGCTGGATGGGCCGGCTACATCTTTCAGGATCCAGTTGCGGCACTGGATCCTATGCGCACGGTGGCCGATCAGATCGCTGAGTCCATAGCCTTGCGTAGCCCCGGTTTGAGCCGCCGCGAACTGCTGGATCGCGCTGAGCACTGGTTGCAGCGGGTCCGGCTCGCCGACCCCCAGCGCTGCGGTCGCCTCTATCCTTTCGAGCTCTCTGGCGGCATGGCGCAGCGGGTTTGCGCAGCGGTTGCGTTGGCCGCTGAGCCGGAGCTTCTGGTCGCCGATGAGCCGACTTCTGGGCTGGACTGGTCGCTCCGTCGCGGCCTGGTGGAACTGCTTGGGGAACAATGCCAGCAGCTTGGCAGTACCTTGCTTCTTATTTCTCACGATGAGCAGGTGGTCGAGCACTTGACGGAGCGGGTTCTGACCATTGAGGGGGGCGTTCTCGTCAGTGATCAGGACGGCTGTTTGCCGAGGTATTCGCGCCCGCTTGAGAAACGCCCTGAAGGTGACGTTCCCGAGCACCGGTTGCGGCTCCTGCGGGCGCGCGGCTTGAGGCGAAGCTTCGTCGCTTCCAAGGTCAATGAAGCGCCGGTCGAAGCGGTCGCTGGCGTGGATCTGGATCTGTATGAAGGAGAGTTGGTTGGGCTGGTCGGTGAGTCCGGGTCGGGCAAGACCACTCTGGGTAAAGTGCTGCTGAACATCCTGGTGCCAGATGAAGGTGAGCTGTGCTTTGACGGTTACGAACTGCCGGGTTTGGCTGAGCTGCAGTTGCGTAGGCTGAGGGGCTCCATGCAGTACAGCTATCAGCAACCTGGTGCAGCCTTGAACCCGGCGATGAGCATTGCTCAGCATCTACAGGAGACTGCGCAACTCCACTGCGGAGTCACTGCGGCCGAAGCACCAACTGCAGCGCTGCGGGCGTTGGCAGACTTCGAGATGGAGAGCAAAGGGGATTCATTCTCCGGGGAGTTGTCCGGTGGTGAGCAGCGCCGCGCGTCACTGGCCCGGGTCTTGATGCCCCAGCCAAGGTTGTTGGTTCTAGATGAGCCATCTGCTGGACTGGATGCCGAGGTCAAGTTGCGTCTTCTCAACCGGCTCCGGCAAGGGCAGGGTTCTGAGTCCTGTGTAGTGGTGATCAGTCATGAGCTGGAGTTGGTCTCTCGGTTCGCCAATCGAGTCCTGGTCATGTATGCCGGCCGAGTTGTGGAGGAACTGCCACCGAGTTCGCTTGACCCAGCGGCCGCTGCCGGAGAGCTTCACCCTTATACGGATCAGCTTCTTGCGGCGTCATTTCGTTCGATACGGACCATCGAGCCTGAACGTCGACCGAAGGATCCGGGTGGTTGCTCTTTTCGTCATCGCTGTCATCGGGTCGCCCCGGAGGTGCCGTTATGGCAGCGCTGCACCAATGAGGAGCCGGTTCTGGTCCAAGGTATTGGGGCAGGCCATCGGGTTGCGTGTCACTTGTTTGAGAATGCTGTCAATCTGGAGTCGCAATGAGGTCCTTTCATCTAGTCCCGGCTATCGGCCGCTGTTTGTGCTTGCTGCTGGTGTTGCTGGGCTCGCTCGGCATCTCGGTGGCCAGTGCAGCGCCGCGGGCCAAGCAGCTTTCGCCCCATCATGCGGGCAATGCGATGGACCCGCAGTGGTCAGCCGATGCCCAGTCGGTTGCCTATGAAGTGGTGTACTCGCAGGAGAAGTACACCGATCTCTTTCTGCTTGGCGCTTCCGGCAAAGAGCAACGGCTTCGACCATCGGCTGCCGCGGGCTCGTTGAGCAGTCGCTTCTCTAACCGACGGCAGGTCACCCATGAGTTCGCCTGGGCACCAGGCTCACAGCTCTACGCTTTTTCTTCCAGCGGCACGGATGACGACTTTGATCTCTATCTAAGGGGTGTCTCGTTAGCCATCGGTGGCGAGTTCAAGGAGGGTGGGGTGGCGTTCTCGGCCGACGGGCGATTCATGAGCTTCTGCTCCGGCGGTACTGGGGATGGCGACCTGTATCTATTGAATATTTATGAACTGGAGAAGCCACCGGTGCAGCTGACTACCGCGCCTGGGCTCGACTTCTATGGCATCTGGTCACCCCAAGGAGATCGCATTGCTTACGTGGAGCACTCCGGTGGTGGCGCGAACATCCGCGTTATTGAGGAAGCGAGCAGTCCTAAGCGGAGTTTTCGCTCCCTTACCGGCTGGGACTCAATTCAGCTTAAGCCTTCCTGGTCTCCTGACGGAGCTTGGATTGCTTTCTATTCCAACTACCAGAATGAGGATCGTAGTCGCTTTGACGTATGGATTGTTGCGGCCGCCGGTGGGCAGCCGGTGCAAATTGCTGCAGATGTATTGCCTTCAGAGCGCCGGGGGCCAGCTTGGACCCCCAATGGCGAGGAGTTGGTCCTGGTCCGTAATGCACCGAGCCAGGGAGACCCGCTGATCCGGGTCGATGTTCAGACTCGAGAGGAATTGGTAATTCCCACCGCTACCGTCAACAACTCCGAACCCAGCCTGGCTGAGGACCCAGGTTCGGGACTTTGGAAGCTTGCCTTTGTTTCTCAGGGCCGTGTTGGTGCCTCTGACAATGCTTGGCGTGCCGTTTGGAGTTATGAATTGCCAAGGGAGCGCAGCCGGTGATTGAGAACCAGAGTCGTGGCACTCAGCTCGCCACAGAGGTTACCTGGGCCCTGAGCGCGGCCGATCGCATGCGGGGCTTGTTGGATCGGCAAGCCCTCGCCACTGGCGAGGCGCTTATTCTATCTCCCTGCAATTCTGTCCATACCTTCTTCATGCGCTTTCCAATCGATGTGGTCTTTGTCAGCGCTGATGGAACGGTGGTGCGGGCCATTGAAGAGTTGCCGCCATGGCGGATGACCTGGGTCTATTTCAAGGCGCGCCACACCATTGAGCTACCCGTTGGTAGCATTGCTGCCAGCTTGACCCGTGAAGGGGACCAGCTTGCGTTACCCCTTCACGCTCGCTGAAAGGTACTGCACTGAAGCGAGAAATAATAATTATATTATACGCTTACGGATTTTACCTTCGTTATGTCAAGAAAATGCAAAGTAAATAACAAGAACGCGTTGACAAGCCCTTTCTGATCGGGCTAGGCTCCTTGTTGTAGTGATCGTTCAAGGGCCAGCTTTTTCACGTCTTCCTCAGGACCAGCGCGGTCAGGGCATGACCGAATACATCGTGCTGGTGGTGGCTCTGTTTATCGGCCTTATTCCAGTTCTTGGGGCACTTCAGGTTGCCTTCGAGCGCTACTACGGCTTTTTCTCCACCTGGATCACGCTACCCGTACCATGAGGCCTGACTCTATTTGCTGTGGAGGATGGTGGCTCTGGAGGGCGACGTGATTGACCCTTCCAGCAGCGGCGCAGTCGGTTGGCTCGCGGTGTCGGCCAGCGCTGCGGTCATGGTCACCGCGGCGGTGTCCGACCTGCGGTTTCAGCGCATACCGAACAAGCTGACCTATCCAGCAGCAGTCCTGGGACTCTTGTTGCATCTGGTCGCAGATGGCTGGCCCGGTCTTAAAGACAGCCTGTTGGGGCTGGCCCTGGGCTTTGGCGTGTTGTTTCTTTGTTACATGTTTGGCGGCATTGGCGGCGGGGATGTGAAACTGGCAGGGGCACTCGGGGCTCTGGTGGGCTTTGAAGTCTGCCCTCTTGCACTGCTCTATATGGGCCTGCTGGGCGGGGCGATGGCATTGAGCATTATGATTTGGAAGGGCAAGTTGCTTGCCTCGCTCCGCCGAACGGGGCGGTTCTTTCTGTCGGCTTTTGTGCCCTTCCTTGAGGTCGAAATGCCGCGGGTGGAGAATTCCGACGTGTTCCCCTTGGGCGTTGCTATCTCGGCGGGCTTTGCCTGGGCGATGGTGGAGCAGGGTCTTCTTAATGCGGAGCCGCTGCTGAGGATTAGTTTCTAATGCTAAGCTTTCGCTTTTATGAAAATAGATTAACAAAAGCAGCTATTTATGTTGCTTTGTCTTCGGTCATTTGCTGGGCTTCCTCAGCCCTTACCTGGAGCCAGGCGCAGGGTTCGGAGATGGGCTTGGCCGTGCAGCAGGCGCTGGCCGCTGCGGCGCCTCTGCCGGCCCCGTTTTATACCTGGGAGGGTCTTTCCTACGGCTTGCTGTCTGCGGCCGCGCTGTTTGTGATGGCGAAGCTGTGCTGGCTGGTTGGCAGGGGGTTGTCGGGTGTCGCTCGAGCTCTATTGGCCGGTCGTCGGGTGCCCTTGGGAGAAGCCGGTCAGGCCATGACGGAAGTAGCGGTCTCTTTTCCGATTTTGTTGATCACGACCTTGATTCTGATGCAACTGGCTTTGATGTTTCAGGCTCGTAATGTGGTTACCTACGCGGCCTTCTCAGCGGCTCGTGCAGCCATCGTATGGATCCCTGCGCGGGTGCCTCTGGATGAGAACCTGCCGCTGACCGAGGACAGCCATTCCATAAACCTCGATGGCGGCGAGAAGATCGATAAGATTCGGCAGGCGGCCGCGATGGCCTGTGTGCCGATCAGCCCGCGCGCTGGGACCGTACTGGGCGGGGTACCCTTTATCGGCGACTTGATTGCCAGCTCTTCGGTGGCTTTTACTTCTTTGACGTCGCTGTTTTCGTTGCCGGTCGAATATGCGGACAACGCCCTGCAGCGCTATGCCTATGCGAGTCTGGCGACCGAAGTGCGCCTGTACAAGGCGACCGAAGATGGCTTCTTCTTACAGGAGGGTGTCAGTACCTGGGACTACCCGCGCAACGTGGCTGATGTAGCGGTTCGGGTGCGGCATCGTTTCTACCTGTCCATTCCAGTCGTTAATCGGATCATTGGTGACAGCTGGACAGTGGTTGACTTCGGTCCTGGCTTGGGCGGCAGCCTGCCGGGTCGCTTCAGCTTCATTCGTTCGGTGGCGGTGCTGCCCCTTGAGGGCAAGACCGGCGACCCGCCCATCACCGGCTACTGGGACAGCTAGCCTCGTGGAAGGAATCTCCATGAACGACCACCACCGTACTGATGCTGGACAAGGGCAGGGGAGCTCCGGTTCTGGCTACCTCGATGTGCTGCGCGCCCGCCTGTCGCTCGCTGAACTGCATCGCGATCAGGGCGGTCAGTCCATTGTCTATATGGTGATGGTGATCTTCCTGTTGGCCTGCTTTACCTTCATGGTCATCAACAGCGGAAATCTCCTGCACGATAAGCTTCAGCTGCAGTCTGCGGTGGATTCTTCGGCACTGTCGGGCACCACCTGGGTGGCGCGGGCCATGAACCTCAACAGCATGATGAACATCTTCATGACCATGCTCCTGGCGGAGGAGATGTATATGAAGTCGGTGCTGTGGACGGCTACCACGGCGGTCATCATGGGGCCTACTATCGAGTCCTTCTGGCTGGGCGTCTGCTACACGACCGGGGTCTGCACTCCATCCACGGAGGTTCCAATCGACACCTATGAGCTCTACCCGGTGCTGTTTGACGCCCAGGATAACGAGGACTTTATCTGGGACCTGATGGAGACACTTTCCAATGTGGAAGAGGGTGTGCACGTTGGTATGACCGCTGCTTCAGGCGCAGAGGCCTTGATGATGGGGGTGGCCAACGGGGCTGATGTGGCGGTGCTTTATCCGCCTTCCATCCCTGAAGAGCAGGGGGAGCTCCAGGACCTCTGTGAGGCGACTCTGGACGGTTCCGTGGGGGGCTACCTTGAGTCTGAGTACTCCATGGGAGGTGGTCTTGCCGATGCCATGGCTGCTGTTGGTGGCTTTGAGTACAACGACCGGATCCGCAACCTGGCTTCGGGATTACTCAGTAATTTCTTTGGCAAGGAGGGGCCCCTGTGGGGTGAGATGCAGGTTCCTTACCACGCCTTCTGGGCATCTACGGCCCCTTATCACTTCACCAACGTCATGTTCGTGATGGCCCTGCGGGCCCGCTATGCGGTCATGTGTGGCGGCGGTGATTTTGGCCCACCGGCAGTGAATTTCACCATTCCTGCCGAGTGGTGGTGCTTTTTCTGCCCTGACAATCACATAGAGATTCCCAATCCCTATCACTTCCTCGGCGCTGCCTACTCGGCGTTGGATTCAAGCAACCCCAACGTGACTCCTTACATGTTGCCTGACGACTGGAAGCAGCGCTCTCGCTACTACGCATTTGCCTATAAGAGCAGTGCCGATGTGCGGGCTAGCTTCCTTCCTGATGTGTTTAACAATGATCTTGGCGACAACTTTGGGATGCTGACCATTGCTCAGGCAAATATCTACAATCCACATTCTGAGGGCGGCTTATTCAGCCCGCACTGGCGCACTCACCTGGCACCTGTTGAATTGGGTCCCAATGCCCTCACTGATGTCGCCGGGGGCGTGCTGGGCGGGATCGGCGGAAGCGCTGGCTTGCCTATTGATCCGGGGGCTGCGGCAGGTCTCGTGTCGATGGTCGGAGCCTTTGCAGACAGCCCTTTCGAGGATCTGCTGGCCCACTGAGGAGCAAGATAATGAGAGTAGACAATTCAGCATCTGCCGGTTCTCAGGCCAGTCAGCACGGACAGGCGATGACCGAGTTCGTGATCTGGGTGTTTGTGTTGCTGTTGATGATTTCCGGGATCCTGTGGTTCGGTAAGGCTTATGACCTGAAGCTGCAGTGTCATCTGGCCTCTCGATACATGAGCTGGTCCTATGCGCAGCGTCCTGAGACGGACCTGACGGAGGCGACCATTCAAGCGCGGGTTGAGGCCTATTACCCGATGGTTGAGAACGCTCCGGAGTACTTCTCCATTGATCGGTCCATGGGTGATGCAATGGACACCAGCAGCATCATTGGTAGCAGTTCCGGGGGCGCCGGGGTGATGTCAGCGATGGGCGACATGTTGGGCAGTGTATCTACCAATGTTGTGGGCTGGCAGGTTCGTGCCCGCTACAACCCAGGTGGGATCCTAGACAGCACTCTGCCGGCCGGGAGTTTTGTGCGCTCGGAGCACTACATGGCAGGGGGCACCTGGCACAAGAAGCAGGCGCGCGGTGATGACGCAATCATGATGGTCAAAAGTGGCCTGACAGCTTGGAGCTATGCGGTCCTGTTCTAGGACCGGTCAGCGAAGAGAGGAGCGGCGATGAAGTTGTTTCGCTTGATGGCTCGAAGGGCCTTGCGCATTGGCGCCATCGTCCTGTTGGTCGGTCTCATCTTTGGCTTTGGGCACTTTATGACGCCGCGGGGCCCTGATGCTTTCGCCAGAGTCTTTGAAGATCTCAGCTCGGTGCTCAGTGCGCCGGGTATGCCCGCCTACATGAACATCGAGGTGGACGAGGGTCGGGTGCAGGAGGTCTATCTGAACGGTAACACCCTGCACTACACCCTGAACCGGACTCGCAAGAGCATCGACTCTCTGCTCGATTACTACGAGAATCTGTATCAGAGCCAGCAGCACGATGTGGCTCCGAAGGCCGCCAGGGAGGCTCTGCTCCGGACCATCAAGGATCCCGCCGATCGGGAGGAGCAGCGGCGCAGGATTGCGGACACGGATCGCCTCCTCAATGATCACTTCGTGCGGGTCGCGGGCAGTAACTGGGGCGGCTTTTCGACGCTGGTTACGGGGAAGGAAGGAAAGGCCGACTACAACCTTGATATGGTCGAGCGCTTCAAGCGTTTCCAGAAGTCGGGAGATGCGACCGAGCTTGGCGACCCCAAGCTGCTGGTTGCCTTCGAAGACCCCAGCCGTGGAGATGTGCAGTACTTCAACGTGTGGCCGGTAGGAGGCTTTGACTTCAAGAGTGTCCGGCCTAGGGATGGGCAGGACACCCCCGGCTATGACCTGGCCGATGTCCCCCGACCCTCGGGCAGCCAGCGCATGGTGACCTTTGGGCAGAACCACCTTGGCAGCGATTATCAGATTCTGGTCTACCGGGGTGGTGGCACCGTTGAAGAGCTGGCGGCCCATTTTGCCACCGCTATGGACGAGGAGGGCTGGGCGATCTCATCGACTCACCTGCGGGCTCATGCTTCGCTGGAAGGGGAGTATCCGTCGTTGCTGTTTACCATGGGCAAAAGGGAGGCCTACGTTGCTTTTACCGAGCGGGATGGCGAGGCTCTGGTGACCAGCACTGTGATCGTGTTGGGTAGGTCGGGGTGATTGGTTTGGTGTTGGAGGAGCTTGTTTTGCTGGTGGCTTGAGGTTCGCCTTTCCTCCATCCAGCCACGAATATGGGGCTTTCATGTAGACTTACGGCGGGCCATTCGCGACTGCAGCGATAGCTGCCTGGGCTTAGGTCTCGATCAGCCCTTGATGGAGGTGTTCAGGTCGTGAATAGGAAGCTTATCCTGCTGCTCTCGGGCATTCTGGCGCTGCTCGCCGTGTTCTTGATGCAGCTTTACAAGCGCAACCTCGCCAGTGAACTTGGCGTCGCCGGTCAGCGCATTCCGATCTTGGTTGCGCGCGAGGACATCGCAGCCGGTACCCAGATCAGCGGGACCCAGCTTAGAGTAAAGGCGTTTCCTGCTAACTACCTGCCGCCACGCTTTATCAAGGAAGATTTCCGCGAGGACATCGTCGGCCAGAGCAGCAACGTCAACATCAAGAAGGGCACGCCGGTTCTGACCTCCGATCTGGCGTCTACTCAGGACGAGGTGCGGCTGTCACAGATCATTCAGGAGGAGATGCGTGCATTGGCTCTTCCGGTCGATGAAGTGAATGCCTTTGGAGGGCTGCTCAGACCGAAGGACCACGTGGACGTGTTGGGGACCTTCCAGAAGCCTGGCTCAGGGGCCATTGAGACGGTTACCCTGCTGCAGAATGTCACCGTTTTAGCGGTTGGCAATAGGCTTGGCAGCGGGCGAGAAGCGGCTTCGGCAAAGGGTCGTCGCGCCTCGCGAACGACTACGGTGACGGTGCTGGTGACCCCTGAGGAAGCCGAGCTGCTGGTTTTTGCCCAGGACCGGGGTGAGTTCTATCTGACCATGCGCAATGAAGCGGATGTTGACGCTGAGATGACCCTGGCCGGTAAGAACTTTGCCGACATCTTTGAGCCCGCGGTGATTAAGAAAATCCAGAAGAAACGCTCCTCTAAGCCCGGGCTGAACATCATCCGCGCGGGCGGAAAACGACGCCGCTGACCCCTACAGGAATGCGCCTAATGGCTCTGCAGAATAGATTTCAAACAGCCCGTTTGTTCCACCTTGGCCCGGTGTGCTTGCTACTGGTTGGAGTGTTCTTGGCCGCGCTCTTGGCGAGCAGCGTTGCTGAGGGGCGGGACAGTAAGCCACTCACCTTGCGGGTCGGTGAGGAAAAGGTGATCTGGACCGGGCGGGTGACAGATGTCGCCATCGGTAATGGCGATGTGATCGACGTTCAGAAGCATCCACAGGGCCAGCGGATCATCGTGTTTGGGGTCAAGGAGGGCTACTCCAGTCTCACGGTCGGGCGAATGAGCTTTGACGTTAACGTGGTCGGTGATATCGAGAATCTGCGCCGGGATGTGGCGGCGCTCATTGCTGACATACCTGGCATTGAGGTGGTCCGCATGGGCGACCGGGTAGTGATCGATGGAATCGTCAAGCGTCGAGATGACCTGACCCGGGTGCAGTCCATTGTTGAGGCCAAGAAGGGGGTGCTTCACTCGCTGGTGCTGCTTGATGAGCGGGACATTGTTCGAAAAGCACAGATTCAGCTCAAGTTCCAAGTTCTTGAGGTGAGCCGGACTAAGGACCACAACGTTGGTGTTGACTGGAGCTCAGGTCCGGTCCGGGTCGTTCTGGATACGGTCAGTTACATTCAGTTTGGACCCGCTGAATTGCAGGCGACCTTTGTGGACCCGAACGATCCGCTTGGCACCGTGCGCCGTCCCGACGACCTCCTCAAGCTGCAATCCACCGCAGACATCCGTCGGATCCTCGACCAGGACTTCTTCACCACCATTACGGGAGAGGAGGTCACTTTTATGCGCGGTAAGGAGTTGATCTTCTCAGCGTCTAACAATGTTGACGTTCGGTTCATGGTCAAGGAGGTGGGGCTGAAGGTAGTTGCCTTGCCGGTAATTGATGATGACGGGGACATCGACCTGCAGATCGAGATTGAGTTCAGCACCGTCGGTGAGCGAGAGTTTGGCGGCGCGATTCCGGCGCTTAATACCCAGAAGCATAAAGCTCATGTGCAGTTGCGCGAGGGTCAGAGTTTTGCGCTCTCCGGCTTCTTCCGTCGGGAAAAGGGCAATACCGTTACCGGGCTTCCCGGCTTGAAGGACATTCCGGGCTTAGGTGTGCTGTTTGGCTCAAGGGCCTGGCAGAAAGGGGAGACCGACGGGATCATCGTGTTGACGCCGGTGCTGTTGGACCCGGATCGACGTGGAATGCGCAAGACCATCAAAGAGACTCTCGACATCTACGACGCGGCTGACGTTAAGTGGTGAGAGCCGGAGGCTTGCGTGATTCGCATCGTCTACGTTGATCCTGAGAGCCAGCGAGAGGTCGTTGCCGACCTTGAGGGCGAGCGCATTCGTATTGGGCGTGAGGGCGGCAATGAGCTGGTGCTGCCGTATATGGAAGTGTCGCGCTTCCATGCAGAGGTATCCGGTAGCGAGCAGGGGGTCGTGCTAACCGATCGTTCGACCAACGGAACTTTCGTTAACGGGCAGCGAGTGTTTGGCAAGCAATTGCTGCAACTTGGCGATCAGGTGACCATCGGCAACTGCGTGCTGCATGTTTACACCGAGGCTCAGGTGCGGCAGATCCAGGCCGGTCAGGCAGCCCAAGCGGCAGCAGTTCCTTATGCCCCAGAGGTCTACCAGCAGCCAGGCTACAGTGCCGAGGCTGCTGCAGCCACCGGAGCAATGGGCGCGATTTCAGACAGCCCGGCAGGACCGGCGGTTCTTGAGCCAACCGCAAGCGCGCGTGGAGGTGTGGCTCCTGTTGACCTGAAGCGCCGCGTTCATCGCAGGCTTCTGCAGTACATGGACCTCAAGAGCATGGACATGAACAAGGTCGGGGAAGGGGAGCTGCGTAAGCGGGCGCGGGACCTCTTGATCGATATCATCTCTGAGCTTGAGAACGACATATCACCGGATGTGGATCGGGACCTGCTGGTCAAAGAGGTCCTTGATGAGGCACTGGGCCTGGGGCCGCTGGAAGATCTGCTGGATGATGACAGCGTTACTGAGATCATGGTGGTCAGTAAGGACCAGATCTATGTGGAGCGGGATGGGCGGATTGAGTTTACCGGCTGCACGTTCACTGCCCATGAGGCAGTGTTGGCGGTGATCGAGCGGATCATCACTCCCCTAGGTCGCCGTATTGATGAGAGCAGCCCGCTGGTGGACGCTCGCCTCAAGGACGGCTCGCGGGTCAACGCGATCATTCCGCCGCTGGCCATCAAGGGCCCTTGTATTACCATTCGTAAGTTCGGCAAGAAGTCCCTCACGATGCAAGACCTGGTTGGCTGGGGATCAGTGACTGAGCAGATTGCTGGCTTCTTGGAAAAGTGCGTGCTCGGCCGCAAGAACATCATCATCAGCGGCGGTACGGGCTCGGGAAAGACGACTCTGCTCAATTGCCTGTCGTCCTTTATTCCTTCTGATGAGCGCATTGTGACCATTGAAGATGCCGCCGAACTGAGGCTGCCTCAGGAGCACGTGGTGTCCCTTGAGACCAAGCCCGCCAACCTCGAGGGTAAAGGGGCCTACTCCATCCGTGAGCTGGTCAAGAATTCTTTGCGCATGCGCCCTGACCGGATCGTCGTGGGAGAGTGCCGAGGTGGTGAAGCTCTCGACATGCTGCAGGCCATGAATACTGGTCACGATGGTAGCTTGACGACTGGCCACGCCAACTCACCCACGGACATGATCTCAAGGCTTGAGACCATGGTGCTGATGGCAGGAATGGATCTCCCGGTGCGGGCTATCCGCGATCAGATCTGTGCTGCGGTGGACGTCATTGTTCAGCAGACTCGCTTCTCTGACGGTACTCGGCGGGTGGTCAACGTCACAGAGGTGGTAGGCCTTGAAGATGATGGACGGATTCACCTTGAAGACATCTTTCGTTTCCAGCAGCGCGGGGTGGATGAGGGCGGAAGGATCCAGGGCGAAGTGCTGCTCACCGGATACATCCCCACCTTCATCCCGGACCTCATCAATTCCGGCATCGTTAAGGACGGGAGCTTTCTGTGACCTGGGGGAGCATCGTCCTGGCGCTGTTTACTCTGGCGATCGCGGCGATCGTGTTTTTGCTGTCTTGGCTCAACGGGCCGATGGCGATCAAGGGCTTCAAGCGCTTCGAGCGGCGCTATCTGGAGCGACTCAATGCGGCCTTGGATGCCATTTTCTCGCGAGTGGATCCCAAGCAGTTCTTCTACATTCACATGGCGTTCAGCGCGTTCATTTTCTTGTTCTTTACTTCGACAATCGGTGTGCTCAACGCGTTTCTCGCCGTCATCCTGGTGGGGATGTTTCCCTGGCTTCTGCTGGCCCGTCGGCAACGCTTCCGCCGGGCGGCCATGGAGGAGATGCTGCCCGACGCATTGATCTCTATGGGCAATTCCCTGCGGGCTGGTCTCACTCTCCCGCAGTCCATTGCCATTCTGGTGGAGAACACAGATGCACCGGTAAATGAAGAGTTCGGTCTGTTGCTCAAAGAGCATAAGCTCGGTCTGACCCTGGATGAGGCGATGAACAACATGAGCGAGCGGGTTCAGTCGAAGAACCTGGATCTGGTCGTCACGTCCATCCAGGTGGCGAGGGGGACAGGCGGCAATCTCCCTGAGGTCTTCGAGGATACCGCCCATGCGATCCGCGAGATCACTCGGCTTGAGGCCAAGATCTCTACCATGACAGCGCAGGGCAAGATGCAGGCGATCGTCTTGGGGGGGCTCCCAGTCTTCATCGCAGGGGCGATCTATCAGGTGGACCCGGCGATGATCTCACCGCTTTGGGAGGACCCCTACGGCTGGATTATTCTGTTCTTCATTGCCATCTTTATGATCGTCGGCATCTTCATGATCCGAAAGATCGTCACTGTGGATGTGTGATGGCAGGCAGCACAATCGTAGTTTTGTTTTCTACCTTGCTGCTGATGGCCGCAGCCTTGCTGTTTGGCGTCGGCTTCATACCCAATGAAAGTTACCGCGGCCCGGTTCCCGAGCGCGGCTATCTGCTCAACAAAAGAACCAAGCTCATGGAGGCTTCGCCCGCGTATCGGGTGCTCAATAAGATCTTGATGATCTTTGCTTATTGGTTTGAGAAGTTGCCGATACCTGGCGTGCGACGCATGTTGGGGACGCGCCTTGGCAGGGCAGGGCACCTGGGTGGCTTCACCTCGGACGAGTACCTGGCTTTCTGTGTTGTCTCTGCGCTGGCGTTCTTTTCACTTGGCTTCTTCTTCTTCAATTCGGTGACCGGTGAGCCGAGGCTTCCCCTGTGTTTCATGGCCGGAATGTTCGGTTGCTATTTCCCGATCATGTACCTTGAAGAGCAGGTAATGGATCGCTTGACAACAATCAATCGAGACCTGCCCTATATGCTCGATGTGCTCGCTCTCTCGGTGGGCGCGGGGCTCGATTTTAACTCCAGCATTGAGCGCATTGTTTCCAAAGACTCCACGCACAGCCCGCTCATTGAGGAACTTCGTTACGTGCTGCAGGAAGTTCGCATGGGTTCGACCCGAAAAGAGGCTTTGTTGAGTCTTAAGGAAAGGGTCCCCTCGGACTACGTAAATGGTCTGGTTGCATCGGTGGTGCAGGCCGAGCAGATGGGAACGCCTCTGACCAACATCCTCAAGGTGCAGGCCAAGGCGATTCGAATGAAGCGCTCTCAGCGCGCCGAAAAGCTCGCCGGCGAGGCGCCGGTGAAGATGATCATGCCGCTGCTGTTTATCGTTGGGGCAATTCTCCTCACCTTATTTGGAGCCATCATCATCCGCGCCGCGCGGGGTGAACTCTTCTAGAATCTAGGACTCATGGCAGGACGCGTTCAGATTGAGATTCTTGCGGGACCAAAGGTCGGAGAGACCTTTGAGTTCGACACCGAGGTGGTGGAGATGGGGCGGTCCAGCCAGTGTCAGCTGCAGATTCCCAGCCCTCATGTCTCGCGCAAGCAGTGCGAGCTCTCCTGGCAGGGAGACCAGTTGATTCTTGAGAATCTGGGGTCGGTTAATCACACCTATCTGAACGATCGGCCGATCGATCGGTCTTATGTGCAGGACGGTGATCTGGTTACCTTTTGCGACATTGCTCTGCGCATTCGCTTGCAGCAGCAGGTTGCGGTGGCGCCCGATATGAGTGGCTTGGAGGGTGCGACGCAAATTGTTGCGCAGCCACCCTACCCTCAAGCTCCTCCCGTTCCGCCTCAGCCGCAGTATCAGCCGCCGCCGGTGCCCCAGCCTCCTCCGGCTCTTCCGTCCAGCGCTCGTGACACCTATCCCCCCGGTCACCAGCCTTTTGCGCACAATACCGGGGACCTTCCCGGTCTGCGTGCTCCGATGCCGGGCTTTGCTTCCAGTCAGGCGCACACCCCTCACATTCCGTCTCAGCCTCAGGTGCAGAATTGGGCGCCGACGCCGCCGCCGGTGCCGCAGTCGAGACAGCCGGTTGCTCATCACGGCGGAGTGATGCCGCCAGAGAGCTATGTCCAGCGTCCTCCTGGCATGCCCGGAATGCCGCCCCGAGGGGGTACTGTGCAGCCGGGAGCGGTGCGACAGAAGGGCGGGCGGAGGCGCCGCGGTGCCAAAACCGCTCAGGTCGATCGGGCCCAGTTGGTCCGTCGGCTTGCGATGGTCTCTGGGCTTGTGCTGGTGCTGTTGTTGGTCGTCGTAGGACTGGGGACGCGTCTGGCAGACAAGCAGTCTGCTACCCCCAAGGCCGCAAGCGGATCAGAGGGTAGCGCCAGCGCCGATGAACCCGCCCAGGAGCAGCAGCAGGAGCAGTTGAGCAGGGATGGGCGTACCGACGAAGAGATCGTCCTGCAGGCTCAGGAGGATTATCGGCGCGGTCAGGTCTACTTCCGTGAGGCGGCTATTGGCGATGAGAACTTGTGGGAGTCGATTCGGTTTTATAAACGGGCAAAGGCTGAGCTGGCGCTACTTGATGCGGGCGTCTTGCCGCCTTTTGCCCGCGAAATTGACCCCCGCATTGAACGCGCGACCGCACAGCTGGATCAGGAGTTTAAGCGGATCAAGCTTAGCTTCGTTGGTTACTACGGTAGTGCTGATTGGCGCCGAGCTGATCAGGAATTGGACCTTTTGATGCGCTTGATACCGGACCCTGAAGATCGGCGCTATGCCTGGGCAAAGAAGAACAAAGCCAAGGTGAAGCAGCGGCTGCGCAGCATGCCCAAGAAGAAGGGCCCCTTGTAGAAATGAGCGCGACCCTTGAGACGGTCTTTGCCCAGACCCTAGGTATCTACCTTGAGCCGGTTCAAGAGTACCTAGACGATCCGGGAGTCTCCGAGGTGCTGATTAACGGTGCTAAGGAGGTCTATGTCGAGCGTAGCGGCAAGCTTTATCTGACGGGCGCCGCTTTTGAGCATGAGGACCATGTGCTGGCCCTGGCAAAGAACATTGCCCAGTATGTGGGCACCGTACTCAATGATGAGAACCCCCTGATTGACGCGCGCCTGCCAGGCGGATCCAGGGTCCACATGACGATGCCGCCGGTTTCCCGAAAGGGCATATGCATTGCGATCCGGAAGTTCTTCAAGGAGGCGCTAACGGTCGACAAGTTGCTTGAGTTTGGCACGCTCACTCAAGACACAGCGGATTTCCTCGACCTGTGCGTCAAGACCGAGATGAACCTGGTGGTCGCAGGCGGCACGGGTTCCGGCAAAACCTCGTTGCTCAATGTTCTCTCGTCCATGGTTCCCTCAGACCAACGCATTGTGGTGCTTGAAGAGAGTACCGAGTTGCAACTGCAGCAGCCCCACCTGCTGCAGTACGAGACCCGATCTGCGGACCGGCAGGGAAGAGGAGAGGTGACCATTCGGAGCCTGTTTCGATCGGCTATGCGAATGCGCCCTGATCGGGTGATCATTGGTGAGGTCCGCGGTGGCGAGGCGCTGGACATGGTGCAGGCTATGGTTTCGGGTCATAAAGGGTCCATGTCCACCACACACGCCAGCACTTCTACAGAGACTCTGGCGCGGCTGGAGACCCTGGCCTTGATGGGCGATGTGGAACTGCCGTTGTTTGCGCTTCGCACTCAGATTGCGTTGGCGCTCGATGTGATCGTCCAGGTTGCTAGGCTGAGCGACGGTTCACGGCGCATTGTGCAGATCAGTGAGGTGCTGCCGCTCAGTGAAGATGATCGATATAAGTTGCGGGACATCTTTGTTTTTAAGCCTGGCGGCAAGGCGGAAGACGGTCGCATTCTTGGGGACCTGTTGCCTACTGGTCTACTGCCGACCTTTTCCGATCAGGTGAAGATGGCTGGGCTCAAATTCCCACGCGCGATGGTTGAGGCAGCTCGGAAGCGCAGGGATGAACGCA
>DJIF01000018.1 GCA_002433485.1 Deltaproteobacteria bacterium UBA6601
ACCGTCGGTGATGATGATGACAGCACCCCAGAACCGCCGCAGTGCAGTGCCATGGAGTTCGATGGCGCGAGCTACATCACCGTTCCCGATCACGATGACCTGAGAATCGGCGATAAGACCAGCGGCGACTGGACTATTGAAGGGTGGTTCCGCAGTGATAGCCCTGCCACCCGCCAGTATCTGGTCAGTAAATCAGCCAACCCTACCAACTTCGACTACAACGACTACAACATCGTCATTGAAGAAGACGGCACGCTTACCTGGGAGACTGGAGATAGTCAGGATTTGTGTGCGCGCCTTAACATCCCGCTGCCGCCCACCGGCTGGCATCACTTTGCTGCGACGCTATCTGCTACCGGCAGCAACACGGGCACCAAGCAACTCTATCTTGATGGTGTGCGACAAGCCTCCTGCTGGTACACCCATAAGTGGCCTGGTCTTGCCATTTTCGACCTGCGCATCGGAATCATGCCAGGGGTGCCCATGGCCAGTGCCCTGCCCTTCAATGGCCGGCTCGACGAGCTCAGGTTCTCCTCTGTCGTACGCTATTTCTCCGACTTCACCCCAGAGACTCGGCTCGAAGCCGACTCCTATACAGATGCCCTTTGGAACTTTGATGGCGGACAGCCAGACGTCGCTGCCGACGCTACTTCGCAACATGATGGGGCTGTGACCGGTGGCAGCATTGTCGCCCACTGCCCCCACAGCGACGATGATGGCGATGGAGCCATCGCCTGGCTCGACTGTGATGATTCCAACTCAGCGCTTGTCGACTTCGATGGTGCCAGCTTGGCCTGCCCGGGAACTTCATGCCGGCAGTTACTGGAAGAGGGCCATGCCAGCATCAGCGCGACCTATTGGCTCAATCCGGATCGCAGCGCTACACCCTTTGAAGCCTGGTGTGACATGGTCGAGGATGGCGGTGGTTGGACCCTGATCGGCATGATTCATCGGGCCACCGAGGACGGCATCCACGAGCCCCAAGACTGGTTCCAGGCCGGCAACAATCAGCATTTCTCCTTTGCCGCTAACCAATTCCTCTTAAATGCTCCACCCAGTGCTTTTGGCGCGGACCGGTTTGCGCCGATTCTGGAGACTGACAGCATTGCTCGGTTTGAGGTGCATGAGACCCTTGCTGATGGCAGTGCAGGGCCAGGGCTGGAGATCGGCTATCGGCAGATCCTCAATGCTGAAGTGTTCCGCTACTGGTGGCTCTCTGACATCGGCTTCCATGGCTCGGGAGATGCGCCGTTCTGTGAAGACCTCGCCATGTCATCCGGCTGCGCCTCCACTTCTATTGATGGAGGCAATAACAACTACACTTATTTTGGCAATTGCGTCGGCATGTCAGGATCACGTTGCTGGTTCACACGTTTCAATGCTGATTCGCAGTCATTCGCCTCTTCGGTGGCTACCAGCAACTGGCCGTCGGGTAGCACCCCTCCAGGACCATGGTCAGGCTATTGGAATGGCTGGGGACACGGTCTGAAGATCTGGCTGAAGGAGTAGCCCTTGGTTCCTGAAAGCTTGCCCCAGGCAGCAAGCTGCCCGGTGGCTTCGGCACTGGTATTGCCTTGGGAAGGGGCGAACCTTCTGCCGGAGCCCGTCCATGTCCGAGACTCTCTCCCGTCTGCTTTTGCTTGTTCCCACCACCTTGATGTTGGCCGCCTGCTCGGTGGAACCGCCGCCGCCGCTGCCGGAGCCATCGGCAGAGCTGGACTTGAGCGCAAGTCTGGGCCTGGTCGATCCTGACGTCGTAGGGGTCAGCATTGATCCTATAACCGGGCAGCGATATCTACTCGACCGCTTTGCTGGCATCTTCGAGCTCGCCGATGACGGCTCGGCCAGGCTGCTGCGTGCGACCGATCAATTTCCGGTCCCCGAGGTGTTGCCCCAGTCGCTGTGGACTGACTTTGTCGCCATGGGCGAGGGGCGCTTCGCCTTGACTGCCTTGAGCGATGGCTACCTCCTCGATCTCGAAGCCGAAACCATGATCGAGTACTTCTGCTACGAGCCTGAAGATATGCCGTTCTGGGAGCAGCAGCTCACCCACTCGGTGACCTTTGATGTTGAGCAGGGCCTGATCTATGCCCAGCCCATCACTTTTGAACAGGGCAGCTTTGAAGATCCGCTTGCCCTCAGCTCTTCAGTGGGCGCTTACAGCCTGGACGGCGGGCAGCCTGTCGCCTGGTTTGAGATGCCCGAGCAGGACTTTCTGGCACACGGTGCCGCTGTGGACCTGGACGGTAGCCTGTTGCTTGGCCGGGGCAATGAGATCTATCGCTTTGATCCTGAGGGCCTGGCAGAGCGCAGCCTGTTGGGCGTGATTCCCGGGGTCGAGTTGATCGAGGGACTCGCAGTCGACGCCGAACTGGGAACTTTGTTGGTGGTTGACGGAGCACGGGATCGACTTGTTGAGGTGCCCCTTGTCGCGCAACCTCAGGGGGGATGACCCGACCTGCTCCAGGTTCCGGCTGCCTGCCGATTCTGGTAGTTGCTGAGTCGCTGGGACGGTCGTTCCGCGCAGGTCAGCCAGCTGAATGGCAGGCGTGCTGCAGTGGTGGCGGGAACCGCCCAGGCGGCGCTTGGAGCGCGGTCGGACTCAGCCGCGACATCCAGCGGCATGATGCTTTGCGTGAACAGCAGTGGAGCGCCAGACAATGCCTCTCCATCGACCTCTTTGACCTGCCCAGTGGCGGTGCCCACCCTGGGGGTCTGATGGCATCGATGAAGCTGGCCTTTTGGACTGGCTCAAGGGCGTCGCTGTAGCCCAGCTGGCTCAGTTCGGTGCCCGATTGGGCTTGGAGCAAGCCGCTGGCCCGATTCGGCACCGTCCTGCTGCTGAAGGACAGCATGCAGGGCATCTTCGGTTTCGGGTTGATGGGTTTCAGTCGTCGGTTCCCGACATGCACACGGCCTCAGCCGGGGTCGATATGCCCCAGCTGCTGGCGCAGCTGGCAGAGCACACCTTGAGATCGAGCTCAGTGCAGGCTTCACCGAGGCTCGGATAGTAACTTTCGCCGTCGAGCACCAGATTGGGTAGCGCGGAGGCTGAGCAGTCACAACCAGCTTCATGGTTCAGGTTCTGTCCCCGAGTACCGAGGAAACGAACGGTGAAGTCGACCATGTAGGCGTCGGCATCAAAGGTCCGGAATGCCTGAGCATTGTAAATCCCGTGCTGCCCTGCTGGGCGCAGCAGGGGTAATCGGAAGGCATCGTAGCTGCCGTCTCCGCGAGGGACGTCCTGACGCAGTTCCTGGCCGGGCTCCGGGTGCGGGACACCAAAGAAAACTTCGGTTCCAGCGACCTCTTCGGGGCATCTGTGTTCGCCGTTCTTACCGCTCCAGTCGCTGTCTCCGCAGCTGAAGGTCGCGAGTCCGTCCGAGACGTTGTCGACGTCATAGATCACGTTGGGGTTGATCGGATTATCGAAGCGCTGCAGAGTCGGGATTCCTTCTACCGCGTAGACGTCCATCAGCCATTGGTCGACCGAGACCCCATAGCGCGGGTCCGGTGCAAACAGTTCGCGCCAGCCGACTTCCGGGCCGAAGTTGTCGGGGTCCCGCTCCCACGAGCCCAGCAGGCCGGCAACCCGACCCATGGCGACCCCGGTGCTCACTGGCACCTGGCGGTCGCCAGCAGTGGGCATCACCAGGCGCCGGGTCGGGCTGGGCTTAGCCAGCCACACTGCGGGGTCGGCGGAGGCAATAGCGTGTTGTGCAAAGCCTAGAAAACGGCGGAAGTCGGGGCTGTTGCGTTGGTAGCCCCAGCCCGGCTGAAGCGCTACCAGGTCGGTGCCGGCAGCGTAGCGCGTGCCCTGGAATTCCACCGCGACCTGAAAGCTGTTGATGGTCTCACGGACGGTGTCGCTGTCGCCGACAAAGACGGTCAACTCAAGGCCGTCGGCGAGCAGCAGGTTATCGCTGGCCGCGCCAACCCCGGACAGACTTCCGGTCAATCCGATCAAGGACCTTCGCTCAATGGGGTCGAGGGCATCGGCAGGCACAGCAAGCCGGAACCAGCCGCGTTCATTGACCCAGGCCCGGTCCACCTCACCGCTGGTGAGGTTGCGCAGCTCGATCCGGTCGCCGATCTCCACGCCCGCTACCGTTGCGAACTCGCGACGGGTCTTGCTGGCCTCGTCCTGAACGATGGCTGCAAGACGCAGCTGGCCACCGAGGAAGGGGCCAGTATCGCCGTTAATGTTAAGGCAGTTGTTGCCCTCTTCGCCGCTGGCCACCGGGCGCTGGTGTTGGTCGACCGGCAGGCAGCCGGCAATGAGCGGTCCCAGCATCGGCATGATGACCGCCTCGGGGACGCCTGCCTGCGAGCTGCGGTTTGAGATGTCCGCCAGTCCGGCACCGCCGGCATTTGGGGACACTGCATCCAGCTCGGGTATGGCCGCTGCCGCTACGCCGCCCAGGATGCCGCCGAGAGAAATTCCCCACATGCCGATGGTGTTGGTCGGGCCACCAAGATCGACCTGACCGTCCCCATCGATGTCGCCGAGTAAGCTGCCGTCCGCGGCCTGGCGAACGCCGTCAAAGCTGCGCAGGATGCGCACGAACTGGGCCTCTTCCAGTACCGACTGGCGTACCATGTCGCGAGTGTGGAAGACGTCGTAGGTCCACATATCCATGCCCGGATCGGCGAGCCCATCATTGTTCAGGTCGCGGTCCCGTCCAGCGAGCATAAGTCCAGCTAGCTCTCTGACACCATTGTCTTCAAAGCGGGAGAAGGCGAGTCGCACACCGAGCCCTTCAGCCGAGTCGCCATAGAGGAAGCGGTTGAGGCCGTGACCGTAGCTGTCCAGGGCACACATTGCGTAGCCCATCGCCGTGTGTCGTCCCATGTGCAACGAGATTTCAGCGCGGGATCCGCCGTAGCCGTGGGCATAGAAGATCACCGGGAAAGGAGCACAGAAGGGACTCCCCTCAGGGTTTCCGGCTTCGCAGTTGGTGCCTGTCTCGCGGGGCAGAGCGCACCAAAAGGTCACATCGGTGCTGCCGTAGCTTGCCTCGCCGGTAATCGGGTCCAGCTCCCAGACTTCATCGTTGTCGGCGGGGTAGAGCTCGGTGGCAATGCCGTCTTTGTCAGCGAGCAGGTTGGGCGCACTGAAGGTGCCCCCAAACAGGCCTCCCATGGAACTCAGGTCTGCCTCAATGGAGCACAGGTTCGCTTCCCATTCGTTAAGCCCCGAAGACCATAGCCAGGATATGGAGTTGGCGACGCAGGCACCGTCGAGCAGGGCCTGATCGGCCAGTCCCTCGGTGGGCTCTCGGTCTTCCATTGTGGCCAGCTCAGCTCGGGTCCAGGGGCTGAAGCTGGTGACCGGAAATTCTTCGGCCAGGCGGGCAAAGGGCCCTTCGCCATAGAGACCTTCGCGCAACACATCCAGATCGAGGGTCATAGAGCCGACGGTGAAGGTCCAGGCGAAGGCGATGTCGGAGAGGTTCAGCTCGTAGCGAGACAGCAGTGGCTCAGCTTCCCGCAGCGCGATGGTCTGGTCGCGATGGTTGATGGCGGCAAAGGGAGATTCCACCGCGAGTCCATTCTCGCCGATCAGACGCCGGGTGAGCAGGACCGCGTAGGTGCATTGCTCTTCGAGCGGCCATAGCGGCCGGAGGATCAGGGTATTGGTCTGGCGCTCGTAGTGGGTCAACAGATGATCGGCCAGGCAGCGGTCGTGCTCGACCGTACCCAGGCTCAGCTCATCGCAGGCGGAGGGGTCATCGAGGTTCGCCACATCGAGCACTCCATCGCCGTCCACATCTTCGCCGGCATCGAGCACACCGTTGTCGTTGAGGTCTTCGTTGCGCTCATCAAACAGCAGGTTGCTTTGGGTACCGTGGGCGTCAAAGCCAAAGAAGCGGTTGCCGCCACCGAGGCGATAACCTCCTGGTGCGAGGGGATCGGGCTCAGCGTCCTGATAGGTCCACAAGGTTCCGGGGAACCTGCCACGACCCATATCCAGGGCGACCTCTTCGCCAAAGCGCGCACAGTCCTGGTCGACGTTCAGCAGCAATACTGCGTCATCACGGAAGTCATCGTTTTCCCGGTGGCGTCGATTCAGCTCCGCCAGGTCCAGTGGTTGGTCGAAGGCCACAAAGATGGGAGCGTAGGCACCAAAACCGTCGAGTCGGTTGAACTGTTCGCGGGTCGCTCGCTCGTGCTGCGTAGAACCTGCAGTGGAAAAGTTGAGCCGCCGACCGGTTGGTGAGCTGGGGTCCAGCCGGGTTGCTGTGTCGTTGGGCAAAGGGATCTCGGGGAGCGGCTCGGCGGTGAGGTCATAGATGACCTGTGGGCCGCCAGCGTGAAGGCTGGGTGCCCAACCCTCCTGGGCAGGGCCCGGACAGGCCGTCAGCAACACAGGGAAGGGAAGGGCAGCGAGACAGCGTGTGAAGAACTTCATGGTAGTCACCATCGGAGGTCAGCTCGAGCGCGTAGGGTTCCCAGCTGGGGGAGTCGACCACCATCGTCATGGAGGCCATCAAAGACCGAGCCGGGGAGGAATACCGCCCCTTCGACACCGAGCTGCAGGCTCAAGCTACCCCGCAAGGGAATGGTGCCCCGGAAAGCGGCGAGGACCTCACCGCCGTAGAAACGAGCGTCGGCGGTCTGGCCATCAAAGCCGGTGTTGTAGCCACCTTTGCGGGCCGACTCGTAGACATCGATCACGGCGGCTGGCGCCCAGGCGAGTAATCCCCCAAAGCGCAGGTCAATAGCTGGGATGGGCCGCCACTGCAGGCTGGGGTAAAGGTAGGCGGCGTTGTGCACGCCTCCTTGCGGGACACCGTGCCGCAGGCCGCTGCTTGGGGTGCCGCTGAGTTCAGGATCAGCCGCTCGATCGATGGCGCTCGCCTGGACCAGCGGTAGGACATGCTCAAACAGCAACAGTCCAACCTCGTGGTCTGAGTTCATGCTGAAGGTGCGCGAGACCGCGTCTCGGGGGTCGGCATCGCCGCTGGCGTAGCCCAGGTCGAGACGGGCGTTGATTCCAGCCGGCTCATGCTGCAGGTGAGCGCGGAGCAAACCACCAAAGCTCAAAATTGAGCTGCCCTGGTAGGTCTCTTCACCGTAGGCCCGCGTGGTTCGCCCGAAGATTACTGCCAGCTCGCTCTCAAGGTGGAAGGAAGTGGGGCTGTTCGGTGGGCTGAGGCGGAGCTTGCCATAGAGGTCGACAGGAACAGCGAACAGCCAGGGTCGCTGTTCGGCAGGGTGATAAGGGTCTTCTCTGTCGCGCTGATAGCGCGCCGTTGCAAACAGTCCGAGGCTGCCCTTCGGTGTTTTCAATAGGGCGGCACCGAGCCCTTGGAAGGCGAGGTCACCGCGCAACAGGTGGGCGTTGTCGTCGCGGAAGACCAGATCGCCAGCGACCACGAAGATCAGTCCGCGGGCAGCACCAGCGGATTTGTCAGCAGCCCAGGGCGTAAGGGTTCCACCGACCCGGGCGACTACGCCTCCTTGTCGAGCGTCCCCGAACAGTGGGTCACCGACGCCGTCGTTGGACAGCATCCCGCTTCCCCACTCAAAGGTCTGCAGGCCGATGCTGAAACGTCCTTTGGGCTTGAGGATCGATAGCGCTGCCCTGCGTGGGAAGAACCACTCAAGCTGACGGATGTCGCTGCGGCTGACGCGAAAGGGACGCTCCAGCCCGACACTGCCGAGGGGGGTGGTGGGCCCAGCGAACTGGCCGTTGAGCCCTTCCAACTCAATGGCGATCTCCAATCCGTCGGTTGGCTTCAGCAGGGTTCCTATCAGCAGTCGCGACGATAGCCACCATGGGCGCTGGTGATTGCCAAACTCGGTAAGGGCGTCGAAGCGGAGCCGGGCCTCGCCGTATAGCTTGACCCGCTCGGAGCCGCTTGTAGGCGTGGGGTTTTGGGGCTCAGCGGCGCTGGTACTTACTGGCAACCAGGCCAGGGCCGCTGCAATAAGGACAGGGACAAGGAGGCGATTCATGGCTCGTATCTATCGCTCGATAGATAGATGCGCAAGCACTTCTCACCGGGAATCCTGTGGTTCTGACCAGCCCAGGCTTACCGCGACCGCAGGGTGGTCGCTAAGGTTACGTCCTCTTTCATCAACGAAGCCTGCCTCTACGCTCCACGAGCGCAGCTGTAGGGTCAGGCCGCTGCTGGAGCGAAAGAACAGCCGCTCGAGGTGGTTGGAGTTGCTGCAAGCCGCTTGTGGACAGGCCTCTACAAAGCCGGCCAATTGCAGAGCCCGAGAGACTGGACCGGTGCCGGCTTCATTTAGGTCTCCCACAACTACTACAGCTTGGCCTCGCGAGTGCTCAGAGATTGCTTGGAGCAGGACGTTGATCTGGGCGCTGCGGGCGCTGCTGTCGCCGTCGTTCTGGCCAGCGTCCAGATGAGTATTGTAGAGGTCCAGGCTGCGCCCTTTACTACCGGGCAGGCGAATCCGGGTGAGCAACAGACCTTTGTTGGCCAGACAGTCGTTGGCGTAGCGCAGTACACCGTGGCAGTGCTCAAAGGGTACAAACAGCCGGGTCTCAATGCTGGTCTGGCTATAGGTACTCAGACCAGGCCCAGCCGGCCGATCGCAGCGCCTCTGTCGGGCATGTGCCTTCGCGCTAAAGCTGAGTTGACGGTCGAACGACCGATGGACGCTGAAGGTCTCCTGCAGCGCGATCACCTGGTAGCTGGAGAGCAGCGGTGCGATGCGGCGGCTGCGCCACAAAGGCCGATCGCCGGCAAACAGGGGGGGGAGGCCGTGGACGTTGTAGTTGAGCACTGTGATGTGACCGCTGGCAGCGGAATTGGAAGGCATCGGGTCGTGCGCTTGTGCGGCCCACGAAGTGGTCGCCAAGTATGGAGCCAGTAACAGGCTCATGAGCAACAAACTGCAGCCTGAGAATGTGCATCTTGCTTCGTTCACTTCACTATCCTATTCAAGCTGGGCAAAGGAGCCGAATGGTCATGTTTCGTCCAGCCAGTGACCGGGTGCGTCAGTTGGCCGGGTTCGCGGTTGGGCCTGTCGCAGAGCCCCCCTGACCGAGTAGGCTGTAGGTTGATGGTTGGTGGCAGCAGAGCGAAGAGGTGTATCTGCGGCCGTTCCGCTCGTCTGCCCCTGTGTGATGGCTCTCATCGCGCGGCTGGCTGGCAGTGCTCGGGGAGCGAGGCTGAGGTCTCTGCCATGGCCTTTGCTGCCAGTCATAGCCTCACCAACCTGGCGGCCCGTCTTGCCCATCGCTTCAAGGGCCGTGCGATTGACGCGCTGACTGATTCGGTGCGCTGTGCTCAGCTGGTGCTGCTTACCGACGGACAGGACATCGAGCTGTTGCGCAGGCTAGCGGCAGCGACGGATTTCGGAGAACTGCTGGTTCTCGGTATTGGCCTGGACTCTTCCGTTGCGGGTTGGGCATTTCCTGCGGCGCGCTGCGTTGGGGTCCCAGAGGACCGGGAGGCGCTACTGTGGGCCCGAGTCGAACAAGCTATCAGCGAATCTTCCTGCACTGCGCTGGTCGACCGGCCCAAGGTTTTTCTGTCCCATTCGGTGCAGGACGAGGGTCGGCTGTTTCCCATCATTGGGTTGCTGCGTGACGGCTTCGGGTTGCAGGTCTTTGTTTGTGCGGACTCAATCCCGTCAGGAAGTGGCTGGCACCAGCAGATCCGGGCTCAGGTTGTCGGCTGTGACCGGTTCTTGTTTGTCTGCTCTGCTGCAGCAAGGGCTTCTGCCTTCTGCGCCTTTGAGGCGGGCATCGCGGTTGCCCTCGATAAGCAGATCCGCATCGTAACTCTGGATAGCAGCCTACCTCCCAGCCATCTGCAGAATATTCAGGCGATGGATGTGTCGCGACTGCGCGCCAGAAAACCCTGGCTTTCCGCCGAGGGTGCCCTGCTGGAGGCCTGCTTGACCGCGCTCGCCCCGGCAGCCCCGGTTGGGCAGCTTTAGGTCCGCCGCGCGCTTCCGGCCTGCTGGTCCAAAGGACCTTGTTTGCGCGGTAGTCTGCTCCGGAAGGAAGGTGGCTCATGGAGGTCGTTCAGTTGCTCGCTCCGGCCGCAGTTATCTGGTTCTGTGTAAGCCTTCTGTGGCTGATCAGCCTGCGCATCCGTGATGTGAGCATTGCCGACATCTGGTGGGGCCCTGGTTTTGCGCTGCTGGCCTGGACGCTGTGCTTAAGCGTCGATGAGCCGAGCGGCCGCCTCGGTCTCCTGGCAGCAGCGATGTCAGTTTGGGGCTTAAGGTTGGGGCTTTATCTCGGCCGGCGAAATCTGGGTCATCCCGAAGACCGGCGCTATGCAGCGATGCGCCGTGCAACTCCCGGCTTCTGGTGGGTCTCCTTGTTTAAGGTCTTCTACCTGCAGGGCCTGCTGCAGCTTGTCGTCGCCCTGCCGTTCGCTGCTATCGCCAACTCCACCCAGGCTTTTAGTGTCCTTGACCTGCTCGGCTTTACCGTACTGCTGAGCGGTGTTTTGGTAGAGGCCATTGCCGATCGTCAGCTAACCGCATTCAAGCTGCGGCCTGCCTCGGGCACAGCGGTGCTGCGCGAAGGTCTGTGGGGCTGGAGCCGACACCCCAACTACTTCGGCAACGCCCTGATCTGGCTTGGGGTCGGGGTCGTTGCGATAGCTGCTGCGGCACCCTGGTGGACCCTTGCCGGACCCGCGCTCATGTGGTTTCTACTGTTGCGGGTTAGCGGAGTCAGCATGCTTGAACGAACCATTGTTGATAGGAGGCCTGACTATCGGCGCTATATGGAAGAGGTTTCTGCTTTTTTTCCATGGCCGCCAGGGCCTTGAACTTCAGGAGGTGATCTTATGAGAATCGTTACGGCAACCGCCGCGGTGGCTGTGACCATGGTCCTCCTGGATCTATTGTTCCTGGGGGTATTGGCGAAGGGCTTCTTCGATGCCCAGCTGGGAGCACTACGGGCCCAGGAAACGGTGCTGGTAGCGGCGGCGCTGTTTTACCTTCAATACGTTGCGATGATTGTGGGCTTCGCTGTGCTTCCGGCGCGAACCATACGGGTCGCATGTCTGCGTGGCCTTGGCATCGGTTGGTTGGCTTATGCGACCTTTGAGTTCACGAGCTGGGCGGTCATTGAGGGCTGGCCGGCGGCGATGGTGCCCGTGGATATCGCGTGGGGTTGCGTTTTGACCACTGTGGTTGCCGGTGTCGGGCGCCTCGCCGCCGGTCCACCGGAATAGGGCAGGTCTTGCTGACCGCGGGAATGCAGCGCGCTGTGGGTGGCCGTTGTTGAGTCGTTCGCAGTGGTCAGGGCTACCGCAATGGCTCAGCCATCAGCTTGGCTGGTGGGCATGTGTGTTGTGGATGGGTTGGGTGGGGCCTGCGTTGATGCTGGCCTTTGTTCTGGCTCATCTGCTTCTGACCCGCCAGATGCTCGTTAAGGAGTTGCTGCTGGTCGGAGCGGCCAGCCTGGCTGGGCTCACGGTGGATAACCTGCTGGCTGCTTGCGGTGCCGTGTCCTATCTAGGTGCCCCTACAGTTGGTTTGAGTCCGCTTTGGTTGGTCGCTATCTGGGCTGGATTTGGGGCTACTTTGCGTCATAGCCAGTCCCTGTTTGTGCGCAGCCCCGTGCACGCTGTGCTCACCGGGCTGTTAGGCGGGCCTGCTGCCTATTGGGGCGGCGAGCGTCTAGCTCGTATGGAGGTACACGGGGTGGCCGGCTGGTTGGCGGTTTCCGCTACCTGGCTGCTTGCTCTGGTGCTGCTGGAGCGGCTCTGCGCCGCTCTACGTCGCCCCTGATTGGCCGAAGGGATCCGAAGCTGACCGAGGATCGAAGTCTCAGGAAGTGATTGAGGCAGGCGGGTCGGGGACCAGGGGGAGGGGAGGAATTGTCCCCGGCCCGCCTCGGAACCTCGCTATGCGAGGCCTCAATCGTTACTGAAACCAACCATGTCGAAGGAGATGGTCATGGTGTCCAGGTTACGAACACCGCCGCCCAGGAATTGGTAGGGCGAGAAGCCAAACTCAGTTGCGGTCAGGTTGAAGCTGCCCTGCATATAGGCTTCGCCATTCTGCAGTGTCAGATCAAGGTTCATGGACTTGCTCTTGGTCACACCGCGCAGGGTCATCTGTGCGGTAACCGGGAGATTGCCATTGGAGGTACCAGCGCCACTCCCTGAACCACAGCTTGTAGAGATAACTCGGATCTGGCTGTAGCTGTCGGCGTTGAGCTGACCTTCGTCAAGCATATTGTTGCGGATGGTGTTGCGGTCATTGCTGTTGATGGTGTCGCCATAGCCGACATAGCTGCGCATTGCGTCCTCATCGACCACCAGTTGGTCAACATCGATGCTGATGTTGAAGTTACAGGAGGACAGATCGGCCGGGTCGTATTGGAAGCTGCCGGTCCAGTTGGTGGCCCGCATCACGTGGTCGTGGGCGAGGGACGAAAGCCAGGAGCTGGTGTCCTTAAAGACCTGCACATAGAGCAGACTATCGGCATCGGTGATGGTGTAAGAGACCGGCGAGGTGGGCTCGGGGGTGGTGTCGTCGTCGTCACCGTTGGTGTCGTCGTTGACGTCGTCGTTGGTGTCGTCGTTGACCTCGTCGTTGGTGTCGTCATTGACCTCGTCGTTGGTGTCGTCATTGACCTCATCGTTGGTGTCGTCATTGACGTCGTCGTTGGTGTCGTCGTTGACGTCGTCGTTGGTGTCGTCATTGACGTCGTCGCTGGTGTCGTCGTCGTCACCGATGCTGTCGTCATTGACGTCATCGTCCAAGTCCTGACTGGGGATAGGAATGTCATTTACATCGTCAATTCCGCTGGGGGCCGAGTCGCCTCCAGGAACAACGCATGCAGCGAGGATTAGGGTCAGCAGGACAGCCATGAAGCTAGGGCCACGAAGGGCCAGGCTCTTAAGTCCATTATTAAGCAGGTTCTTCATTTCAGTGACTCCGTCATTGCTGTCTTAGCGACAGTCAGTTTTATTTACTGACGAGTAAGTAAGTGAATCTCGAGGGACTGTCAATAACAAATGCACCAAAAAGTCGATTTTGGTAACCCAAAACGTCCTTTTTATTTCTTGACGACACCGAAAACCGTATTTACCTTCCCGTCAGTTAGTTCAGATTTCTGTTTATTAATGGAGGCTTCTATGGCCAACTTGTCGCTTCGTGTTGTGCAGCAAAAAATTGCCCAAAGCGGCTTTTTTTTAGCTTTTTGCGCGGTCGCCGCCCTCAGCCTGGTTATGGTCACCCAGGTCTGGGCGAATGAGGGAGAACGCCTTGCCAAGGCGAGCCTCGCCCAGGAGGCCGGACTGGCACGTGGAGAAATCCTCCATAAGGCAGATATTCGTTATGGGGTGAGCCATCCGCTGGCTTCCTTTGAGGGCTCGTTGGACGCCTCCCATGTGGTCAGCGAAATCCTCTTTGATTCGAGCGCACCGGAAAAGATCTCAGGTTCGGTGGTTGTCGATCTGCTGGGCTTCTCCAGTCGCAACAAGGCGAGGGACAACCACGCTCGCCGCTCGCTACAGACCAAGACCTTTCCGACAGCGAGCCTTCAGCTGACAGGCCTAAGGCAGCTCGAGTCCCTCCAGGCTGATGCTGCTGGTGGCCGGCGAGTGCGAGGTTCTTGCATTGCCGAACTCAACTTGCACGGTCAG
>DJIF01000059.1:0-39483 GCA_002433485.1 Deltaproteobacteria bacterium UBA6601
ATACCCGCAAGGACCTCACCCTTGGCGAGGGCGACATCATTCCGCGCACAGCTCAAGCCAACTGAGACTCAGTCCCCCGCAGAGTGGACCACACGCTGGGGATAGGGGATGTCAATCCCCGCCTCGTCAAAGGCCAGCTTGAGACGATAGTTCAGTTCCCTGGAGATGGACGACTGGTTGCCCGGACGAACCCGCGCTACAACCCGCACGTTCACCGACGAGTCTGCCAGCTCGGTCACTCCGACATAGCTGGGCGCTTCATCGAGCACCTCACTCCACTCTTCGCTGGCGAACAGCTGCTCACCCACCTGGTCCACTACCTCGCGCACCCGATCCAGATCCGCGCCATAGCCAACCCCGACATGAACTGGTGCAACCGCCCAGTCCCTGGCCTTATTGGTCAAGCTACCGATGCTGCCGTTAGGAATGACATAGACCTCACCGGTCCAGGCACGTATCCAGGTAGAGCGAATCGTGATCTTCTCAACCGTTCCGGTGTTGCCACCGATAACCACCAGCTCGCCAACCGCATACTGATTCTCGAGCAAGATAAAGAAGCCGTTTACGACATCACGCACCAGATTCTGGGAGCCGAAGGAAATGGCCAGACCTAGGATCGCGACACTGCCCAGGAGTGGGCCAGTGTTGACACCGATCTGCTCAAGGGCCAGCAGACCACCCACGATGTACACCGCAATCCGAGCGATGCCGGTAAACACAGAGGCCAGAGTCTTGCTGCGCTGATCCACATCAGTCGGGTCATCAGGATTCCCCTCAGCGCGCGCCAGAATGAGATCGCTGACCCGATGAATCAACCGCAACGCAAACTTCACCGCGATCCAGATGAGCAACAAGCCGAGCAACAGCCGCCAGCTATCCTGACGCAGCCAGGTCATGAGGGTCTCTGAGGTAGCGGACAACCACCCTGAAAAGCTCGCTCCAGCCTCGTACTCTGCCTGCAACGATTCAATACGGGCATTGCGAAAACTCAGTTGAGAGTCACCCAGCGCAGCCTCGACCTCCAACCTGCGAGCGCGCATGGTGCCCGCTCCCGCCTCAGCCTTAATGCGCTCCAGCTTGAACGCTGAAGAACGCTCCACCTCGGTCCAGAATCGACGCCAGGACGCAGGGCCATCACCGCGCACCTGATCTCCAGCCACGGTCAATTCCATGGCTGCCAGCTCAACGTCCTTTGCCAGCGCCTCATTAAGCTGATTCTCGCTCTTGAGCTGCCGCTCAATGTAGCGATTCTCGGCCATCGCCAAGGCCCGCTTGGACTTCTGCTGGCCGATGCGTGATTGCAGATCCGCGAGCTGCAACTTGCGCCGCTGATACGGGGTGGGCAGCTCCAGCGAAGCAGTGGTCCCGGGACTCTCTGCCCCCTGCAGCTCGATGGCTGCCTCGAGTCGCTCCTCGGCGGCGTCTCTGGCCGCCTCGATGGCATTAAAGTAGCGATCTTGATTCGCGACCTTCTGCTGAGCAAGGACCGCCCAGTCTTCCATTGCGGCACGCATGGCCATAGGCCAGCGAGGCTCATTGGCCAAGACCTCAGCCAGGCGCTTTGCGCTCTGTTCCTGTCGCTCCCAATACCCCCGCCACTCCCGGTTGGAAAAGGTCTTCAAGCCCAGCTGCGAGAGCTGCACCTTGAGGGCATCGACGCTGTCGCCACCACCCTCTCCATCCGCGAGATTCAGACTGACCAGGGCCGGAGTCTGGCGCCACTCGGTGCGCCAGGCTTCAGCATGGGGGAAGGCCCGGGAGTCTTCGGCAAGAAGGCTCTCCGCCGGCCGCAAAGTCTCATCTTCGGCTGCAGCCAAGGCAGGGGCAGCGGAACTCACTGAAGACAGCAGTACCCCAAGCAGCAGCAGTGACACGACGCGCAAGCGCGGGGAAAGGAAAAGGCCCATCGATTCCTCCAGCAGTAGAAGGCTGTCTTCTAGCCTCTGTTGGCGCCTTTGACCAGCCGCGACAACGCTGCAGCCACCAGCAGCCCCCTTAACGCAAGATGGGAGCTGAGAGCTTGGCGTCCAACACCGCTGTGCGCTCCGGCACGCCCGAGGCTGGAACGGGCAACTGCGCTGCAGCATCACCGTCGAGGAGCGGCTTCAAACGAGCAAGTTCAGCATCGAAAGCTGCTCGCTCCGAACTCGCAATGGGCTCGGTGCGCGGAAACTTCTGGGTACGAAAGTTGGCATAGGCACCGTGAACATAGAACTCAAAGTGCAGGTGAGGCCCGGTCGCTAATCCGGTAGCACCCACATAGCCGACAATCTGCCCCTGGCTCAGCACTTGTCCACGGCGCACAGCAATCCTGCTGAGATGACTGTAGGAAGATGCATATTTGCCGTTGTGTCGAACCCGCACATGCTTGCCATAGCCACCCTTGGTACCGGTAAACTTGACCCGTCCTCCGCCAATGGCCCGCACTGGCGTGCCGCGCGAAGCCGCATAGTCGATGCCGTTATGTGCCCGCCAACGCTTAAGAACCGGATGATAGCGACGCTTTGAGAAGCCTGAGCTGATACGGGAGAACTTGAGGGGAGACTTCAAGAACATCTTCTTGGTACTGAGTCCCTCCTCGTTGTAGTAGCCCAGCCGCTCCTCAGAGTCGACAAACCGGAAGCCCCGATAGGCAGTCCCCGAGTTCACATACTCGGCGGCAAGAACCTCGCCATAACGAATTTGCTTACCGGTAGCAGCATCGCGCACCGACTCAATCACCATCGAGAAGCTGTCACCTTCACGAACTCCAGTGTTGAAGTCGATCTCCCACTCAAACACCGAAGCCAGTCCGACGATGTTTGCCGCAGAGAGCCCAAGCTTCTCGCGGGTCGCCCAAAGGGAACCCTCGACGCGGGCAGCCAGCAACACCGGCACCCGCTCAGTCGCCAGTTGCAGTTCCGTAGCAAGAAAGCTGCCGTCCTCGGCGCGCTCCACCAACAAGCGACGCTCACCATAGCGATCAAGCGGATATAGCAGACCGTAGAAGCGGCGGTCTTCGCGCCCCATGCGAAAGGTCAGCTGCTCGCCAATCTTAATGCGCGAAAGGTCATGAATGCCGCTCGCCGCATCGACCACGGCAAGCGCCTGGGAATACTCCAGGCCTTGGTCCTGTAGGATTCGGGCGATGGTGGAGCCACGCTGTACCGAGACCTGCTCTTCAACCCATGGAGGAGGAGGGGGCTCAGGGGCTGGCTGCGGAGCGGCTACCTCAAGCGACACCTCTTCAGCTTCGGCCTGATCTGCGAACTGCGAACTGCTACAGGCGCCCAGACAAATGGACACAGCGACAACAAAGATAGAGAAATGAGATCGCAACATCAGCCAGAACCAGAACAGCGGGTGCGCTAAAGATACTTGTAAGCCGCAAAAAAGTCCCGAACTATTCAGCTTCCTCCCATCCTTAAAGGGAGTAGGCCCAGCTCAAGGCCTTCACTCAGCGAGCTGCGGCACCAGCTCCAGCTGAAGACTGACCGCTACCCCATCATCAATGCTCTGATGATTGCAGCGAGTTCGTAACGACTCGCTTTGCTGGGAGAGGCTGAGACCTGAGAGGCTCAGCGCGATGGGCTTCGCAGTCGTGACCTTCCAGCGTCCGTCTGACGCCCTACTGAGCTGTACCTCGGCGATCCCTTCAAGGGCTCCTCCAGTCAGCGCGATATTGAACTCGGCGCGCGCCGCAGCGCTCTCGCCCGGAGCCAGGCTGTTGCTCTCAAGACTGAGCTTCCGCAGTTCGAGCCTTGCGGTCTTTGGTGCATCGGGCATGGACTCAAACAAGAACTGAGCGATGTTGGCGTCCCGCACCGGATTCTTCGAATCGATCGCGTTGAGGTCAACGGTCAGGCTACCGTGCGTAGAGCCCAGGTCGGTCTCATCAAGGAACAGGCCACCACGAATCCGGGTAAAGTCACCGGAAACCTTGGCTGAACCGTCTTTCACCGAGGTCCAGGTGATGCGCGACACCGCCTCATCAGTGACCACACTGAACGGCTTGTCGGGCTTAGAGTCCGCTGGCTCAGCCGGCTGCGATTCTGCAGCGTCCGCCTGAGCAGTGGCAAGCGCTTCTCCCTGGTCACCGGATTGCCCAGCCACTGCCGGCCCATCAGTAGCCGGCCTGTTGTTCTCTGAGCTGGTTTCAGCAGGCGGCGTCGAAGACGAACAGCCAGAGGCAAGGACGAGGGATAGGACCAAGATGTAGCGATAGGAACTGGGCACGGCTGTGAGCCTCCTCTGTTGGGAAGCGTAAGGCCCCCAGCGAGAGGAGCCTAGCGGCTACCTGTGCCTGGGTCCAGAGCCCCAGACGCAGAGCTACGGCGCCCGACCCTCAAGGACCAGGTGGGCGCTCTGCGCCAGCTATGATGAACTCCACCGTGAACCAGCGCCCCCCTCCCACAGCCCGAACCAGCGCCTACCTGCTCGGCTTCGCCCTGCTGGTGGGGAGCGCCCTGTTGAGCCGAGCAAGTGTGGCCGAAGAGAACCAGGTCTGGCAGTTGCTCGCGGTAGAGCGAAGCACAGCGAACCAGGAGCGTCTGCGGAGCTTGCCGGTGCTCATCGAGGGTGGCGACGAGCAGGAGCTCCACCTCCAGATCCTCCGCTCCCATCGATCGCTGCTGGACCAGGCCGCGGTCCCCTACCGGGTGTTGGTATCCAACCTTCAGGACCAACGACCCGTGCGACTATTGCAACGAGATCAGGACTACCACAGCATGGAAGAGATCGAAGCTCGCCTCCATGAACTGGCACAACTCCACCCCCAGGTGGCGCGGGTGGTCGAGCTCGGCCGATCCTGGCAACAGCGACCGCTGCTCGGCTTGCTGATCACCGATCAAGTGTGGCGCCGCGAAGATAACGAGCCCGCTCTGCGGGTGCTGGGGACCCACCATGGGGACGAATGGGCCTCCACGGAGGTAAGCCTCGACCTCATCGAGGCACTGCTCGCCAGCTATGCAGTCGGAGACCAGCACGCCGCTCTGGTGGACTCCGCCGAGATCTGGTTCGTGCCAGTCGTCAACCCAGATGGTTTTGTGGCCTACAGCCGCCGCAACAGTCGCGGAGTGGACCTGAATCGAAACTACTCCTACCTCTGGCAACCCAGTACCTATGCCGGGGTTCAGCCCTTCTCAGAAGTCGAAACCGCTGCAGTCCGTGCGCTGTCTATGACCCGCTCTTTTGCCCACGGCCTAAGCATCCATTCCGGCGCCAGCAACCTGGGCTGGGTCTGGAATCACACCACCGATCCCAGCCCTGATGACGCCCTCATGGAGCATCTCTGCGAAGCCTATCTGGAGCAAAATCAGCAGCCCGGGTTCTGGATCACCAACGGTGCCCACTGGTACATCACCCACGGCGACACCAACGACTGGTCCTACGGACTGCGCGGCGGACATGACTACACCCTCGAAGTGAGCGTCGAGCGCAGCCCCCCGAGCAGCGAACTTGAGGACCTGCTTGGCTATCACCGAGGTCCGGCCCTCAACTTCTTAACGGCGGGGATCCAACAGGGCCTTAAGGGACGGATCAGCAATGTCCGCGGCCAGGGGCTGGAAGCTGAAGTTGTGATCAATGACAAAGGACCTAGCAGCCTCAGCGATGCCGAAACCGGTGCCTTCTTCAGGCCCCTGCTACCAGGCGACTACAGCGTGCTGATTCGTGCTCCCGGCCACCTGCAGCAAGCAGTCGAAGTAGAGGTTCTCGCCCACACACCTACCGTGCTCAATCTGGAGCTGCCCGAGCTGATGCCAGCCGCAGTGCGTAGCGCCACCAACCTGCAGCTCAACGTTGAACTCGGCGGCGAGCCGGTAATCTGCGGTGAAGTGGTCCCGAGCCTGCTGAATTCTGGCGGCCAGATCCTGGCGCATCGAACCCTCGAGTCGCTGTCCTTCGCCCTGGATTTCGCGCCGCTGGACAACGCTGACGATGACTGCCTAGTGATTTACGTAGACCCCGAGGACATCGGCGAAGCCTGGCAACGAGAGGGCGAGTGGCACCTGCTGCTGAAATCCAACGAAGCCAACGCGACCATTCACCTGGGCCTGCTACTCGCAGCGACCGAGCCGGACTTCACAGTCACGGGCCTGGAACTGCAGGGCCCGCCGGAAGCCCTGGAGATCAGAGTAACCGGCCAGGATCTACCGACCGGGGCCATGATCAGGATGATCGGGCCTCAAGGCCAGCGGGTTCTCCCCAGCCAACGCCTTAGCGGCGATCAAGCTCAGCAACTAAGCGCGCGCTTCGACGCCAGCCACTGGGAACCAGGTCTATGGTCCCTGCGGGTCTTTGGGCGTGGCCACTGGGCCGCCCTCAACCAGGTCCTGAACGTCAGCGAGCAGGGAATCGAGGCCACAGAGCCCGCAAGCGAGCCTCCGGGCCCCTTTCCCTATCCACCTGCACCGAAAGGTCAACAGGCAACCAACGGCACAGGCCTGGAACCAGGCGCCGCAGCGGCAGAAAGCGGCTGCAGTTGCGAACTCAGCGCCTCAAACCGCTGGTCAATCCCCTCCCTGGCACTTGTCCTCACAGTCCTGATGAGCTACTTCCGGCGCAGGCAAAGTGCTCGCAGAACGCACCCCCTCTAAGCCCCTGGCAGCCCCTTCACGGAATCAACGAATGCACATCACTAGCGCCGAGACCCGGAACCCTGTTCCTGCCAACTTCCAGACTCGCCGTCGACCGAGCCTAGCTACCCTGTTGTTCATTGCGCTCTGTGCCGGTTCAGCCTGTAAGCTCCCAGACAGCGAAGAGATGAGCTTCACCGACGCAGTGAAGGAGGTCTACACACCCTGCAATGTCGATGAAATCAAGCTCAAGACCGCCACCAAGGGACTGCAGTTGGTGTTCGAGCCATGCGGTTCCAACAACTTCTTCCACTATGGGTGGGCGCCCAGCGGGACCAGCCTCCACTACCAGACCACCCAGGGGCTCTGGGTCCTCAAAGACACCGGCGAAAACTATCCTCTACGGGTAGGGATCCCCCGCGCCGATTCAGCCTGGCTCAATGACGACCTGCTGGCCTATCCAGATGCTGAAGGACGACAGATTGGCATCTACACCGTGGCAGACCACGTACTGCACTTGATTGAGTTAGACCACAGCGAGCCCGAGCAGCTGGCCCACGGCCGGGAGGCCGACGAAGTGCTCTACCTCGGCGCTGATGTGCCGGGCGGAGTTAAAGACATCCACAGCTTAAGGGCCAATACAGGCACATCCGACAAGGCCTTCAGCTGGCTGGATTCGGGCATTGAGAACTTCACCTACCAGCGTGCTGTTGACAGCCTCTGCTACCGAGCCCTTGGGGCCACCGAAGTGGTCTGCGCCCGCGGCAAGGACGGCAAGGTTCTGCGCCGGGTCAAAGACCGTAAGCGAGGCGTACTCAGCGTCGACGGACGCTATCTGGTGACCGAAGGCGACGGCAAACCAGTGGCCAACTTCCCAGATCTGCAACCGGGAGCTGAGATCCCTGAGTACCTCGACAAGGAAACCGTGCCCCCTGCCCTTTGGATCACCGACATGGAGACCGGCAACGAGTTGCTGTGGGAGGGTCTCCACGGTACCGATTTCGAGTGGTACAACGCGACACCCTACTTCGGCTCGTTTGTGTTGTGGGGCATCGAAAACCGGGAGCTCAACTCCAACGTCACCCTGGTCGACCTCCGCAACTTCCTGGAGAGCAAGGGCTGGACTCCGCCGCTGAACCGCCGCGGAGAGCAGGTCCCCAGCAAGGGTCGAGAGCGCGCTGGCCGCCTGGATTGAAGGACCCCAAATCGCGCCCAGGCACTCGCTGGGCAGCCCAGGTCAGAGATCGGAACGGAGCGCGCGGGCAAGCGCCTGGCGAGCCTGGTCGGAGCCGTCACTGCCGTCCTCAGTGCGACACACTTCGAGGGGCTCACCGGCAGCCCGAGGGCAGCTGAAGCAAGGTGCCATGACCCGGCCCTCTGGATCGTTAAGAACGCCTCCCAAGACACAGTGAGAGCCGCTGCGCGGATCCCACCAGGAGAGCCGAATCCCAAACGACAGCAGGCGCAGATCAAAGCGGGCGCCTAGATCTGCCCGATAATCTCCCACCGCAGCAAAGAGGGGGGCTACTCCTGCCATGGGCAGTGGTTCCCTGGCGAGGACTGCATCAGCCAGACTCTCAAAGCCACGCTCAGACTCAGGCAGGTGCAGGGTGATGGTGCCCTGCTGCAAACTCGGGTCCCAGATTACCTTGAGCGTCGCCACCGGACTACTGAACTGCCCGGCAAGGCCGGCGCGGAGACCGGCAATAGCCTGAGGATCGGCAAAAAAGCCCTGATACAGAGGCGAGAGCCCCTCGGGTAGGTACTCGATGAGCGGCGCGACAGCAGCGGCCACCTCAACAGCGGCGGTTTCAAGCCGCTGCTCAGGGTCGGGAGGCAAGGCTGAGGGTTGCGCCTCGAGCTCAACTGCGCCCAGCTGCTCTTGGGGCGGCGCTTCCTGGCCAGAATTCCGGCACGCTACAAAGCCCAGGATCAGGGTCCCAAGGAGCAGCGTCCTGTTCGCCATCATAGGAACTACCGAAACAAGGGAAACAGCGGCCTCAACAGGCCTGACGACCCCAGACGGCCGCTGCCGCGACCTGGTAACCAGGCAAACAGGGGAGCCGTCCTCAGATGAGCCCACGCTTACGCCGGACGTCCTCCATCACCCGGCGATACTCGATGTCCCACTTGTTGGTACCGGGTCGCATGTTCTTGAGGCGAGAGCGAACCTCGCGATCAAGGTCGGCCTCCTCCACCAGATGCTTGCGGAACAGTCCCATGATCCCTCGTCGCATGGCGCGGTCCTCACCGAAGACCTCATCGATGTACTTGCTGATCATGAAGTTTTCAAGGATCTGACCAACGATCCAACGGATGCCATCGTCGCCAGTGGGGTGCCCCTTACTGTCGGCAACCTGCCCCTTGATGCGACCGAACTGATCGTAGGTGATCTGGCGCTGCTCCATGATCTCGCGGGTCTCTTGGACAACCCGGTGCTCCTGGCGCAGGTACTCTTCCATGATGGCTCGAATGTCCTGCTCTGCCTCCGGTCGAAGCGAGACCTCAACGACAATGTCACCGGAGAGAGCCAGGGTGCCGATGATGTCCTCGGCGAGTCGGGGAATCTGGGAACGGTACAGACGCATTGTTTTTCTTTCTCCTTGACCGGTTCCGCTCAGAAACGGAACTCAAAGCCACCGCCGATGCGGAACTGGGAGAGACGGTACTCAAGGTGAGCCGCCTGGAATTCACGATCAGGACCACTGTTGGTGGCCTTCTGCAGCAGAGCCATTGGGACATTGACGTTCTGGTAGCCAAACTCAATGACCACTCGGAACACATCGTTAGGATTGAGATGGAAGCCACCGTATACCTCGCCGCCGACCTCCGGCCCCTGCTTGCTCCAGGGGTCCAGATTGTCCGGGTCATAAGGGTCGTTCTCGGCGTTGGCGATGAGTACAAACTCATCGGCAGTAATGTCTGAATAGGTATGAACCCAGACCAGCAGCACCCCGCCGCCTACAAAGGGCTGGAAGCGGCGGAAGAAGGGAATGTGGGGCAAGGTCAGCTCATAGTTGCCGCCAATCGCCAGCGCGAACTGGGCCACGTGGGCCGGACGCCGGTGCTGAACCCAGTCGTCGCCAGCCATAGCATTACTGTTACGGCCAGCCTCATCGAAGACCTGGGTCACCCCGTCTTCGGCGAGCACATAGGGCTCCTTCCAGCGAAAATCCACTCCGCCCACATGCCCCTGGGAGCACTGTGGATTCGCCCCGACCCCGCCGCGATTGATGCAGCCGTTACCGGGATTCCAGGCGCCGATAAAAGCAGCGCGCACTCCGAGACCCATGAAAAAGTCAGTGGTCAAGGGCACCATGATCCCAGCACCCCAGTCCAGGGCTGCCGACTCCTGCACTGCAGGCATGTAGCCGTGGAAGCGCATGCCCAAGCGCACCCAACGGTGCTCTTTCTGCCAGGCTGCAAAGGCACGATTCTTCTGGAAACGCTCGACGCTTGGCTCACCGCCATGCTCCAGTTGCTCGGTGCCATCAACCTTCGGCTCATTCACCTCAGCAGAGGCACTGGACGCAAACAGGCCCAGGGTCAGGGCCACTACAGAGGCCAGGACCGCGGCAGGCTTCGACGTTTTCACTGCTTGCAACATGCTGTTCCCTTCCTCGAGCCGGCCAGCACAAGTGACCACTCCCATACGCGCTCGCTAACTAGCATAGAGGCGGGCGCAAGGTCCACCTGCAAAGATCGGCAATGGCGCAATCAAAGTTAGTTTTCCGGACTGCCCGTGCCGCTGACGCTCACCGCACCAACACTGCAATCAACAGCGTCATCGGGCGCGCCATCCACCAGCAGATCCACATCGATGACCAGGTTCGCCTGCAGCTCCCAGTTGGCCCCAAAGGCTGTGATCGTCCCGGTCATCGTGAAATCCCGCGCCATCACTTCATCATCACAGGAGCCGCTCAAGGAAAAGGCACCACCAGCGACAATTGAACCGGTCAGGCTACAGTCCGCCGGCGAAACCACCGCAGCCAGCTCAGCGTCCACCTGACTCATAGCAACCGTGATGACGGGCAGGTTGTTGCCGTTGTTTTCGGCGAAGGCAAAGATCTCCCAGAAGTCGAAGTCCGGCGGCAGACAATCGGAGTCACTCTGCTGCAGGGCCAGGACATAGTCGCCGGCTACATAAGGAGGCGGCTCGGGCTCATCATCCGCATCACCGGCACACCCCCACAGACTGACCATGAGGCCCAGCGAAATCGACGTTAACGTCCGGTAACTACAAAAAAAGGGGCGCATCAAATTCTCCCAAGCAAAAGGCGCAAAATCGAGCAAGACCATAGCGGAATTGGACACCGCAAGACATCAACTCAAGGCCTCGACAGGGTGGCCTCAAGCTGCCGCCTCTGAGCACTACTGAGGCTCAAAGGAAGGCTCAATAGAGGTAGAGGCGGGTGCTGCGGGGGCGAGGCAAAAACCAGCGGATACGGAAGATTCCGCACCCGCTCCTGCTCCAACATAAAAACCAGCGGATAGGAGTAGCGTAGCGCCGGTCCATCGTGGTCGGGGAAGCGTTGCTGCGTAAGAAGCTCCAGGAAGCAGGTCGCGACCGCAGGCGGCAGCTGATGGTCTCGCAGCCCAGGCCCATCCACGGTCGCGCCCTGACCGACCAACTGAGCGGCTTGCGAAGCCCCTTCAGCTGAGACAGAAAAGGCGATCCAAAGCGGCTCTGCGGTAAACCTTGCTGCGTGCTCGCGGGTAATACATGCAGCAAAATCAGCTGCCAGCAGTTCCAGCACCCCGGCCACCTCATGCACATCAAGATACCGATCAGTGGGGCTTCCTGGCCAATCGAGACGGTCCTTGGCCGAACCTCTGAGCCCCTCTCCGTGAAGATCTGCTGCGGTGAGCATCAGACTCGCTGCGCAGAGTACCGCCAGCAGCGGTGGCCAGACTCGACTACCTGTGGCCCTCATGGAGCTCCTCCCTCAGCTATCAGAGTTCCGCGCGAATCAAGCTCCTGAAGGACGCTAGCCCCACTAGACCGATCGGCCACAGGAAGGCTCCGCTGCAAGCGCCGATCCCAGCGATGAGCGCGAAGTTCCAGACCAGCTCTGCGACGCTTAAACTCAAGCTCACCTTCAACTACACCGGTGGCAGTCCGCTCGTCCCCGCCACTGCGGTCAGCGCAGCGCTCACTCAGTTCAGCACGATAAGCCAGCGGCATACAGCCCACGCCACAGGAACCCGAGAAGCCTGCTCCTAGCCGGTAGACAAGCACCCAGAGTTGATCACAACGCACCCCGGCACCGTAGTCGAAACTAAGGCGATAGCTCTGTGGTAGCTCCTCGCCGGCAGCCGGCAGCCGCTCAGGAAGACGGGGCAAGCTCGCCAGCAAAGTCCCATCCACCAGATCACCGCCCCCTGCAGTCCGTAGATAAGACCAGGCTACCGAGTCCAGTAGCTCTCCGGTCCGAGCCAGGCGCAAAGATATTGAGCGTCCATCCAAACCACCCAGGTCCAGCGCCTGCGCCGCCTCGTTGTTGAAAGACTCGGTGCCAGAAAGCTCGACTACCCTGGTCACAAAACCAAAACTACCGTCGCGAAACACCCGCGCCAGATAACGCTGAACCCGACCCTCCAGACGGGTCATGAACGGCGCCAGGTCTAGCTCCCCACCAGTCTTAACCCGCCGCTCCAACTGGAAGCGAAAGGACTCAACCTGGTTCTCCACGAAGCTATAGTGAGGAGCAGAGAGCCCTTCACCTGGCACAGCAGCGAAGCCCGACAGGCCAACGGCCAGCCCCAGCAGCAACGCGGGAACAGATGGTCTGCGGTTCATGGCTTCGGTCCACCTCTCTCCTGGGACCCTATCAGCATCGACCCGGCAATGCCGCGCTGCTCTACTTGCTCACCCCAACATGGAGCGCAGCTGCAAGCCGCTTTGAGCAGATGGCCAGTGCCACTGATGTGCACGATGCTCAAGTTGATGCAACCCGAGCCAAATGTTTGAAAGTCATAAGATTTATGCCTTCAGACACAGGCTTCCCACAGGCTTATCCACAACAACCTGTGAGTTCTGCGACAACTTTTATGTCCAGCCCAACAAACGATAGACGTCACCGGCCGGATCGGCGAGGTTTGTGCTAAGTTATTGATATTAAAGAGTTTGGCTTTTGGGTCAATCCTGCGTCAGATCGGCTGAGCAGGTGAAAATAAAGGAGAAATCCATGTCCACCCCCAAGCCGTCCACAGAGTTATCCACAGAACGTCTGGAAAAGTCCGACAACCAACCGAGCTTCGCTGCCGTGATCCTGGCGGCTGGACGGGGGCGACGCATGGGCCGCAACAAGGCCAGCCTTCCCTGGGGGAGGCAAAGCCTGCTCGGAGCCTGGATCGATCGCTTCATCGGGGCCGGCGCCAGCCAGATAGCTGCTGTACTGGGCCCCGACGGGGCCGCTGTCAGGACGCTCTGTGAGGACCGCGACGAGTTGGTCTGGGCATGCAACTCCGATCCAGACGGTAGCGGACCTAGAGAGAGCCTACTGTGCGGGATTGCCGCGCTCTCAACCAGCGGGCCGCTGTGGTTTGTGCCAGTGGACGTACCCGTTGTGCAAGCACAAACACTGAACGAAATAGCCCAGTGCTATCGAAGCTATCAGGCACGCGAAGGGGGACCGCCACTCGCCGCCATGCCGAGCTACCGGGGTGTCTCCGGCCACCCGGTACTGGCAGGCTCAGATCTCATTAAGATGCTTCAACAGGGGGAACCGGGTGATCGGATTGATGAGTTGCTGTCCTGGGCGACCCGGCGGATTGCCAGAGTTGACACCGAGGATGTCTGCGTAGTGGGCAACATGAACCGTCCAGAGGACTACCAGGCCTACGCCCCCGTCAGCCAAGGCAGCAATCATGCCGGCGACGATGAAGACACGCTTGAGCCGTCTGAACCTTAGCGCTAGCCCTCAAGCAAGCCCTCGCGTGGCGGCCACCAGGGCCGCTGCGCGAGCCGGATCGACAGGTGCGATAGTACGCCCCTCCTCCTTCACTGAGGTGCCCACTATCACGCCATCCGCCAGCTCCAGAAGAGGGGCTACGCTGTTGGCGGTGACCCCAGAGCCCACCAACAGGGCAGCTCCTGCCGGCAAGCTACGGCGCAGCTGGCGCAGTTCCATGATGTCAACGGCCTTACCAGTTCCCGCTCCAGTAAGGATGAGGGCGTCGGCGCCGCCACGCTCCAGCAATTCCAGGGCCTCCTCTGCGGCGGGCCGAGCCTGCCCCAAAGGCGCCGAGTGCTTGACTGCAAGGTCAGCCCAGATCGCAAGCTCCTCAACGCCAAGTTCACGTCGCAGCCGCAAAGTCTGCTCCGCACGACCGGTAATCAGCCCCTGATCCGTAACCCGAGCACCGCTGTGAACATTGACCCGAATGACATCCCCACCGCAGGCCGCAGCAATGGATAGAGCTGCGCGCGCATCGTTGCGCAGCACATTGACCCCCAAACGCACCCGCGAACCGAGCAGGGCCCGCAGTTCGGCCAGCACCCGGCTCATCGCCGCTATGGTCACCGGCGGGACCTGCTCCGCATAGAACGGCGAATCACCGAAATTCTCCACCATCAGACCGTCAAAGCCCGCCTCAACAAGGGTCCTGGCATCCCTCAGCGCAGCATCAACAACCGCATCCATGGCGTTGGGTCGAGGGGAGCCGGGCAGCCCCTTGAGGTGCACCATTCCGCAAAGTCTGGGTGGTCGCTCGGGCACGGCTCCTGTATAGCAGAGCCGATGAGCGCCGACTCTAAACCAGCCCAATCTGGCGCACCGGAACCCTGGCAGGTCGCTACGCGCCTGCGCTGGAAGATGGTGAGCGGTGTACTCACAGACCCCATCAGTCTGCTGCTGCTCGCGGTCGGAGCATGGGCACTGTACCGAGGAGCCGCGTCTCTGAGCGGCGAGCAGACGGCGGGACCCCTGCTGGTGAGCCTAAGTAGCCTGTGCGCAGCTCTGGTCTTCGCTACCCGCTACGCGGACCGTCTGCTGTTCGGCGAACAGGACGATAAGTTCCTAAGGGTGCAGGCTCTGGGGCCACTGGGCCTCTACCGAGTGCGCTGTGAGGAGCTCAGCTGGTGGCTTCGTCCGCTGGTTCTGCTGGTCGCAGCGGCAGGTCTTGGTACATCGGGCTGGTTCCTGGCCCTGCTCTCCGGAGCTGGGGTCGCACTGCTGGCACCCACGGGCATCCACTGCGCGCTGCTGCTCCGATCGGCTACCCCTGGCATGAACCGAATACTGCCCATGGCCGCACTTGGACTGGCGGCCGCCAGCCTCTACCTGTGGGCGGATGTACCGCTCCGTGCAGATAAGTGGAGCGGCTGGCTGCCCCTGCTCCCCGCGGGCGCCATGCTCACCCTGGCCCTCACCTGCCGCTCCCTGGCCGCTAAGAGCTACCGCCACCGCTTCGCAGAACTGGCCTCCAAGGCAGGGGAACAGGACCGCCACGAGCCGCTGTGGCCCTGGCGCGTGTTGGGTCGCTGCCTGCCCCTCGCCACACCCATTCAAGCACGGCTGACCCGCGACCTGATCCTACTGTGGCGAGGCTGGGATGGACGTGGAGCTACCCTGCTGTTGCTGTCACCACTGAGCTGTATCTACCTGAGCGACAGCCTCAGCGGCTCCATGCGCGAAGGGGCAATCCTGTGGCGAGTTTTGGAGTCCGCTGCGCTCGGGTCAGCCGCCATCGCCTACGCAGCTGGACCGAACCTCACCGTCCTGCGCTCGAGCGCCATGGCATGGAGCCGCTGCGCGCCCCAGCCGGGCCGCTATGAGCTCCGCGCAGCAGTGCTTTACGGCGCCTTTTTCGCTTTGGTCCATGGCGGTTTGACACTGCTGGTTGTAGTGACCACCCAGGAAGGCCGCTTCGCCGAACACCTCGGCGCGCTGTGCTTTCCGGTGCTTGCCCTTGAGCTTTTTGTAGTGCACTTCTCGGTGGTGTACAGCATGGCAGAAAGCCTGGGACGCCGCATTGCTGGTGAGGGAGCCCTGATCCTGGCACTGGCCTTTGTCGCTGCGGGACTCGCCGTCATCGCAGTGCTCTACCCTCCCGGGCTGCTTGGCTATCTGCTGATCACCCTCGGACTCGCCGCCAGAGCCCGACAGCGCTATGAGACCCTGGAGGTGACCTGGTGATCAAAGTTTCACAGCTCAGCAAGAGCTATGGCCGGGTGCGGGCCCTGGACGATGTCTCCATTGAGGTCCAGGCCGGCGAAGTACTGGGCCTGCTCGGCGCCAATGGTTCAGGTAAGACCACCCTAAATCGCTGCCTTACGACACTCCTCCAGCCCGACAGCGGCACAATCGTGATTGACGACGTTGACGTCATCGCCAACCCCGAAACGGCCCGCGGCAGCATCGGTTATCTGGCCGAGTTCCCGGTGCTCTATCCTTCCCTGACCGCCTGGGAGTTCCTCTCCTTCGCTGCAGGCTTACGGGGAATCCCCCGAGAGCAAGCCGACCAAAGAATCGAGCGTTGGCTGCAGCTGTTCGAGTTGGACCAAGCAAAGACTCGCAGGCTGTCTGGTTTCAGCCAAGGGATGAAGCGCAAAGTCGCCCTCGCTGCGGCGCTCATCGACGAACCCAAGGCAGTTCTCCTGGATGAACCCACCAACGGCCTTGACCCGCCCTCGGTGTACCTGTTCCGGCAGGTGATCAGCGATCTCCGCAGCAGAGGGCGGGCAGTGCTGCTCTCCTCCCATGTACTGCCGCTGGTCCAACAGAGCTGCGACAGAGTCGGAATCCTTGCCGGTGGGCGCATCGTCGCCGCTGGATCCATCGAGCAACTGCGCGTAGCTGCGGACCGACCGCAAGCCGACCTTGAAGATCTGTTCATGCACTTTGCCGGCCTCAATCAGGAGATGATCGAACGGCTGGCCGAAGCCGGGCTCAGACGCTGAACCTCATCTACGACCACCAGCACCGCGCCCTGACCGATTCGAGCCACTCTTAGCGAAAGCCTTGCAGCCCAGCCAACATCAACCGCGCGGGGGCTCTTGACGGAGGTGGCCAGCTACCCTAGAAGAGGACTCATCCGGTACGGGAGTTTCGGGGCAGGGTGGCTCAGCTGGTTAGAGCGAGCGACTCATAATCGCTAGGTCGGGGGTTCGAGTCCCCCCCCTGCTACCAACTCTCCCGATCGACCCAGCCCCTACGGTGAAGCCTTAAGAGCTCCCAGTTCCCGCTCCACACTGGCCAGATTGTCAGCCACTCGCCGTGCATAACGGGAAGCCGGAAATTCAGCGAGGAGGCCAGCCAGCAGCTGCTGGACTTGCTCGAGCGCGAGCCGCCTGGCATCAGCATCAACCTGCTTGCGCGCGGCCACAAAGAGCCGCCCTGCTCGGAGACGCTCCTCCTTGACCAGCGCATCGGCAGCCTGAACCGCCTCCACCCGGGCAGTCTCCGCAAGCACCGTTGCTTCAAGCTCGGCAAAGCTCTCCAAGGCGGCTCGATAGTCCGCCGCAGCGACCCTGCTACGGGCTTCTTCGAGGCGCGCTTGCAGCACCGCCAGCTCGTTCGCTTGAGGCACACTTACTGGCAATTCCGGACCAAAACCACCGCCATCCAGCTGGGAGTACCAACCCTGCAGTTCGCGGAGCCGCGCAGCATCCCAGCTTCCCTCTGGCAGCTGTTGGACAGCTTCAAGCAGGACCGCCACCTGTTCATAGGGGCCCGCCCCCGACAAGATGTTCTCTGCCTCAGCAAGCTGGGCCGCCGCCTGCTCGCTGGCCTGATACCTCATCTGATCTCGTAGCTGTTCCGCAGCGATCAGAACCTCGGCCTCTTCGCCACGCAGAAACAGCTCTTTGAGGAGGCCCTCAGCTTCCTGCCAGCGACCCTCAGCAAACAGGCCACGCGCATCTTCAAGGGCGACGGCATCAGCGCCATAGAGCAGCAGGCGTGCCTCTCGCAAGCCTTCGCGGGCCTCCAGGACCAGCCCTTCAGCCCCATCAGAAGCTGCCACAACCGCAGCATAGTGTTCCTCGGCGAGGCTGCCATCATCCAACTCCAGGGCCCAGCTGGCGAGCAACAAACGCAGCGAAAGAGAATCGAGGCCGCGCGACTGCAGGCCATGGAGGGCGCGTTGCAGTTGCCGCACTCCCTCCTGAAGCTGGCCCTCCTCATAGAACTCAAAAGCAACATCAAGGTCTGAACTGGCGGCTACCGGCGCGGTTCCCTGTTGCGGGGGGCGCAGCCGCGGGGGGCAAGGTTCCGGCTCAGGGCAGCCCTGGTTGGACGGGGCTTGCTGGCCAGGCAGCTCTGATGAGTTCACCACTGGACTCAAAGGTGCGCGGACCGAGGGACAACCAACTGCAACGGTTAAGAGCAACAGGCAACAGCAACAGCACCAAATCCGCTCACAGGCCTGAATCATCGGACGACAAGACATCTGCAGCTACCTCGCTCAAGAAAGGGGCGAAGCGCCGCTGGACCGCCCCCTGCATGATCACTGGACCGCTCCCCTGTCGATCACCGTCCAGAGGAAGCCCGGTGGCGGAGTCTACGCTAACTCCAACAAAGGAGTCGGGCCAGTCAAGGGGCAGAGTATTGGAATTCCCAAAGGCCAGATCGGCCAGATCCACCCGGTCACCAATGCGCTCCGCCTCCACCACCGCTTGAGCCGCCTCAATCCAGACCGGCAGGCTGCCCGAAGCTCCTGCAACCCGAATAGCGCCCCGCTTCATTTCGCGGTTGTCGTCATAGCCTACATAAGTGGCAACCACCTGCCCGGGTTCCCAAGCCAAGCGGTCTTCCCCTGCCGCAATCCCCGGGACGACTCCAAGAAAGGCTGAATTACGATAGGCATTGGTAGTGCCGGTCTTGCCGAATAGCGGCACCCTCGCATCCAGAGCCCGCAGTTCAGCAGCCCGGCCTGCATCGCTGGACCGAGCTCGGACCTTGCCTTGAGCCCGCCGCCCGGTGCCGTGCTGGACCACAGCCCGCAGCATAGCGGCCATCTCCAGGCTCAATTCCTGCTCCTGAACCCCAGTGGCCTGCGGCCGGGCCCGATAGATCAGCTCTCCGGTTGCGCTGCGAAGCTCAGCGATCATTGAATTTGCGCGCACTGCGGGCGCAGCGGCGGCTGGCTCCAACAAGGGGGCGATAGCATCCTGGGCGGCAACAGACTCTGCTGCTCCTGAGCCTGTGCCCATGCCCTCCAGATCCGGGACTACCTGCCATCGAGAGCCGCTGTGCATCACCTCATAGAGCCGAGCAGCTTCCATCAAAGTCAGCTCTGAGCTTCCCAGGGGTAGGGACATCACCTCACGGATTTCAGACTCCACCCCACTGGCCTCGGCCAACAGCCTTAGGTAGCGCAGGCTGACCAGGGTGCGAAAGTCGCGACAAAGCAACAAATTCTCCGCGGCGTACAGATCTTTGACCGGCCCCAGCTCGGCAAGCGCCTGATCAAGGGCGAGCCTAAGCTCCTTCACCAAAGCTACGGAGAGCTGTCCTTGGAGCATCACCTGTCCTGCACTCAGCAGCTGTTCGGCGCGCTGCCGGCGGGAGACGTCAAAGCCTGCCTGCGCCAACTGCTCCTCCCCTTCAGCGAGGAACAGCCGATCAGCCTCGTCAAGGCCCGGCCGTGGTTCGAACGCAGCGGTCGCCTCTCGGCGGTCACTGCTGGCGCTGTTCTCGTCAGGCCTGGCCTCTACCGGCCCCAGGGTTGCCACCAGGGTCTGGCCCCGCCCCGCTAGCAATTCCTCGAACTGATCACCCTGAAGGACCATGGAGGAACGAGCCGCTGGCTCACCGTAGCTGAGCTGTGCTGCACCCTGGGCATCGCGCATCAGATAGAAGCCATCAACCGGCAGCCCGGGGCCACTCTCCCCCTGCTCAATGGCAGCCAGCAAGGCGGCGCGCTGCTCATCGAAGCGCTCGGCCAGCTCCTCCTGAGCGAGAAAATTTCGTTGCAGCAAGGCTCGTCGCAGCTGCTTCTCCTTGTCCTCAACATCCTCGTCGTCTTCCAGGCGAGCCAGTTCAGCCTCAACGCCCAGCCCATAAAACAAGCCTTGCAGCGCCTCGCTCTGCTCTTCAGCTGCAGCGAACTCAAGATCTACCAGGGCCTCGGCACGAGCCTGCTCAAACAGTCCTTCAACCAGCTTCGCGGAGCTGGCCACTACCCCCGCCTGCTGAACGCGACGCACAAAATCGCGGCGGCTCTCACTAGCGCCGCGGGCCAGGCCCACCCGCTCAACCAACTGACGCAGTTGCTCAGGATTCAGTCGATCGGTGAGCCGCGACAGCAACCATATGGAGGCAAGATTCTCGGACTTGGCCGAAGCCCAGGCCATGGAGACAAAGTCCGGGGCACCCTTGTGATCAGGCCTTGGATAGTAAAACCAGCCCTGATATGGGAACACAGCTCTACGATTATCGAGCGGGTCAGTGGTCGCCCAACGAAGCTGCAAGGCAGCGGCAAAGAGCAGCGGTTTCCAGGTCGAGCCGAGCTGCCGGCGGGCCATCATTGCCCGGTTGAAGTCCATGTTCCGCACCCCGCCCACAAGCGCCCTGGGCACTCCCCTGTCCAGCACCAAAACCGCTCCCTGCAGGGCCGGCTGCCACTCCCAGTCCAGGACCAGCTGCTTGCCATCGACCTCGCGGACCGAGACCACGACCCTCTGACCGATAAATTCCTCAAGCTGTCCTAATAACTGGTTGAGGTCTTTCTTCCGAGCATCAACCCAGAGATTGCGGCGCTCGGCGCGCCGCCGCATCCGCGCCAACCGCAGGTTCCCCTCTCGGTCCACCGTGCCACGCACTCCCCCAAGATCAAGCTCGGCGGTACCGGCGGCCCGATCAATAGATCGCAGGACTGCAGTATGAAAGCTGCGCGCAACCAGGCGCTCGGGGTCGGCGGGACGCAGTTCACCACTACCAAGGAACAGCGCAGCCAATTCTGGAGCCTCCAGCCAGGTGCCGGCGCGGGTCAGGTGATGACGAAGTCCGTAATTGGCGCCCCTCTGAGCAACGGGATCCAAAGTCGAAGTTACCTGCAGGCCGGAAGTCGCAAAATTACCGATGCCGTGGGCAGCCAGCAGTTCCTGGAAGAAAGGAGAATCCAACTCCCGCTCAATTTCATCTAGGACCACCGAACGCTGGAATCGGAAGTGCCCCCTTTGAAAGGGAATCTCAGCGGCTAGCGCAGCGCTGTGGGCCGCACTGTCGATGGCCCCATCGGCCAACATCCGACCAAGGACGTAGCGGGCTCGAGCGTGGGCCGCGGCAATGGCTCGAGAGCGACGTTCCGCACCGGCGACCCAGGGGTTATAACGATTCGGTGACTTGACCACTCCGGCGAGAAAGGCGCACTCCAACAAGCCCAGCTCAGCCACCTCGCGATCAAAGAAGAACCGCGCTGCAATACTGAGGCCACGGCCATTGCCATTGACATAAAACTGATTGCTATAAAACTCGAGGATGTCCTGTTTGCTGTAGAACGCTTCCAGCCGCAAGGCATTGCCCAACTCCCGCAGTTTTTCCTTAAAGGTCCGACCGCGGCGTTTGAACAGATTCTTGGCGGTCTGTTGGGTCAAGGTAGAGCCACCGGCCACCACCCTGCCGGCCCGGATGTTGCTGACCATGGCCCGAGCGATACCGCTTGGCGAGAAGCCACCATGCTCCCAGAAGTCCTGATCCTCAGCCGCAACCAGAGCGTCCACAAAGTGCTTAGGAAGCTCCTCAAAAGCCAGGTACTGGCGATGTTCATCAGCGAAGAAAACGCCGAGCTGAGTCTCACCATCCCGATAGTAGACTGGCGACTCCTGGCTGATGAGCTGCATGATGTAGGCACGCTCAAGATGAGAGCCCGGCTCGGCAATAACGTAGTGCCGATACAGACCGACCAGAATCAACGCAGCAACAAGCGCCAGCACTGCTGCCGCAAAGCAGGCCAGGCGGAAGAGGCGACTCAACAATCCCACGAAGAAAGCTCCATCACGCGCAGTTCCTGCGGCGCTCTAGTTCACCGCTCAGCAGTTGCTCCCAGGAGCGCGTCGCGCGTTCCTGGGAGAAGTGTTCTGCCTGAGCCCGAGCGGCAGCCCGCCTGCTATCTAGCCCGACTGGCTCGAGCATCCCCTCAATCCGCGCTGCCAACAGCTGTGGTTCGCAGTCTTCATCAACAACCTCCAGCGCAGCACCGGCGCCCAACACACTGACCGCCCCATTGGCCGCGGTCGAGATGACGGGAACGCCACTGGCCAGAGCTTCGAGCGTGACGTTGGCGAAGGGGTCATGGCGGGTCAGAATAAGCAATAGGTCGGCGGCGGCATAGAGCAACTCCGGTTGCGCAACCGCGCCCAGAAACAACACCTGATCGCCAACTGCCAGAGAACGGGCCCGGCGGCGAAACGCAGCCTGTCGGCGATCTCCACCAGCGACCAGCAGAACAAAACGCTGCCCTTGGGACTCAATTCGGGCCAGCGCCGCCAGCACCCGATCCAAGCCCTTGCGCCAGTAGTCACTCCCGACGAAAAGCAGCACTCGGTCGCCAGGACGCACCCCCCAGGCTGCCCGCTGCGAAGCACCCCATTGCTGACGTAATTCCGGCCTGAAGCGACCAAGGTCAACACCATTGGCCAGCACCTCGACCTTATTGGCGCCGGGCCCGTAGCAGTCGACTAGTTCCTGGCGCGCCCGAGGCGAGGGAACTACGATCCGGCAGGGCCCGGCAATAGCCCGCCGCTCATGCCAGAGCAAAAAAGCCTGCCTTGGTGAAAACCGCAGCAGTAAGCGACGGAGCGGACTGCTCGCCGCGCTCAGCAGACCAAGCCAACGACGATGACAACCACCACCGCTACGGTAGACATCCCCCGGGCCGCTTCGACCAAAGTGAACCACCAGGTCATAGCGTGACGCGCGAACCAGCAACCGAGCTGCAAGATAGAAGCTCAGGTTACGGAGCACGGCGCTGCCCCTCCACACGGGCAGAGGCCGCAACTGCAGGTTTGGCAGAAGCTTCAGGTCCCGATCCCAGCTGGCACAGAACAAATCGATGCGGTGGCCCCGCGCGGCGAGGCCCCGGGCCAACTCAACCAAGACCCGCTCGGTGCCCCCCTCGCGACCGAAGTGCTTATGCACAAAGGCGAGCCTCATTGACCGGTCCTGAGCTGTAGCGCGCGGCGATATTTTTGATAGACCCCGCCGGCCCCTACCAAGGCCACCGTCAGGCCGCGGCGTCCGTCTCTCAACGCAGCATTGAGAAGAAGCTTGCGGAGCAGGTGGCCCAGCGCTCGGAGCGGAGCCGAGAGTGGACCAATGAGCCGGCTGGAACGAGCCAGGGAATGGGCTCGACGCTCAGCGTGCAGCCTGGTGCTGCGGCGGAGTTCCGCGCTGGTCCTGCTGGGATCGTGAATCAGGTGACCTGCCAGGACCCCCACTGGACCCGAGGTCTGCAGACGATCATGTGGTTCCTCCCCAGACCAGCTGACCCGCCTCCGGTCAAACAGCCGTATGCGCCAGTCTGGATACCAACCCGATGCCCGCAAGGGACGACCATCCAGGTAATTCCTCCGCCTCACGCGCCAGGCCGCCAGGCCCGATGAACCGGCATGGTCTAGAGCTTCCTGCAGCGACCGGGCAAGCTCTCGGTCAACCCGCTCGTCCGCGTCCAGAGCGAACACCAGATCGTTGCGCGCCAACAGCGTGGCCCGCTGTTTTTGCGAGACAAACCCATCGAAGGGATGCTCAAGGACCCGAGCCCCGGCCTGCTGTGCACGCTCGCAAGTGCGATCTACAGATCCACCATCCAAGACCAGGACTTCATCCACATAAGGACGCACCGACCGCACCGCGTCGCCAATGCGATGCTCCTCGTCCAGAGCGATCAAGACTGCAGAACAACGCGACATCCCGGCAGACTTAGCACAGGGGGCGCGACGGGACGAGGCCGTCCTGCGCCAGCGCGAGCCATCGGCCAGTTCACTCCAAGCAAGCTGCATTTGTCGATCTCATCGCCCTTATGTACACTCCGCGACTCTGGCGACGTGGCCAAGTGGTAAGGCAACGGATTGCAAATCCGTCATTCACCGGTTCAAATCCGGTCGTCGCCTCCAATCATCACCCCTCAAACCCCCGACCTCGGGGGTTTGCTCCTTGGGGCCGCAGCTGCACCCCCCAGCTACTTGTTTGAAACAGGCAACAAGCCGCCCGCCCGCTTGCAGATTGCATCTAAGCCCTTAGACTTTGATGCGCCCCCCGATCCCTTTCTTTTGAGAGAAGCCAAATGAGCGAAAGCAGCCCGCTGGTCGAACGACTGTTACAGAGCGATGTGCTTCAAGCGGAGTGGGTCCTGTACTTCCTACTGCTGCTGCTGGGCGCAGAGATCGTAGTCGTGCTCTGGAAGGTCATCTACTTCATCCGCAACAACCGTCAGGCTGAGGCGACCCGAAGCGCAATCACAGCGCTTGTCGGCGGCAGCGACATTGACAGCTTCGTCGAGCAGATCGCCGAGATGCCTGGCATAGAAGCTGCTGTCATGCGCCATGCACTTCACTACCGGGCCAACGGCGCGGATGTGGTCGAACAGCAACTGGATGTGGCCAGCAGCAGCGCCCAGCAGCGCATGGAGTTGGGACTTACCTTTCTGGGCACGGTCGGTTCCAACGCCCCTTTCATCGGTCTGTTCGGCACCGTCCTGGGCATCATCAAAGCCTTTCGCGACCTTTCTTTGGAGACGGAGTCGGCCTCTGCAGCTGTGATGGCCGGCATCTCCGAGGCACTGGTGGCTACGGCAGTGGGACTACTGGTCGCCATCCCGGCAGTGGTCGCCTACAACTACCTGCGCCGGCAGGTCAAACAGTGCCTTACCCGCAGCGGCGCCCTCAGTCAGCAACTGCTGTTTCGACTGCGGGTGGCTGGTAGCGAGGACTGAGCGGCATGGCTGGGGCCGCAGGCGGTGAAGAGGAGATTCTCGCCGACATTAACATCACGCCAATGGTGGACATCATCTTGGTGCTGTTGATCATCTTCATGGTCACTGCCTCAACCATTATGGATGACTCGATCCTCATCGAGCTGCCGGAGGCTGCAACCGGCGAGGAGACCGAAGCCAGCCTGCTGGGTCTCACCATTGATGCCGATGGGCTTTGGTACCTGAACGGTGAAGAGACCGACGAAGCAGGGCTGCGGAGCTTCATCCAGCAACAGGCGGCTCAGGAACTCGACATGCAGGCGATCATCGCCGCCGATCGGGACATCAGCCATGGCACCGTGATCCAACTCATCGACGTAATCAAGCAGGAAGGGGTCACCAGCTTCGCCATTAACATTGACCCGCCCTCTTTGAAGAGCGCAGCACCAGCCAGCCCCGAAGCTCCTCCCCAGGACGAGAAGAACTGACCGGTGCCAGCTCCGGCCCAGCTTAAGGTAATCGATGGCGGCCAGGCTGACCGACCGAGAGCCAACAGTGGCAACTTCGTCCCGGTTCAGTTGCCCGAAGAGGAGAGCCTGTTTGACCGCAGTCTCGGTTTGGCCCTGCTACTGGGGCTGCTGATCAACAGCGCTCTCGGCGCCTATCTGCTGCAAGAGCACGTAGCAGCAAAAGAACAAGTCGCCGAGACCCTGGAATTCAGTCTCTACGAGCCACCACCACCACCGGACCCCGAGCCTGAACCCTTGCCGGAACCCGAGCCGGAGCCCAAGGTGGTTGACATGAGTCAACCACCAATACCGACAGCGACCGCCACCGAACCGGAAGTTGTAGAAGAGCCGCCGCCGCCCGTATTCGGCCTTTCGATGTCATCGACAGTGGACTCAGGCGCTGCCTTCACGGCTCGCGTAGGCAACACCCTGATGAAGAAACCGGAAGAAGAAATCACCCCACCATCAGAAGTAAGAGCGCTGCCACAGGTATCGTTCCATAAGCTTGAGGAGCCGCCTCGGCTGATTCGTGACTTCCGCGCGGACTATCCCCTCTCCGCCAAAGAGGGTGGCTTTCAGGGCACGGTGATCATGAAGCTGACGATCAACGAGCAAGGAGTGGTGACCGCAGTGAAGGTAGTGCGAGGCGTTCAGGATGAACTCGATGCGGCCGCTCGCTCCGCGGCCTTCAAGTTCCGGTTTAAGCCTGGACGTAGCGACGGAGAACCCGTAATCACCACTGGTTTCGTGTACCGCTACACCTGGATCATCGAAGAATGAGCACCTGTCCGAACGCTCACCACCGGCTGCTCTGCTTCGCTATGCTGAGCCTGCTCCTTCCTGCCCAAGCCTTCGGTCTCGACAAGAGCGCCGAAGCGGGCGATGAAGCGAAGGGCACTGAGCCTCAGGGTGGCGCTAGCAGCGACCAGCCTGAGGCCCCTACCAGCACAGCAGAGTCGCAGCCCGAAGGAGCCGCGGAGCAGCAGGAGCAGGAGCCACTACCGCCTCCAGGGCTGCCGGTGGCGGCGGCGCTGCCGGCGGTCCTCGACATCCCCATGCCCAGTCATCCACCAGCGGCTCTGGAGGCCGGGGTAGGAGGCCGAGCGGTTATCGAGCTGAAGCTGGACTCCGACGGAGTTGTGACCGAAGCAAGCCTGCTGGTCGACCCGGGCTTCGGCATGGGAGAAGCAGCCCTCGCCAGCGTCAGTGAGGCCATCTTTGATGCTCCCCCCAGCGAGGGTCCAGCCCTGGACCAGCGACGCTACTTCTTCCCGGTCCGCTTCGAGCCACCTGCGGAGGAGCAGGAAAGTAGCGAACAAGATGAGGAAGCGCAGCCCGAGATGGCCGACCAGTTGACGGTGCTGCCAAGCCTGGTCGAAGAGCAACAACCCAGCTATCCGAAGCAGGCGCGAGAACAGGGCGTCGAGGGCAAAGTCCTGCTTGAACTGGATCTGGATGAGACGGGTTTGCTCACCGCAGTCCGCCCGCTCGTGGAAGAGCCAACTGGCTGGGGCTTGGGGCTTGCAGCGGTTCGAGCAGCCTGGAAAATGCGTTTCAGCCCCGCTTTCGCTGGCGAGGTTGCGGTGCCCGTTCGCATCACCTACACCTTCGGCTTCGCCCTTGAAGAGCAGGTCAAGCTGACCACCGCCGACTCCCCAGCGGAGGGCGAAGAGATCGACCCCAATGGACCGGTCAACTTCAGCGGCTTCGTCCGCGAACGAGGCTCGCGCAGAGCACTTTCGGGAGTGGATGTGCTGCTCAGCACCCTCGACCACAGTGCCGTGACCGACGAGCGAGGTTTCTTCCAGTTTAAAGGCATCCCCGCTGGCCTGCAGCGAGCCGTAGTGGCAGTGCCCGGATACTACCCCTTTGAGACCCAGGAGGAGATCCAACCCGGTGAGGCAACCGAGGTCATCTATTTCCTGAAGGAGCGTCCCGAGGGCATCCCTGAAACGGTGGTCCGTACCCAGCGCGAGAAGAAAGAAGTGGCCAAGCGCTCGATCACGATCGAGACCATCGAGAAGGTCCCCGGCACCTTTGGTGATCCGGTCCGCATCGTCCAAAACCTACCGGGAGTCGCCCGGTCTCCGTTTGACTTTGGCCTGCTCATCGTGCGCGGCTCAGGCCCCGAAGACTCAGCGGCACACATAGACGGCATCCGAGTCCCACAGCTGTTCCACTTCGGTGGCTTCCGCTCCATCGTGACGCCAATCCTGCTGGACTCGGTAGACTTCTACCCGGGTGGCTATGGCAGCAAGTATGGTCGCTTGACCGGGGGAATCCTCGATGTTCGCACCCGGGAGCGCTACGAACCCGAACTCCATGGACTCCTGCAAGCAGACCTGCTGGACGCCTCAGCGGCGGTAACAGGAGCCATCCGCAAGCCTGGCAGCGGCGAAAACCTGGGCGGTTTCGTAGTGGCCCTAAGGCGCTCCTATCTGGACGTCATTCTCCCAGCAATCCTGCCCGCCGACACCCTCGACCTGGGCAGGATTGTGCTGCCTCAATGGACTGACATCCAAGGCAAGGTAACCCTGAAACCCAAGCCCGGCCACGCCATCTCGGTGCTGGCCTTCTACTCCCAGGACCGGGCCGCAAGCCGATCCGAGGACCCGAGTTCGCAGAATGCCGCGACCCAGGGCGAGTTTTCCTTCCGCAACGACTTCTGGCGAACCAACGTCTCCTGGACCGCCCGGACCGATCGCATCCGCAATGAGCTGGTCGCCTCGGTGGGACAGGACATCCAGCGCTTCGGGGTCGGCCAGTTCGCCACCGTCGACGCCCTGGCCAACTGGTTTCTGTTGCGCGATGAAGCGGAGTTCGACGTCGCTCCCTGGCTTGAGCTGATGGCAGGAACCGACATCATCGTCGGTGAGTACGACTTCGAATTTGCGTTCAACAACATCGACACCCGCACCTTTGGCAGCGACCCCAACGCAGAGCGGGAGCAGCTGACCATCGCCGACAGCAACTTTGGCATTGGGCCAGCACTGTTCGTAGAGAGCCGCTTCAAGCTCGTCGACGAGCGCATCCGGCTGAGCCCGAGCCTGCGCTTTGACCACTACTCAGTAGTAGATCAGTTCAGCTTCAACACCCTCGACCCGCGGTTCTCCTTCAGGATCAGCCCAGACCCCCAGCGCAGGCTGGAGATTAAGGGCTCGGCCGGCGTCTACCACCAGAATCCCCAGGGCTACGAGATCCTGGATGCAACCGGCAACACCGACCTGGCGCCTGAAAAGAGCTACCAGTTCAGCCTGGGCAGCGAGATCCAGTTCACCGACTTCCTCAGCCTAGATCTCATCGGCTTCTACAAGCGCTTGGATGACCTCATCGTATTTGACCAACGAGCCGACCTGGGCGGTGGGTTCTCTTCAGCCTGGGTCAACAGTGGTGACGGTCACATCTACGGGATGGAATTCTTCCTGCGCTGGGAGACCTGGAAGAACTTCGAGGGATGGGTCGCCTTAACCCTCCAGCGCAGCAAGCGCCGAGACCGCCCGGATTGGGACTTCTACTGGTACGACTTTGACCAGCCGGTGATCCTCGACGTGGTGGCTTCCTATCGGTTGCCCTATGGCTTCCGCATCGGTGCACGCTGGCGCTACACCTCAGGCAACCCAGACACACCGGTAACCGACTCCATCTACGACTCCGACAGCGACAGCTACATCGCTCTGCAGGGTCCCTACAACTCGGATCGCCTGCCAGCCTTCCACGCCCTGGACATCCGCATCGACAAAGACTTCAACTTCACCCGCTGGAAGCTTACGGTCTATCTGGACATGCTGAACGTCTACAACCGCAAAAACCCTGAGAGTAAAGTCTACAACTTCGACTACACCGAGCGGACCTTCTTATACAGCCTGCCCATTCTCCCAAACATTGGCTTTAAGGCGCAGTTCTAATGACTATGCTTCTGAAAAACCGCGCACTACTGCTCTTGATATTCTTCGGAATCACAGGCCTTTGGGGCTGCAACTTGAGTGAGCTAACCCCTCCGTCCAGCGTTATTCGAGCCCGAATTGCCGGCATCCGAGCAACTCCCGCCGAGATCAGCTTGGGCGAATCCACCCAGCTCGACGCGCTGTTTGTGCAGCCAGCTGGCGATGATAGCGAGTGGGGCGCGCTGTGGTTCAGCTGCGTTGAGGCCGGCGGAGCCACCGGCTGCCTGGGAGGTGGCGATTTCCTCGGCGACCTGGGCGGCCAGCCGCCCGGCGATGACGACGACAGCGCCGAAGAACCACGCGACCCGCGCGACTTCCAGTTCAGTGCCGACGCCAGCTTTGTGTACACAGCCCACGGCACGGTGATCGAAGAAGCCTGGGAGCTATTGAGCCCGGCCGAGCGAGTGGAAGGTCTGGTGGTGCTGGTCAGTGTGAACTATGTGCCGGTCTCGCAAGAGGCCCTCCAGGAGCTTTTCCTACGGGTGACTTTTGGGCCCCAGAACGGCACCCCCGAAGACGCAGAGGCTGCTGCCGAAGAATTGGGAGAGCTGATCGAAAATGGCATCAATGCTGCGCGCCGCATCGTAGTCAGCGACAAGAGCGCCGACACCCCCGCGGCCATCGATTGCCCGGTGAGCGAATTGTTGCCGAACAGCAACCCGAATATAGAAGGCATGCTGCTTCACCTCGACGAGGAGGGCAAGGATCAGGGGCTGCCGATGGGGCCAGTGACCTTCGTCAACCCCGAGGACATCCTGGTCCTTCGTCCGGTCTTCCGCGAGGGGGCCATTGAGGACTACCTGTACATCACTACCCAGGGCGACACGGAGTGCCGGCAGGAGAGCCCTTACTTCGGTTGGCTCAGCAACATGGGGAGCATGGCCGCCGACTACAGCTTCTTCGCTGAAGAAGGCGACCTTGATGAAATCGCAGGGAAGCTCAAGATCAATCGACTGGTCATGCCGCCGGCAGATCAGCTAGCACCCAGCGGCGACCTCTGGCTGGTGGCCCGCGATCGGCGCGGCGGTATCGACTGGATGCACTTCAACCTGGAACGCGGCCTGGCCCTCGAAGGACGCTAAGGCTTCTCTTCGAGGCTCAAGCGGACCCGAAAGGAAGGCGTACGAACCGTGCCGAAGTCTCGACAACGAGCCTGAGAAAGCGCGCGCTTGGGACTGCAGCCGATCCCATAGACCACCGATATCCGCAGCGGCACATCGAGGTGCTCCTTGGCCGGGTGAAAAACAAACTTGGTCTCACCTGCTGAGACGGCCTGTGCCTCGCCCTCGGCGACGCAGTCTTCGCCAGGCAGGGGCAGATATCGGTCCTCACCAAAACGCTCTACCTGATAAGGCTGGCAACCCACCAGGTAGATGTCCTCACCACGGCGATTTTCCAGGCTGATCTCAACCTGATCACCCAGGACATAAGTACGGCGATTGGTATCGACCTGAACCGAGTCGAGCTTCGATTCTCCGGCACCAGCACTAAGACCCCAAAGTAAAGAACTGGCGAGGGCGCTAAAAAAAAGAATCCTACTGCTCAAACTGGCGGTTCTGGACATCGCGACATAGCTCAAAGTTAGAGAGTATTCCATCGTAGATGAAGCTCCCGGCAGATGTCACCGGCTGACAAGACCAGGAAAGGTCCTCGACACCTCCTTGACACTCCAGAAAGGCAGTTGGTAAAAATCGTCGCCAAAATCGGTGCACAGGTCGGTAATGCTTCGGTTTCAGGAACAGTTTTCGGGTCGTTGAGTCTGGTAGACAGTCCAAAGTCCCACCCAAGACACCTCGCCTCAGGGCCCCAGCCTGCGCATTCACGGAGCGCCGAATGAACCGCCTCTCGATCCTTGCCGCCCTGACCGCTGCTTTCCTGCTGGTGCCCCCATCCCAAGGCTTGGCCCAGGACGGTGACAGCGATGAAGGCTCCATCGTCCCAACCCGAGCGCCGGCAGATAAAAATGCGGTGAAAGTGCGCAACAAGTTCTTTATCAAGAGCAAGCGCCTGGAGATCACGCCGCAGATCGGCATCGTCACCAACAACCCGCTCAACGACGAGGTGACCTTCGGCGCGGCTCTTACCTATCACTTCAACGAACGCTTCGGGCTTGAGTTCAATGGCAGCTACGCGGCGCTCGGCGGGGCCAACAACACCAAGAACCTGAGCACCGCAGTGCTCAGCCTGCTACCGCCCCAGGAGCGACTTGAGTCCATCGACCCGGCCGCACTGCTGACCCTGTCGGCGGTATGGACGCCCATGTACGGGAAGATCAACCCCTTTGGGATGGCCGTCATCAACCTCGACTTCTTCTTCCTGGCCGGCCTGGGCTATGGCAACGAGTTCGTCGAAATGCTCAGCTGTCCCGACTGCGCCCGGGGCAACCCTGCTGTCGAGGTCGCCAATGCCTTTGACAGCCCCATGGGCCAAATCAACCATCTATTCATGCTGAACTTCGGGTTCGGCGTGAACGTATTCATCAGCAAGTGGTTCAGCTTCAAGGTCGATATGCGGGTCCTGCTTACCTACGATCAGGTACTGAACTTTGATGACGACACCGCCCGCGAGGCCAACCGTAACCTGGCAAGTCCCCAGGGCGGCAACCCGCTGCTCAATCGCATCTCCTGCCACACCGATGACAACGCGGTCTGCAAGGCAGACTTTCCCAGCACCTTCATTATCAACATCGGCGGCAGTTTCTGGGTCCCCGGTGATGGCGCCGTTCGCGCCAAGAGCAAGCCTTTCTAGGAACACCGAACATGATTCGAACCCCACTTACGTTCCTGGCCACGCTGCTCCTCGCACTCGGCCTCTTGATCCCCGCCACCTCCGCCGCACCCGGTGACGGCGCACCGCCGCCGATGGAAGACGACGAGGAAGACGAGGACGACGACGAGGACGACGGCCGCTACGAAGACCCCGACGCGGATGAGGATGAGGGCCAGGACGAGGAAGCGAGCCCCGCCGAAGATCCCGACGCGGACGATGAAGACAGCGCCGAGAGCGAAGCGCAAGAGGACGAAGAAGACGAAGAGAGCCTGGACGACAAGTATCGCGTGGTGGTGCCCGGCTCTGAGGAAGACAGCGCCCAGGATGAAGAAGAGGTGGTGGTCCCGGAGATCACCAAACGGCGCGGTCTCGTAAAGGTCATTCAGAAGAAGTTCTTTCTCAAGTACCGACGCTTAGAGCTCACCCCGCATGTCGGCTACATCGGCAACGACAACTTCATCCGACGCTTCGCTGTGGGCGCCTCCATCGGCTATCACATCAACGATCTGCTCTCCATTGAGACGACGATCAGCTACCTTCCCAACCTCAAGGAGAACGACTACAAAGCACTGACCAACCAGTTCAAGGATGGCAGTGAGGTGGTGCCCGACATCTCGAAGGTCATCTTCCTTGGCGTCGTTAATGCGGCCTTGTCGCCGATTTACGGCAAGGTGGAACTGGGCAACCTCAGAATCATCAACTACGACCTCTACTTCAGTGCTGGCATTGGTGTCGCCTACTCAGAAGACGACACTGAAATCATCGAGCAGCCCGAATGCTCTGGTGATCAGTACGAGATCAACAAAAACGAAGAAAACTGTCGTTACGTCAAGCAGTGGCATTTCGTCAGCAACGCTGGTGGCGGCTTTCGAGTTGTCTTCAATGAGTGGATTGGCGTACGCCTCGACGCGCGCGGCTACACCCACATCGAACAGGTCTACCGCGAGCAGGGGGACATCGGTCTGGAGATGAAGCAGAACTTCATGATCAGCCTCGGAGCCTCCTTCTTCTTCCCACCGCGCCCGCGCTCCACCCAGGACTGAGCACATGAACCTCACCAAGCTCGTAGCCTCGCTCGCGTGCACCCTCTGCATGCTGTTGTCGACAGCAGCAATGGCGCTGACCCTCGACGACATCAAACAGATGGCTGCTGTTGGGGTGCCCGACAACATCATCATCTCGACCATTGAAGGTGCGGAAGAGACCTTCAACCTCAACGCTCAGGACATCATTGACCTCAAAGGGGCTGGGATCTCCGATGCCGTGATCGAGGCGCTGCAGGGGACCGCGGGCACCACCACCCGCAGCAAGCCGGCCCTTCGCGATGAGGACGACAGCCAGCGAAGTCGGGCCGATTCCGCAGACCGAGAGGAGGCCCCGCGCAGCCGTTCGAGCCGTCGACGCAGCTTCAGTGACGACAGCGAGGACAGCGACGACAGCATGATCCGCAGGCGGCGACGCGGTGCGACAACGGAGAGCAACACGGACAGCGACCAGGAGGACAGCCTGATCCGTCGCCGCCGAGGCAGCCGGGACGATAACCGCGAGCGCGGTTCAGAACGCACCGATAGCCGGGTCAAGCGCACCCCGAAGAAGATCAAGGCAGCTATCGCAAACTACAAAGAGAAGAAGTTTCTGACCGCCAGCCTTAAGCTCTACCGGCTGGCTGAGTCCGGCAAGTTCCCGGAGTTCGAAGCCAAGATCAACTACTACCTGGGAGGCTCCCTGGAGAAGTTGGGGCTGCTCCACTCTGCTCAGGTCTACTTCCAGAAGGTCGTCAAAGAGGGCCCGTCTAGCGGCGCTCTGTTTGCTAACTCGCTGGCTAAGATGGTGTCGATCTCAGACAAGACCAACGATCCTATCTACCTGATCCGGTCCATCGATAAGATCAGCCCTGACGATTACCCTGGCAAGGTCAAAGACGACCTCTACTACTATCAGGGGATCCGAAACTTCGAGAAGGGCGACTATAAGCAGGCGGAGCGTAACTTCAGCAAACTCGGCCGCAGCAACCGCCATTTTGTTCAGGCGCGCTATTACCTTGGGGTCATCTACAACCAGCAGAACCGTCGCAAGCGTGCCTTCAAGGTGTTTGCGGACATCATCAATCGAGATTTCCGGGGTGATCCGCAGACCATCGCATCGATCAAGCAACTGTCGTTCATCAATATGGCGCGTATCCGCTACAGCGTGCAGCAGTACAGCAAGGCCGCTGAGCTCTACGAACGGCTCCCCCGACTGGCTACCCACTGGTCTACTTCGCTGTACGAAGCGGCCTGGGCCCACTTCATGTCGGAAAACAAGGAGTACAAAGCCCTCGGTCACCTGCTCACCATTCACAGCCCATTCTTCCGCAAGGTCTGGGTGCCAGAAGCACGCATCCTGGAAGCGCTCACCTATTACCGAATCTGCGAGTACGGCTACGTAGAAGACATCCTTGATGACTTCAAGGCCAACTACGGACCGGTGCAAGCAACCATCGACCGTGTCCTTGAGCCCTATACGGCTGGAGAAAAGCCGCTCAAGGAGCTGTACCGCTCCCTCTACAGCAGCACCAGCCGTGAATACCGGGACCTCCCCCAAGCGGTATTTGCGCGAGTTGAATCCAATCGCCGCTTCGCCGGTCCGCACAACCGAGTGCTACAGATCGAGAAGGAGCTGCGGCGAATCCGCCAGCTCAAGCCCCAGTGGCGAGATAGCGAGGTTGGTAAGGCGCTGGTTCCGATGCTGCGCAAGCAGCGCGGCATCTATATGAAGATCGCCGGAATTGCCCTGGCCAATGAGCTGGATCGGGTCCGCCTAGGCCTTGGTGACCTGATGGGCCAAGAAGCGCTGATTCGCTTTGAGGTGGTCTCCGGAGAGTATCGCAAGTACCAGACCCGCTTCCGCAACCCCGAAGCAGCGGATGTGCAGGAAGGCATCGAGTTTGACTTTGCCACCAACCCGGATCTCATCTACTGGCCCTTCAACGACGAATACTGGGAAGACGAGCTCGGCTATTACGAGCGCGTAGAACCCGGCGATTGCAAGGAGTAAGCCCGCCCATGCGCAGCCTATCAACTCTCTCCATCGCAGCCCTGGCAACCAGCCTCTTCCTGGGTGGCCCACTGTTGTCCACAAACCCGTCGCTAGTCGCTGAGGCCGAAGCCCAGAGCCGTCGCGAGAAGCGCAAACAAAAAGTGCTCGACTACAAAGCCTTTGAGCGGGAGAAGAACCGCGCCGCATACGGCAAGAAGGCCAACGAGAAGCGCCAGGAAGCTATCAGCCAGCTCAAGTCCATCCTGGCCCAGCAGGAGCGACTCCCGGCCGACACCAAGGCCGAGATGCTGATGCGCCTAGCAGAACTCTACTTCGAACAGAGTAAGTACGAGTACAACCTGGAGATGCAGGACTACGAGAAGCGCTATGACCGCTGGTTCGACCTGCCAGAAAAGCAGCAGGCCAAAGAGAAAGAGCCCCAGCTGGTTGCGGGTCGTTCGGCTGCCTACACCAAAAAGTCGATCCAGAACTATCAGATCATTCTCAAGAACTACCCCAACTACCCGCGGGTGGACGAAGCGCTGTTCTTCCTCGCCTTCATGCTCAACGACGTTGGTCAGGAGAAGGAAGCGCTGGAGAAATACCAGAAGCTGGTGAAGACCTTCGCCAACAGCGATTTTGTGCCAGATTCGCACAATGCCATTGGCGAGTACTACTTTAAGAACAATAACGCCTTCAAGGCGCTGCAGGCATACAAGCAGGCGGCCCGCTACAAGGACAGCAAGATCTACACCTTCGCTCTCTACAAGATGGGCTGGTGCTACTACAACGTCGGTGAGTTCGGCACCGCCATTGAGACCCTCAAGGAATTGGTTTCCGAGACCGACCGGCGCATGGCGGAGAGCGGCGAGCAGTCGGGGATCTCTCTGAAGGAGGAAGCACTCCGGGACCTGGTGCTGTTCTTCTCGGAAGAAGGCGACCTGCAGGCGGCTAAAGAATACTTCACCCGCTACGGCGAGAAGCGCTACTACCGCAAGATGCTGGCGAGGCTGGGCAACATCTACGTGGATCAGGGCAAGAACAGCCTGGCTGTGCAGACCTATCGGGAACTGATCGCCGACAACCCCTTCGCGTCTGACAATCCGGAGCATCAGAACTCCATCATCAAGGCCTACCAGGGCCGGGACAAGTTCGACGACGCCAACGAAGAGATCGACCGCCTGGTAGAGGTGTATGGACGAGAGAGCCGCTGGGCCCAGGAAAACCAGGACAACCGCTCAGCGATGAAAGAGTCGGAGCGACTTATCGAGAAGAACCTGCGTTCGGTGCCCATCGACAACCACCGTCAGGCAGAGAAGCGCCGCTCCGCCAAGCTGCTGCTGCTGGCCGAGAAGGGCTATGCCCGCTATCTGGACTACTTCGAGAGCGGCTACAAAACCTACGAGTTACGCTTCTGGCACGCTGAGGTCCTCTATAAGTTGAAACGCTTTGAGCAGGCGACCGAGCAATACGAGAAAGTGGTCAGCGCGGACCCTAAGGGCAAATTCCTCAAAGATGCTGCCGGTAACACCATCTTTGCCATTGAGCAGGTCCTCAAGCCGATCAAGAGCAAGCTGGCGGCTAAGGCCAAGAAGGCCATACGCGAGTTGAAGCGTTCCGGCACCGGCACCGGACGATACGCTGAGATCGAACTGCACCCCTGGGAGTCGCGCCTGGTCAAGGCTTGCGACACCTACGCCACAAACCTGCCCAAAGACAAGAAGACCTTGAACTTCCTGTACAAGGCGGCGCTGCTACTCCATGACCGCAATCACTACAACGACAGCAACCCGCGCTTCCTCAAGATCATCCGCGCAAACCCTCGCTCAGAGATGGCTCAATACGGTGTCCACGAGATCCTTGAGTCGTATAGTCGCATCGAGAACTGGGTGAAGCTGAACGAGGCGGCCCGCGAGTTCTACAATAACGACCAGATCGGCAAGACCCGCAAATTCAAGGGTGAGCTGCGAGACATCTACCAAAGGGCCACCTTCAAGGTTGCCGAAGGTCACGCCGCCGGTGGCAAAGACACCGAAGCTGCCACCGCCTTCCTCGACTTCTACAAAGAGTTCGCCGACAGCAAGGTCCGCGACATCGCCCTCTATAACTCGGCCTTCTACTTCGGCAAGATCGGTCAGAAAAGCAAGCGCATCGAGCTTCGTCACGAGTTCGTAGACAACTTTCCCAAACCACTGGGTAAGGACAGCGCCAAGGCCAAGCTGTATGAGAAGAGCGTCGCAGAGCTAGCCTCTCACTACCAAAGCACGGCCACCTATGACCGAGCGGCCAGCCTGTTCCGCACCCTGTATGACAAGGATCCGGGCTTTGATGAACAGGGTTTTGCCACCTCCCGCGACGGCCTCTACGACGCCGCTCTCTACAAGGAAGCCTTGGGAGACATTGACGGCTCCATCAAGGACTTCCGCGACTACATGAAGAGCTGGCCCGATGGCGACGACGTCCTGGCCACCCGTATGAAGATCGCGCAGATGCTGCGCAAGGCCGGCCGCAGCAGCGAGGCCCAGGCCCAACTCAAGTCCATCTACAGCGACAAGAAGGTGATCGCTGCAGCCTTTGACCTGGCCATGGCAGCCCACCTTGCCTACGGTCAGCTGATCAGCAAGCGAGACAAGCAGCTGGCGCACTACCGAGAAGGGCTGCGCTTCTACGACAAAAACAAGAGCAAGCCAGGAGCGGAGAAGGCCGCCAAGGCAGTAGCGGAGATGCGCTTTGAGCTGCTGGAGACCGACTTCAGCAAATACGCCGCCAAGACCATCCCGGCCGACACCAAGAAGGCCTCTAAGGCACTGAAGGGCAAGATGGAGGGAGTCGGCGGGCTCGAGAAGAAGTACGTGGACGTCCTCAACCTCAAGCAGGGCGAGTGGGGTATCGCAGCCCTCTATCGGATCGGTACCCTGTACGGAAACTTTGCCGACACCCTACGCAAAGCTCCCTGCCCCAAGAAGCTCGACGAAGACCAGTGCTCCATCTACAAGTTTGGCCTCGAAGATAAGGCCTACCCGTTAGTCGACAAGGCAGTAGATGCCTTTACCAAGGCGCGGGAGAAGAGCTACGAGTTGGGCGTCTACAGCCCCTTCACGGTAAAGGCTCTACAGGAGCTATCTCGTCTACGCCCCGAAGAGTACCCCGCCAACGCAGAGCAAACGCCGACGCCGGACTACACTTCCAATCCTTACACCACCGCCGACTTTGAGCTCTAAGCGGGCGATGGGAAACAAGAACATGACGACACCAAAACCAAACAAGCTACGCAGCGTTACGCTCCTGCTGCTCGCCGGTCTAGCCCTGGTTCTGCAGGGCTGCCCCAAGGGCGGCAGCAGCAACAGCGGAGAGCAAGACCCCGAAGACCCCGAGGGTTCCTTCCGGGCTGGAGTAGAACTCGTCACCGAAGGGCGAGAGAGCGGCAAGATCGACTACGAGCGGGCCTTCACACAATTCAGCACAGCCTGCGACATTGGCGAAGAGTTCGACAAGCCCCACGCAAGGGGCTGCTACAACGCCGCGCTGGCGTCATCCAAGCTGGGCCGCTACGACGCAGCGATCGACCTCTACCGCCGAGCGCTGTCGGCCGACTCCGGATTCACCGCCGCGGTCCAGAATCTGACCGTAGCGCTGCTCAGCGCTGGCAAGGCGATGGACTCTCTGCCCATCTACGAGAGCTACCTTAAGGCGAACCCCAAAGACGCCGACATGATCAACAACTACGCTGGCGCTCTAGGTGAGGCCGGCCGCTACGACGAGGCGGTCGAAGTGATCCAGAAGCTGTTGTTCGACAATCCCGAGGACACGCGAGCACAAAAGACTCTGGCGCGCATCTACTTCCTCGCTGAGCGCTATCGCATGAGCCAGATGGCATCGGCCAATGCCCTGCGCATCGACGAAAAAGATGCCGACATCCACAACAACCTCGGCCTGACCTGGCTCAAAGAGGACAACGAAGAAGCTGCGGTTCTTGAGTTCAAGAAGGCCCTGGAATTGGACCCTGAAAACCTCGAGGCCAACATGAACCTCGGTCTAATCGCGGTCAAGGCGGCGGACTACCAGCTAGCCGCAAAGTCCTTCCAAAAGGTTTTGACCCAGTACCCCGGTCAGATCGAAGCTCTGATTGGCATGGGCATCGCCTATCGCGGGATCCTTGAGATGGACTCGGCCATCGAGCAATACGACAAGATCCTCGGCATTCAGAAGTGCCAGGAGACCGCACTCCTCAACAAGGGAATCGTCCAGCACCTGTTCCAAAAGAAATACAAGGACGCACGCAAGACCTACGCCACACTGAAGAGCTGCAACGAAGCCAACAGTGACGTCGAGCAATGGCTTGCCCGGGTGGATGCCGACATCACTGAAGAGGAGCGGGTAGCTGCCGAACTCGCTGAGATGGAACGTCAGCTCAAGGAGCTGGAAGAAAAAGCCAAGAAGAAAGCAGTCGAGCTGAAAGCCCAGATCGCCAGAGCCGAGCGGGTCTTCCTCAAGTACAAGGAAGTCTCTCAGGATCCTTCCTGGGCTGAGGTCCTGATAAGTCAATTGGAAGCGAGCCAATTCGCCATTGAGTCGGAAGACTTCTTCTTTATGGAGGAGCAGGGGCAGTATCTAGATGAGTTCATGCTGGAGTACTACCGCTATGCGCTGGTCGACGAAGAGGGCAAGTCCCTGGTGGATCAGGAGGAGTGGACCTCTGGGGCCGAAATCGAAATCCCCGAGCCGGAGGTCACTGCCGAAGGAGAAGCAGCGCCAGCCGCCGACGAAACCGCCGCCGGAGATGGGCAGGCAGCCAGCGGTGCTGAAGCTCCAGCCGAACAGGCTCCAGCCGAA
>DJIF01000059.1:39822-81371 GCA_002433485.1 Deltaproteobacteria bacterium UBA6601
GCCTTCCAGCAACGAAGATTCCGGGAACTCTGATGGAGGAGAGCAGTCAAACTAGCCAGGGAATCACAGCAATCCTTCGATAGTGCTGCATTCTCTGGCACAATGGCCGCCTCAAAAGGAGCGACAGAGCTATGAAACGAGCTTTTACCTTGATTCTCAGTCTCGGTCTGGGACTACTGATGGCTACGCCGGTGGCCATCGCCCAGAGCGATGAACCCGACGTGCGGTATCGCAAGCGTACGGAAATCGACTTCGAGGACGTCTCCATCGATGGCGAACTCAAGAAGCCCCATGGCGCCTATCTCCTCGACAAGAGGCAGTCTTCCTTCAACCCGTTGATCCGGCTGAAGGAAAACTTCAATCAAGAGATGATCGACTCCGTTAACCAGGTTCGCTAAGCGCCCGCAGTTTCGAGAAGCGAGGCAATAAGCCCAAGCCCATCAACGGGGTGCCAACCCCGAGCAGAGCAGCAAAGAGTTCCTTTTCACCCGGGAGGCCACCTAAGCCTCCGAACCCCCTGAGCTACGAGGACCCGCCACATGGCCGAGCAGGATTCGCTCCCAACCCTCTCCTTTTCCATCTCCGTCGACGGCACCGAGGCTGGCACTCAGGAGTTCGAGCAGGAGATGGTCACCATCGGCAAGGGTGGCGCTGCCGTTCTGCAGATTAACGACGAGGCTCTCGCAGACCTCCACGCCGCGGTCCAGATCGGTGAAGACGGTGCTGTGACTGTCCTTGATCTGGGCAGTGAGTCTGGAACCCAGCTCAATGGTGAGGCGGTCAACAACAGCGCAGTCAAAGACGGCGATGAGATTGTCCTGGGTAAGACCAGCATCAAGGTAGGCGTGCTTTGGCCCGAACCTGAGGAGGTCACTGACGAGGGCCCAGCTCCCATTGAGTCCGACCCCGCAGCTGACCCCGCAGCCGAACAGGCTGAAGACGCCATGGACTTCATCCTTCGCTCTGGCACTGCCCAATCGGACATTGGTATCGACCGCAAGGCGCCCAAAGTGCTCGAGATCGCTGAGCTTTGGTCCAACACCGTCCTCAACGTCAAGCACTTTGGCCCCGAAACCCCAGCTGTATACGTCGGTGATCGCCGCACCAAGCCCATCCGAGTGGCATCTGGTCTACTCACCACCATCCTGGTGCTGGGCTCGGCATTCTTCATGGTCAAGCAGATCAGCATCCCGGAGCCACCGAGGATCCCGGATAGTGACGCGGCCCTCATTGAAAAGTGGAAAGCTGACGCTGCCGAGGAGGCCGCCGAGCGCGCCGCCAAGCGCGCTGAGGAGCTGAAGAAAGAAAATGAAGAGCTGGCTGCAGAAGCTGAAGAGCGCATGGCCAAGAGCCGCAGCAAGTACAATCGCAAACAGCGAGAGTCCCTCGACAAGGCCAGCAAGCAGCACAACGAGCGGCAGGCAGAGGCCCGCGAACGCCACGAAAAGAAACAACAGGAGACCGGCGGCAGCGAGCCCTTCCGTGGCGTCGAGTTCTGCCGCAGCGTACTCAGCGACGAGGTGGCCGCCGAAGTAGCAGCCATGAGCAGCCCCAGCGCTCAGGCGAAGCGCTGCCGGGAAGAAGCCAGCGCAGTCTTCCGAGCGCGCATCAAGGACTCTATCGTTGAGGAGATCCGAGAGGAGCGCGAGGCCGCGGAAGAGGAGCGGCTGGCCAAGCTAGAGCCGCCAAACCCGCTGCGCGACTACAAGGACGACTGGACCACCAAAGCCAAGAAGGCCTTTGAGAAGGCAATGAAGCGCAACCGGGACAATGTGCCATTGGTGCCGCCCCAGTTCGAGATGTTCGAGCGACCGGACTACGAAGACTTCATCCGCGATGAGATGATGCCCATCGCCAAACAGATGGCTGCCAAGGGTGAACTTCGCCAGAGCTGGACCGAGCTGTTCCAGGACTTTGAGCGGGAGTACGTTATCTACGACGACCTCGATGAAAAGCGCGTTGTTGAAGACGTGGTCCTGGCCACCAGAGTCCGTCGCGACGGCAAAGACGACGTACTGATGCTCATCGCAGGCATGGACCCCAATAAGGTGTATGCCATGTCACGGGCCGGTAAGACCTTCGAATTAAAGCCCGACGAGGAGGTCTATCTGTGGGGCCCAAGCGAGGCTGAGACCGCGGCCCGCGAGGAGCTATACCGCAGTATTCACGAGACTCTCTATCTCAACGCCCGAACCAAGAGCCGCATTCGTGGCATGTGCGACTCTGCCGAAGTGTTGCTGGAGTTCGAGGATCGCAAGAACGACTTCGAACTCAACGCACTGTTCTCTGAATGCCTGATGAATCGGGGCAAGATGGAGCAGAGTCGCGAGCACTATGAGCGCGCCTTCGAGAACACCCCCGAAGACCTGAAGCAAGGTGACGCTGGCGACTTCTACCTGCGCGCCCTACGGGTACGAAGCCGGGTGCTCCTTAAAGATGCCCACGAGGGCAACCCCGAACTGAGCGACCACGACCTCATGCCCATCGCCAAGCGCGAGGTGGCAATGACCGCCCACGAGTCGCTGCGGGATTTCCTCATTGAAAATCGCAATGACGCCAGCGCACTGCGCTCGGTCGACAAGGGCATCTTCCTACTGGAACGTGAGCGCAAGCGGGAAAAAGAACGGGAACTGGTGAGCAGCACTCTGGTGCTCTCCCTGTTGATCTTCCTGCTGCTGCCCTTCGGCTTTGGCTTCGACGAAGTCCGCTCTCGCAAGCTGGCACAAGACTTCTTTGTGGCCTCAGACGGCCTACCCAGCGACCACTTCCCCATCGTCGAGCAGAGCGATGGGGCGGTGCTGGTCAACTTCACCAACGATTCAGTGGGCTTCATCGAATCGGCTGGTAATCGCACCACCACCGCAGATCTGATCTCCTCAGGGCGCGCCACCAGCAAGCAGGTAGCCGGCCAAAAGGGTGGCTACTTTCAGGTCGAACTGGGCGGCGACGAGCGCTTCGTTAACGACATCGGCCATGTGGTGTTCTTCATCCACCGGGTACACAAGGCCAAGGTGCTCCCGACCCCCTTCGGCAAAGACACCGATTGGCTTTACCTCGGGGTGCTCGCGGCACTGCTGTTCTTAGGTGGGGCGCTTGCCATCAACCTCATGCTGACCCCCTACGATGCCAGCCAGGAGGTCATCACCATCCCCGATCGTTTCGTGGAGCTGATGGTTCAGGAGGTCGAGAAGGAAAAGAAAGAGAAGAAACCCTCAGGTAATGAAGACGCCGGCGAAGGTGCCAAGGCCAAAGAGGAAGAAGGTAAGACCGGCAAGAAGGAGCACAAGCTCAAGAAGGCTAAGGGCTCCAAGGTAGCAATCCAGAAGTCTGAACTCGACAAGCAGATCGCCGAGTCAACCGGACTGCTCGCAGACCTCAACCAGATGACCGACACCAGCATGTTCGGCACCGGCGGTCTGGACAACTCGGTTTCCAGCGCTGTGGGCGGCTTGATCGGAAGTCAGTACGGCCAGTTCGGCGCCGGTGGTCTCGGCTCCCGCGGCTCAGGCCTCGGCGGTGGTGGAACCGCAGCCGGACTCGGCGGAATGGGCACCCGCGGCACTGGCATGGGAGCCTCAGGCTACGGTCGGGGAGCAGGTTTCTATGGCAAAAAGGGTGGCGGAGCACCTGGTGTTGGCACCGGTGACCCGATCATTCTCGGCGCCCTCGACAAGTCGATCATTGACCGCGTAGTTAAGCAACATCTCGCTAAGATTCGCTACTGCTACCAGAAAGAGCTCAACAAGAATCCCAAGCTCTTCGGCAAGGTTGTAGTCAAGTTCGTCATTGCCAAGGACGGCTCTGTTTCCACAGCGAGTACCAAGTCCTCTACGCTGCGCAATCCCATCGTCGAGAAGTGCATCAACTCCCGCTTCATGCGCATGCGCTTCCCTGCTCCTAAGGGTGGCGGCATCGTCATCGTCTCCTACCCCTTCGTGTTCAACTCCCAGGGTTGATCGAAGTCGCCGCGAGAACAGTCCATGTCCACCCCACTCTCCCGCCTGTTAACCCTTTTGCTGAGCCTTCTGGTTCTGCTCGCGTTTAGCCCTGCAGCCGTTGCTGCGGAGCAGTCCCTGGTCGTTCAAATCCAAGATGAAGAAGACGACGACGACGGCGACGATGACGATGACGATGACGATGACGGTGAATATGATGACGACGATGACGGCGACGACCTCGATCTCGATCGAGATGCACGGCGCAAGCGGGTGCGTCCGAGCGACCGGGACGACCGTCGTAAGACCAAGCGCAAGCGACCAGCCCGAGAGGTGGTCAAGGGAGCCTACGCCAAGATCAACATCGGCCCTCTATTCTGGCTGGGTGACATCAAAGGCGACAACGTCTCCCGGACCGGGACGGCGGCCAGCGGTACCGAGATCGACTTCTCCTTTGGCTACGACATCGTAGACACCCTGGGCTTCACCCTGGCCGTTGAGGGCTCATTCTTTCAGGTCATCACTAATGGAACGGGCATCTCCGAAGACGCCAACGACCGCCTCGGTCTGCCCTCAGTAATTCAGGGCGACTTCCGGATCTTTGGCGCCATTGCTGCGGTTCGAGCCGGCCCCAACCTCGGTGGTAAGCGGGTTAAGCGACTCAACATCTCGGGCCACGTTGGTGGCGGTGTGGGCTACTCCCCTCCCCTGGTTGATCTCGAGAGTCCAACCATTGTTGGCCGCATCAATAGCGAGTACGGCGGCATCCTGCAGGGTCGCCCCCTGGGCCTCGTCCAGGGTGGAGTAGGTATCGAGTACTACACCAAGCTATCCCACTTCTCCCTGGGACTGGACGTGGACTTCAACGTGGTCATTGGCGGCGGCGCCCCCCTGATCGGCATGGGGCTGGCCACCAATATCTTCGTCAAATACACCTTCTGATTCGACCAAAAAGACCAGCTTTTGGGGTGCTCAAGCTAGACGCTTGTGTTTTGCACTTGTCAGAAAGATGTCAACGCATATAATCCTCGCGCCTTCTGCATCGATATAGCTCTGTAGAAGGAACCACTGCCCCCGGGCAGAAGCCCCCATCGAAGCGACCGAATTGGAACAAACACCTCCCTGGAGTGCTACAGCCATGAACCGACCCGCCATCCTCCGCTCACTCGACAGGCTTCTTGCCCTCGGCCTCCCGGCCGTGCTTGCGTTCTCTGTTGCCTGTTCGGACAATCGCTCTACGGGCAGCATTGACGGCAGCGCACTGGTAGCTGAGCCGGGAACCATTGACTTCGGTTACACAGCGCCCAATGACTTCTCCACCAACGAGGCCATCGAGCTATTCAACAATGGCTCAGAGTCAGTGACCATCGAGGAGATTCGCAGTACGGCGGAAGCGTTCTCCCTTTATCAGGTACCGGCCATCTTCCCCGCTACCGTCTCCGCCGGTCAGAGTGAGGTGATCTCGGTCTATTTCTCACCGGCGACCGCGGGCAACTTTGTGGGCACCATCGAGATTGTTATCGCTGGAGCTGACCAAATCCTCACCGTCGCCCTGGGCGGCTGCTCTACCAGCGTCGACTGCGAGGTCGACTGGGACGACCTTGACCTTGACCCGGGCGACGACGATGACTCCGTGGGTGACGATGATGACTCCGTCGAGCCCAGCGGCGGTGATATTGAGGTCGCTCCCGGCGCTGTTGACTTCGGCGCCATCGCGCAGAACCAGGCGCCTATTGGCGACACTCTGACCATCCAGAATCTTGGTGATGGTGACCTCGTTGTAAGCGACATCAGCATCTCCGGCACCGACGCTGCGCTGTTCACCGTGGGTGGCTATGCCGGCGGTACCATCTACGCAGATGCCGCCCCGGTAAACCTGACCTTGAGTTTCGACCCGGGCAGCAGCGACATCGGCGTCAAGTCTGCCTCGCTGGTAATCAGCTCTAACGATGAGGACGAAGCCACCACTACCATCCCCCTTACCGCAGAGGTAACCGAGGACTGCGGCGCCTGCGCCCCCAGCTGGACCGTGGTCGGCGCCACCAGCCTGCTCGATCTCGGCTTTGATCTTGGCAGCCTCCTCGGCGGCGCAGGAGGTGGCCTTCCCGGCGGCGGAATGCCTGGCGGAAGCATGCCCGGAATGGAAGGGCCTCTCTACCTGCAGGTCACCTCAGGAACCGTAGACGTCACCATCCAGAACACCGGTAGCGGTGCAGGGACCATCAACTCGGTTACCGAAGGGGGCACCCTTGCCGGTATCCTGCCGGTATCGGACAGCCCCCAGGTGAGCTACCTGGGCGGCGCGCCGCTGACCCTCAGTGCCGGTGAGAGTGGAGTCATCCAGTTCACCGTAACTGGCACAGGCATGTGCGAGATGATCAACCTGGACAGCTCGGTCACCTTCATCATGGGAACCGAGCCGGGCGACACCAGCACCCTGACCTCCTGCCTGGACCTCGCTGGCGGCCTGGGCGGACTCGGTGGAGGTCTGCCTTTCTAGGCGCCCTCGCAGAGCTTCCCAAAGACTCCCATCAGCGGTCTCCGGCTCCTGCTGGAGGCCGCTGGTCCTTGGGAGCGGCCGCAGCGCCAGGCAAAGCCCTGCTTGACACCGCTTAGGCAACCCGTACAATCCGCCGGCCAGATGCACTGGCAAACAGGCTTCCGCTGGCCCGACCCCGGTCGCGAGCAATGAAGCAAGGAGCGAACATGTCCCTCGGAATCCTCGGTACCAAAGAGGGAATGACCCAGACCTTCGATGAGAAGGCCCGCAAGGTCGTTCCCGTGACCGTCATCCATGCTGAGCCCAACGTCATCATCAAGCACTGCACTGCAGCCGCAGAAGGCTACTCAGCTGTCCAGGTGGGCTACCTTGAGAAGAGCGCCAACCGAACCAACCGCCCCGACGCGGGACAGTTCAACAAGGCCTCAGCGACCGCTGGGCAGACCATCGCTCCCCGCAAGCATCTCCACGAGTTCCGCCTCGATAGCGACCCCGGAGACGACCTCGCCGTAGGCGCCGAGATCAAGGTCGACGTTCTGGCCGAGGCCAGCTTCGTTGATGTGTCGGGCACCAGCAAGGGCAAGGGCACCCAGGGTGTCATGAAGCGCTACAATTTCCGCGGCTTCCTGCGCACCCACGGAACTCACGAGTTCTTCCGTCACGGTGGCTCCATCGGCACCCGACTGACTCCCGGCCATGTCCTCAAGGGCAAGAAGATGCCAGGTCGCATGGGCAATGAGCGCGTCACCGTTCAGAACCTGCGCGTTCACAGCGTCGATACCGAGCGCAATCTCATCCTCATCGTCGGTGCGGTCCCCGGCCCTCGCGGGGGCGTGGTCGAGGTTCGCCCCTCGGTCAAGAAGGGCTGAAGCCAGGCTGACTTTAGCGCCCGGTAACAGCGCTGAGCCCTAAGCTGGGCAGAGCCTCAGTTGACCCGATAGTTGGGCGCTTCATGGGTGATGATCACGTCGTGCACGTGACTCTCCCGCTGACCTGCTGAGGTGATCCTGACAAAGCCCGCACCCTGGTGCATAGCAGCAATGGTCCCGTTGCCGGTATAGCCCATCGAGGCCCGCAGGCCACCTACCAGCTGATACACCGAGTCCGCGATAGGCCCACGATAAGGAACCCTTCCGACGATGCCCTCGGGCACCAGCTTGGGACCTGCGCTCTCTCCCTCAAGCCCAGCGAGGGGGTCGTCGACGTTGTCCTGGAAGTAGCGGTCAGAGCTGCCCTGCTGCATCGCTTCCAGTGAGCCCATGCCGCGATAAGTCTTGTAGCGACGACCCTGGTACAGCACCACCTGCCCGGGGCTCTCCTCGGTACCAGCAAAGAGCGAGCCGATCATCACCACGTCAGCACCGCCGGCAATGGCCTTGGCGATGTCGCCCGAAGAGCGGATTCCACCATCAGCAATAATGGGTTTGCCCAGACGATGGGCTGCCTTAGAGGCTTGCTGGACAGCGGTCAGCTGAGGGACACCGACCCCTGCAACCACCCGGGTAGTGCAAATAGAGCCGGGCCCAATGCCCACCTTGACGCAGTCGGCACCGGCCTTGATCAAAGCCTCAGTGGCTGCGGCAGTGGCGACGTTTCCGGCAATAATCTGGAGCCCGGGCCAGGTAGCCCGAGTCGCGGTCACCGCATCGATGACCATCTGCGAGTGACCATGCGCGGTATCAATGACCACCACATCACAGCCCGCATCGACCAGCGCCTGAACCCGCTCCTCGCGATCCGCACCGACGCCGACGGCAGCGCCAACTCGCAGCCGACCGAGGCCATCCTTAATGGCATCGGGATATCGCTCGCTCTTGATGATGTCTTTGATGGTGATCAGCCCACGCAGCTGAGCGCCGCTGCTGTCAACGACCAGCAGCTTCTCAATCTTGTGCTCCTGTAGCAGATCCTTGCTCTGCTCAAGGGTAGTGCCCTCTGGCACAGTCACTAAGCCGGTGCTGGTCATCACCTCACCGACCTTACGGTCCAGATCCCGCTCAAACCGAAGATCACGGTTGGTGAGGATACCCACCAGATCGAGGCTGCCTGCAGCAGTAACCGGAACACCGGAGATCCGATGGATTCGCATCAATTCCAAGGCTGCTCGCACGCTGGAATCCGGATCAACGGTTATGGGATCCGAGATCATTCCAGCCACGGTCTTCTTAACCACCGAAACCTCCTGGGCCTGCGCGGCCACACTGAGGTTCTTATGAATGATGCCCATACCGCCATTTTGAGCCATGGCAATGGCGGTTGCAGACTCCGTCACCGTGTCCATCGCCGAAGAGACCAGCGGTATCCGCAACCGGATCTGTTCGGTTAGCTGAGTGCTGACATCTGTATCGCGGGGTAGGACCTGACTGTGCGCAGGCAGCAGCAGCACATCATCAAAAGTCAGGGCCAGGGGGATTTCTGTTTCAGTACTCATCGGTTGGGCACCTCGATGATCGAAAGATCATTGGCAAAACTGTGCCTCCCCGCACAGGCAGCAGAGAACTCTTCGCGACCCACTCCAGGTGCCAGCTCTCGCACCAGAAAGCCATCGGTGGTCACATCCATGACGGCAAGGTCGGTTACCACCTGGTCCACACAGCCGAGACCGGTAAGCGGGAGGCTGCATTCTCTGACCAGCTTGGACTTGCCGCTCTTACTGGACTGGATCATCGTCACGATCACCCGCTTGGCCCCGTTGACCAGATCCATAGCACCGCCCATGCCCTTGACCATCTTGCCGGGAATCATCCAGTTGGCCAGGTCACCGTTTTCGGCAACCTGCATGGCGCCAAGAATGGCCAGATCGATGTGGCCGCCGCGGATCATGGCAAAGCTCTCTGAGCTGTCGAAGAACACCGAGCCGGGAATGGTGGTCACGGTCTGCTTGCCAGCGTTGATCAGGTCGGCGTCCTCCTCACCCGCAAAAGGAAAGGGACCAATGCCCAACAGACCATTCTCGCTCTGTAGAACCACCTCCACACCCTGTGGGACGTGGTTGGCGACGAGGGTAGGCATGCCGATGCCGAGATTGACGTAGTCGCCGTCATTGAGCTCGCGGGCAACCCGCCAGGTGATCTGTTCACGGGTGAGAGGCATCGCCAGCATCTCCTCTAGTTCGAACGGTTCGCTGCTCAATCCACTTTTCGTAGTGTTCACCCTTGAGGATTCGCTGCACGTAGATCCCAGGAAGATGAATATCATCCGGATCCAGCTCGCCGGCGGGCAACAGCTCCTCCACCTCTGCAATGGTGATCCGCGCAGCCTTGGCCACCAATGGATTGAAGTTGCGGGCGGTCTTCCTGAACACCAGATTGCCGTGGGTGTCGCCCTTCCAAGCCTTCACAAAAGCAAAGTCGCCATGCAAGGCCTCTTCAAGGAGGTAGCTGCGCCCGCCAAAGTCCCGCTCCTCGCGACCTTCGGCGCGCAGCGTTCCAACTCCAGTGGGAGTGTAAAAAGCCGGGATGCCAGCTCCCGCGGCACGCATACGTTCAGCGAGGGTGCCTTGGGGGCAGAGTTCTACGTCCAGCTCTCCGGCCAGGAACTGCCGCTCAAACTCCTTGTTCTCACCCACATAGGAACCCACCATCTTGCTCACCTGTCGCGACTGCAGCAGCACCCCAAGACCACAATTGTCGGTACCAGCGTTGTTGCTCACCAGAGTGAGCCCTGCAGTGCCGCGCTCATGGAGGGCCCGAATCAGATTCTCGGGATTTCCCGACAGGCCAAAGCCACCTACCAGCAAGGTCGCGCCATGACTGATGTCTTGTATGGCGGCGATGGCTGATTCCTGCACCTTGTTCATGGGCTGACTCCCGCTGAAAGCGGCCTCTAAAAACCGAGGCGCGGCCAACCATATCAGACTCCTTGACCCGCGTCGGCGCTCCGGTAGACTCCGCCGCGATTGTTTCGACAACCAGCGCCGTCAACCGCCCTTTTGAGCTGGCACGGCAGGAGGCCCCATGGCAATGAACCACCCCACCCTTCGTCCCTTTGCAGCCGTCGCCGCTGCTCTTCTCCTGCTCCCCGTGATGGGCTGCAAGACCTACACCAGCGGACTGAGCGCCACCACAGCTTCCGGCTCGAGTGCTGCCGCCAGCTACGACGAGGCGATGGCCATGTGGACCAATGATCGCGGCAGCAAAGAAGGGCTGCAGAAGATCATCAGCACCCTCGAGGCGGTAATCGCTGCCGAGCCTAACCAGCAAGATGCACTGACCCTGCTGTCCCGCTCTTACTACCTGATGGCTGACGGCTACACGAACGTCCCTGCCGAACCTGCAGATGACTACGCCAAGCGGCTGGTCGCGGCTAAGGCTCCACTGTTTGAGGCTGGCACCACCTATGGTGAACGGGCTATGGCTGTCGACGCTGCCTTCAAGGCCCAGATCGACAAGGGCACCAAAGCCGCCGATGCAGTCACGGCCCTGCAGCTTGATGACCAGATGGCCATCTATTGGACCGCAGCCAACCTCGGCAAGTGGGCTCGCAGCCAGGGCTTCGCGACCCTGGTCAAGTACAAAGGCTACATCGCAAAAATGATGACCCACTGTCTTGCACTTGACGAGACTGCTTTCTACGCGGGTCCGGTGCGCTACTGGGGTGCCTTCTACGCAGTCGCTCCGGGCTTCGCTGGCGGCGACATGACCAAGAGCAAAGAGTACTTCGAGCGAGCCAAGGAGATGAATCCCGAGTACTTCGGCACCTACGTCCTTTATGCAGATGCCTACGCCGAGAAGGCTCAGGACCGAGCCCTCTTCAAGTCGCTGCTGGAGCACGTCATCAACACCCCCTCTGATGTCCTCCCCGAGATGATCCCAGAGCAGAACATCGAGAAGGCCAAGGCCAAGGCCTTCCTGGAGCAGATCGACGAACTGTTCGCGGAGTAACGAACTGGAGCGGAGGGAAGCTGGGTTCTCCCAGTCTGACCCCTTCTGCTTGATGAGACGGCCCTACCAGGGACCATCCCACCACCACTGGAGAGAGACCATGACCCCCTCCCCCCGCATCCTCACCGCCCTGAGCCTGGGCCTCAGCGTCCTGCTGCTGGCCATCATCAGCGGCCCAGAGCCGCTGCTCAGTCAAGAGCCGGAATTCACGCTCAACTTCGGCACAGTAGCCCCAGAGAACACCCCCTGGAGCGACCAACTGAAAGACATCAAGAAGCGGGTAGAGCGAGAGTCAAAAGGGCGCATCAGGGTTCGCTTGTTCACCGGCGGGTCCATGGGTGGTGAAGTAGAGATGATTCAGGACATCCGCGACGGTGGTCGGCTGCAAGGAGGTGGCTTCACTACCAGCGCTCTGGCTACCGGAGCCAACGTGCCACAGCTCGACCTGCCAGAGCTGCCGTACCTGTTCCGCAGCAACGAAGAGGCTGACCATGTGCTCGATGGGGTGCTGTTCACGCCAATGCAGAAGCGTTTGCGACGGCGGGGAATCCACATGACCATGTGGGCCCAGAATGGCTGGCGGTCCTTCTACACCAAACAACCCGTTAACAGCCTTGATGACCTGCGTACCCAGAAGATGCGTACCCAGGAGAGCAACGTCCACAAGGCCATGTACAAGGCCCTTGGTGTGCAGTCCTTCGCTATGTCGACCGCAGAAGTCCTTGATGCTCTGTCGCGCGGCACCGTCGACGGCTTCGACAATACCGCGCTCTACGCCCAGGCCTCGGGCTGGTATGAGCCGACCCGGCACCTGACTCTGACCCGCCACATCTTCCAGCCTGCTGCCATTGTCTACAGCAAGGCATGGTTCGATTCGCTACCTGAAGACCTGCAGCAGATCGTCACCGGCAACCGCCTCGAAGATCAGAAGCTGGGGCGACGCCTGGTCCGAGAGTTGGAGCCAGCGCTGCTGGCCAACTTTGCTGAGCTTGGAGTAACGGTACGCCAGCCCAGCGAGGCCGAGCTGAAGCCTTTTATTGATGCGACTCGCGGTGTCCATGAGCAGTTCCGCGAGGTGGTCGGCTCCGATCAGCTAGACGCTGTCTACGCAGCGCTGGAAGCCTTCCGCAAGGGCAACTAAAGACCAAAGTTCTGCCAATGTCCGCAAAGTCACTGCTCGATCGGGTCTTCGCCCCCTTCGATCTGGCCTCGCGGGCCTGGGACACCGCCTGGGACGCCCTCCGCAACTTCCTGCGCGAGTTTGTTCTGCTCAAGCTGATATTTGCACTGATCTTAATTATCGGCGGCATCTATCACTACCTGGCTCGCCTGCTGGATCTGGTTGACCGGCTGCTGGATCGCCTGGAAACGGCGATCATCTTCTTCGCCACCCTGGCCATGACCGGACTGGTCTTTCTTGACTTCCTGAACCGAGAGTCACAGAGCTTCTCCCTGGAGATCGCTGACCCGGTAAAGCTGTCTCTATTGCTGATGCTCTGGGTCGCCTTTCTCGGCGCCAGCCTTGCTACCCGGGACGACAAGCACCTGTGCATCGATGCAGCGGACCGGGCCCTGAGCCCAACCGGCAGTGCCTTGCTCTACCGCATCTCCATGCTGATCTCGGCAGTGTTCTCCTGGCAACTCTGTCTGGCTGCCCTGGAAGTCGTCAAAGGTCACATCATCAACCCGAGCCTGGCCAAGCTGACGGTCTCTAAAGAGCTGGCTGGACACATGAACGACTTCGCACTTTGGGCAGTCAGTGGCTGGATCGGCCCTGAAGATTTCGAAGACGCCGAGTCCTACCAGTGGATGATCGAGGATGGCATCGCGGTCAGCGTGGCCACCCTGAAACCGGAACTCAGCCTGTGGGTCGCGGAGCTGGTACTGCCCCTGGCCTTCGGTCTGATGGCGGTGCGCTTCGCCAGTCGCTTCTTTACCGGTCGGCAGCTCCGGCTTGACATCGACGACATCCCGGCCCGCTACCAACGCAGCAACCCTCGTTCGGCAGGCGCCCGCGACATGATCCTCGCGGGCCTGCTACCCGGCCTGCTCATGGGGATGCTGATCGGGCTTTGGTTCAGCAAGCTGTGGCTGATAGTGCTGTGTACTGCCCTGCTGATGCTGGCAGGAACTCCCCTGTTCGTCGTCATTGGCTCAGGGGCAGCCCTCTGCGTCCACCTGCTGGAAGGCGGAGGCCTGAGCCTGATCGTACGCGACCTCTACACCGCCTCCGACAAAGAGGTGCTCTTGGCAATCCCCTTCTTCGTAATGGCGGGGGCGATCATGACCGAGGGGAGCATCGCTCGCAGGCTCATTGACATGGCTCGCTCGGCCCTCGGCTGGATGCCTGGCGGCCTGGCAATCGCAGGGGTCATGTCCTGCATGATATTTGCCGCTATCTCCGGCTCCTCACCGGTCACGGTCATCGCCATTGGCTCAATCATGGTCCCCGCTCTGATCGACGCACGCTACAACGAGCGCTTCTCCCTCGGGCTGCTGACCTCGGCCGGATCGCTGGGCATTCTAATCCCACCTTCCATCCCGATGATCATCTACGCGGTGGTCTGCTTCACTGATCTTGAGTCCTTCAAAGCTCTGGGTATCGAGCAACCCTCGGTACGGGACCTGTTCGTAGCGGGCATCATCCCTGGAATCCTCATCGGCGCGGCGCTGGTCCTGTGGTCCATCTTCAAGGAACGCGACAAAGTCATGAGCACGGCAGAGACCCTCGGACAACTGCCCAGCTCGATGATCCGCGGCATCTGGGCAGCTGGGCTGCCGATCCTGATCATTGGCGGTATCTACAGCGGCCTGTTCACGGCCACAGAAGCAGCCGCAGTAAGCGTGGTCTATGCCCTGGCAGTGGAGTTCCTGATCCATCCGGCGATCCACTGGTGGTCACGCAAGAACAGCGGCCGACAGGATCAGGTCATCTTCGAGCTCCATCCCAAAGATCTACCCAGAGTATTTCGCGACTCTGCAGTAATCATGGGCAGCCTGCTGCTGATCGTGGTGCTCGCCATCGCCTTCAATAAGTTCCTGATCAGTGAAGAGGTACCAAGTACTGCGGCAGCCTGGGTCCAAAGCCATGTCAGCACCAAGGTTCAGTTCCTTATCCTGGTGAACCTGTTCCTGCTGGCCCTTGGCTGCATGATGGACATCATGAGCGCGATCCTCATTGTCGCTCCCCTGCTGGCACCGATCGCGATGCGCTATGGCATTGACCCGGTGCACTTCGCCATCATCTTTATCGTCAACCTGGAGATCGGCTACCTGACGCCGCCCCTGGGCCTTAACCTGTTCGTCTCCAGCTCGGTCTTCGACCAACCGATCCTCAAAGTCATCCGTAGCGTCCTTCCCTTCACCCTCCTGATGCTGTTCTGCCTGGCGCTAATCTCCTGGTTCCCAGCACTCAGTGTCTCCCTCCTCGACGGCCCCCGACTGACCCCCGAGCGGGTCGAGGCCAGCCTCGCGGCGCAGGCCCCCGATTCTGGCCTCCCTGACGGCCCCTCCAGCCCAGCTCCGGAGGAGCGTTCTGCAACTGGCACAGCAGAAGCAAGCAGGCCGATCGAAGCGCAGCCAGAACGTCCAGTTCTCGAGGTCACGACAGGCGGGACCGAGGTCCCAGCCCTACCAGACCCACGTAAGCCTGATAAAGAGCCTCCATCGACACATCCCAACAACCCTGCTGCTGCAACGAAGAGCGAGGCTGCCCCATGAGCACTGAGAGCGAACTTACCGCCGCTGACGGAACCCCTCTTCTGGTGCGAGACTGGAGCCCTGAGGGCGCTAAAGCGCCGCGCTGTCTGCTGCTGATCGTGCACGGCGTAGGTGAGCACTGTGGCCGCTACCAACACATTGCCGCGGCGCTCACCGAAGAAGGCTACGCGGTCAGGGCTTTTGACCACCGTGGCCACGGACTCAGTGGCGGGCTCAGGGGGCACGTTGATGGCTTTCACCACTACAGCGGCGATCTGAATCTGGTTCTGAACGACTGGCGAGCAAAGCATGGCGAGGAGATTCCATGCTTTTTGTTGGGCCACTCCATGGGCGGACTGGTAGTGCTCCACTTCCTGGGCCAGCACCAAGACGCCAAAGTCGCTGGCGCGGTGCTCTCCAACCCCTGCCTTGAGCTCGCCGTCCAGGCTCCCAGACTCAAGGTTGCAGCAGGCAAGATACTGTCACGGTTACTGCCTACCTTGCGACTGGATAACGAGCTGGACACCTCACGGCTGACCCGCGACCTGAACGCCGTTGAAGCCTACGAGAAAGACCCACTGGTCCACCGCAAGATCAGCACGCGCTGGTACACCTCGCTGGTTGCGGCCATGGAGCATGTCAACAGCAGCGGGATCGACAGCTCCCTGCCAACCCTCTGGTTGGTGGGCGGAAGCGACTCCATCTGTGCTCCATCAGGTTCACGGCGCTTCGCTGGCCAACAGAACAGCAGCCACACCACTCTGCGCGAGTGGCCTGATGCGCTCCACGAGGTCCACAATGGGCCGGACAAAGGAGAATACCTAGCGGCGCTGCGCGCCTGGCTCAGTGCTCAATGCCGAGAAGCCTCACCATAGCCAGGAACCTGCTAAAGTATATCCTCAGATAAGGACCTCGCGCTTCAAGCTTCTTGAACCTCAAGCACAGCGACCCTGAAATTCTTCCCCCGAACATCGGGTGAACTGGAGAAACGGCCCATGTTAGGCAGGAAAGGCCCCCCCCCTTCCGGAGGTCCACGCCGTCAAGGCGGTGGAGGACGCGGACGTGGGCCCGGTGGCGGCCAAGGCCGCGGCCCTGGCGCCGGCCAGGGCCAGGGCCAGGGTCGCGGGCCCGGAGGGCGCGCAGCCCCCGGCGCACCACCAGCGCCCAATCCAGGCAACCGTATTGATGACGCCAAAACCGACATCAAGTTGACCGAAGTAATCGACTGTCTTTATGACGGCAAGGACGCCTTCTTCCGCTACGTCCACACCGTGGCAGATGTAATGACTCTTGACCCGCTGTACCTGACCATGGACCACCGCATCGGCGATGGCCGGGAGTTCATCGCCAAGCATAAGGTCGAGGACATCCCAGTCGTCGATGAAGAGAAGAATAAGCAGGGTGAGGTGCTGCGCCGTCACTTTGTGGGGATGGTCAGCAAGCGCCTGGTAGCACGCATGTTCTCCAGTGCCGTGGGCACCCTCGGTCAGACCGATGCGGACGACGCCTTCCTGAACGAACCGCTGGCCTCAATGATCCGCCTGTGTCGTGACGTCAGCACAGTGGAGCCGAGCGACTCCATTGTCACGGCAGTGGACATCCTCTTCGACGAAAACATCGATACCCTACCGGTGGTACAAGAGCGTCCCGATGGCGGTCGTACTCTGGTGGGCCTGGTCACCAAGAGCTCGCTGCTCGCCTGCTTTGTTCGCATGGAGTCACTACGCCGGGCCCGGAACGTGCGCCCTAAGGGAGTTCGCTTCATGGACGTCATGCGGGGTCAGAAGGGCAGCATGCCCACCGAGATCCTGCTGGACTCAGCGATGGTCAAGGTCGCTGACATCATGCGAGAGAGCCCTACGACCATCAACAAGGAAGACACTCTCTCACGAGCCCTTGAGTTGATGGAACAAAACGAAGTCCGCTACCTTCCAGTCATCGAAAAGGGCGAATTGGTAGGCCTCGTCTCCGACTTTGACATCGCCAGCCAGCTGCCCCCACCAGACAAGGACTTCGTCAACCGCAAGGGAGCAGAAACCAAGTTCTTGGAAAACCTCTTCCTTATTAACCGGGAAGACAAAGACACAATGGCCGTCCTTGGTTACAAGATTGGCTTGACCATGACCGAGGACCCAATTGCAGAAGGAACAGAGACCCGCTGGCTTGAGGTAGCCGAGTTGCTCTACAACTCGGACGCTGGAGAAGACATTGGCGCGGTCCCTGTCATCGACGACGCCACCGAGCGGGTAAGTGGCATGGTCACTGAGCGTGAAATTCTCGGCGTCATCCAGACCCTTGGCAGGATGGTAGGGAAGCGCTAGCCCCTCCCGATCTACGGCGCCCTGTCAGCGCCCCAGACCCGTATTTACAACGGCAGCAAGCAGCTTCTCGAGCTTCCATAAAGGCCATGAACAGAGAGCCAGGGGTAGACAGCCGGGCTCGGAAGCAGGTAGACAGATCCCTGCATGATTGTCGTGCACAACACCCAAGAGTAGAGTGTCCCTATGAAGGTGCTGATCGTTGATGACTCCCGGGCAACCCGCGCAATCCTGAAGCGCATCCTCAAGCCCATGGGCGTTACCTGTGTAGAGGCTGCAGATGGCCAGAAAGGCCTCGATACTCTGGCGGAAAATCCAGACGTAGCCCTGGCGCTGGTCGACTGGAACATGCCCAACATGGATGGACTCCAGTTCATTCAAGCGGTGCGCTCCGACAGTAACAACGACGACGTTTTGTTGATGATGGTCACCACCGAGAGCGAAATTCAACGAGTCTCCTACGCAATGGATGCAGGGGCCAACGAGTACATCGTAAAGCCCTTCACCCAGGACATCATCAGCCAGAAGATGCGGCTGATGGGCCTCGACGTCTGACCGACCCACAAGTCCAAACAACCTAAAAACCACCTCAAGAGAGCACCGACGCGAGCTTGCGTCTGGCTCTCTCCAAGCCCTACGAGCAGCCATGTCTGAAGCCCGCGAGCGCCTCATCGAACTCCTCAAAGAACTCTCCTACGAGCGCCGCAAGGTGGTCCTCGCTTCTGGTCGGGAGAGCGACTTCTATGTGGACGGGAAGCAGACGACCCTGCACGCTGAGGGCGCTCGCCTGGTCGGACAACTGATCCTGGAACAGATTCGTGCACTCGAAACCCCCATCGATGGAGTGGGCGGCCTGACTATGGGGGCCGACCCCATCGCAACCGCCACATCGGTGCTCTCATCCATGGATGGGGGGCCGCTGGTCCACGCCTTCTACGTGCGCAAAGAGGCCAAAGGCCACGGTACCAAGACCTATGTGGAGGGCCGCAAGAATCTGCCGGACGGCAGTCGTGTCATCGTTGTTGAGGACACCAGCACGACCGGCGGATCAGCCTGGAAGGCAGTGGAGCGCTGCCGCAATGAAGGTCTCAATGTGGTGATGCTGATCACCGTGGTGAATCGCCTCGAGGGAGCCAACGAGTTCATCGCTGAGCGAGGAATGAAGCTGCATTCGCTGGTAACCTTAAACGACCTCACCGACTGAGCCCATCGACGCCTGGCTCAAGGCAGGCCTGGCAGCAGCCTCACCACTCCCGCCGCAGCGTGGTCATCCGGCGCCAATTCACATCATCTCGGGCGCTACAGTCGAGGTTGTAGTGAAGTCCTCGGCTCTCCCGCCGAGCGAGGGCTGAGCGAACCACCAGTTCTGCAACCAGAGCTATATTGCGCAACTCAACGAGGTCACGGGTCACCTTGAAGTCCCAATAGTAGGCCTGAATCTCCTTTTTGATCAGCCCGATTCTGGCCAGCGCCCGATTCAAGCGACGATCGGTTCTGACAATACCCACATAGTTCCACATCAACCTGCGGATCTCATCCCAGGTGTGTTCAATCACCACCAGCTCATCAGCATCGCGCGCCTCGCCCGAGTCCCAGGGAGGAATCTCGACATCGGCCTGGAAACTGGTCATTGCTGCCACCGCAGAACGAGCCGCACGACCACCGAAAACCGCTGCCTCAAGCAAGGAATTGGAGGCCAGCCGGTTGGCACCGTGGAGGCCGGAACAAGAGACCTCTCCAACCGCAAAAAGCCCCTCAATACGGGTCCGCCCCTCACGATCGACCGCGACTCCACCACAGAAATAGTGGGCCGCCGGGACCACCGGAATAGGGTCGACTGACATATCAATGCCAAGCCCTTTCAAGACCTCATGAATTCCGGGAAAGCGTCGATGCAGGTAGTCAGCACCGAGATGAGTCATGTCCAGCAGGACATTGCGAAGACCATGGCGCTTGATCCGGGCATCAATCTCACGAGCCACGATGTCACGCGGTGCGAGGCTTGCCATTGGGTGAACCCCGTCCATAAAGGACCTTCCATCAGGGAGTCGGAGGACTCCTCCCTCACCGCGCAGCGCCTCAGAAATTAGAAAGCTCTTGGCCTCAGGATGAAACAGGCAGGTGGGGTGGAACTGGACGAACTCCATGTTGCCAATCACAGCACCAGCTCGATAGGCCATCGCCAACCCATCGCCAGTGGCAACATCTGGATTAGAGGTATAGCGGTAGACCTTGCCTGCACCTCCGGTCGCAAGCACGGTAGCCCGAGCAGCAAAGACCATCACTCGGCCATTCTCGACATCGAGAGCATAGGCTCCAAGACAGCGATCACCCTGACCGGGCTGCCAGCCTTCCGGCCCCCCCGGGCCATAGCGAATGCTGACATCCAAACGGGGCCCGATGATGCCAAGACGCCGCTTCGCGGCATGCCGGGCCACCTTACGCCGAGTGACCAGGTCAATGGCTACGTGATGAGCAAGCAACTGAATTGCTGGATGCGCCCGGACTGCAGCGAGCATCGCGCGCTGAATCTCAGCGCCGGTCATGTCCCCGGCATGAAGCACTCGGCGCGCCTGATGACCGCCCTCTCTGGTCAGGTCAAAATCTTCGCTATCGGCTGCCTTGGAAAAGCTGACGCCCCAACGAATCAGGTCCTCAACCGCCTGAGGGCCATCCGCCAGAACATCCCTCAACAGCTCTGGATCAGCCAGATGGGCGCCGGCCTCAAGAGTGTCCTGGACATGTCCTTCGACCGAATCAACGGGGTCCCACACCGCAGCAATACCGCCCTGTGCCCACGCGGTATTGGAGAGGTCCGGCTCATCCTTTGAGAGCACCATCACCGAACCGTGCTCCGCCAGACGGAGCGCCGCGGATAGACCAGCTAGCCCAGCACCGATGATCAAAAAATCGCAGCGTTTGATGTCCGACATGACCCGCTCAACTGCAGATACTATCGACTTTATCGGGGAGAAGGTATCGTCGCCGCCATGAGACGGCTCCTTCTGAGTGGATCGATCTACGTAGCACTGACGGTCCTGTCCTTCCCTGCACACAGTGAGTCCGGTGACATCTACATGGGAACCACACCAGATGGTGTGCTGACCTTCACCGACACCCCTCCCAGCGGCGACGACAGCTTCTCGGTGTATCTGCGGGTCCTCGACGGCCGGCCGGCAGAGTGGGCGCAGGTAGACCCCTCCCTGCTGAAAAAAAACATTGACCGGTGGGACGACATCATCATCCGAGCCGCTCGGACCTACGAGGTCAGCCCGGAGCTGGTCAAGGCAATCGTCCTGGTTGAATCCGGGATGAACCCAAAGGCGACCTCACCAGCCGGCGCCCAGGGGCTCATGCAGCTCATGCCGGCGACTGCCCGTGGTCTGGGAGTAAAGCAACCTTATGACCCCAACGAGAACATCTTTGGAGGCACCCGCTATATCCGCAAGATGTTGGACCGCTTCTCTGACCGACGGCTGGCCCTGGCGGCCTACAATGCCGGACCTGGCAACGTCCGCAAGTACGGTGGGATCCCGCCTTTTCGCGAGACCCAATTCTACGTAGAGAAAGTGCTCAAATACTACGCTCTGTTTCTGTCTCAACGGCCCTTGAGCCGCTAGCGGCCTGTAATCTTCCCGGCACACCGCGACCGCTCAGCGAGGCGATCAAGAGAGTCGTGGCTGGGTCTGCCCCTGTGGCGAGCGGACGTCGGGTAAATGGGAAGGATCGATCTCTCGCACCACCCGAAAGCCTATGTGGGCGAAGACCTCGCGGGCCAGCTGCCCAACCCTGGCGCAAACCCTGGCATGCTGAGCCGGCTGAACCCAGGAACCACCTCGTACGGGCCGCAAGGTCATCGCGTCGTCCCACCAGCCATCGCACCACTCCGAGACTCCGCCACCCATCGCCTCGACCCCATAAGGAGAGCGGTCGGTCTCGGCAAAGTTATCGGACGGCTCCGGCGTCGGACGACCCTGGCGACTCTCTGCACACTTGCAGAATCCGCCGTCGCCAGAATCACCCCAGGGGAAGAACCGCCCATCGACCCCACGCGCAGCCTTCTCCCACTCAGCTTCGCTAGGCAAGCGATAAATCACACCTTCCCGTTCGCTCAACCATTCGCAGTAGGCCCTGGCCGCCTCCCAGGAAACCCCAAACACCGGTAAGTCTGGCGTCACCCGAACACCCGCGCCTCGAAACCACTGAGTCAGCACGAATTCGCCACCGGGCTGCAGAGCAAAATAGCTCTTCTCCTCAGCGGCATCACGGGGCGCATGGAAGTGGGCCAGAACCGGGTCCCGCTGCGCCAGTTCATTAACGAAGACCAGATACTCAGCCATCGTCACCGGACGACGCGCAATGGCGTAGTCACCAGCAAAGACCTGCTGGCGCGGCAGCGAGCCAACTGCTGAAGGGTCACCCCCCATCCAAAACATGCCAGCTGGAACGTGCACATATTCTTCAGAGAGCGTGCCTTCGGGCAGCAGGTGGACATGTACCCGGGTCTGATCGTTGCGCTCAACCTGAACCGGGATTCGAGCAGTACGGTAGCCGGGCTTGGTCAACTCAAGGTGATAGCTGCCCATAGCCACCTCAATCTGCATCCTTGGCGTGCGGCCGAGCTTCACCGGGGCAACCGGCTGGAGTTCGCGATCCTTCTCCTGAAGTCTCGAGAGGACCGCCTCTGCCGCTGGCGGAGAAGTCTCCAGATGCAACCATCCATTACCCCGCAGGAAGGTGGCATAGGTCCCGTCGTCGTACTGCTCAACAAGACTCAAGTAGCTGTGCTGATCCTTTACGTCTCGGCGCGCCTCTGCATCGCGAAACTTGTTCCAGTAGAGCGCCGCCAGACCCAGGCGAGCCTCCCGGTTCTCTGGATCATGACCCAAGGCCTGGCCATAGGCGGTGACCGCTGCACCAAAGGTATCGATAGCTCCAACCTCAGCCTGGCTCAGTTCCTCTTCACTGGCCCACAGTTCCCGCTTCTTCTCAATTAGGTCCCAAGGCTTGATCTGCGAACGGAGCTTACGAACCCTACGCTGCATAGCCCGCACTGAAGCCTGCTGCTCCTCGTACCTGGAGGCCTGCTCAACGCCCTGATGGACTCGAATCTCGGCCTCCTCCCGACGCTTGGTTCCTTCAAGGAAGATCTCTATCTCCTGATAGAGGCGATGAGCAGACTCCGGTCGCTCTTCTGGCTCCTTACTCAGGCAACGAACTGCCAGGTCATCGAGTTCCTGAGGGATGTTGCGGTGCGGAGCTCGCTTCCTCGGCGGAACGATCGGATCAAATGCCACAGCACGAACTACCTTGCGAGGGTCCTTCCCGGAGAAGGGACGACGCAGGGTCAGGATCTCGAACAGAATCACTCCCAGAGAATAGACATCCGAACGAATCCCGACTTTCTCAACGAGGCCCCGAGCCTGCTCAGGAGACATGTAAGCGGGAGTCCCTTTCACGGTCCCGACCTGAGTGACCACCGCCCCACCGTGTCCAGAGAAGCGCACCTGCCGGAAGGACTCCTCAGAATCATCGGTGACGCTGACATCAGCGACACTGGCCTGTTCAGCAAGAAACTCACCGCCCTCGGGGAGCAACTTGGCCAGGCCCCAGTCCATCACCTGCACTTCACCGTAATCGCCGAGCATGATGTTGGAGGGCTTAAGGTCTCGGTGAATAACCCCACGAGAGTGGGCAAAGGCCACTGCCTGACAAACATCCTGAAGAATTCGCAGCAAGCGGAACAGAGTGTACTTGCGACGGGCTTCAAGCGAGCCTTTCTTAAGCGCCTTCAGAACAACTTCAAGGTTCCTGCCCTCGACCAACTTCATGGTGAAGAACACCTCTTCACCATCGATCACTCCCAGATCATGAACCGGAACGATGTTCGGATGTTCGATCTGGCCTGTGATCTGTACTTCTTCGAGGAAACGAGCGATGTCCCTCGTTCTCGACTCTCGTCCCTTACGCAGGCGCTTGAGGGCCACCCGTCGTCCGAGAAAGCTGTCGTAAGCGACGGTGACCATGCCGTGGCCACCTTTGCCCAGTTCGGCACCCAGCTTGTAACGGAGTCCATCACCTCGGAGACGGTCAAGCATCCCCATGACACCACCATATTCCTCAGCCTCAGCGACATCGTCGCTATCAAGGAATTCAGTGTCGGTATCTTGCTCGCGCTCTGAACTCATCGCAACAAAGAATAACTGAGGTCCCGTCCGGACGGTGGCCAGAGCGCAAAGCTCCTCCCAGAACGACGAGAGGTCGGCGACTCAAGAGCCACCGACCTCCGTCGAATCAACTCGGCGAAACGCGTCAGTACACGTTATTCGCCGACCGCATCTTGGCCTTAATGGCTCTATTACATGTGTAACTCGATTCTGTTGAGTCACCATCCACATCCGCTACCGCGGAGCCATTAAAGTTATCGGTCTGTGAAGACGCGCCAGGAACAGCAGTCACCTGATACTTACCGCGGACCTTACCGTCAGCAGTCCAGCCCAGGTTCGACCAGGCAGCGGTCGGAGTGAACTCCACCTGAGGACGGCCAGGAGTCGTCGCGGGAGAAGGACCGGCGTTGGTGAACTGGTCCCACTCTGCGTGGTAGGCCTTCTCCGCAGTGCGGATACCGTCAAGATTAGTGGGGAGCTCTGCCCGCTTAGCACGCAACTGCATCGAGATGAAGTTGGGGATAGCAATGGCAGCAAGAATGCCGATAATCGCAACCACGATCATCAGCTCAATAAGGGTAAAACCCTTGCGGTTCCGAAGCATGAAGTCTCTCCTCAATGCGTTAGTTGTTCGACTGTGCCAGGGCACGATCTTCGACGAAGACTAATGCCAGAATCGTGCCAACAAGATCGAGCCCCCTAAGAGCCGCCTGAAAAACCCGCCAAAGGTCTGTAAAAGCTAGGTTTTTTGTATTTTTTTAAAAATCTTCTGTGCGACGGCCCTGGCCCAAAAACGTTCTCTACTCGAGTTTAAATGCCGCATTACGTCACTCCAGAGGAATGACTGACAATTTTTGTCACCCCCACACTGCCCCAGCCAAATCGACCCGGTTCTGGAACCCAACCAAAAACCATGGCAGCAGCCGCAAAACTCGATCTAAATCAAGGGCTTAGGCGTCAAAGAGGGGCCCTTCGCGAGGTCCGGCCCTGGTGCAGAAAAACGCTACGGCTACAGCAGTGAATCCAACTCCTAAATGACGAGTGACAATTTTTGTCACTCGTCCAAAAGACCCGACTGGTCTCCATCCCCTGGTTCCAGTCCCATGCCCATCTTCTGCAACCGATATCGCAACGACCGAAAACTAATCCCAAGTAACCTAGCTGCCTCCTTCTTGACTCCCCCGGAAGCATCGAGCGCGCTGGTCAACAGCGCGCGCTCATAAGTGGCGAGAAGGTCTTCCATCTCCACCCCTTCTGGACCCACCGAGACCCGCAGGTCCCCTTCTTGCGAAGACTGAACCGCGCCGACAATCTCATCGGGTAGATGCTCAAGCTGCACCTCGACCCCGGAACACAGCGCCAGACCCCGCTGGATAGCATTTTCCAGTTCGCGCACATTGCCGGGCCATAGGTAGTCAGCGAAGGCCCGCTGAACAGCGCTCGATAGCGCGACCCCCTCTCGTCCCAGTTGTTCAGCATGCCGCTGTAGCAGGTGCTCGCTGAGCAGCGGAAGATCTTCCAAGCGCTCCCGCAATGACGGCATTTCAATGCAGATGACCTTAAGCCGATAGTAGAGGTCCTCGCGGAACCGTCCCTCACGAATCTCCTCATCAAGATCCCGATTGGTGGCGGCCACAATCCGCACGTCTACTGACTGCTCATGAACGCCACCAACAGGCTTGACCTTGCGCTCCTGAATGGCCCGCAGCAGCTTGACCTGAGTAGGAAGCGGCATCTCCCCGATTTCGTCGAGAAAGAGGGTCCCCTTATCAGCGCTCAGGAACAGTCCGTCGTGATTCTTTGCCGCGCCAGTAAAGGCCCCCTTTACATAGCCGAACAACTCCGACTCAATGAGCTGCTCAGGCATGGCGCCACAGTTGATCGACTGGAAAGGCCGCTCGCGACGATCGCTCTCAAAGTGAATGGCCCGCGCTACCAGTTCTTTGCCGGTCCCACTCTCACCAGTAATCAAGACCGTAATGGGAGTGTCTTTAACCCGCTCCATCAGATCATAGACCTTCTGCATGGATGCAGACCTGCCCACCAGGCTTGCGTAGCCAAAGCGATCGCTGAGCAGCTCCCTGAGAGTCTCGTTCTCACGGGCTAGGTGGCGCTTTTCAAAGGCCTTTTCAAGAATCAATTTGAGCTCATCGACGTTGAAGGGCTTGACCACATAGTCGAAGGCACCCTCCTTCATAGCCGCCACTGCATTCTCAGTGGTCGCATAGGCGGTAATCATGACCACCTCGGTGTCCGGCCAGTCGGCATGTACCCGCCGCAACACGTCCATTCCATCAAGGCCGTCCATGTTCAAGTCGGTGACCACCACATCGGCAGGATCGGCCGCCATCAACTCCAGCGCTTCCTCACCTCGCGACGCAGTACGGCACTCATAGCCAGCACGCTTGATCATGATGGAGAGGAACTGCCTCAACGAGAGGTCATCATCAACGACCAGAATCTTATCAGCCATGGCTACGCAGCCCCTACACCTACATCCGACAGCTCAATGGGCAACCAAACCGAAAAATCGGTGCCCTTGCCCGGTTCGCTATCAACTGTGATCACGCCCTGATGAGCCTGCACGATTCTCGCCACGATGGCGAGTCCAAGGCCGGTTCCGCCGCTGCGAGTAGTGAAGAAGGGATCAAAAATCTTGCCCAGTCCCTCATCGGGGATGCCCGGTCCGGTGTCCTCCACCAGGATCTGTAAGGCAGTGAGCTCCGCTGGGGCTCCGCCCTCAGGTCGAGCTCCAACTGTGGCCCAATTGCCCACAAATGGATTGTCAACGTTGGCCCCACTGAGTTCGGCAACCGAGACCTCGCGAGTTCGAACGCGCAGAGTTCCATCGCCGTTCATCGCCTGACAGGCGTTGTTCACCAGGTTCCAGAGCACCTGACGGATCCGATCTTCCTCGAAGCGAACCACCGGATCGAAATCGATGTCAGCCAGAATCTCCACCCCTTCCGCCATTCCACCTTTGCTCTTCAGCAAGGACAGGGTGTCACGAATCAGGCCGCCCAACCTTCCTGGCTGCAGTTCAACCCGCTCATCACGAGTAAGCGCCAGGAAGTCCGTCACCAGGTGTCCCAAGCGATCTGCCTCGCGCTCTACGATGCGCAGCAGCTGGTCCTCCTCGGGCATGAGTTCTGCTTCGGAACGCAGCACCTGAACCGAACCGGTAATGGACGCCAGGGGGTTGCGAATCTCGTGCGCAATACCGGCAGATAGGCGTCCAACGGCCGCCAGCCGCTCCTCTCGCTCAAGCTGCTCCTCCATGAGCAACAAACGGGTCCGATCCTCAAAGACCAGGATCACTCCATCCACCCGCCCATCGGGCGAACGCATCACAGAGGCGCTGACTCGCAGATAAATCCGCTTGCGGTCCTTACGCGTCATCCAGCGCTCAAAGCTATGGCCCCGCGCGCCACCCCGCTGGGTCTCATCGCTCTCTTCAAGCAGATGGTCAATGCCGCGCAGAAACTCGCTGGCAGGGCGGCCAATGACATCGGCGGCGCTATGGCGGGTGATCACCTCAGCAGCCCGATTAAATGAGGTCACCACCCCCTCATTACTGACCGTCAGCAGGCCGGCATCAATGTTCTGAACGATTCGACCGTGCATGTCCTGCAGACGATGCAAGCTGCTCGCGGTGGCCGCCAGGGCGCGGCCAGTCTCAGCCTGCTTCTTAGCAAGCGAACCCGACAGGAAGGCCAACAGGTAGAAGGAGACGATGTGAAAACCAACCGTGGAATAGGCTTCTACGGCCTCGTTAAAGCCCAGGTTAAGAGGGCTCTGCAGAATCGCGCCGTCACCACTGAGTTGAGGCAAGACCCCGGACCAGGAGAGGCCCAGGCAGGCCACATAGACCAGCGTGTCGAGGCTCGCGACAATCAAGCCACCAGGCAACAGCAACAGATAGCCAGCGCCCAGAATGTTGAACACAAACAGCCAGGTAAAGCCCGAGTTTGCGCCGCCAGTAAACAGCAGAACCAGGCCAATACAGGCCGCATCAACAACGAACTGGAGATAACTGAAGAAGGCCAGGTTCGGCATCCAGTTAACAACTGCTGCATACAGAATCGACAGCAGGTAGAAGGCGATAAAGAGCTGATAGATGGAGCTGACCGGGCTCGACTCGATGGCAACACCACCGAGGCTGAACAGCAAGACCCCAAACAACACGGTCACCATGAGGATGCGGATCAGCATCATCCACTGGAGCCGGCCGAACAAAACCTCCCAGTCGGCTGGCAGACCACTGAAGCCGACCGGGCCGAAAGGGCTCGCACCTTCTACCGAAGCAACACCCTGAAAGTGATTCGCCTCACGCAGTTCAGACGAGGACATGACAGACATCTTGTCAGAAGAGGGCTGAGAGGCGCCGGCGACTTCCCTTGGCGAGTCGCCGGCAGCGAGGGCCATCAGCCGCCAACCGTAGAGGACATGGTGAAGATCGGCAGGTACAGGGCGACCACCAGGCCACCAACGACCACACCGAGGAAGACGATAATGATGGGCTCGATCAGCGAAGTGATGGAGTCCACCGCAACCTCGACTTCATCGTCATAGAAGTCCGCGATCTTAACCAACATCGTGTCCAAGGCACCGGTTGCCTCTCCGACGTTGATCATCTGACAGACCATGCCTGGAAAGACCCCAGACTCGGCCAGCGGCTCAGCAATTGTCCGCCCTTCCGAGATCGAGTCCCGAGTCTTGAGGATGGCATCCTCAATAACTACGTTGCCAGCAGAACGTGAACAGATATTGAGGGCTTCGAGGATCGGTACACCGGAGCTGATCATGGTGCCCAGCGTACGGCAAAAGCGAGCTACTGCGACCTTACGAATCAACTCGCCGAACAACGGCGCCCTGAGGAACAGGCGATCCATAAAATTCTGGCCGCCCTTGGTGGCAGTCAGTTTCTTGTAGGAAAAACCCAAGACCCCCACCGTGACCACCCCATGAACGAAATAGTCGGTGGTCGTATGGGAAATGGTAATCAGGATCTGGGTGGGCACTGGCAGCGCTGCTCCCACCTCGCCGAACATCTTCTCGAAGACCGGCACCACCTTGGTCATAATTACGATCATGATCAGCAACATGATGATGACGATCGCGATGGGATAGACCATCGCGCCCTTCACCTTGCGCTTGAGCTTGTTGTTCTTCTCAATGTAGGTCGCAAGACGGTTGAGAATGGTGTCGAGGATACCGCCGACCTCACCGGCTGAGACCAGGTTCACATACAGGTCGTCGAAGGTGGTCGGAAACTTCTTCAAGGCCTCGCCGAAGGTATTACCTCCCTCGACGGTCTCCTTGATCTCGGTGAGTTGCTTCTTAAAGGTCGGATTCTCTGCATTGTTGGCCTGAATCTCCAGGCACTGGACCAGGGGCAAGCCCGAGTCGATCATGGTTGCGAACTGGCGAGTAAAGACCACCAGATCCTTCTCGCCGACCTTAGGCGCCATGAACTCTGGCAGGGGGATGTCACCGGACAGGTCGATGCCACCCTTCTTCTTGACCGATGTGGGCTTGATCTCCATCCCACGGAGCTTGGTCATGACCGCCGCCTGCGAGTCGGCCTCAATCACTCCCTTGCGAATCTCGCCACTGGTGGTGCGACCTTCGTAGGCAAATTTAGGCATCGCTAAGACCTCCGTATGTATCGGTTATACGCCAAGACACCGCATCCGCGGAAGGGTCCTCTGACGGGTCAGCCTCTCGCGCGCACGCTGGGGCTCCTAATCGTTGACCCCTCGCAGCCGGTTGAGCCCGCGCCTCATCCTTGCTAGCCTCCCCTGCTCCTTTGAGTCGCCCCGTCCCGGCGCGGCCCCGGAACCTGAACGTCAAAAGGATCGACCAAGTGATCTCTAACCTCCGCAACACTGCGATCTCCTTGCCCTCTCTCGCAATCCGTTTCTGCCTGATGGCTGCACTGTCCTGCACCTTCCTGCCAGGTCAGGCCAAGGCAGGTCAGGTCCTCGATGTGGTCCCCAGTGAGGACCCTGGCATTGTCGACGTTTGGGTGCGCGATGCCCAGGGGGCAACCCCCATCGTGACCATTGACGAATCCGCCATTGAGTTGAGCGCATCGGCACCGGCTGACTCTTCACGGTTCAAGCCCCTGCTGATGGTATTCGACAGCTCTAACATCAATGAAGAGCGCCTTAAGCGAGTCCTCAAGGACGTTAAGGGCCTCGCAGAACGGGAGATGAACCTGGGTGCACGGCTGGTGATGGTGGCCGACCAGAAGGGCCGGGTGCAGATGCTCGAAGACATCTCCCACGTGGGCGAGAACGCGGAGGCCTGGAAGAAGTTTCTGGCCGGCTCCACCCTTGACGTCAATCCCGAGCCTCGCAAGCCGTTCTATTCCACCATCGGCCTGATGCTGCCAAAGGTGCTGGGGCGCGAGTCTGGCACCAAGACCAAGCGGGTCTGGGCGATGGTGTTCTCCAGCCTCTGCATGGACCCGGAGGCAGAGCCCCTCAAGCTGGACGATTTCAAGGGCCCAGTACACCTGGTCACCTGGGATGATGACTTGAGCCGGGATTGCCTGAAGAGCAAGAAGAAGTGGCTGGAGAGTTCCGCCAACGACAAGCTCAAGGTCCACGTTGTCGGCCAGGACGACGAGGCCATCAAGGTAGCTATGGCGGGAATCCCGACCGCTGACCACAAGATCACCCTCAGCCCTCCTGAGGGAGGCAAGGGCATCGACTACCGAGGTGGCTCATTTGCCATTGACGTGCGGCTTCCGGGAGCCCCGGATGGAGACGCGTGGAAGGCAGTCTTCAAAGAAGACATCCTTCCCAATGAATGGTCCCGCTCCGCCAAGATCAAGGCCAAGAAAGTACGCATGACCCAGGTGGCGGTGGGCTTCACGGTGCTCCTGCTGAGCGTGCTGCTTGGGGTAACTTTCAAAGCCCGGGCCAGTGCCGTTGATTTTGCTCGCTGGGAGGCCGTTGGCGAAGCCGAAGACCTTGCAGCCCCCGCGGTCGATCCAGACGCCTGGAATGCCACCATCTTCCAACTCACTGGAGCGATGCCGGTAATCACCGAGGCCGCTGCCAAACGAGCCACTCAACTCGGACCCGATGGAGGCGACGACGCGACCGCCGTGCAGAAAGTCCCCAAAGCCGCCAAGAAGCCTGCCGCAGCTCCTCCGCAGCAAGATCAAGGCGACCAGGCAAACGAGACCGTAACAACCACCGCCGAACAGCCACAGGCGCCCGCGCCGAAGTCCACCACCGGGATGACCGTCTCCATGTCAGTGGTCGACGACGGTACCGCCTACGAGGCTCAGACTCCTTTTGAGATCGGTGTCCTCCAGGACGGCAAGCCGGTGGCTCGAAAGACCAAGATGTTCCGCAAGAGCTTCAGTGTTGGCCGAGCAACCGACAACCGAGTCGTCATTCAGCAGGACGACACGGTGCATCGCTACCACGTGGTTATCCGACCTGCCGTCGAGGGTAAGGAGTGGTGGCTGGAGGTCTCCCCGACCGCCTCAAACCGGACTCGCCTGAACGGCAAGGACCTGCGTCCGGGAGGACGATATCGAGTGCCTGGGCGCTTCCGCTTGCAACTTGGTGAGTCCACAGAGGTGCGTGGCCGACTGTCCAAAAAGAAAGCCGCCTGAGGCTTCAGCAGGCGCACCTAAAGCGACCTCTACTTCACCGTCCGAGTACGGCTTTGCTCCCCTGCAGTTGGCGCCGCAGTGCCCACCTTGCAACGGTGCCAACCCAAGCGGCTGCCCGACCAGCAGTAGCTGGCAGATAAGCGCCACCCAGCATGAAAATCCGTCCCACCGTCGCCATCGTCAGCTACTTCTTCCTCCCTGAGCCGAAAGCTGCTGCTAAGCGCCCCTCGCAGCTACGCCGCTACCTTGAAGAGCTGGGCTGGCAGGTCCGAGTCATCTGCCCACGAATGCAGTCCGGAACACCGCGGCAGGACCCCGCAGTCCTTGAGGTAGCTCGGGGCAAGCTGGGGGAGTGGCTACGGAACATCGTTCCAGCTGATGACCGGCCTCTGTTTGAGCAATGGACCGGGACCTCCACAGAAGGCCTCAGCCAGGAGTCGGATCCCAAACACTCCAAGCTATTGCGAGCAGCACGAGGCTTCATCCTCCCCGACCAGCAGGCCCCCTGGATCGCCGCAGTCCTGAATGCGGCACTACGAGACGAGCAGGTACGTAACGCCCAGGTGGTCCTCAGCACCGCGCCACCCTTTTCCTGCCACGTTGCTGGAGCACTGCTCGCCGAGCGCCTGAAGGTCCCACTGGTCATCGACTATCGGGACCCCTACTCCCTCAACTCCATCAACCCTCCAGGCCCCCTCGACCGCCCAATTAAGGAGCGCCTTGAGCGCAGTATTATGCAACGAGCAGCAGCCCTGACTGCAGTTTCAAAGGGCTACGCAAGACGCCAAGCGGAATTTGGCGGTCGAGAGGTCCAGGCGATCCCCAACGGCTGGGAGCTGGAAGACGGTCGGCCGCAGCAACCGGTAGCGCCCCCCAGCCCCAACGACCCGCTGGTGCTGGCTCACACCGGTACGATTTATCCCATCGCGCACGACCTCAAGACCCTTCTGAGCGGAATCCGCAAGGCAAGCGACCAAGGCCTGCAGCTGCGCGTGCGGTCCTGTGGAACCGGCGGCCGCTTCCTGCAAGCCGGGCTCGCCGAGGTGGGCCTGGAAGAGCTCCTCGATGACATCGGAACGGTCCCACGAGAGCAGGCCGTGGAGATGCGTGCTGCAGCTTCTGCGCAGCTCCTGTTCCTGCCCAGCAGGCCGGAAGATGAAGGCACGATCCCATCAAAGTTGTTTGATTACCTGATTACCGGTCAACCCATCGTCGCGGTTGGCGATGCCGACAGCGAGCCCGGACAGATCCTCAGGCAAGCAGGAGCAGGGTCAGCAGCAGCAGATGCTGCGGCAGTAGCCGAGCGACTGTTAGCCATCGCCAGGGCCCAGCAGCAAGGTCAGTTAGCCAGCATGGGAGTCCCACGGGAAGCTGCTGAGCGCTTCTCTGGTCAGGCAATGGCAGCCGCCTTCCATGAGGTCCTCAGCGAGCTGCTCTAGGGATAGTCGAAGCAGCAGGCCCAGCTGCTCAGGCTTCTCTGGGCGTAAGCTGAGAGGCCAACAGCGCTTCAAGAGCGGCAAGATGACCCAGCTCATTGGCCTGCCCTGGCTCTAGTTGGCCGCCCACCAGCATGCCGAGAATCAAGCTCCAGGCCTCTGGTCCCAAAGGCCGCACCTGCTCCTCGAAAGCCAGCCGATAGGACTGAGCGGCCTGCTCAACCAGGTGCTCAGCTGCCGTATCTGAACGATGCCTTCGGAAGTCAAACATCAGACTCAGGACCCGCTGAAGATAAGCCTGATTGGCGCATATCCAGGCGAAAATCAGCTGCAGTCTCAGGCGAGTGTCAGCGTCCTCTGGAATCGCTGATATGGCAGTAAAGATGTCACGCTGTGCGAGGCGCTCAACCATCTGCTCGAAGATGTCGTCTTTGCTACCGAAGTAATGGTAGAGGGTTCCGGTAGAGACCCCCAGGCTGCCAGCAAGCTTGCGCATTGAGACAGCACGGTAGCCCTGATCAGCAAACAAATCGAAAGCACCATCGAGGAGCTCGGCACGTTGCTCCTCGTGGTCAATGATCTTGGGCATCAGGCGGAAGCCGCTCCGGTTCCTACTTCAAGGATGCCGGGCACTCGCTGGTCCATTACAAAGTGGAACAAAGGTGGAACCAACGACAGCAGGATCATGCCCGGATAGCCGGTCGGCAACTGGGGCGCCTCATCAAAGTGCCTCAGAGCCGGATAGGGACGCTTTGGGTGGGCATGGTGATCACTGTGTCGGCTCAGCTCAAACAGCAGCAAGCGACCCAGCACACAGTTAGAGTTCCAGGAGTGGCAGGGGCGTACCCGCTCCCAGCGCCCGGACGGAAGTCGGCGTCGCTCCAGGCCGTAGTGCTCCAGATAGTTGACCGTCTCCAGTAGCAGAATCCCCACCAAGGAAGCAGCAACGAAAGCGAGCAGTGCCTTAAGTCCAAGACCGAAGCCGATAACGAGCAGCAGCAGCGCCTGCCCCACCTGCAAGCGCACCATTTCATTGGCTCGGCTAAGAGGATTGCGGCCGCGCCGGCTGAGCCGGTCCCACTCCATCTTCCAGGCGCTGCGCCAGCCACCAATCACTGAACGAAACCAGAAGCTGAACACCCACTCACCTCGCCTGGCCGTCGCCGGATCGTCAGCAGTAGCTACCCGGGTGTGATGGCCGCGATTGTGCTCAATAAAGAAGTGCGCATAAAGGGTGCCGCCGAGCAAGAGCTTGGCAAGGAACTGTTCACGGCGACGGGGTCGGTGACCGAGTTCGTGGGCCATGTTGATGCCAACGCCGCCACAACAAAGACCCACGGACAGGGTCGCTCCGGCCAGCTCAACAAGGGTGAATTGACCCGAGCTGACCGACAGCAGGAAGAAGGCGGTCAAGCCCAGCTGAATGGGAACTGCTGCATAGAGCACAGCGTCATAGCGCCAGTCCTCCAACCGTTCGGCCAGCAACTCATCGCTAGCATTGTCCGCGGGGGCTGGGAGGACCAGTTCCAGAAGCGGAACCAGGCCGAACACAAAGACCGGACCTAACCAGACGTAAGAGCCGCCGAGGACCATCCCCAGCAAGGCCAGTCCGGGAATGACGAAAACAAGCAGGTAGTTGTAGGGCTTCATCACGGCTCCGTGTCTTATGTCGAACGCTCGTTATAAATACCTAACGCAGTCATATTGTCAAGAAAAAGTCAGCATCTCGATTGCGTGATGAACCCACTCTGAGTCTCAAATGGGCTCTTGTGCGAGGGAGCTGAGCAACTCCTGGGCCAGCCGAGCGCACTGCTGGAATGACACACTGGCCGGTTAAGTCGTTATCATTAGACCCGTCAGGCTCATTACTTACCGTCAAATCAACCGCTTTTAGCCTTACCAGGCTTGGAAGACCCCAAACCAAACAATGGCCAAACAACTCGACAGATCTCTGGGTTTCTGGTCGGTAGTCAGCATCTCGGTAGCAGCTGGGATTGCTGGAATCTTTGTGCTGCCTGGGCTGGCTGCTGCCATTGCCGGTCCATGGGTGGGTCTTTCCTTTGTCCTTGCCGGCATCTTCATCCTGCCCGCGGTCGCCAGCAAAGCCGAGTTGGCCACTGCTATGCCCGTTGCCGGAGGTACTTACGTCTATGTCGACCGGGCGATGGGCCCCTGGATCGGCACCATCACCGGCATCGGCACCTGGCTCTCCCTTGCCGCCAAGACAGCCTTCTCTCTAGCTGGACTGGGCGCATACCTGGTCATTGTCGGAGGAGAGGCTGCCGCACCCCTGGCCAAACCCATCGCGCTGGGGATTCTAGGCTGCTTGACCGTGGTCAACATCCTTGGTGTCGGCAAGGCCTCCCAGCTCCAGATGGTGATCGTCGCAGCCTGCGTTATCGCTCTGACCGTGTTTGCCATCGTGGCAGCGGGCAACGCTGACCCCGCCACCTTTGAATTGGCGACTGCCGATACCTTCTCGGGTGTTATCGCTGGAGCCGCCTTTGTGTTCGTCTCCTTCGCCGGGGTGACCAAGGTCTGCTCCATTGCAGAAGAAGTGCACCATCCCGACCGCAACCTGCCCCGCGGGATGTTCACCGCCCACTTCAGCATCATCTTCATATATGCAGTAATCGCGAGTCTGGTCATCGCCAACTCCCCCAGCCCGGTGCTCAACCCGGAGACTGGCGCGCTGCTCAACCCCATGCACACCAGCAAGGCCCCGCTGGCCCTGGCAGTACAGCAGTTCGCGGGCCGCGCCGGAGTCATTGCGATCTCCATCATCGCGATCCTCGGCCTGGTCTCCATGTCCAATGCTGGCCTGCTCTCGGCATCGCGCTACCCATTCGCCATGAGCCGAGACTCCCTGCTGCCAGAGTTCCTCCAACGACTCAGCCCCAAATACACAACACCGGTGCCAGCCATCCTCTTGACCTTTGGCCTGCTGTTCGCCCTGGTTTGGTTCCTGCCGGTGGTCACCCTCGCCAAGCTGGCGAGTGCCTTCAAGATTGTCGTGTTCTGCCTGGTGAACATCGCTGTAATCGTGCTGCGGGAGAGCCATGCTGGCTGGTATCGCCCCACCTACCGAGCGCCCTTCTATCCCTGGATCCAGATCATCGGCTGCATCGGCTACATCATCCTACTCTCCACCCTGAGCTTATTCGCCATCTCTGGAGTCCTGCTAACGATGGTGGCTGGGAGCGTCTGGTACTTCATCTACGCCAAGACTCGCGTCCAGCGACGGAGTGCCCTGGCCCACCTCTGGGGCGAGGCTCGCTTGCTACAGGAGACCCGACGTGCCGAGCGAGAAGAGGAGCAGGACTATCAACCCCCACGGGTAATCACCCCGCTGTTCGGCGAAGAGGTGAACAGCGACCGAATCATGAAGCTGGGCAGCAGCTTCGTGGACGGCGGTTGGCTCGAAGTGCTGCGCCTCGAAGAGCTACCCGAACAGACCATGCTCGCCGGGATGCTGGAAGAAGACCCAGAGATGCGCCGCCTGGAACAAGCGAGTTCAGCGCTGGGCGACCGAGAGCACGTGCGGGTTGCCTTCCACGACATCCTCACGCACAACGCCAAGCACGCTGTCCAGGACCACGCCTTCAAGACCCGAGCCGAGTGGATCGTGATGGGCTGGCCCGAGCAACATGGCCTGGCCAGCCTGGTGCGCAACCCGATGGCCTGGTGGCTCGATCACACGCCCTGCGATCTGGCCCTGCTACGCGATCGTGGCGAAGCCGCCTGGCGGCGCATCCTGGTGCTCGCCCGACCCGGGCCCTACGACTCCCTGGTCATGCACGTTGGCCACCGCATCGTGCACGATGAAGTCGGCAAGCTGACCCTCTTGATGCCCCTTAAGCTCAACCACAGCGAGCAGGACCGCAGCGACATGGAAGCCTACAATCGCCAACTTGAGGACCTCTGCGACTCAGAGACCGAAACCAGGGTTGTCGTCACCGATGACCTGGTAACTTCGGTCGCTGAACTCAGCCATGACTATGACCTCCTGCTGCTGGGAGCACAGGATGAACAGCCCCTGAGGACCTTGCTGTTGGGCTCTTACGAGCACCAACTCGCTGATGCCGCGCGCTGCTCCGTGCTGATGGTCAAAGCCCCGCGTCATACTGTCCATCAACGCTTCGTCCCACCCCTGGACAGCAGCCTCCAGACTGAGAACCTACAGCCGGTGCTGGCGACCGCAGCGGTCGGGCTGCGGCTTGATGTTCAGCGCAAAGACGAACTACTCCACCTGATGGCAGGCCGCCTGGCCCACGTTGCCGGCACCGAGCAGCCCGCTGAGCTGGCCCTCAAGCTCCGCGAGCGCGAGCGGCAACAGAGCACTCAATTGCCAGGAGGGGTTGCGCTCATCGGAATCGCCAAAGGCGGCGTGCCGACCACCACGCTAGGGGTCTTCACCCTCGCCAAACCGCTCCAGTGGGGCGGCTCCAGCAGGGAGCCCGTTGATGTGGTGCTGGTGGTTCTGTCCCCACCTGGCGAGCGACAGGCTCAACTCTGGCTGCTGGGGCGCCTTGCCCGCCTGATCCATCAACCGAGCTTCCTCCAAGACCTGCGCGATGCGGGAACCGAGACACTGCTGTTGGCAAGCCTACGCCAGGCAGATGAGCATCTGGACGACTACTTGGGGGATGCCGAAGAAGCCGGCCCCGGCCAAGGCCCCCCCTCAGCCTGAAACCCGGCATGTCGGACCGGCGGCAGCCTCGACGCGGAAGGTCACATCCCGGGCTATGATGTGAGCAGCGCTGTCCTCAGGAAACTGCCCAACAGGGCTCATGACCTCAAGCACGGAGCCCAAAGGTGAGAGTTCTCGTCCTCCTCCACGGAATGCCCCCACTTGCCAAACACATCGTGGTCGGCACCGGCCTGCGTGCCTTCGCCAACGGTGAAGGCTTGCGACTCCGCGGCCACGAAGTCTTCTACTGCACCCGGCGAGAGGACCTGCTGCAAGCCGGCGCGGCGCCGAACAAGCGAACGATCCAGACCGTTATTGAGGTGAAGGGCGAAAATCACCCGCCGGGAGACCTCAAGCGCATCAGCGCACCCACTGACTCTGCTCTGGTCTCCGCAGCAGAGAGTTCAGCTACATCGGCCTTGAGGGGCCGTGCAGCCAAGCCCAAGGGGCAGTCCGTCACCTCTGGAGGACTGGCCAGTACCGGTGGCGCAGCCGGAGCCCCAGGGAACCCCTTTGCCTTCACCGACACCCACGAACTCCACACCATCGTGCGCCATGTGGATCCGGATGTGGTCCTCGTAGAAGCCCCCGAAGAGGCGCGACGATTACCGCAGGGTTCCTTCCGGGTCATCCTCGACCTATTTGCTCCGCGGATCCTTGAGCAACAGTTCCAACAAGGCGGCGAAGAACGCGACACAGTTCGGGTTCTCGACGCTCTTCAACGCGCCGACGGGGTGCTGTTCAGCAACCACAGGCAGCGCTACTACCACCTACCACTGCTCGCCCTCGCCGGAATCGACTGCACCGACCAGATCGGCTCGGTTGTGCCGATCTCGGGCCCAGCCGAGCTGCCCAGCTTTGCCAAACCCAAGACACCGATCTTCGTTGCCGGTGGGGTGTTCTGGCCCTGGGCAGATCTTGGCCCTGGCCTGGCGGCCCTGCACGCCTGCTTAAAGAAAGAAGGACTGGGCACAATCCACCTATATGGGGGCGAGTACGGGATCCGCTCAGACACCGAAAACTACAGCGATCCAAGAACTGCCTTACCGAAGAAGAGCAAGCATCTGAAGTTCAAAGGCATGGTGCCCATCGACAAGCTGTGGAAGGACTACAGTCGTGGCTCGGTAGCCTTTGACTTGATGAAACCCAACCCGGAGCGAGAACTCAACCTCAGCTTCCGGCAGATCGACTATCTGCGCTGTGGCCTACCAATCATCACCGCACCCACTCAGGTGATCGCAGACAAGCTGCTTGAGTACGGAGCAGGCTGGTGCCTGGAGCCCGGCGACGACAAGGCGCTGAACAAGCTGGTCAAGAAGCTCCTTGCTGAACCTGAGCGGATCGAGCGGGCGGCCAGCGCTGCTCAGCGACTGGCTGCAGAGCAATTCACCTGGGAGATCGCCACCGAATCCCTGGACCAGCTGACCCGCACCGTGAGCAAGCGCGAACACCGCGAGACCGTTGTCAATCGCCTATCGCGTACTCAAGCCGATCTATGGCAGGAGCACGAGGAAAACAAACGCCTGCGCGAGACCGTGCTCCATCTCCAGGATGACCAGGAAAAGAAGTCCGCCGAACTTCGCAAGCTCAACGACCGGCTGGGCTTGCTGTTGGGCTCAGTGGACCGGCTGAGCGGCTCCCTGACCGCCGTAAGCCGCTTCAAAAACGATGCCCTTTTGTTCCTCCACGAACAAGAAGATGCGGCCCTCCGTGAAGCGGCCGAGCTGGCTACTGAGGTTGAACGCCTGGAGCTGGACATCAAGAAGAAGGACGCCGCCATCAAGGCTGGCAAGCGCGAACTGGGCAAGGCGGCGCGAGCCCTGGCCAAGCAGGAAGAGCTGATCGCGGTTGAGCTCGAGAAAAAGGACAAGGAGGCCGATAGCGCGGCAAAGGAAGCACGCGCTGAATTGGACAGCCTGGAGCAACAGCTGAGCCGACAGGCAGAACAACACCGCACAGCCCTGGCCAAAAAGGACCGCGAGCTAAGCGGGCTACGTCGTGACCTCAAAGCGGAGCAGGACGCCACGACCAAAGCGCTGGCGGCGCAGGAACAAAGGCTTGAAAGCGAGATCGCCAAAAAAGAAACAGACCTCGCCGCCGCAGCCAAGGCCAGCAAGACCGAGAGCAAGAAGGCTGAAGCCGCTCGAGCTCGCCAGCAGGTGCGGTTCGGCGAAGAGGTAGACAAAAAGGACCGAGAGATCGCCGCCCTGGGCTTGGAGTTACAGAAGACCCAGGCGGCAGGCGCCCGCGCTCTAACCCGCCTGGAAGAACAGCACAACGCTGCTCTGGAGAAAAAGGAGGACGAGGTCAATCGCCTTGGCGAAGAGCGAACCCTGCTGCAGAAGCGGCTGGACCTGGCCCTCGAGAACAATCAAACACAGAACGACACCCTGGCCGCCGCCAGAGTAGCCATTAGCGACCTGGAAGGACGCATCAGCCTGGCTGAGAATCAGATGGAGACCAGCCGCCTGGAAGTCGAGCGACTCAAAGACCGCCTCGATCAGGCCCGGTTCGAGCACCGCAAGATGCTCGGTGAACTCGACAAGAAAGAACGTGAAGTCAGTAAGGCTCAAAATACGCGCGACAGCACCAAAGCCAAGCTCGAAGCGGCGGCCAAGAAGCTCGAAGAGCGTCTGTCAAAAGCTGAGTTTATCGAGCGCAACCTCCTGGAAGAGGCGGCCAAAAAGGACATTGAAGTGAAGGAGGCCCAGGTCGAGCGGGACACCATGAAGGCCGGACTCGAAGCCAGCATTTCGAGCCTTGAGGAGCGCCTTGCGAGGGCAGAATTCGAGTACCGGACCCTGGTGGAAGAGGCTGCCAAGAAAGACGGCGAGATTCAGGAACTGACCACGCTCAATGACAACATAAAGACCCGCCTCACCAACGACTTCAAGCGTCTGGAAGCAGAGAAAGAGCGAGTGACTGTAAAGGCTGGCTCGCTGGAGGGTCGGCTGGAAGAGACCCGCTTTCAGGTTCAAGTATTGCAGTCGGAAATCGAGAAGAAGAACGACGAGATCGCTGACGCGCAGGCCCGCCGGGACGCTCTGGCCGAGGCTCTACAGGAAGAGCGAGCGCAACATGCGCGGGGTGGAGTCCTGCTGCGACGCCGACTCAAGGGAGAATTCCTGGGACGCTCAAAGGGCGACTGAGGGCTAGCGGCCCGATCGGGCATCGCTCCACGCGGGGTTCAGCGGGTCCATACCGCAGGCAAACTCGCTCATGGCGTCAAGCAGGCCGGAGCCTTATCCACCAGGAAGCTCTGCATGGTCTCGAAGTAGGGGCCGAGACCCGCTTCAGGGACGCCTACATTGCTGATTCCGTGCCTGGCATCGGGCACAATCCACAACTGTTTCTCCCCGGTGACCGCGTCATAGATGGCCTCCATGTCACTAATCGGGAACTTGTTATCCAGTTCGCCCATCATGATCAGCGTAGCCCCAGCGTAACCCTCCAGCTTCGAGACGTTGTCGAAGTGATTCTGTGAGAAGAAGGACTCTGGAAATGAAGTCGCTGAGTTGGACCCACTGACCCGCGACATAGAGGTAAAAGGCGCCTCCAACATCAGGGCACAGGGACTCTCGCTAAGCGCCATCTCTACGGCAGGCACCCCACCTAGGGAATTGGCATAAACAATGATCTTGCCGGAGTCGGGCACCAAGGTGTTAGCGTGACCGCGCATCTGGCGAGCGTCTGACAGAAACTGCTCCGGGCTCGGAGCGGTCTCCGGCTGGCTCTTCCCGTAGCCCCGGTAGTCCCAGACCAGAACGTTGTAGCCAGCTTCATGGAGAAAGCGTACTCGGGGCTGGTAGTGCTCAATGCCGGCGTAGTTGCCGTGATTATAGATGACGGTGGTCTGCGCCAGCGCCGAATCCTCTCCATGGCTCGGCACAAAGTAATAGTCGAGCTGCGCTTCACCATCGTCCGAGCTCAAGCGGCCAGACTCCACCGTTGTGCTGACCGGTCGCACCGCGACAACAACCTCGTCCAGGGTGCCCTCAAGCCAGGGATAATCGCGAGTCCAGTCATAGTCCTCAGCGCAGGGAACGCAGATCTGATCAAAAGGCGTGTCAGCCTTCTCCTCGCAGGTCTCCGCCCCGACGGTCGTACAATGCACAGGATTATGGACGAAGCCGTCCAGATCGAGACAACCACTCGATGCGGACAGCGCCAGCAAGGCGAGCAGAGGGCGGAGTGTCGCGGGCAGCTTGTTCATGGGGTGGCCTCAGGTTCCGGCTGTGCTTCGGGTTCCGGCTCTGCTTCGGGTTCCGGCTGTGCTTCAGGTTCC
>DJIF01000059.1:81695-87228 GCA_002433485.1 Deltaproteobacteria bacterium UBA6601
CGGCTGTGCTTCAGGTTCCGGCTGCGCTTCAGGTTCCGGCTGCGCTTCGGGTTCCGGCTGTGCTTCGGGTTCCGGCTGCGCTTCAGGTTCCGGCTGTGCTTCGGGTTCCGGCTGTGCTTCGGGTTCCGGCTGTGTTGCAGCAGCAGCTTTCTTGCCGGCGCGTCCGGGAAAGACCACCGAGACTCCGACCCCAAGACCAAAGGCCCCCAGGGCCTCTGGCACCCAGCGCACCGCATCGTAGTCATTGCGCTGGGTCATCGCATACCAGCGCAGGTCCAGATTAAGCATCACCCCGCCGGGCGTCTTTGGAGTGGTGTCCACAACGACACCCACCGAAGGGGTCAGCGTCAGGTGCGGACTGCCGAAATCGGTGTACTGGGTCAGACCCAGGTAGATGAGCTGCCGGGAGATCTCCCAGGACAGATAAAGGTCCAATTGGTTAGCCGTCCAGCCGGCCAACTCGGCCGCTGGCTTCGCCCGCAGTCCCGGGCCATTCATGGCGAGGAACTGCTTGGTGCTCACCGCAAGCGCTGGCGCTGGCCCCCTCTGCGGAATCACCAGATACGACAAACCCACATGCCCCTGCAGCAAGCCAAAGGGCAGCGCGATCAAGTTGAGGCCATAAGTTATGTCGAGCGGGCGCTCCCAGCGCTTAACCAGCCCATGGCGAGCCTGAAGATTAATGTTCGGCAGCGCCAAGGGGCCGCCTAAATTGACGGTGGGCCCACCAATGGTCACGCCAATCTCATGCTGGCCCGGGTCCAGTGGTCGCGCCCCGGGGAAGGTGGCACAGCCGCCCAGCAGACTGAGCAGGGCAAGCGCCATCAAGATATTGCCTACAAGCTGTCGAATCGAACCGGCCCTCCCCAATCGCTCGCATGCCATGACCAATAGAGACTAACAATCCAAACGAAAAGAGACTACAGCGCCGAGGTCTGAGCAACTGCCCACTGGCACCCTAGACCATGAATGCGCCATTGTTCATGTCCAGGCCCTGACCGGTCACCCCGGCGGCATCAGCAGACACCAGCCAGGCTACCATCCCCGCGATCTCTGCTGGGCGGCTCATCTTGCCCAAGGGGACCGACCTCATAGCTACGGAATGGGCCTCCTGCGGCGAGATGCCAAGCGCCTGCCCGAGCCCGCTCAAGCCCTCCCAGGCCATTTCAGTATCCACCCATCCAGGACACAGGGCATTGACCTGCACCGCATCACCAGCGAGCTCCACTGCCATCGCCCGGGCCAGGCCCAGCAGCGCTGTTTTGCTCGCGCAATAACCGGTATAGCCGGCCACCCCAAAGCGGCCCAGGATGGATGACATAAGCACCATGTGGCGAGTCCCCTCCCCGGCCAGTTGGCGCTGCGCCGCCCGCAAGCAGTAGTAAGTTCCAGACAGGTTGGTGGCCACCAGATCATCAAAGCGGTCAGCTGGACCTGGCTCATTCACACCCCCTACCCCAGCGTTGGCGATGACCCCACGAAAGGGGCCGAGTTGGGCAGCAGCAAGGTCAAAAGCCTCATCCACCTCGGCACGGCTCCGCACATCGCATGACCGGATCAAGACGCTGGTCCCAAACTCACCAAGCGTCTCGGCGGTCTCCTGAAGTGGCGTCTCCCGACGACCCAGCAGACTGAGGCGGGCGCCTTCAGCAGCGAGCCGCTGAGCGATGGCCCGACCGATGCCGGTACCTGCCCCAGTAATGATGAAGTGCTGATCCTGTTGTCGCTGGGGATGACTGAGCATGGCCCACATTGTGCCAGGGTCGAGCAAGAAGAGTCCCCTGCCAGGACGCATACTCTGGCATTATGGCATTCAGCTAAGACCTACTCCGCACGGAAACCCATGTTCAACCGAGCCTTTCTTTGCTTCATCCTTCTCGCCCTGAGCCCGCTACTGGCCCTGGGCTGCTCGACGCCCAGGGCCCCAGGCAACACAGCCAACAGCTCTGCAGGCGACGATTCCACAGACAACCAGCAAGCCGCCAATGACGACGATGACGACAGCGCGGTCAGTGACGCGGGCGCCGATGACGACGACAGCACCGACGCCCCGCCCGCTGATGACGACGACGGTTCATCCATGCCACCCGCCGATCAACTGCACGGTTCGATGCCCCAGCAGGCTCTATCCGTGCCCAACTTCTCCGCCATCAACTCCGACGGCAGCCCACGCAGCAGGCCCGACCTGCTCGGGCACCCAACCGTCCTGTGGTTCTTTCCTTACGCAGGCACACCCGTCTGAACGCGGGAGGGTTGCGGGTTCCGCGACCGATTTGAGCAATTTACAGCACTGGGTGTGACCATCGTGGGTGCAGGCTTCAACAGCCCCGCCCAGAACGCCGCCTGGATCGAAGATCAGAACTACCAATACGAGGTCTGGACCGATGCCAATGAGGAACTGGCCGACTACTATGGGGCCGAGGCCGGCCTGCTGGGAGTCCCGCAGCGGGTCACAGTGATCCTCGATGCCGAAGGCACGCTAGTGCTGGAGTACCGCCAGGGCACCGGCTCCAACGGGCACCCCCAGGACGTGTTGGAAGACTGCCAGCTACTGTTTGGCAACTGACGGCGCTGACAACGGCCAGGCCGAGAAGCTATTGGCCTCTGCTACCTGCTGCCAGAGGCTGCTGCCCTCCAACACGCAACCACGCGCGGCTCCACTAAACGCAAGGTAGAGCAGGGTCCGAGCCAGGTCTTCAATGGCGATGGGATGAAAGCGGTCCATGCCGAACAGATGGGTAACAAAGGCCATACCCGGGGGAGGACGGTGGCCCTCGCCATCAAAGCTCGAAGGCCGCAACACCGTGGCATCAATACCGCTTTCGGCAACAATCTGTTCAGCCCGAGCCTTGGCCTGCAAGTAGCTACCGCGTGGTCTACCAGCTCCCACCGAACTCAGCAGAACGAAGTGATCCACGGCTCCGCGCCGGGCAGCCTCCGCCAGTAGGCGAGTGGTAGCGATGTCACTTGATTCATAAGTATCGCCACTGGAAAAGCGCTTGCGCATGGTGCCAATAAGTTGAATCACCGTGGTGCACGACTCCAGAGCAGCGTCGAGTGCAGCTGCATCGTCTAGCGCAAAAACCGCCGCTTGTTCAGGCAGGCTGCGCCCCGCCGCGGTGGCCGGTCGCAGGTGAGGGATGACATCAACCCCAAGGGCCAGGGCCATGGGCATGAGAGCGCGCCCGGTAGCTCCGGTAGAGCCAGCAACGAAGATCCTGCGGGGTCGCGCAGCAGTCATGACGAACGAATCCAAATGGGCGAGCTCCAGGCCCGCTGCTGAACCGTAGCAGGCACCGAGCCGTCGTCACAGCGAGGAGGACGCTCCAAGTCCGTGAAGCGATCACACTGCCAGGTACTCCAACGGCAACTGGGCTGCTCAAGGACACGTGCATAGTACAGAGCCGGCAACTGCGGGTCGTAGTCGGGGTCCTGCCATACAGCACAGAGGCTCGCCGCGCCTGCCGGAGTCACCGCGCAACTGGTGGGGGCCCCGCTAACTGGATCGACGGGATCACCAGCCACCGCAATAACCTGCTCGCGGTGATTACCGCTTTCATCCCGCCACACCTTGACCACCTCAAGCTGCGCGAGCGGGGTTCCCGGCTTACCCGAGGTCCCAGGATCCTGAAAGGCCTGGATAAAGAACCGAGGAGGGCCGTCCACAGCGATGGTGGCCCCCATGGGCGAGCCCATCTGGTCGGCCACAGCGAGACCATCCTCGCGACTGCAGAGGTCCCCCGGCAGTGCCCCCCCGGCAAAAAACCGCAGTGAGATCCGCGGCCCGCTGGTGGCATAAACTTCGCGCCGCCGCAGCGCCGCGAAAATGGCATCTCGGCTGTTCTCTTCCGCCCAAACTGCCGCCAGCCCGCCTGGATTGTTAATGATGGCGTCATGGGTCACCGTACCCTCCGCCAGGCGCTGCTCATCACTGTCGTCAACACTGCCCACATGACCGGGAAAGTCGAAACTGTCGACCATGCCCGGGGTGCCATTATGGGTATCAGTGCTGCCTATGAAGCCGAGCGGATAGGGATTGACCCCAAGGCGCTGCTGCTCAGCAAGCCCCTCGCCCAGGACGGCTCTAACAAAATCGAGTCGATGACTGCATCCCCACAGGCGCATTCCACCACTACCCGGCTCCTCACCACACTCCGCGTCTGCCACAGGCCTCAACTTCTCAAATCCACACTGCGGGTCCGAAGGACTGAACCGAGGGCTACACTCGCTATCACCCTTGTGCTGGAACAGCTCAACGACCGGCTCCATACGAGCCCTCAGGGCAGCAATATCGCGCTGCTCCGCCGCGCTGAACGCGCCCGGATAGTCGGGCACAAACAACGCGCCATTGCTGAGATTGCTGTTGTGAGGCAGGACCAGCACATCACAACCTGGGCCAGCTTCAGCGCAGTCACGCTCAAGTCCCTGCCAGAGCTGCAGAGGGCTGGGGCTCTCCATGTAGCTGCGCGGCAGCTCCGGCACCACCTCATGAGCAAAGATCACATTGCGGTGGAGGTTACTGACCTCGCGGGTGTTGCTGTACTCATAAGCTGGGAAGCTGGTGAAGCTACAAGCAGAGCTCCGATCATAGTGCTGTTCGGCGACCCTCTGGAGTTGCTGCCACCGGGGCAGCGCGGCCTGACGGCAGTGAGCACCATCCTCACCACAGAGGTCAACAAAGCGCCGAGGAGACTCCTCTGAGAGCAAAAAGCCAAAGTCAAACGCGCCGTTGCTCTCTTCCGATCGAAAATCTCGACAGGTCTGGCTGTCATAGCCTTCAAGCTCAGGCCGGGTACAGATGGACACCTCACCCAGAAACTCGCCGTGGTCCGTTACCGCTACAAAGTCCAGCGGCCGGTCCAACCGCACCGAGCGGGTTGGCACGCCGGTCTCATCCAAGGGGGGCAGCAGTACACTTTCGCCCCGAGCAAATCGATACGCCTCATCAGGGCTCAACCGATTACCGTAGCTATAGGCGTCAAAAGACAGCTCGGTGTGGACATGCAGATCGCCAAACAGCAGCTTTCGCAGAGGATCGCGTTCAGCGCAGGGCTCTCGTTGCTCAAGGTAGACCGCTGGTTCTTCCTCGTTGGCCGGACAGGAGACCAGCAGACTCAAGCCAAACGCCAGCAGCAGTCCAGACCGCAAGCGGGCAGGGAGCTGCGCCGGGCGACATAAAGAACCTGTCATCGCCGGAGGCTAGCAACAAGGGAGGTCCTTTAGAAGCCGCGAACCACTGAGCATGGGTAGACTGGACAACAGGCCGCGCTGAGTTCCTTAGAAAGATCCCCACATGGCAGATTCCGAGTCCTCCAAAGCACATCCATCGAGCAACGCCCAGCCGCCAATGGAGGACCGCGCCCCACGCATTGAGCAGCAGGCAAGCGTTGCCGGTGGTTGGGGCGCAGTAGGCGCCACCCTGAGCCATGGATTCTCTCAACTGGGCGTTCTGCGCACCGCTCAGACCCTGCTGCAGGTCAACCAGGAGGATGGCTTCGACTGCCCCGGCTGCGCCTGGGGCGATTCGCCGGAG
>DJIF01000059.1:87601-87814 GCA_002433485.1 Deltaproteobacteria bacterium UBA6601
GTGGCTGAAGAAGCCACCCGACACCGCGTCAATGCCGAATTCTTCACCCGTCATAGTGTCAAGGAGCTCCTCACCTGGTCAGACCATCAACTGGGCCGAGCAGGTCGCCTGACTGAGCCGATGGTCCTGCGACGCGGTGCCTCTCACTACGAGCCAATCTCCTGGCAACAAGCAATCGATCTGGTCAGCAGCTCGCTACGACAACTGCCCTCC
>DJIF01000025.1 GCA_002433485.1 Deltaproteobacteria bacterium UBA6601
TGCGGCCTGCTCTTGTTCGATTCGTTGTTGTTCTGCTTTTGCGGCCTGCTCTTCTGCCGCACTCAGGTCGTCTTCGACGCCAGTTTCTGCGGCGGAGCCGCTCAGGTCGCTCTCGCCGTGCTCTTCAAATTCTCCGGCAGCCTCCATCTGTAGGGCAAAGGCTGAGTCTTCCGCCTCGCCGCCTTCGGCCTGCCACAGTTCATCGTCATCGGCTAGAGAGGCTGCCGCGTCGAGAGTAACCGCTGTCTTTTGTTCGGTGTCCTCAACAATGGAGTCCAGTAGCTCTCGGGCTACCGCGTCCGTTGGCGGGCCGTCGCCTATTGCATCTTCAAGGAGGTCGTCCTCCTCGGTGATCTTGCTTGAGCCACCAGGCCCCATGTCTCCGGGCTGGAGTTCCATCGGTCCGGTGGAAAAGAAGTCCTGATCAAGGGTATTGCTCCAGGCCGGAACTGCTGGAGCTGTGACCTTTTCTTGTTGGGCAATAGCTTCGCGCTCAATGCGGTCCGCCTCTTTGCGTTCTTCGATGGCCTCAGCCAGTTCATCAACTTCTTCGAAGACAAAGTGCTCTTCCTCTTCAATTTCCTCGATGTAGATGAATTCTTCGATCTCTCCGGAATCGGCAGCGGCGATCGGAGGGGGCTCTTCGACCTTGCGCTTTCGGCGCCGGCGCTTGCCCTCTTCGCCCTCTTTTCGTTTGCGCTTTTTGCGGCGTTTCTTGGGCGGGTTCTCATCGCTCTGGCTGCGGCGGACGCGGGTCGGCGCTGATCCATCTGCCATCGCCATCAGCTTCTCCATGTTGTCCGCCTGAGTCAGGTCGTCGAGTGAGCTGATGGTGCTAGCAGTCGTTGAGGTGTTCTGCAGTAGCTTGCTGAGCTCTGCGGAGACAGCCATTGCATCGGCAAAGCGGTCGTCGGGGTGCGGCGCCATGAGTCGCTTTAGGACTTCATCGATTCCAGGCAGGACTGCATTTGCTCGCCCAAAAGCGTCCTCGACCTGGACGCGGGCTACTTTCTCGAGCACTTCGACCATCTTGCTGCCCTCGAAGAGCACCCGCCCAGTGATCATTTCGTACAGCAGTGAGCCGAGGGCGAAGAGATCTGAGCGACCGTCGAGAGGCTGGTCGAGGACCTGCTCGGGGCTCATGTAGGACGGAGTTCCGCGGATTACTCCTTGAGCAGTGAGCGCTGCCCAGGATGCCGTAGCTCGAGCGATACCAAAATCCATGATTTTGGCCACCCCATGCTGAGACCGGATCACGTTGGCAGGCTTGAGGTCTCGATGAACGATTTTGAGCGGTTCGCCTTGATCGTTGGTGAGCCCGTGTGCGTAGCTCAGCCCCTTGCAGATCTGGAGTGCCGTGTCGAGCGCCACTTCCGGCTTCATGGGTGCGCCGTCTGCGAGTAACCGGTCAAGGGTGGTGCCCTCGACGTATTCAAGAACCAGCACGTAGTCGTCGTCGTAGCGCTCGAAGGACAGGGTCTGGACGATGTTGTGATGACGCAACATGCCGCCGATGGTCGCTTCGCGCATCAGGAGCTTTATGAATTCTTCTTCTTCGGCGTACTTGGGCAGGATGATCTTCAGCGCCACTTTCTTGCGAAAGCCCCCTGGACCGTCCTGCTCGGCGAGGCTGACCTTGGCCATGGACCCGGTGCCAAGGGTGCTGAGGACCCGGTATGGACCTACCGTCTTGGGGCTGCTGGAATCGCGGGAGGAGTCACTCATCAGAAGGGGCTGGAGTCTATCATGGAGGACTTGGCCGATAGGCTGCTCTGATGGGGTTGATCTGTGCCGTCGGCTCGTCTGGGTCTGTGACTTTCCTTAGCTTGCCTGCGCAGGCTCTTTGCCAGCTACGTGGGACTCGACTAGGCCCAGCTACCAACTCAATAGTTCTTCGAGGTGACTCTGAATCCAGAGCTCGGCGCGCTCGTAGTCAGGGTGCTCCTGCTCGCGTCGGCGAAAGTCACGGGTGTGGTAGATGGATCGCCTGCCCTGTTTCTGTGCGCCTTGGATGGCATGCAACATCTCGTGGAAGACGATGAAGTTGAGCACGTAGGTCGGTACCTGTTTGTCATCCAGTGCTGGATGGATTCGGATCAGTCGATTCCGTGGGCTCCATGAGCCCAGCCGAATGCTCTTGCGGCGGCTGCGGCGATTGCGGCGAGACCAGCCGATACGGCCGCGAAATTTACCGTTGAAGTGTTGTTGATTCTGTTCATCGAGGTAGTGACGCAGATCGTGTGCGCGGCCCAAGGGGGAGCTGAAGCGTGCTCGCCCCGGGCGTTGCTGAACCATGCCCTGCTCGCGGGCAAAGGCCTGAATCTCAGTGGCTGCATTCTTGTCGCCGCTGCGGATAAAGTGAGCCACAGTAGCCAGGGTGTCTGGCGCGGCCTCGGCAAAGCGCTTGTGGATTCGCAGTCGAAGCAGGCCATCGAGCCCCCGCTTCCAAGAGAGCAGGCTGCGACGGTTTTCCGTGCCAACCAGGTCCAGGGGTTCTCCCAGGAGTTTTGCGAGCTGGCGATGCAGGGATTCGAGCTGTGCGGAACTGATCCGTGGTGTAGGGACCGGAGCTTCTTGGGCGTCGTCACCCAGCGGCAAAGGTAGCTGCAACGCTACACTGGTAGGAGCTGCCTCCTCGGTGAGTCTGTAAGCACCCTTCTTCGGACTCATGAGCAGTTTCTAGCAGCTTGAGAATCCTCCGGAAAGGGGCTTTGACCCGGAGTCCTGCGTCTTGCCCTGATAGGCAGGACCCCGGGTTGCTCAAAAGCTGATTTCAGTGAAGATTTCCTGGCCTTCTTCGCCCTCGGCTGAGCGGCTCCCCTGAGCTTCATTGAGGTTGCCAGCTGCCGACCTGTGACCTCCCAGCAGGATCAGTTCTCTGGCGGTTACTTCTGTGGTGCTGTGTTGAACTCCAGCCGAATCAGTCCACTCTCGCTGATGGGTTGGTCCTTCGACATAGATGGACTGTCCTTTGCGAATGTATTTTTGGGCGATTTCGGCCAGCCTTCCCCACAATACGATGCGGTGCCAGGTGGTGATCGGGCTGTCGTCTTTGCGGCGGCTGTTGGTGGCCAGGCTCAGATTGACGACTGCAGTTCCCGAGCTGGTGTGGCGCATCACCGCATCGCCCCCCACATTTCCGATCAATGTCGTTCGGTTAAAGCTCCTCATGTCAGTCTCCTTGTTGCTGGTGCGAGTACGTCTCGCGCGGTTTGCGGGCCCCTTGTTTGTTCACGGGGTGTCTGTATCTGTGGCTCTCGATAGCGAGCCCCGTGCCAGTTATTTAGATGGCGTAGCTGATGAGTTCGCAGGCTCTCTTTAGAAGGGCTTAAGGTCGTCGTTATCGGAGCTGAAGGCTCTGTTCAGGGGCGTCCGTGTGGCGCACAGTGCCGTACAGTTCTGGTCGGGTTGTGCCTACCTTTAGCTCGGCTACCTGAGAGCTCTTAGCGTGGTAGAACCGGCTGCGTGGAAGCATCCCGATACATCGTGGTTGAAGGAGTGATCGGTGTGGGCAAGTCCAGCCTGACCCGGTTGCTTGCTGAGCGCCTTGGCGGCAATTCCGTCCACGAGCCGGTGTTCGAAAATCCGTTCCTCGCTCAGTTCTATGAGGACCGGGAGCGCTACGCCTTTCAGACCCAGCTGTATTTTTTGCTCACTCGCTACCGCCAGCAGATGGACCTCAAGCAGCCTGGTTTGTTTGCGCCCACCACGGTCTGTGACTATCTGTTCGCTAAAGATCAGATGTTTGCGACCTTGAACCTGGATCGCGACGAACTGACTCTCTACAACCAAATCTACGAGACTCTTGACTCTCGACTGCCAAAGCCCGATCTGGTGGTCTATCTACAGGCTGATATTGAGGTCTTGATGGAGCGAATCCGGATCCGCGGTCGCGAGTTTGAGCAGGACATGGACGAGCAGTATCTGCGGGATCTAAGCGAGCTTTACAACGACTTCTTCTTCAATTACCGTGACGCGCCTCTTCTGGTGGTTCAGACGTCAGACATCGACTTCGTCAAGAATCAACAGGATAGGGACTGGTTGCTCCGGGAAATCCTCGCCATGAAAGGCGGAACAAAGCACCTCATCCCGCTGGGATCTGTTTAACGACCTGGACGGGTGGCTGCTCTGCTGGCGTGCCCCGGAATCGATGAATAAAGCCTGAGCATAAAGACGGGCAGGACCCTGGCGGGGCCGCTCGATCGGAGGCGCTAATGAGTTCGATGAAGTCACAGAAGCCGGTGACTGTTCTTGATTTTCAGCGGATGAAGCGAGAACAGCGCAAGATCACCATGTTAACCGCCTATGACGCGACCTTTGCGCGCCTGCTGGACAGTGCCGGGACCGACGTTCTGCTGGTGGGAGATTCACTCGGGATGGTTGTGCAGGGCAAGGCCAATACCCTGCAGGTCACCGTTGATCAGATGATCTATCACGGTGTAGCGGTCAGTTCCGCGGTTCAGCGTGCCCACGTGACCGTGGACATGCCGTTTATGAGCTATCACATCAGTGTTGAGGATGCTGTGCGTAATGCAGGGCGTCTGGTGACGGAGGGCGGGGCCCATTCGGTGAAGCTTGAGGGGGGGCGCGAACGCGCAGAGACAATTCGCGCCATTGTTGCCGCCCAGATCCCGGTCCTTGGTCATGTTGGCTTGACTCCTCAGTCCTTTCATACACAGGGAGGTTTTCGGGTTCAGGGGCGTGGCGATGAAGCGGCCGCTCAGGTCCTTGAGGACGCCCTCGCAGTGGAGGAGGCTGGAGCCTGGGGAGTTGTTCTCGAGGGGATCCCGGCGCCTCTGGCACAGCAGATCAGCCGGGAGTTGAAGGTGCCGACCATTGGTATCGGAGCCGGCAACGGGTGTGACGGTCAGGTCCTGGTGATCTACGACCTGCTCGGCATGGATGAAGACTTCCAGCCTCGGTTTGTACGCCGCTATGCAGAACTCGGCCGGACCATTCGTAAAGCGGTTGGAGGCTACATTGATGACGTTCGTAGTGGCTTCTTTCCGAGTGAGGAGCACTCCTTTGGCCCTTCGTCGGCCCGTCGTACAAAGAGCGCTGCGAGCGCTTCGCTTAGCTCCGAATACGGTCCCAAGGACACCAGCGCAGCTTGATCGGGCGTCGTGCATATCATTGATTCGGCCAGCTCGCTGCAGGAGCATTGCCGCGGCCATGCCCGGGATGGTCGCTCTATTGCCTTCGTCCCGACCATGGGTTTTCTCCACGACGGCCACCTCTCGCTGATTGAGGAAGGGCGCCGTCGCGCTGAGATTCTGGTGGTTTCGATCTTCGTGAATCCACTGCAGTTTGGGGAGGGTGAAGACCTCGACAGCTATCCCAGGGCTCTTGAGCGCGATGGTGAGCTGTGTCGGCAGGCCGGTGTGGATGTGCTGTTCGTACCGAACTCGGTCGAACTTTATCCAGGGGGCTTTCAGACCAAGGTGTCGGTGGCTGGCTTGGCTGCAGGCCTATGTGGTGCAGCTCGCCCAGGACACTTTGATGGTGTTTGTACGGTGGTTCTTAAGTTGCTCAATCTGGTCCATCCGGATCTGGCTATCTTTGGCAGCAAGGACTTTCAGCAGCTGCAAGTGATCCGGGCAATGGTTCGAGACCTGCATCTGGATCTGGAAGTTGTCGGCATGCCGATCGTGCGGGAGGAAGACGGTCTGGCGATGAGCTCAAGGAATGCGTACCTTTCGCCACCGGAGCGGGCGCAGTCGCTGGCACTGGTCGAGGCGCTCAGGCTTGCTGAGGCGATGGTTGAAGTGGGAGAACGCAACACGGAGTCACTTCGTGAAGCGGTTATCAGCCACATTCAGACTCGCGAACTCGCAGCTATTGACTATGTTGAGCTGGTTGATGCTGCCACTCTTGAGCCGTCGCCGGTTGTCTTTAGCGCACCGGTATTGCTAGCGCTGGCGGTTCGTTTTGGTTCCACCCGGCTGATTGATAATCGCGTGCTTGCGCCACGCTGAAGAATTCTTCTGAGGTGTTTTTGTCGGCTGAAGATGCGCTGATTCTTGGGGTCGCGGTGATCATCGTGATCAACCGCCTGTACGCCCACACAGGCTTACGTGGTATTCGTCAGGCCTACGCAGCGGTTCAAGTGATGAACCTGGCTGCCTGTCTGGTGTTGTTCTTCGCCAGGCTCGATGGCCTTGATGCCCGCCTCGACGCAGGCGTCCGACTCTTTCTTATTGCCTTTGTAACCTGGCATATAGCCAGGAATTACGTGGCCCACGCCCGGCGGACTCAAGCCCGCCAAGCGGTGGCTCGTGAGGCTCAGGCAGGCGGCGATTCAGAGGCTGAGGCGCCGCCACGAGAACCGCCACTGAGCTAGGGGCTATGCCAGGGAGATCACCTCTTTGTCGCCAGTTTTAGCTAGGCCTTCGTGCGCTCTGACGATGGCCAGTACCTCATCATCGTCGAGAACCCGATTGCTGGTTTTAGCGGTTTCAAAGATCGCTGAGATCAGCTCATCGCTGGCTTCAATCCCTCGATAGCGGAGCCAATACTCGACATTGCTGCGGCCTCCCATATGGCCTACTTCGATGACCTGATGAAGGCCGAATAGTCCGGCAGGCACACCCGAATAAACCTGGTCTGCGAGGTCATTATCGCCTTTCTTGATGGCCTTGATGATGGCTGCCGCGTGGACACCGGTACCGGTGCGAAAGGCGTCGGTACCAAAGACCGGGTAGTTGAAGGGCAGAGGTGTTGAGGTAGCTTGGGCGCCAAGCTCAGCGTATTCGCGGAGCGCCGACAGATCACCTTCGCAGTCGACGCCGAGCAGCTTCATGTTGACCAGAAGAAGGTCGATCTGGGTGTTTCCAACCCGCTCGCCTACGCCAAGGATCGTACCGTGAATGCGCTTGGCTCCGGCCTGCGCGGCAGCAATGGCATTGATTAGACCTAGGCCTCGATCGTTGTGGCCATGCCAATCAATGACCGTCTCAGGATGACCGAGCTCAACGACTTTGTTGCGAACCCATTGGACAATATTGCGTGCCCCACTGGGGGTAGCGTGGCCGACTGTATCGCAGATGCAGAGCCCTTGAGCTCCTTCACCGAGCACGACCTCAAACAACTTGCTCAGTGTCTCCGGGGTGGACCGAACCGTGTCTTCGGTGACGAAGGTGCAGGGCAGTCCCGCACTCACCGCCAGCTGTACTGCGTCGCGAGCCAGCTGAACCATTCGCTCCACTTCCCAGCCTTCTGCGAATTGCCGGATGGGCGACGAGCCGAGGAAGGCCATTACTTCAATGGGAACCCCTACTTGTTCAGAGATGGCGATGATCGGCTTGATGTCATTGGGGTGGGTTCGGGCGGCACAGGTCAGGTTGATGCGGAGCCGCTGATCTCTGGCGAACTTGGCCAGATGGGTAACGTCTGCGACGGCCCTGGGCCCGGCTCCAGGCAGGCCAATGTCGGTGTGTTGGATTCCGCAGCGATCCTGTAGTGCCAGGATCTTCTCCTTGTCTTCAATGCTGGGATCGGTTGCCGAAGGCGACTGGATTCCGTCGCGCAGGCTCTCGTCATAGAACTCAAGTCCACTCTTCCAGTCAGCCAGAGCGTCCTGATCGTCTTCATTCCAGTCGTGGATGACCTCTTCCATGGACATGGGCTGTGCTCCAGTAAAGGGTTCTTCTGCGACTATAGGGCTTCCACAATGACACTGATTCCTTGTCCACCGCCGATGCAGGCAGTGCCCAGGCCGTAGCGCCCGCCTCGTCTGCGCAGCTCATGAATGAGGTGGAGAGTGATGCGGGTCCCCGAGCAGGCCAGCGGATGACCGATGGAGATCGCACCGCCGTTGACGTTGGTACGGTCCCGATTCAGACCAAGCTCTTTCTCAACAGCGAGGTACTGGGGAGCGAAGGCCTCGTTCACTTCGACAAGGTCCATGTCTTCGACGCTCAGTCCCGAGTCGCTCAGGGCGATTCGACTGGCTGGTGCCGGGCCGATGCCCATGGTTGTCGGGTCACAACCGGCTACGCCCCAGGCAACCAGCCTGGCAATGGGCTTCAGGCCTCGTGCCGCGGCGGTCGCGCCGCGAGCGATGACCACAGCCGCTCCACCGTCGCAAATGCCCGAGGCGTTTCCTGCAGTCACCAAGCCGTCCTTCTTGAAGACTGGGCGCAGTCGAACCATCGCCTCCTTATCAATGTCGAGGCGGGGATGCTCGTCGGTGCTGAAGGGAATTTCTTCGCGGCGCTTCTTGATCATCACCGGGACAATCTCATCGTCGAAGTTGCCGGCTTTCAGTCCTGCGGCGTAGGCCGCGTGGCTTCGATACGCGAATTCGTCGCACTCTTCTCGGCTGATGTTGTATTGAGCGCCTAGTTTCTCAGCAGTCTCTGCCATCTTCAGGTCCGCGACGGGATCGTAGAGGCCGTCCCAAAGGGAGTCGGAGAGCTTGTCTTCCCGGCCAAACGGAACGCCCCAGCGGACGTTGCGGGCGACGAAGGGGGCTTGGGACATGTTCTCGGTACCGCCGGCGAGCACGAAGTCGGCCTGGCCGAGGAGAATCTGTTCGGCTCCGCTGACGATGCTCTGGAAGCCAGAACCACAGAGCCTATTGATGGTCAGGGCCGGGGCGCTGTTGGGAACTCCCGCCCGAAGACCCACATGCCGGGCCAGATAGATAGCGTCGGCGCTGGTCTGTTGAGCATTGCCAATGATGGTCTGATCGATGTCCTCGGGGTTGACCCCAGCTCGCTCGATGGCCGCCTTCGAGGCGACCACTGCCAGATCGGTAGCGGTGTGGTTCTTGAGGCTTCCGCCAAAGGAACCAAAGGGAGTGCGAACACCCGAGAGAAATACGACCTGTTCTGTATCGACCTTCATGATTCGTCCGTTGCTTGGTGTTGTGTCTTTTCAGGCACCCTACGGAGTCATCCATAGTGCGGTGCGGTCGCAGTCAATAGCACGAATCTTGAGGATTCGAAGGGACCTTTCTCGGGTCTTCGCTCTGTTCCGCAGACTGCGCTGCTCTTGCCGTGGGCCTCCCAGGGCGTATCCTGAGCGCGTTCAGTCTGCTCTGTAGAACTCAGTTTGGATTCCGCGCAGTGATTCGCATTAAGAAAGGTGACCGTGAGTTCACCGCGTCGCGCATGGAGATCGTTCGAGAGTTGATTCGACGCGGTTTACTTGGGGCCGAGGATTTAATTTCAGTTGATGATCGCCCTTTTCAGGCGGCTGGAGAGCTGTTCGAACTGGCCGAGCTGTTCCACCACCGTGGGGGACTCTCTGTGGATACCGATCCATGGCAGCACTGGTCCTCGACCAGCCTTGACTCCGGGGAGTGGGAGACCGAGGCGGAAGGGGTGCTGTCGTCGTTTCTGGATGTAGTCACCGCATCATCCATCCCCACTCTGGATGCGCTACTTGAGCAGCAGGATGAGCGCAGCGTGGACTCTGACCCGTCTGGTTCGGCGGCGCCTCATGGCTCACCCCAAGCTGGCGAATCCGTTGCTGATCGCCATTCTGATCCCGACGCATTTCCGCCCTCCTTGTCGGCGGTGGCCCCGGTGGCGGTAGCGGATGAGCCAGATCTGGAGACTGTCGACGGGGCATTGCCCTCGCCGCTTGAAAGCCCTGCTGAGTCTCTGGATCGAGAGGTTCTGGCCCAGGAGGCTGGTAACCAGCAGGAGCCTTTAGAGCTTCCGGACGAGGCCCAGGAACCGAGTTTTGGAGGAGGCCGGGCGTCGCCCACTGGTGCCATCTCGGGGTCGCTTGCTGAGTCAGAATTTCCGCCCGAGTTGCGGGCCTGGCTGGACACCGAAGGAAGGCTCGATCCGACAATTTCGGTGGGGGCTCAGGAGCGACCTCGTTCAAAAGGCCCGACTCGACCTGAAGGCCGCTTCTCTGCGCTACGGGTGCTGTCCATACTGGCCTTTGGTTTGTTGGCCGTAGGTGGGGTTCGATTGTGGATCGTCACCGGTGCGCAGAGTGATTTTCCGTTGGAGTCCGAGCTGGGTGGCGGTGGTGCTCAGGCCGCCGCCGATTCAGCCGGCGCCGCTGAGTCCAGCGTACCGCCGCAGGCTCCGGCTCCGAATCTACAGCAGCGTGTGCATCGATTGCGCAATGCCGTCAGCCAGAACATCGTGCCGTTTTCGAGCGCTCAGATGTTGGAGGATAGTCTCTTTCAGGAGTGTCTGAATTTGGGTTTGCAGCCGACTTCGGTGCGGGTGGAAGCGTTGCGGGTCAAGGGCTCTCTCGATAAGGACTCACAGCGGCCCGTGTTGGCCAACATCAGGGTTGAATTCAAGGGGGTTCCAGGTGCCGATGAAGAACTCAGGATGCTGGGCTTTGAGGATCTGTTGCTGACCGTATGGTTGGTGCTTGGCAAGTACGCCACTTTGGGGAAGGTGGCCGTAGGGGAGGCTCGACTGGTGGTGCGTGAGCCTACCCCGTGGGATGAGTCCTATGAGGGCCGTGCCCTGGCCGGCTTGTGGACGGGCAGCATCCCACCGGAACAGCTCATCATGAGGTAGTTCTGAATGGTCCCCTCTCCCTTCCTCGGGCTTGAGGTGCTATCTAAGCGCGGCCGCAGCTTGGGCCGAGACGGCTTGCTGGCTTGTCTGCGGTAGGGTTTCAAAGCGCAGGAGACAGAGCATGAACGAGCTGTTTGCATCTCCCCTTGTCCTTACTGGTGTAGCGCTGCTGTTGGTGGTTGCTGTCGGGCTGCTGCTGCGCCTGCTGAGCCATAGGCATCGGCTCGAGGGACTCGAGGATCAGCTGGGCGAGCCTCGTGAGCTCGATTCCGGGCTGGATGAGAGTGGCGTTGAGAGCGAGGCAGACGGACTTGTTCAGCGGATGAGCAAGGGGCTGAGCGCTACTCGGGAGCGGCTTGTCCTGCGCATGGACGAGCTGTTTCGTGGTCGGCGCACCATTGACGAGGCCCTGTGGTCCAATCTTGAGGAACTGTTGGTGACCTCTGATGTGGGGATCGGCACTGCTACCCGGTTGCTTGAGAAGCTGCGGCTCGAGGCCGACCGAGCGCAGCTAGAAGACTCCACTGCACTGCGTAAGCTGCTACAGGATGAGGTCCGTGCACTGCTCAGCGCGCGTGCCGGCATGCTTGCCATGGAGGCACCTGGTAAGGGGCCGACCGTCATCGTTGTAGTCGGGGTTAACGGGGCCGGAAAAACCACCACCATCGGTAAGCTGGCGGCGCGCCACGTGGCTCAAGGCAAGAAGGTTGTCATTGGTGCCGGAGATACGTTCCGGGCTGCAGCCATCGATCAACTGGAGGTCTGGTCCAGGCGGGCTGGTGCTGAGGTGGTTCGCCATGAAGAAGGCAGCGATCCCGCGGCGGTTACCTTTGATGCAGTTAAAGCTGGGGTGGCTCGGGGCGCCGATCTGGTCATTTGTGATACCGCCGGTAGGCTTCATACCAAGGGCGATCTGATGGACGAACTGCAGAAGATTCATCGAGTTGCGGGGAAGGCTCTTGCTGGAGCTCCGCACGAGGTGCTGCTGGTCTTGGATTCTACAACCGGCCAGAACGCGGTGATGCAGGCTCGGCAGTTCTCCGCTGCTGTTGGGGTTACAGGTATCGCGCTGACTAAGCTGGATGGGACTGCACGCGGTGGCGTTATCCTATCTATTGCTGATGAGTTCGAGATCCCGGTCAAGCTCATCGGCATTGGCGAAGGGGTAGAGGATCTTCGCGATTTTGCTCCAGAGATCTTTGTGGAATCCCTGTTCGGTTCCCCTGATGCAGACCTTGGTCGTGGGCTGAACAGCGCTGCTGCCGCAGCTGGCGATTGACGGGCTGTCCCGGCGAGACTAGATTTCCCTCACTAATCCAGAATTTTGAACCGGAACCGTAGCTGGAGCTCGGCCCCGGGTGAAAGTCCGAGCCTTCATGGGCGTAGTTGAAATCGAGATTCTAGGACGGCGTTATGCGTTGCGCAGTGACCGTCCTCCCGAACACCTCAAGGCAGTGGCTGCTTTTGTTGATGGCAAGTTGCGTGAGTTGGCCGGTGGTCGGCCGGGCTCAGTGCAGCGGGATCATGCAATCCTGGCTGCTCTAAACATTGCCTCTGAGCTGTTCCATCTCAAGCGCCAGCGGACCCAGACGGCTCGAACTGTCGATGACCGGCTGGGCGACATGGTTGCCCTCATTGATGAGGCGCTGCTGGAAGATGCTGAGGTTGGCGAGGCCTCAGTCGATACGCAGACCCTAATCCGCTGAATCCCCTGCTTCAGGGTGCTTGGTTCTTAGGGCCTTTCCTGGTCTGCGTGCAGAGGCATGCCGGGTCCAGCTCGAGCGGAGGCGATCCTTGAGGGAGCAGTATTCTGTCCATGCGGTGCATAGTCAGCCCGCAGATGTCATCTCTGGAGCGGGTACTGAGATGATTCCAACCTACAATCAGCGCCTGACCGATCTGGAGCCAACCGGCAATTTCTTTGCAGGGGTGCAGAGTGCCTACTCGATTCAGGCTGGACGAGAAGTGCGGGGCCTGGTTGAAAATAATCGAGTAATTGACCAGGGTGCGGTCGCGTTGTCCCGCGAAATTGCCCATAAAATAGATACTGAGATGGCCTTCCCTGGCCAGATCAAGGTGATTGTGATTGGTGCGACGCGGATCGTCCAGGATGCTCGCTGAGCGCTGCGGAGTGAGACCATGAAGTGCTTGATGATTGGCGATATCTTTGGTCGTCCTGGCCGTCGGATCATGCGCGAGCGCCTGGCGCAGTTGATCGATGAGCATCAGATCGACTTCGTGGTCGCGAATGCAGAGAACGCTGCAGGAGGTTTCGGCCTGACTGAGTCCATCGCCGACGAACTGTTTGGTTATGGGGTCGACGTTCTTACTGGCGGTAATCACAGCTGGGACAAGAGCCAGGGTCACAGTCTGCTGGATGAAAACGAGCGAGTGCTCCGGCCGCATAACTATCCGGCCAGCAATCCAGGTTCGGGGGTCACAGTGGTGAGCTGTGATGGGGTCAAGATCGCCGTGCTGAACTTGCAGGGCCGAGTCTTTATGCCGTTGACCCATTGCCCTTTTGAAGCTGCTGATCGTCTTCTTACATCGGTTCAGGATGAAGCAGATGTGATCCTGGTGGATTTTCACGGTGAGGCCACTTCAGAGAAGTTGGCGATGGCCTGGCATCTTGATGGTCGGGCGACGGCACTGGTAGGAACCCACACGCATGTTCCCACCGCTGACACCCGACTGTTTCCTAAAGGTATGGCCTACGTAACGGATCTCGGCATGACCGGACCGCATCACAGCATCATTGGGGTCAAGGTTGAACAGAGCCTATCTCGGTTTCTCCACGGTCGATCCAGCACGCGCTTTGAGCCCGCTTCCGGCGACGTGCGGCTACAGGGCGTGGTCATTGATGTGGACGAGAGTGAGGGAATCGCCCGCCGTATCTGGCGGGTTGAAGCTGTCCTCGACTCTTAAATTAGGGCCCACGCAGGGCTGCTTTCTGATCAAGATAAAGAGAAGACTTGTTTCGATCGTTCGAAAAAAGTAAAGATCGTCCTTGACGGAGGGGAGCGACATGCGTAGCTTCCGCCTTCGCCGCTGAACGGGGCTTCTCCGTCAGCGCAAGTTGGTCTTTGAAATCTGAATAGTGACCCGCTCAATTGAGCGAGCCTTTGTGAGAAATTTGAGAATTTAGAGAATGCAGACGTTAGCGTCTGCGCCAATCAAACTGGAGAGTTTGATCCT
>DJIF01000141.1 GCA_002433485.1 Deltaproteobacteria bacterium UBA6601
CGCCTTGGCAAGGCGATGCTCTACCACTGAGCTAGTCCCGCAAAGCGGCGCGGATTATATGGGCCACCATTGTGCTGTCAAGCCCAGCTCCACAAGAGTACCCACCGGAGAAGTTGACACCAGGCAAGCTGCGCTGAATCCTGCTGACACATCTCACGGAGCCCCCATGACCTTGTTGACTCGCGCCTCTGTGCCCTTCTTGCTGCTCAGCCTCGCACTTTCTCTGAACGGCTGCCCAAAGCAGCAAAACATCAAGCCTAGCGGCGCCCAACCGGCTGCTACAGAACCAGCTCGTTTCAGCGGCTCAACCGCCAAATTTGTAGCGGGTCTGTGTTCACTGAAAGCCTACGCATACACCATGGCCGACGCAGGAGCCGCGGTCGTTTATGAACAGCTGTCCTTTGCTGAACAGGGGACCTTCTCAGCGCAGACCACCATCCGCCTCGGTGACGAGCCTTTTCAGTGCCAGGAGAGCGGAACCTGGAGCATGGATGAAGAGCGCGCCGACAGTCCTACCAGCGCAGCTCTATCGCTTGAAGTTACCGAAACCAACTGTGCCGGACGCAGCGCGCCCACTGGCTTTCGAGTACGAGCCCAGCTACAAGGCGATGAAATTGTTCTTAGCCACATCTGAACCCTGAACAGCGCACTGCTGCAGACAAGGAGAAAGCAATGAAAAGAAAGATCCCAAAGAGCAAGGTTCGGTCCACCAAGAAGATCAACCGAAGCGCCCGCCTGAAAGCTAAGCTGAAAGCCAAAGATAAGCGCCGCCGAGCCCGCGTTTCACGCTAGACTCGAGGGCTGATGGTAAAAGCAGCGGGGAGCGAAGCTGAGGCTCCAACAGGGCACGCAGACCTGCAGTTGGTGCAGCGCACCACGGTGGAGCAGGCCATCGATGGCCCACTTTTTCGCAGCTTTCATAAAGAGATCCTCCGGGCCACAGCGTCGTCCGGCCGCTGTCTGGCAATCGTGCGCAAGCTGCGCCCGGATGTACCACGACGAGGCGCGGTGCTCCTGATTCATGGCTTCGCCCAGAATCGCTACACCTGGCATCTCAGCACCCGCTCCCTGGTCAACTTCTTCGCCGACGCGGGTCTCGATGTCTACAACATGGAGTTGACCGGTCACGGTCGATCCCGGGAATTTGGCAGCAGCTCGGCAAACTCCTTCGAAGACTACGTTCTCGACGCCAGCTCAGTGGTCGGCAAAGTCGCAGAATACAGCGGCCACGAGCGGATCTTTCTGATGGGCCACAGCCTGGGTGGCGCGGTCTGCTATGCCATTGCCCCCAGAGTCACAGACCAGCTCGCAGGGGTCGTCACTGTAGCCGGCATGTTTGGCTTCGGTTCCAACCCCATTACTCTGTGGGCGGGCAGGCTGGTTACCAAACTGGCCGGTCGTAGCGCATTCCTGAACCGTCTCGGCGCGAGCTTCTGGACCCGTTCTATAGGCGAGGTTGTCGCGGCACGATTCGAGACCGCTGATGCGCTCTCCGCCAGCTTCCCTTTGGCCGGCTGGGTGCCCGGATCAACCGAGGCCCACGTGGCTCAAGAGCGACTCCTTAAAGGCTTTGATTGGACTGGAGTGAATATCTTTCTGACCATCATGCAGTGGGCGACTGAAGGCGGCATGAGCAAACCGGGGGGCTTTGACTACTGCGCTGACTTCGCCAGACTCAAGCTGCCCTTGCTGGTAACGGTAGGGGACCGCGACCGGATGCTACCCCCGAAGGACGCGAGGCCCGCATACGACCGAAGTCAGAGCCCGGACAAGACTCTGAAGATCTTCAGTCCTGTCCATGAAGAGGTTCACTGGGGGCATCTGGACATCCTCCTTGGCAGGAAAGCGCCGCTGTTCACCTGGCCCTACCTGCTCGACTGGATTCTCGAGCGCTGCTCAGACCCACACCAGGCCGAGCAAACGTAAGTTCAACCCACCCGATTAGGGCATAGCGTGCTTAAGCGCCCACTCGGCGACCCGAATGCCATCCATAGCCGCTGATACGATGCCGCCAGCATAGCCGGCGCCTTCGCCGCTGGGATAGAGACCTGTCAGGCCACCAGCTCTGCCTTCAGCGTCACGCAACATGCGCACAGGGCTGCTGGTTCGGGTTTCAACCCCAAGCAGCACAGCATCGTCACCATCAAAGCCACGCACTCGCCTGCCAAAAGCAACCAAAGCCTGAGCGATTCCATCAGCAACCGCTTGAGGGAGGCAGTCCCGTAGATCTGCCGGACGCGTTCCCCGCACATAGCTCGTCTTAACAGGTGCGTCGGAGACCCTCCCGGCAATGAAGTCCGGGACACGCTGCGCAGGAGCTACATAATCACCGCCACCGAGTTGATAGGCGAGCCGCTCCCAATGAGCCAGGAACTCAAAGCCAACCAGCGGATTTCGGTCTGGATCACCATAGGGTTGATAGTCCTCCGGGCGCACCTGAACGACCACCCCGGCGGTCGCCACCTCTCCACCCCGGCAGGAAAGCGCGGTCCCGTTCAGCACCAGCCGCTCAGGCAGTTGTGAAACGCAGACGGTACGTCCACCAGGGCACATACAGAAACTGTAGACCCCACGGCCGTCGCTGCAGTGATGGGCCAGGTGATATTCAGCAGGCGGAAAGCCAGCCGCTCGAGGGTTCATGGTCTTGTACTGAGCCTGGTCAACAAAGGTCTGCGGATGCTCGATCCGCAGACCCATCGAGGTCGGCCAGGACTGCAGAGGAACCCCAGCCTCAGCAAGCAACTGAAAGGTTGAAAAAGCCGAGTGCCCGGTAGCCAGAATCACCGGAGCCCGACGAATCTCCAAACCATCGGCAAGACGCACTCCAAGGATCCGAGACCCATCGCGAAGCAGACCATCGACACGAGCCCCAAAGCGGAGTTCAACACCCAGCTCTTCAAGACGAGTCCTCAGGTTAGCAATTACCCGCTGAAGGACCTCCGAGCCGATGTGAGGGCGCGCCTCAATCAAAATCTGCGACGAAGCGCCACACTCAACCAGCTCGCGCAGGACCGACGAGACCAGATGGTCGCGAGTTCGAGTGTAAATCTTGCCATCGCTAAAGGCGCAGGAGCCACCCTCCCCAAACAGCGCATTGCTCTCAGGATCCGGGGCCTCGCCGGCCCACAGCCCTTCAACCTTAGGCCCCCGAGACTCCAGCGCATCTCCTCGCTCAATAACCAAAGGAGGGGCACCTAGGCGGGCCAGCGCGAGCGCAGCAAACAGACCGGCCGGCCCAGCACCCACCACCACCGGAGTGAAACTGGGCAAGCGGCTCGACAGCTGATCGGCATCCACCAAGACCCCTGGCGCATAGCGGGGAGCCGGACTGGCCTCAGGGTCCAAGGGCTTGATGTTGACCCCTCGAGGAGGGCGAGGATGCACCTGAACCCCCTCGAGGACCTCTACTTCTACTGACCAGATATGTCGCGCTGGTCGGCGCCGCGCATCCAGCGAGTGCTTGACGACCTCTGGGCGGATCAAATCCGTGGTCGGAATGCCCAAGGCCTGGGCCAACACCTCGGCCAGCTGCCTGGGGTCCTCCACCGTGGACTCCGGAAGAGCGAGACCGGTGATTCTGTAACGCATCTGTGTGGCCTTTTACCTCAGAGAATCCGTCGACACTATGCCGCTATCGTGTCCGGCCAGTGAACAACTGCACCACAGAGTTGATCATTGCCTCGGCAACCTGTAGGTTGCGCGCCCGCCCGCGAGGCTTCACTTGATTGGTCGCGCCAGGGCTCTCAACACCACGCTCCCAGGAGACATCCCGATGGCCATTCGTGTCGGCATCAACGGCTTCGGCCGAATCGGAAAGTGTGTACTTCGAGTTCTGCTCGAGACAGACGATCTGATCCCGGTTCTTATCAACGACCTGGCAAAACCTGCCCAGCTCGCTCCCCTTCTCAAGTACGACACGGTCCACGGGACGGTGCCCTACGATGTGCGGGCGGGGGACGAATCAATCCACGCCAAGGGCCAGAACATCCGCTGCACCTCTATCCGCAATCCTGAAGAAGTCCCATGGGGTGAGGCCGGCTGCGACGTGGTACTTGAGTGCACTGGCATCTTCCGCGATCGGCAAGGGGCTGGTCGACTCCTCGCTGGTGGAGCAAAGCGCGTCATCATCTCTGCTCCGGCGATAGAGCCCGACGTCACCATCGTCATGGGGGTAAACCACGACCGCTTCGACCCAGCGCAACATCGCATCATCAGTAATGCATCATGCACCACCAACTGCCTGGCCCCGGTCGCCAAGGTGCTGCACGAAAACTTTGGCGGTATCGAGCAAGGGCTGATGACCACCATTCACGCCTACACCAATGACCAGAACATCCTCGACCGGGTCCACAAGGACCCCCGGCGAGCCCGCGCTGCAGCGCAAAACATGGTTCCCACCACAACCGGTGCTGCAAAGGCCGTGTCGCTGGTCCTCCCTGAACTGAAGGGCAAGCTCAGCGGCATGGCAGTGCGGGTTCCCACCGCGGACGTCTCGTTGGTGGATCTGGTGGTCCGACTCGGCAACAATAAGGTGAGTCGCGATGAGATCAACGATGCCCTCAAGGCAGCCGCCTCAGGTCCTCTAGCTGGGGTACTCGCAGTCTCGGACGAGCCGCTGGTCAGCTGCGACTATGTGGGGAACCCCCACTCGTCCATCGTCGACGCCCTGTCTACCGACGTAGGGGACGGCTCGCTGGTTAAGGTGCTGTCCTGGTACGACAACGAGTGGGGCTTCTCAAGCCGAATGGCCGACCTGACCCGGCTGGTGGCAAGCTAAGGCGAGACCGATCATGAGCTTGCGCAGTGTCGAAGAGTTGGACGTCTCTGGCAAGAGAGTGCTGGTGCGGGTGGACTTTAACACCCCCATGGACGAGAGCGGTCGCCAGGTTAGTGACGACACTCGCATCCGCGCGGCCCTACCAACCCTGTCACACCTCCGCGAAAAAGGTGCCCGACTGATCTTGATGAGTCACCTCGGGCGCCCAGCCGGAAAAGTGGACCCGCGCTACAGCACCGAGCCCTGCGCAGCGCGCCTCGCTGAGCTCCTGAATATGGAAATCCTGCACACCGACGACTGTGTAGGCTGGGGCGCTCGGAAGCTCGCCCATGAACTGCCTGAAGGCGGAATCTTGCTGCTTGAGAACCTGCGTTTTCATCCCGAGGAAAAGCAGGGGGCGGCCAGCTTCGCAGATCACCTCGCAGAGCTCGGTGACTGCTATGTATCGGACGCCTTCGGGGTGCTCCACCGCCCCCATGCCTCAGTGTCTGAATTGCCGGCACGCTTCCCCGGACAAACCGCAGCAGGCTTCTTGGTTCAACGCGAACTAGAACAACTCTCGGGACTCTGTGAAGAAGCAGAGCGGCCTTACGTAGCGGTTCTTGGTGGCTCAAAAGTCTCCGACAAGATCGGGGTTATCGACGCGCTCCTGCGGAGAGTCGACACCCTGCTGATAGGTGGCGCAATGGCCTACACATTTCTGCGCGCAAAGGAGGTCCCCACCGGGTCTTCACGAGTCGAAGAAGACAAAGTATGGCTGGCCAAGAAATTCCTCGACCGAGCCGACAACCGCGGAGTCAAGATTCTACTGCCGACCGACCACATCGTTGCGCCCGGTCTTGACTGCCCGGAGGATGCCACCATCAGCACCACACTTGAAGACGGTGCCATGGGTCTGGATATCGGGCCAGCAAGCATCCAGCGCTACGCCCTTGAGCTGCAGGCAGCAGCAACAATCCTTTGGAACGGGCCCATGGGCGTCTTCGAGAAGGCAGCCTTCCGCAACGGCACCGAAGGAATCGCTCGGGCGATTGCTCGATCAGCAGGGTTCTCCGTTGTTGGAGGCGGTGACTCTGCAGCAGCGGTCGCCATGTTCGGGTTGAGCGACGAAATGAGCCATGTATCCACTGGTGGAGGCGCCAGCCTGGAGTTCATTGAAGGACGTGAGCTACCCGGCCTCAAGGCCCTCGAGGAGAACCGATGAGCATGCGCAGACCTCTGATTGCAGGCAACTGGAAGATGAACGGCAGCCCCGAGCAAGGCGCTGCATTGGCCCGGGAGCTGCGCGAGCTCTGCATCGACCTACCAGCGGTCGACGTCGCCGTCTTTCCACCGGCACTGAGCATCCAACCGGTGCAGTCCATCCTCAAAAATACGGATGTGGTCGTGGGCGGTCAGGATCTGCACCCCGAGCCTTCAGGGGCCTTTACGGGCAACATCTCTGCTGAAATGCTGCGAGCAGCCGGCTGCGGAACCGTACTGGTTGGCCACTCGGAGCGGCGCACCTACGAGAAAGAATCGGGCGCCTATCTAGCCGCCAAGGTGCGCGCCTCCCTGCGCGCTGGTCTGTGGCCGATCTTCTGTTGCGGAGAGACCGAGTCACAACGCGACAGCAACGCAACCCTGGATGTGGTCCGCACTCAGCTTGATGAAGGGCTGGGCCAATTGACCTCATCAGAGATGGGCCGCGTAGTCGTGGCCTACGAACCAGTCTGGGCCATCGGCACCGGCCGGGTCGCAAGCCCAGAGCAGGCACAAGAAGTGCACCAGGCGATCCGTAACTGGGCGGCTCTACGCTGGGAGACTGGAACTGCACGAGCCCTGAGAATCCTCTACGGCGGCAGCGTAAAGCCCGCCAATGTTCAAGGGATCATGGCCCAGCCCGACATCGACGGTGCGCTGGTCGGCGGGGCCAGCCTGAAGGCCGGGTCCTTTGACGCTATCATTCGATTCGAACGCAACGAGTAAGGTAAAACCATGGAAGTCTTCATTACCGGTCTGCACATAACCCTGTGCTTCTTCCTGATTCTGGTCGTGCTGTTACAGCCCGGCAAAGGTGCCGATTTCGGCGCTGCAATGGGTGGCGCCAGCCAAGAGGTCTTCGGCGCTTCAGGCGGCATCTCGCTACTTAGCAAGATCACGGCCACGGTAGCGGCCCTCTTCATGACAACGTCTCTGGCCCTGGCCTGGTTCAGCAATACTCCTCCGGGTACAGACCTGACGCCTGAAGAGCTGATGAGAGGCGTTGATTCCAGCGGCAACGAAGGCGGAGCGAGTGGAGCGGCCCTTCCCAGCGAAGAGGGCAGCGCACCAGCCGAGACCGAGAGCGACCCAGCCGGCACTCCCGAGGACTCGCCCCTGCCTACAGAGGAGCAAGCCACCGAGGGGGCTGAGGCTAGCGAACCTGTCGAGGAGCCGAGCGCTAACTCGCAAGGGCAATTAGCCTCTGAGCAGGAATCTGGGACCACCCAGCAACAGGACACAACGGAGCCTGCCGCTGTTCCTGAAGGCAATGACTCAACGGCAACCGATAAGGCAGCAACGAGTCCCTAGGGAATCAAAGGAGGCCGCTTGATGGCGCTTGTTCCCGGTAACACCCTGTGATAGTTTTCCGCGGCTTCGGGGAGCTACTCTTTGAAGCCCATAGAGCTGGACCCGCGAAGGTGGTGGAATTGGTAGACACGCTAGCTTGAGGGGCTAGTGGCCATTGCGGCCGTGGGGGTTCGAGTCCCCCTCTTCGCACCAAGCTCAGCTCCCCGGTGGGAGCAGTCAGAAGCTGTGCTCCTGCGCAAGGGCACAGCCTCCTCAACCGGCTCCCGGCTACAGGGCCTAACCTGCTACAAATCTGCCTGGCTCATTGCTACAGCCAGGCCCGACCCAGAACGACAAGAGCCCATCCACAAGGACGGGCTCTTGAACGTATTTTACAAACCTACTCAGCCTCGGGCTTCTCCTCGGCTGCAGGCTCCTCGGCTGCGGGCTCCTCGGCTGCTGCCTC
>DJIF01000129.1 GCA_002433485.1 Deltaproteobacteria bacterium UBA6601
CAGCGCTGTCGTCGTCGTCGCCAGTAGCGCTGTCGTCATCGTCGCCTGCGGCACTGTCATCGTCGTCGCCGGTAGCACCCGGTGCACTGGTCCAGTCAATGGTGAAGGTCCACTCGGGTTCGCCGCTGCCTTCCCAGCACAGGATGTTGACGAACATTGGCCCGCCGACGCCGGAGTTACTCATCTGTTCGGGACTCTCTACGCTGTACTCGTAGCCAACTGCCGCGTACTCCTCGCTACTCCACTGGTCGGCCGTGACGTTGTAGTCCATGTCCACATCGGTGCCGGTCCAGGTAAGGGTAAAGGTGGCATCGCCCATGCAGCTGAAGTCGACGGAGAAGACGTCTTGGTCGCCGGTCCAGGTGTTGCCATCGTTGTCGCAGGATGATGCGGTGCCGGTGATGACAAGGTCGCCATTATCGGCGCTGATGATGTTGACGTCCTCTTCGGATTCCCCGTCATTGGGCTCCACCTCAGCGAAGTTTACTGTTGCACCTTCGCAGGTCGGAAGGTCCAGCGTATTCGGCCCGCTGTCGTCGTCGTCGCCTGATCCAGTGTCGTCATCGTCGTCATCGTCGTCATCGTCGTCGTCATCGTCGCCTGGGGTGACGCTGTCGTCGTCGTCGCCGGTGGTGGTCGGGGCGCAGGCTGCGATGAACGCAAAGAGCCCAAGCAGTATTACGATGAGGAGATACAAGAGATAGTTTCGCTTGAGCATGGATGCCTCCCGGCCCCTGGGGCCTGATTTCTGAGCAGAGTCGGTTCTGCGGCGCGCCACGATCTCAGTCCACTGGATTACTGTCAAGGAGTGCTTTGTTGCCCGGTAGGGCACATGGCCCGAGTCAGGGATTTGCCAAGGGAAATTGACGGTCCAATCAGCATGATCCTGGTGGAGTCATTTCGGTGATTCCTGGCTGCTACCGTGGTCTCATGGTTCTCGAATCTCGAGCGGATCGTTCTCTCTCCATCGGTCGGTTGGTCTTGTTCACCGTGTTCAGTCTGGCCGTGACTCTGGTCACTCTGGAACTGGTACTCCGTCTGGGAGGTTTGCTGTGGCTGGGTTGGGCGACTTCTGGAGACACTGTCCCCGCCGATGATAGTGCGCTGGAGCTATGGGCCCTCGGTGACTCCTACACGGTGGGGGTTGGCGCTGACCATCCAGCTACTGAATCCTATCCGGCGGTTGCAGCTCAGTTGCTGCGAGAACGTACAGGCCGCCAGGTGTTGGTGCGGAACCTGGCTCGTCCGGGCCTAAATTCATCGCAGGTCCTTGCTCGACTCGAGCGCGCGTTACAGGAAACTAAGGCTCCGGATTGGGTGGTGCTGCTGGCTGGCATCAATAACGTACGGTGGCTTGGTCAGTCAGGACACTTTTGTCTTGCTTCCGGAGCCAAGGTCGAGTCAGAGCCAGAGCCAGAGCCAGAGCCAGTGACTGATGGCAGGGTCGCCTGGTTACGTTCATTGCGTCTCTACAAGCTGTTCAGCAGAGCTCTACAGGAGAAGGTCGATTCCGATCGCCCTGCTTTGGCATGCGAGTGGGTTGCTGAGGGCTTTCAGCATCTCGACCAGGGGCGGGTTGAAATGGCGCGAGCGTGCTTTGCGCTCGCCGAGCAGCTGGAGCCACATAGTCCATGGGCCATGTTAGGTCTTGGGCGGGTCGAGGCGAGAACCGGCAGGCCTGAGCTGGCGGTGAACCTGTTGCAGAAGGCGCGCGAGGGTGGGTTGGTGATGCCTGCACTGAGTCTGGCTTTGCGTGCTGCGCGGCGTGCAGCAGGCTTTCCTGCCTTGGAGGATGACACTAGGGCTTTGGAAATGAACTTTCCAGACTTCTTAAAGCTGGTCAGGGCTTGGGAGCGGCTGGAGGGAGGGGACCCGCAAGGTGCTCTTGAGGACTTCACTGCATTGACCGACACCTCTGGGGAGCGTTTCAAGGAACTGCGCGGAACGGTGCGAGTCTTTGCGGAAGATGGCAGAGGCTGGGCTCTGCGTCGTTTGGGTCGTCTGGAGGCCAGCTCCGGGGCGTTCGCCCGGGCCAATGAGTTGGGGAGAGACATGTTTATTGTTCCTCACCTGCAGGGCTGGTCGCATCTCGGCCTTGCCCTTAATGCTGTGGATGGGATCGCTGCTGAGGACTTGGATGCGGGTTGGCCGGCTGAGGCTCGCTCCCACTTGCAGTTGGCCGCCCGGGATCGATCAGCTACAGCCACAGTCTTCGCCATACAGGCCTGGGGTGTAGCTGCATCAAGTGGTGGCTGTGCGTTGGCTGTGAAGGGTTTCCGTGATGCCCTGCAGTTGGTTCCTACCCAGCCGCTCGCCAAGGAGGGTCTTGCAAGTTGCAGAACTCTTGAGAGACTGCCGCCCCTGGCTCGCATCGAGGGCTTGCTGCCGTTGCAGACGCTGCAGGTCCTAACTCTGCAAAATTGGATTGAGGCCAGCGATACTCGGCTGGTCGAGGCGGATTTGAGGAAGGCAGTGTCACTCACTCGCGCAGCAGGCGCGCAGTTGTTGGTGCTTGGCTATCCTGAACCCGACGCTCATCGTCAGCTTTGGGCCGCATCGGTGCGTGTTGCCCGCGAGTTTGATGTACCGCTGATGGACGCTTCGCTGCCCATGCAGCGTGCGCTCTCCGCAGGGGTTCCCTGGTCCCAGCTTCGGATTCCAGATGGGCACCCGACGACCCGCGGCTATCGCTTGATGGGCCAGCAGCTGGCCGAAGCGCTGGAGCGACTCAGTCAGCGCCGTCCAGAAGCGCGTTGAGCCGTTGGTTGACCAGCTTCGGGTTGCCCTGTCCTCGCATTTCCCGCATCACCTGACCCACGAAGAAGCCTTTGAGTTTGACCTTGCCACCACGGAATTGCTCGACCTCTTTGGGGTGGGCGCCCAGAACCTTGCTGATGACTTCATCGATGGCTCCGGTGTCGGATACCTGCTTCCAGCCCCGCTCTTCGATCAGCTGCATGGGGTCATGGTCTTCATCCCAGATGGCATCGAAGACCTTTTTCGCGATCTTGCCAGAGATGATGTCGTCATCGATCAGGTTGATGAGCTGCACCAGTCGCTGTGGCGCTAGTGGGATGGCGCTCACCTCAAGGCCTTCGTCTTTACAGCGTCGTAGCACGTCGCCCATGATCCAGTTGGAGAGGGCCTTGAGCTGGTCGGATCCGCCTTTAAGTGCTGCGACTGCTGTCTCAAAGTACAGGGCTAGCGCCTTCTCTGCTGTAAGTACGCCGGCGTCGTAGGCCGGTAGTCCGTAGTCCTGCTGGTAGCGTTGCGCGCGCGCATCTGCCAGTTCTGGAAGCTGCCCGCGGATCCTGTCGATGCGCTCGCTGCTGACCTCCAGCGGGAGCAGATCCGGTTCGGGGAAGTAACGGTAGTCGTGTGCGTCTTCTTTGCCTCTCATGAAGACGCTTACCTGCTTGCGAGTGTCCCATAGGCGCGTGTCTTGCTGGATCTTGCCGCCTGCTTCGAGCACCTTGATGTGGCGCTCAATCTCGTAGTTGAGGGCCTGTCCGACAAAGCGGAAGCTGTTCATGTTCTTCAGCTCGGTCTTGGTGCCCAGTCGGGTCTCGCCGCGCGGACGAACAGAGATGTTGGCGTCGCATCGGAACGAGCCTTCTTCCATGTTTCCGTCGGAGACCTCGGTGTAGCGGAGGATGCTACGGAGCGCCTTCATGTAGGCCATGGCCTCGGCGGGGCTGCGTAGGTCAGGCTCACTGACGATCTCACACAGGGGCATTCCTGACCGGTTGAGATCTACCAATGAATGTCCATCTTCGCCGTGGCTGGATTTACCAGCGTCGTTTTCCATGTGGATGCGTGTCATGCGGATCCAGCGTCGGGGGAACTCTTTCCCTTCGATCCAGACGCCGCCACCGGTGCACAGCGGTCGGTCAAATTGACTGATCTGGTAGCCGTTGGGTAGGTCCGGATAGAAGTAATTCTTGCGGGCGAAGATGGAGCGGTCGTGAACCTCGGCGCCGATGGCCAGTCCGAGGCGGATCGCCAGATCTACCGCGCCCTGGTTGATGACCGGCAGGCTTCCGGGCATCCCCGTACAGACCGGACAACACTGGTGATTGGGAGCACTGCCAAAGGTGGTGGGACAAGCGCAGAACAGCTTGCTCTTGGTGCGCAGCTGGGCATGGACTTCCAGGCCGATGACTGCTTCCCATTTGGGATTCTGGGTGATGTCTGGTGCGTTCATGCCTGGCTCCTTCCCTGCTCAACCAGCTTGGCCTCAAGGCGGCTGGCGAAGCCGAACATGCGGTCCTCCCGCCAGGGCGGTGCGATGACCTGCAGGCCCCATGGCAGCCCGTCTTTTGCCAGCTGCCCGGGCAGGGACAGGGCTGGAAGTCCCGCCAGGCTCACCGGAACAGTGAAGATGTCGCTCAGGTACATAGACAGGGGGTCGGCCGTCTTGCTACCCAGGGGGAAGGCAGTGCTGGGTGCCGTGAGGCTGGCGATCAGGTCAACTTGCTCGAAGGCCTGTTTGAAGTCAGCGCCAATGGCTCGACGGGCTGCGCAGGCCTTGTTGTAGTAAGCATCGTAATAGCCTGCTGAGAGCGCGAAGGTGCCCAGCATTATGCGTCGCTTGACCTCTGCTCCGAAGCCCTGGCTGCGCGATGCGATATAGGTCTCTTCTAGATCGGCGCCGGCCTCCTGGACTCGCACTCCGTAGCGGATTCCGTCGTAGCGGGCCAGATTTGCAGAGGCCTCAGCACTGCCCAGTACGTAATAGGTCGCGATGGCGAACTCGGTGTGGGCCAGGGAGATTTCAACCAATTGGACTCCATCCATGGCTTCCAGGGGAGCCAACAGGGCCGCTTTTGCTTCATCATCGAGAACACTGGTGTACTCCTTGGGCAGGCCGATGCGGATCGGAGCGTCTTGCGGGTCTCGCTGTTGTGACCAGGGTTCAGTAGCTCGATTGCTGCAGGTGGAGTCGAGCGGGTCCGGGCCGGCAATGACCTCAAGTAGGGCTGCCGCGCCCTCTACATCTGCGGCGAAGGTGCCGATCTGATCGAGGCTGCTACCAAAGGCTACCAGGCCATTGCGGGACACGCGTCCGTAGCTGGGCTTCACCCCTACTACCCCGCACAGGGAAGCTGGTTGGCGTACGGACCCGCCGGTGTCGCTGCCGAGCGATAAAGGGACAATGCCTGCTGCAACTGCCGCTGCCGAGCCACCGCTGCTGCCACCGGGCACGCAGCTTGGGTTCAGCGGGTTGAGGACCGGGCCATAGGCTGAGTTCTCGTTGGACGAGCCCATCGCAAATTCGTCGCAGTTGGTCTTGCCAAAGATGATGGCCCCTGCCTCTCGCAGCTTTTGGACTGCGGTTGCGTCGTAGGTGGGCACGAAGTTGTCGAGAAAGCGACTGGCACAGGTGGTTCGTAGACCCTTGGTACAGATGTTGTCCTTGATCGCCACAGGGATGCCATGCAGAGGACTTCGGACCTGCCCTTGAGCCCGCTCGCTGTCAGCCTGATCGGCCGCAGAAAGGGCCGCGTCGGGATTCATGGTGATGAAGGCATTGAGGTCTTCACACTCTTCGGCTTTGCAGAGTGCGGTTTCAACCAGGCCTCTTGAGCTGACCTCGCCGCGTTCCAGGGCTCCGCGCAGTTGGGAAAGGCGCATGCTTATGCCTCCTCACTGATGACGGCAGGAACTCGGAAGAACGAGTCCTTGGTGTCTGGAGCGTTGCTGAGAATGGTTTCAGGGCTGTTCTCGTTGGTGGCTTGATCGCTGCGCTCGGGAGTTCCCGCTCGGTGGTCCACCGGGGGTTCTGTCGACTCGCTTAATCGGTCTAGAACCGCGACGTGGTCGAGGACTTTAGCCAACTCGCTGCCATAGTTGGTTAGTTCCTCAGGACTGAACCGGAGGCGGGCGAGGTGGGCGATCCGGCTCACGATCTGTGGGTCGATGGTGCTCATCAAGGCTCTCCTTGCCCCGGTGTTGGGGGGCACGAATCCTAACCGGAAATGCTTTCCTCTGCATGCTCAGACTGAGCGCCACGTACGGCATTATCGGCAGTGCTGCTGCCAGTTGGGCGCTGGAGGCGATCCTGTTAAGGGATCTGGCTTAGCAGGGCGCGGACTTCCGCGGCATCTCTGCCGTCAGGGTCCAGGCTCAGGGCCTTTTCGTACTCGTTCTTCGCCTGAGCCAGCTGGCCCTGGTCCTGGTAGGCCAGGCCGAGTCCGTAGTGGGCCTCCGCGCTCGCAGAGCGGAGTCTCAAAGCTTTACGGAAGCCATCTATGGCCTTAGCACTCCGTCCCAGCTCGATGTAGCACCAGCCCAACTGTAGTGCGACGGAGAAGTTCTTGGGGTCGCGAGATAGAGCCCGCTCATAGGCCTCTGCTGCGGCCCCGAAATTCCCCTGTTCTCGGGCTCGGTCTCCTACACGGATGTGATTCGGCGGCGGCGGGGTGCTTGGCTTGCGGCTCTTCTTGCGTTTGCTCCGGGTCTCATCGGAGCGCCTCTTCTTGGTGGTTCGCTTCGCTGCCTTTTTGCTCGACTTCGCCTTCTTCGTCGTTGGTTTTGCTGTTTCTTCAGGAGCTTTGTCTTTCGACTTGGTCTTGGCCGCTTCCTTCGCCGAGGTTGCCGCGTCCGGCTCTGCTTTGGTCTTGGGCTTCAAGGACTGAGCCTCACCTGCTTCTGCCGCAGCATCTGCTTCGGCCTCGGCCTTGGCAGAGTCGTCGTCGTCGCCTGCGGCTGTGTCGGGGGTGCCGTTGGGTGGTTTGCCTTCGGGCATGGTTGCCGAGGGGGCAGGGGACTGGGCCCCCGGTCCCATCACGAAGTACCAGGCCCCGGCAGCAACGGAGATTGCCAGCACTGCACCGATGAACAGTTTGGCTTTGCTCTTTTTCTTGGGAAGTAGGTCGTCGTATCCGCCGTCATCACTGCTTGCGTAGTCGTTGTCATCAGAGTCGCTGTCGTCGCCGTGCTGGGTAGCAGCGTAGGAGTCGTCGCCATAGCCGCCATCGTTGCTGCTGTCGTCGTGTTGAGTGGCTGCGTAGGAGTCGTCGCTCTGATAGCCACCATCGTCGCTCTGATAGCCACCATCGTCGCTCTGATAGCCACCATCGTCGCTCTGATAGCCACCATCGTCGCCCTGATAGCCACCATCATCGCCCTGATAGCCGCCGTCACCG
>DJIF01000145.1:0-7399 GCA_002433485.1 Deltaproteobacteria bacterium UBA6601
TGCAATGGCCAGGTAGATGATGGTAGCGGCGCGGTGGGCACGGTCTTTTATGCCGACTCTGATGCGGATGGCTATGGCGACCCGGGAACCTCCAGCACCGCCTGCTCCCAGCCTTTGGGCTTTGTCCTTAACGATCTGGACTGTGACGACGGCGACGCCGCCACCAACCCCACCAGCTACGAGATCTGCGATGGGGTGGACAACAACTGCACCGATGGCGTCGATGAGGCTGGTGCCCTGAACGCCACCAACTGGTACCTGGACGCCGATGGCGATGGCTACGGTGTGGCTGGCATTCCGCAGTCATCCTGCAACCAGCCAGCAGGTCACGCCGACAACACTGCTGATTGCAACGACGACCCCAACAACGGCGGCCTGAATATCAACCCCGATGCCTCTGAGGTCTGTAATGGCATCGATGATGATTGTGACGGCACGCCCGACGACGGTGCTGTTGATGCGGTCCTGTGGTACGACGATGTAGACGGCGACAGCTACGGCAACGCCAGTACCGGCAGTCTGTCCTGCAGCCAACCGCCGGGGACGGTGCAGGACGCCACCGACTGCAATGATACCGAGTTGACGATTCATCCGTTTGCTGCTGAGGCGTGTGATGGCATCGATAATGACTGTGACACCGATGTCGATGAGGCTGAGCAGAGCCTTGGTCGTGACAGCGCCTGCGCAGGAAGTACCTGTAAGGACATCCTGGATACCCGCGTCGACACCACGGTCAACGGGACCTACTGGATCGATCCTGACGGTGCAGGCGGGGACAATCCCTTCGAAGCCTATTGTGATATGTCCGATGGCGGTTGGACCTATGAGAGCCAGGGCGTGCGGTTCTCCATCGATTATTCAGGGACGGTGACGACCCTGACTACACCGACCGTTGAGACTGAGTATGAGTTCACCCTCTACGGCGCCTCCGATGGCGGCGGGCCGGGCAGCAGTGCGGTGCCCGGTGGCACTGCCTTTGGTCGTAAGGTGTTCCTTGCCGAGACCCTGATTCATGTCTATGTCGGTGGCCAGGGGGATGCCGGTGGGGCTGCTGATCAGGGGCCTTGTAGCTCCAGAAACGGTGGTTTCAATGGTGGTGGCCGCGGTACTCGAGGTGGCTCCGGTGGCGGCGGCGCGACTGACATCCGTACGATTCAGACCGACCTCGCTACTCGCCTGCTGGTTGCCGGTGGCGCGGGAGGCTGCGGCTATGGCGGAAGTCCAGGTTGTGACTATCCGGGCGGGGCCGGTGGCGGCGAGACCGGTAGTAATGGAATTGGTAGCCCCTCGGGCAATGGAGGTCGTGGCGGCACCCAGACTGCCGGTGGCACCAGTCACTACAACAGCTCAGCCAACGGCAGCTTTGGACAGGGGGGCAATAACGTTCAGTGCAACGATGAAGGGGGTGGTGGCGGCGGCTGGTACGGTGGTGCAGCTGGCGGTACGGACAACACCACCGGTGGCGGCGGGTCCTCCTATGTTGGAGGTATGGACAGCAATACCGGAACCACCAGCGGGACCGCGCCGGTAGGGGATGGCTCCGCTGATTACATCTTCCGCTAGGCTGGTGTCATCCTCAGCGCTCAGCCTCTCTCGCTCGCCGCTTGGGCGCAGGTTGAACTGTGGGGCCCTGCTGCGCTGGGCCACTTTGGTGGCGATTTTGCTGAGCCAGCTGTTGGCAGGTTCTGCTGTAGCAACCCAGGACGAACTGCGCCTCCCGCTGGATGCTGAGGACCGACTGCTGCTGGGTAATCCGGCACGGGGTGCGCAGCTTATGAGCGCCACTCTGGGCGAGGCCTCGGTCGCCATCTACCCGGTGGGTGGTGAGCACCACCGCTGGCACGGACAACTGTGGGCTGATGTGGGGGTCCTCGCTCTGGGGCCGGCCGCGCTGTGGCGCTTTGGTCTGTCGATGCAGACGGTTGCTGACTTTGGCAACGATATTCGGTTCCGTCTGGTGCGACTCTACTATGATGCCAACACTGGCCTGCAGTTGCGTGCCGGCCCCGGGGTCCTGTCGTTGGGCTATCGCCATCGCTGCAGTCACGGCGCGGACGGCGCGGTTCCCGGGCGGATTCTGATTCGCTCCGGACTCGATCTGGACTACGCCTTTTCCAAGGATCTTGGCCCCCTTGAGCTGCGCGGTAAGGGGGTGTTGCAGATGACCGTGGTTGGGCAGAATGCCGATGCTGATTTTCAGCCTCGGGCGGTGGCCTACGGCAGTGTTGGGATCCGCTTGCCCCTCATCGGTCGGCTGGCTCTGGTCGGTTCTGCAGGGATTGGCCTGGCCGTGGTCGGAACCGGCAGCCGGCCGGTCTTTAGTTTGGCCACTGAGCCTGGCGCGCTGCGCGCCGAGCCACTTCCTGCAGCAGCGCTGGGCGTGGAGTTTGGCAGGCCCGGACCAGCTGGCCGAGTGGTCCTGCACTATCAGCGCTTGCTGGATACCGGCAATTCAGCACAGGCCCAAGCAGCGCAGTTGCTGGCCCTGCGCATTGAGTTCCTGTGGAGCGCCGCGCGGCGCGGCGCTCCGTGATCCTCAACGCGGCGGCTGACTCTAGGCCAGCCGCAGTCCACAGTCGCTGCAGCAATGGTTGATCAAGGGCGCAGCGGTGCCGCAGGCAGGGCAGGGGGGCAGTCCAGATTCACCGGCGGCTTGGGGCGCGGTTTGGCGTCCTTCGCGGCGCACCATTTGTTGCCACTGGTCGTGCAGGAGTTGATCCAGTTGTGATTTGTCCTGCTCCCGCACCAGGAGCACTACTTTAGTCCCTCATCCACCGCCCTTGCGGCGGGGCCGAACGATGGCCGCGGGAAGGCCCACTCGCAAGCAAAGTGAATGGATCTCTTTTATGTAGGAAAGAGATCCTTCCATGACCGGGATTGACCCGCTCTGGCGTAGAATGGTGGCGGCTTGGTCTGCGTTCATGGTTGCCGAGTCTAGATCTCTTCAGGCTGTTGTGCACAGTTTGTCGGAGAAAGGAAGTTCAGCATGCAAGCACCTGCCCGACTTTCGCCCGAGCAGCTGATTCGCCACGGCTGGGACGTTTTTAAGCTGCGGCCCTGGCTGTGCATCGCGATGTTCGTCGCGTATTCCCTGACGCAACCCGGTGGCGGTGGCGGTGGCGGTGGCGGAGGTAGCTTTAATGACATCCGGGCTATGGGTGAGGCGGGCACGATGCTGCTGACCATGGTCTTGGTGGGCGTGGGGCTGATGGCCTTGCTCATGCTGGTGCTCGCGGGCCCGATTCGCGGCGGCTATGACCTGGCCATGCTGCGCCTGGTGCGCGGTGACCAGAGCGTTAGCTTCGGCGATTTGTTTGCTGGCTTCTCCAAGTTCATCACGCTCATGCTGACTATGTTTCTGAGCGCTCTGGCGGTTCTGGTTGGGCTGTTGTTGTGCGTTGTGCCGGGGGTGATCGTGGGGCTCGGACTGTGGCCTGCCTACCTGTTGGTGATGGAAGATGACCTCTCGCCGGTTGATGCGTTGAAGGGTGCCTGGGCGCTGACCGACGGCTACAAGGGGCAGCTGCTGGTACTCGCCCTATGCAACTTCGTGTTGGTCATTCTGGGCTTGCTGGCCTGTTGCATCGGGGTCTTTGTTGCTGGACCAGTGGCGCAACTGGCCTGGATGGGGGCATACAACGAGATGCGCAAAGCCAGCGGCGCATATTCGGCTCCGAGCGGGGCCCAAGACTCGCCCCCAATGCCGGCTGAGGCTACTGACCCGACGGTTGGAACTCCGCCAGCACCCGCCCTGGGCCCCGGGGATGAGGCCGATGAGCCCGATGAGTCCATCACCATTGACGCCCCGCTCAAGGATTAGGCTGGGGCCATAGCAGCGGTTCTCCGCCGTCGTTAGCCCGGCTTCTTAATGCGCGGATCCCCTGCGTGGTGGGCGCAGAAGTTGGTGTCACCCGGCGGGCAGGGGTCTTCGCCAGCGCAGCTCACGGGCAGCGGCAGCCAGCTCCAGAGCAGAATGGCAATAGGAAACGGTCCGGCCCAGGTCATGGAGGGTCCTTCATTGAGCAGTCTGCCGTGCCTCCTGGAGCGCAGGGAGTTCGGTCCAATAGCGTGGTGCTCAGCCGTTCTCGCAGTTGGTGGCGCGAGGCTGGCTTGGCGACGGGGGACAACTGCAGGGCTAATCCTGGCGCCACGGTTTGCCAAATGGTTCCCTCCTGGGACAATCCATTCGCGTCACTGGGTCTTAGCAGTGGACCAGCTGACGGTGTGTCCTCAAATCTGGAGTTTGAATGCTTGCATTCTTGCGTCGCTTGCTCCGTGCTGCGGTCGTTATTGGCTTGGTGTTTGGCTGTGTAGCCAGCCTGATCCTTGCTGATGCCTGGTTTGAGCTGGGGAGCGCCCCGGACGGCGCGCGACGGGCCCGTATGGAAGCCTCACCCCAGTGGGGAGGGGCTGGCTTTGAGAATGTGGTTCCCATGTGGAATGACGTCAGCGGGATGATGATGTCCTGGCGGGAGACGAGCCCCCACACTGAGGCGCAGTTCGAGTTCCCGGTGGTGCGCGGTCAGCGTGAGCGCTTTGCCCAAGCCCCTGCCTCCGGTCTGCGAGTCACCTGGTTGGGCCACAGCACCCTGCTGCTCGAGGTCGATGGTGCTCGTTTTCTTACCGATCCAATCTTTGGTGGTCGCGCAGCGCCCCTGGACTGGATCGGGCCGGCTCCGTGGTATCCGCCGCCCATTGCTCTCGAGGAGCTTCCTCAACTCGACGCGGTCTTGATCAGCCACGACCACTACGATCACCTGCAGACTGAGACGATCCTGGCTCTGAAGGATCGAGATGTCATATTTGTGGTGCCCCTGGGGGTCGGAGCCCACCTTGAGTACTGGGGTGTGGAAGCGGAGAAAATTGTTGAGTTGGACTGGTGGGAGCGCACCAGGATTGGCTCCGTTGACCTGGTCATGACCCCGGCTCGCCACGCTTCAGGACGTCAGGTCTTCGACCAAATGCGCACCTTGTGGGCGAGCTATGCCCTGATTGGACCTGAGCACCGGGTCTACTTTGGCGGTGATACTGGCTTGTTTGATGAGCTTGCTGAGATTGGCGCTCAGTTCGGTCCATTTGATCTGACCTTATTTGAGGTCGGTGCTTACTCGCGCTACTGGCCGGACTGGCACCTGGGGCCTGAGAATGCAGTTCGTGGCCACGAACTGGTCCGCGGTGTTCTGCTCTTGCCCATTCACTGGGGCTTGTGGAATCTCGCTAATCATGGCTGGACCGAGCCGGCTGAAAGGGTGTTGATTGAGGCTCAGCGACGCGGGGTTCGGGTTGCTTTGCCCCGACCCGGTGAATCGCTTGAACCCTTGACTGCTGCTTCACCGGCCAGGTGGTGGCCGGAGCTGCCCTGGGAGACCGTCACTCAGCATCCAGTCCAACCGACCGGACTCAAGCCGGCCACACTACGGGTGCCCTGAGGGGCGGTCCAGGACTTTTGGTAGCGGCTGGGCCGGCATGGAGGTGGGCATCGATGCCGGTCGTTTCTTGCTAGGACTTGTTGCCATTAGCTGCTAGAAAGGCCGCATGCGCAGATTTATACCGTTGTTTTTCGTGCTGATTATCGCTCATTCCCTGTCCCTGCTGGGCTGTGTCGGAGCTGACCAGATCACCGGCGCTGACGGTGATGATGGTCTTACTGGTGCCGAAGCTCAGGCTTTTGATGATCCGGCAAATGATGATCCGGTAAATGATGATGTGGTCCTCCACGAGGATGTGGTGCTGGTTGAGGACTCCGACTGTCTGGTCGGAGTGGAGGTCTCTGAGGATCGGGTCAAGCTGGTCTTCGAGTTCAGCTGTGATCCCAGCGATCTGGACATTGTCCCCGGCAAGATTGTGGTGGGTGTCATCGATGGCGGCTATCTGCGCAGGGTGGTCAACGTGACCGCTGATGGCTGGGTGCTGACGGTCGAGACAGAAGAAGCCAGCATTGCCGAGGCGATCGAGAGCGGCAGCGTTTCTATCGAGGTCTCGGATCCTGCTCCTGGCGCTCGCTACCTCATCGATTTTAGCAACACGACTCTTTATTACGGAGATGTCGGGCCTTCTACGGTGCATGCCCGCTTGACCACTGCCTACGTGGACTTTGACCCGGTACTCACCATGAATGGTCACTGGGCAGAGGGGGAAGTCGACCGTTTCAGCTCTTCCATTGGAATCAGTATCGATGGTGATATCGGGGCATCGATCTCCAGTACCAACGGGCTGCGCTTTGATGCCAGCAAGGAGATAGCTGCCTGGTCCTGGCCCTTTGCAGCGGCCATTGGCCCGCTGCCGGTGGCTGGTCTGTTGGAAGTCAAGGTCAAGGCGGGTTTCCGCGCCGATGCACCTGGCCATGTCACCATGAACATGGGTGCCGCTGGTGACCTCGATTATCGGACCGAGAATGAATACAAGCGGGGCTCAGGTTGGTTCAGCACCGACCTCGCTCAGAACGACTGGAGCTTGCGAGAGCCCAGCTTTGATGTAAGCACATCGGCCAGTGCGCGGGTCTATGTGCGGGCTGAGGTCAACGGCATGCTCTATGGGGTTGCCGGGCCCAGCAGCAGGAATGACCTGTACATCTCGACCAAGGTTGATGCCAGCTGCGAGGGACTGGAGTGGGATCTCAACGCAGGTTTCACCAGCTCGGTGTTGGTCAAGTTCAACATCCTCGACAAGTTTACTCCCAGCAAGACCTTTGCGACCACCAACTTCACTGCCGATGTAGCTTCGGCGACCATGGACTGGCCGGTCGGGGTGCCTATTCCATGTGGACAGGATGAACTCCGCTGTGGGCAGAAGGTCTCTGGCAACACCTCCATCGGCTACGACGCCAAGCTCGACGCTTACTCCTGCAATGTCGGCAATTATGACGCTCCAGAGGCCATCTGGAAGTGGGTCGCGCCTTCCTCTCAGACCGTCAACTGGGCGCTGATTGACCCGGTTCCCACCGAGACCAACCACGATGTGATGGTGCTCGATGGGGCGATGGGTCTGGTGATGGGGCAGTGCGTGACCTGGGGCAGCAACTCCATTGAGTTTGAGGCGGAGGCTGGCCGGACCTACTACCTGGTGGTTGACGGCTACGACAATGACGCCGGCCCCTTTGATGCCATCCTTGAGTGCGGTGGCTGAGGGGCTTGTTGGGGGCAGCAGCTCGGTGCCTCTTCATCGAAACTGGATCACAACTCAGCGATAGCGCTTCTGTACCTTCGCCAGCTGCTGCTGGGCTGGGCTGATGGGGCACAATGGAGAGGTGAGCCGAGATAACTCTTTGTTCAGTGTTCCCAATGCCCTGACCGCTGGGCTCTGCTTGCTGAGTTTGCTGTTGGGTTACTTGCTGGCGCAAAGCCCTGTGCCGCTGCCCGCAGCTCAGCTCAAGGACACGCCCCAGGGCCTGCAGCCTGGC
>DJIF01000145.1:7702-20878 GCA_002433485.1 Deltaproteobacteria bacterium UBA6601
CGCCCCAGGGCCTGCAGCCTGGCGCCCAGGGGCGGCCCGGTGCTAATTCGGCCCTGCTGCCGTCAGCGCCGGGACCATTGCCAGGCCCCGATTCAGAGGTGCGCGCAGCAGCGCCGACCTTATTGGAGTTGCTCCGTCTCGCTGGGCGGATTGCCGCCTTGCAAGCTGCCCTCGATGAGCTGGTGCCGCAGCGCTCCGAGTGGCCGGATGTCCCTCTCGAAGAGCTGTTGCCCGAGGCCTTCGCGCGGCAGTTGGATGAGGCCCTCAAAGAGGTTGGTGCAGGGGCGGTCGAGCTGCTCGACTGCGAGGAGTATCCCTGTGTCGCGACCCTGGTCATCCCAGCGGATCAGGAGTCGGAGCGGCAGCTTGACGGTTTGAAGGCATTGATGGCGGTGCGGGCGGCGCTGGCTCGATCCATGGGGCTGCCCGTAGACGCGCATTTTGACACCCATCCAGCTGGGACCTGGCTGACCCTTAGCGTGCACCCCGCAGGGGTCAGCGCTGCTCGGCTTCGACAGCGCCTGGAAGAAGCATGGACTATCGCCGCGCAGTAGGCCGCTTGCTGTGGGTGGCGGTCAGTTTGGCCCTGGGCCTGTGGCTGGGTCGCCCTGAGCTGGTACCGGCTGCCCCATCGATTGCGGCCCATGAGATTGGCCTTCTGGAGGGCAAGACCCGGGCCACCCTTGCGGCAGCAGGTGAATCGGCCCGGTTGGCCTGGCAGGCCACGCTGGAGCTGCAGGAGGCGTCCCTTGAGCGTCAGCTGCGAGCCGCCCTCGGAGCCGCCAGCACCTGGCCTGAGGTGGTAGACGAGGACAGCTCCGAGGCGTTTTTTCGTGACCGTTTGCTGCCCCAGTTCCTGGAGCAGTCGAGCCTCCGACCAAGGCGGGTCGACTGTTCGGCTTATCCCTGTGTAGTGGTCTTTGCTGAGGCCATTCCGCGGGCCCAGGAGGAGCGCTTTTTTGATGCCGTACGAGGACGCAATCGCTTGTATAGCGACTGGGGTAAGCAACGGGTGTTGTGGCAGTCTGAGTGGGGGCTCAATATCGGTCCGGATGGTGAAGAGTGGGCTTTGGTGGGCTGGGCGCTGTTGCCTGCCGACGCCGATGAAGAGCTACGCCAAAACACCCGGCTACGGCTGCGCTGGGAGCTGATTCAGCAGCGCCAGCTCCAGGAGCTGGTTCCAGGCGGCTGAGTAGACCGGTTGCCGCTCAGCTAGCTCATCAGGGGCTGAGCTGGGCCGCCAGGTCGGAGCCTCCCCGAATGAAGGCGGCTGGGTTGCCGATGGGCGCAGCCACTGTCAGCCACTGTCCCGAGGAGCTGGTTGTAGTGCTGGTTCCAAGCCGCACCCAGTCGCCGGCTGGCAGATAGAGCTCTACTTCTACCGCCTCCTCGTGGACCACCGGTGCCACCAGCAGGTCAGGTCCAAGCATGAACTGCTGCATCAGGGTGTAGACCTCGGGGTCGTCGGGGTAGTGGAGCATCAGGTGCCTGATCAGTGGGATGCCTTCGGCGTAGGCCTCATCCATCAAGCCGGCCCGATAGCTAGCCAGCGACGCGAACAGCTCGGACATCTCACGGAAGTGCTCAAGGGTCTCTGCATCGGTGTTGTACTGGTGGTTCTCCTCGGTCTCGTTGGTGGTGTGCAGACGAATCACCGAGGTGAACACAGACAGCTCAAGCCAGCGCTGGAACAGCTCCTTGGAACGGGTGATGCCCAGGTTCGAGACCGACAGCCAGCCGCCGGTGTCGGTGTGCTCCAGCGAGTAGCCGGACAAGCCGGCATTGAGCAGGCCAGGGATGACCGTCCGCAGGCCGTCGTACTCGTCCCAGGTTACGGTCTGATCGCCGAGCCAGAACAGTCGTGTCTCCCCAGGGCTCCAGGCGTTGCCACTCCTGCTGAAGAACAGGAACTCTTCCTCTACGTCGGCCTCCCGGGAGGCCTCGCGGACCAGGCGCGCCCACTCGTAGGGGAATTGGTTGTGGTAGCTGCGTGCATCCACTCCAGAGTGCAGCACCGCATCGTAGGGAAGCGCTTCACCAAAGTCGGCCATCCAGCCGCGGACACCGGTCCCGATGAGGTCGATCATGACCTGTTTGAGCCACTCTCGCAGTTCGGGATTGGTCAGGTCGACGATCCCTGCGTCAAAGCCGCCCTGGTCGACCAGAAAGACTTCGCTGTCGGCAGAGCCCACCAGGTAGCCCGCCTCTACAGCCTCGGCATAGAGGTTTCGGTCCAGGTATTCCTTCTCTGCGGGATCGGTCAGGAAGGGGTTCATGTAGGCCAGGACCCTGACGTTGTCGTCGGCAAGCTCGGCGACCAGCTCTTCCCAGTCCGGGTACAGCAGTCGGTCAACGTCCCAGTTCCACCAGATGCGGGTGCCAAAGACCGTGGTCCTGAGGCCGCACCAGTCTTCAATCCAGACCCCCGCGAGGGGGACCCCGGCGGCGCGCATCTCGGCGACGTCTTCGCGAACTGCCGTGGAGCCACCGTGTAGGCGAACGATGGGGCCGCCTTGTGACCAGGTGGGGAGCGGTGCCATGCGACCGGTGTATTCGGTGAAGCCCCGCACCAGATCGCGCGGCTCTGGGCCCTGCACCAGCCCTGCGCGCAGCTCATTGGCCCAGACGTCCACCTGGAGCTTAGCCGGGTCTACCATGTCGAACTCCAGGTATTCCTGGTTGTCCATGTACACCGCTCGGCCCTGGTCACTGAGTGCAAAAGGCACCGCGGTGTAGCTGGTGAACCAGTCTCCCGCCGAGTTGCCTTCGGTGAGCTCCAGGATTGATGTGAGGGGCTCTGAACCCCTGCCATGACCCTGCTCCTGGGCCCAGATGGGCAGCTTCAGCCCCTTGTGGTCCAGATAGTTGAACTGCGCGCCGAAGCCGTAGAAGCCTTCGTCAGGCTGCGAGGCCCCAAGCCAGGAGATGCGGTTGTAGCTGGGGTCACTGAGGGTCGCGTGCACCCCAACTCGGGCACTGCTCTCTGCTGCAAAATGAAGCTCCCAGGCCAACTCGCAGTCGTTGAACTCGCCGCTGGCAATTACTGCGGTGCCGTCGCTCTCTACCCGATCAATGCGCTGCTGGGTGCAGCGCTGGGACTCGGTATCGCTGAACAGGAACGAGCCTCGACCGTACTCTACGGTCTCTTCGCCAATACCGGCTTCGAGGAAGTGACGGCCTTCTATGCTGGCCCAAAGCACCTGGTCAGGAGTGTCGGAGTGCACCACCTCGAGGCCTCCTCCTTCGCTGGGCAGCTTGTCTGCCAGGTCGCAGCGGACTTCAAAGTCGCCGAGGTCAAAGACCTGCTCGGTGCAGGGGCTGGGGCTGCAGCCAGCCAGCAGCGCCAGTGAGCTGAGAATCACGCACAGGAGCATTCGCATGTCGGGTCCTTCCAGGCAGTAGCTTCGCCTCGTCGCAGCTCACAGAGCATCGGGCCGGTGGCTCCCAGGCTGCGGCGAGGCTCCCTTAAGGGTTGCACTAATCTATCCCATTGAGGGCCGGCTGGCAGCATCAGCGGACAGCCTGGCCTTGGTAGCGGTCTTCAGACTGCCCATGAGCGGTCCGGTTCCGGTGTGATGATTGCGTCGTCGGTACTAAGGAGGCAAGACTAAGGAAATGAGGCTGTTGCTGCCCTTGCTGCTGGTTCTCCTTCAGGGCTGCCCTGATGTGAGTCCCATTGAAGACGGTCGCCGATTCGGTTCGGTGGTAACTCTGCAAGATTGGTTCACCAGTTGCTACCTGCTACAGGGCAGTGAGGAGGTGGTGCTGTTTGACAGCTGCTGGAGGGAGGGGCGTCTGGAGGATGCCCTTGCGGCTCATGACCTCACCCCGCAGCAGGTTACCCATGTGCTGTTGACGCATGGGCATAGTGATCACCTGGGTGGCTTTTCGCTGTTGAGTGAAGCGCAGTTGCTGGCTCAGCTGGGGGAATCTGACAATGTGCAGGACAACTCGCGCGGCAGCGCGCGGATTGATCAAGTGCTGAGCGACGGGCAGGTGTTGTTGCTGGCTGGCCAGGAGATCCATGTGTTGGCAGTGCCCGGCCATTCGCCCGGCTCAGCCGTTTTCTGGGTCGATGGAGCGCTGATTCTGGGGGACGCCGGGCTGGTCACGGGAGACGGTGCAATCAGCACCGTGCCAGAAGGGCGCTCCGATGATCCAGAGGCTGCCGAGCAGATGCTACGTGGCCTCGCTGCGCGACTTGAGGAACGCAATCTGGCGGTCGATTGGGTGGTGCCTGCCCACAGCGGTGCCTTGCCCGGGCTTGCGGGCTTGCGGGATTTCGCCCGGCAATGATGGGCGGCCACCGGCCGCATTGTTGGTCAGGGCTGCTAGCATGCCGCCATTATGGAATCGACCGAGACTGCTAGGCTCTTTGATCAGTGGGCGCTGAATGGCCGCGCTGAGGGTATGGAGCGGGGCCATCAAACGCGGGCTGTCCAGGCGCTAGAAGCGATGCCCATCAGTTTGGATGACAAGCTGTTGGATCTTGGCTGCGGTAATGGTTGGGCCAGTCGTTGGCTGCGGGCTAAGACCGGTTCCTTTGGCTTCGTCGCTGGAGTTGACGCTTCTGCGGAGATGGTGGCGCTGGCCAAGCAGGTCAGTTCCAGGCGCAACAGCGTGCAGTTTCGGCAGGCCTTGTTTGAGGACCTGCCCTGGGCCGATGGGTTCTTTGATCATGCCTTCAGTATGGAGGCTCTCTATTACGCTCTTGACCTGGATAAGGCCCTGGGCTCGGTGGCGAGGGTCTTGCGCCCTGGCGGCAGTTTGACGGTTTGCATCGACTTCTACGAGGAGAATCCTCATTGTCATGGTTGGCAGCAGATGATGGGCATTCCCATGTTGCTTCTCAGCGAAGCTCAGTGGCGTCAGGCGCTCGTCGATGCCGGGCTGGTGGTCGACGATTGTTTTCGTTGTTATGACTCCCGCGCTGTCGATCCTGGCAAGAGTCCGGAAGAGCAGGCCGCTGAGCTGCATTTCCGCACTGAAGTTGGCAGCCTGGCACTCCGCGCCGTAAAGGCGTGAGCCGAGTGCCTCCTTTTCACCTTGCGGTCCCGGTTCATGACCTGGCCGCGGCGCGTCGCTTTTATGGGGAGCTGCTGGAGTGTCCGCTGGGGCGCAGCGCGGAGCGGTGGATCGACTTCAACTTCTTCGGCCATCAACTCTCGATTCACCTTGTGGAGGGGCAGGATGAGTGCATTGCTCGAAATGAGGTCGATGGAGAGCAGGTGCCGGCTCGTCACTTTGGCGTGGTGCTTAGCGTGCAGCGTTGGCTGGGGCTGCGGGAACGCTTGAAAGCTCAAGAGCAGGACTTTCTCATTGAGCCACAGTGTCGTTTTCAGGGGCTGCCTGGCGAGCAGTACACGATGTTTCTGCTGGATCCGAGCGGAAATGCGCTGGAATTCAAGGCCTTTGCAGATCCGGCGCAGCTCTTCGCCGCAGAATAGCTCCGGCGAGCCTGGGGCCTGTCGCGGCCTAGCAGCGGTCAGGTCGAAGTTGCAGCCTGAGCTGCGCTGGCTATAGCGATCCGTCTAGAAGGGACTGCTCATGTCCATGCAGTCCATAAGTGCGGTCAGGGTGCCGTCGTAGCACTCTTCCCGTGGCAGGCACACCAAGCGCCCTCCATCTTCCTCAGCGCAGGTCGCCACGCGGAGCGTGAAGCCCATCATGTCGACCACGCACTGGTCGTCTGATGTGCACGGAGGGGCGCAGCCGCTCTCGCCCATGTGCGAAGCGCAGATCAAGCCACTGTCACAGTCCGCGTCACTGGAACAGGGCAGCGAAGGAGGCTCCTCTGGCGGTTCTTGTTCGGCCGGTGGTTGACCGCTGTTGCCGCCGAACCGGCAGAAATCAATTCCCGCGAGGGCAAAGGTCTGGTCGTCGCAGTACATGCCGTCCGGGCAGCTGTTGCCGCAGGCCTGGGTGCAATAGACAGGTGGGTTGGGCTCATCAATGAGCGCGACACAGACCCCGCCTACGCACTCACTGCCGTCTTCGCAGGGGCCCTCTCCAGTTGCCAGAGTACCGCTCCCATCGTCGTCATCGCCGCCACTACCACCGCCCCCGTCGTCGTCATCACCGCTGCTGCTGCCGCTGCCACCACGTGGGCGTTCGTTGCTGCCGCAAGCGGGCATCATCAACATGAGACCAAGGCTCAGGGCAAGCCAGACAAGAGGGCGGCAAATGAGGCTCATGTTCAACTCCTGCACTTGTTGAGACGGGGTCCTGAGGAGACCTAAGTGTATATGAACTTGGTACTGGTTTAGTGAGTTGATTTGGCTCCCATCCCCTCGCTTGCATCGCTGCGCCGACGCACCTTCAAGCGGCGCTGAAAGCGAGTCGTTCTGCTGCTAGCTCGACGACCTGCGCCTGGCGAGCAGCAGCGAGAAGTTGCAGCTGGGAACCTCGATGGCGTCGACCCAGTCAAAGCCAGTGACGTCGAGCAGGTCAGCCATGGCGCGCCGCGAATAGCTGCGCCCTTCGCGCGTGCACAGCAGCATCTGTACGCCGAACACCGCGGCGACCTCCGAGCCCCCTGAGCGCTCATCGAGAAACATGTCCTTGAGCACCACCAGCCCGCCCGGACGCACGCAGCTGGCCAATTGGCTGAAAATCTGTTGGTTCTCTGCAGGTCCGAAGCCATGCACGATGTTGGACAGCAGGGCCAGGTCATAGGGACCGCCCAGATCCATGGTCATGAAGTCGCCGGCGAGGTACTGCTGGCTGTCCGCGTAGCGTTCACGGGCCAGAGCAATGCAGACCTCCTTGTCGACCAGGGTTACCCGGGCGTCCAGACGCTGGCTGAGGGTGTGGCCGTAGCGTCCGTGGCCACCGCCCAGGTCCAGCACTGCCAGGCCCGGTTCGACATGGGGGGTCAGGGCTCGCGCGACCTCCTCGACGCTCTGGGCGCTGCTGCGATAGAGCATCTCCATAAAGCGGCGGGAACGCTCTGGATCGGCTTCGACCACTCCGCCCTCGGTGATCTCAAGCGGTCCGCCATCCCGCAGGGTCTCGTCTAGACGGCCGCTGAGCTGCATGAAAGGCTGCGAGAGCGTGCGCTCCAGGGCGCCTTCGTGCTGCAGCTGTGCACCGCGAGCGGTCAGACTCCAGGCGCCCTGAGCATCTTGCTGGGCCAGGCCGAGGTGAGCCATGACCGCGCCGGTAATCTCAAGAGCTCGCTCATCCATTGCCAGGCTTGCGGCACTTTGTGGGGTCTTGCTGTGGGCAAGGCGGTCAAAGATGCCCTGGCTCTGCCACGCGCAGAGCGCCGCATAAGTGGCCACGGAGCGCCGCAGTTGCTTGAGGTCTTGTTCCGATTGGATGGGCAGCATCGGGGGCTCCTGGCTGGCAGGTGTGGGATTGGGAGAAGGTAGCAAGGGTGGCAGGACTTGCCGTGTTGGAAAAGGGGCTAGCTGCCAAACACGCCGCTCAGCTTGTTGGTGGGCCGTGGACCGAGCGTTTTGCGACATACCTGCTTGAGCGCGATGGGCTGTGGAACAGCTGGCCTGTTCTGATTCGGGGGATGTTCTTGAGCATGGTCGTGCTACCTGCCCCTGGCGAATTGCCGCGCTATCCCTGATAGGCTTCATGGTGCAGGCTCAAGGATGTCTGCTGCTGCCATTGCTTGAGCTTGTAGCCCTTGCTTCAAGGAGGTCGGATGCTTCGGTTGAGTGCAGGGCTATTGCTGATTCCTGCAGCGTTGGGCGCGCTTGTTGTGCCGGCCTTTGCTCAGCAAGCGGATCGGGTCCTGTACGTGGACACGCTGAGCGACAATCAGGACCTGGACAGCATCGACCAGGGCAGTACGTCCGGCAGCCTGGAATGTTGGGAGCAGGACTCAGGTGGCGGTTCGTCTCAGCTTCTTTGTCATGACGGGGTGACCGCGGACTGCACCCTGCGTAGCGCGATCCTGTGTGCCAATGCTTATGCTGGTAACCGGTTTGAGATTCGCTTTAGGGATCTGCCTGGTGCGATGAAGATTGAGCCAACGGGCGCATTGCCAGCCATCACCGCCGACCATCTCGTGATCGATGGCTTCCAGTGCGCAAACTGTGCTGAAACCCCCGATCCTGGCACTCTCTATACGGCTGCCGAAGAGCTGTTGCTCTCAGATCCTGCGGCGGCCTTGGCTGATTTTCAGATTGGGCCCACTCTCGATGGCTCCAGTCTGCCTGTTGCCGCCGCTCACCTGCTCAAGGTTCAGGCCAATGATGTGGTTATTCGAGGCCTGCACCTGCGGGGTGCCAGCGCACCGGCAACCCCCAATGCTGCTGCGGTCTTTTTTGGTCCGCGCGATAACGATGCGTTCAGCGTCAGTGGCGGCTCTCTCAGCGGCTGTTTCATTGGCGGGCTTGATCGCAGCGGGCTGGCGCTTGTGGGGCGCCGCAATGATGTTGGAGTCCTGCTGAGGGGGCATGGCGGGGTGCAGATTTCTCACAATCTGCTCTCTGGCAACAAGGTTGCTGGGGTGATGGTGCACCCCGGTGGCGGGGGTCACAGTCAGATCACACGAAACCTGATCGGCCCGCTTGCCGATGGGGCCGCACATGGCAATGGCATGGCTCCATTGGCGGGCGAGGTGGGGGCCGGCGTTGTCATCGAGGCTTCTTCAGACCAGCTTCCGGTGGAGGGTGTCACGATCGGCAACCCGGACAATCAGCAAGGCGGGGGGAATCTCATTCTGGACAACTATGGGCCTGGGGTTCTGCTGAGCGGCAATGTTCGGAATGTGGTGATTGTCGGCAATAGCATCGGCTCAAGCGTCCTCAACCGTGGCAACGAGGGGCCAGGGATTCGCATTGAGGGCAAGCCAGCGACCCAGGTCTCGCCTCAGGGCTTCCAGGTGCAGGCCAACCATATAGTTAGCAATTTGGGCGCTGGCATTGTGGTTGACGGTGCACAGGACGGCTCGATTGAAGGAAACCATATTGGAAAAGGTCATGATCCGACGGCACCCACGCAGCCGTTCAATGCGGCTGGCGGGGTGGTGTTGTTGGGTGGTGCCCGAGGAGCAACCTCTGGGGTCAGCGTTGGCCAACGAAACGTAGAGGAAGAGCGCAACCACATCTACACCGCAGAAAGCCACCCTCCGGTTCGTATCCAGACCGGGGCCGACGATGATAGCGACTTCGGTGGGGATAGCGCCTTTGAAAATCTGGTGGGTTTGAATGCCTATTCGACTGCCCACGCCCAGGTCATTGATCATGTGCACTGGGAAACCCAGGGGCAGGGGGCTGGCAGGCTGGCAGGTCAAGGGTCGGATCGGGATTTTCTGGGCGGCTACACGGATGCGAATCTTTGCAAGGCTGTCAATTGGGAGGGGCGTGGGGTCTATCCTGCGAATGAGATGACGCGGCCGCCTGTTTTGCATGCAGCCGCCTTGCAGGATCCCAAGGGCGAACAGGGCGGACCCTTTCTCTGGGCTTATGGAACGGCCTGTGATCCAGCCTCGCTGGGTTTGTTTGTGCGGCCCTGGAATGGTGCAACGGTAAACCCGGTTGAAACTGCTGGCGACCCCATGCATGAGACCGCGTTTCACCAGGAGGGCGGGCTGCACTCTTTCAGCCTGGCTGGGGTTGGACCGATTTCCAATGCGCAGAAGGGCAGCTTTATCTCGGCTCAAATCGCTGCTCTGACTGGCAACAGTAGTGAGCTTTCCGAGCAAGTGGTACTGCAGGTCTGTCAGATGGACGGTCAAGATGCTGACGACGATGGATTCTCTGCAAATCGCTGCGAGTCCTTTAGCAATCCAGCGTCCATCGATTGTGACGACAACAACGATTCGGTGCATCCCAGTGCAACCGAGGACTGCAATGATGGGCTGGATAACGATTGCGATGAACTTGTCGATCTGGATGACCCAGATTGTCCAGAGGCCGGCGACGACGACGATGATGCCGCCGATGATGATGAGAGCCCTGGTGACGATGATGACGAAAGCCCTGGTGACGATGATGACGAACCTCCGGGTGGTTTCCGGCCACCGGGCTGTGTGATCAGTTGCGGGGTAGCAGCTGGGGTACCTGACCACAGCGCTCTGGTCGGACTCGCGCTCATTGCCCTTGCGGCTCGCAGGACTCGTCCGGCCCCTTCTTCCTTAGAGCAGCGGAAATGAGGCTGCTTCGCTGGGTTCTCTGCTTGGTCTTTGCAGCGACCGGCTTGCTGCCAGTCAACGTCCTGGCCGGACCTGCTGAGGACGCAGCCGTTGCCACCCACGACATCCGTCAGAAGTATTGCGCTGAGGCCGCCACCGAGAAGAATACCGAGGTCGCCAAGGCGCTCAAGGAGATCATGCCGGTCTTCGTCCAGGTCTCGGAGGTCTATGACGCTACCGGCGAGGACTTCCTGCTCTATTGGCGTGGCGTGCTGCAGGAGTGCATTGGTAAAGAGGAGCTTGCCGAGCAGGACCTGGATACCTTCCTGGAGAGCAAGGAGGCGACCGCGGCCTTTCCTGATCTGGCCGCGGATGCCCGCCGTCGCTTGCGCCGAATGCGCGCTGCTGCGAAGCGCGGGGCGGTGGTTGCGGGCACCGAGTCGCGGGCACCCGCGGTGCTGCTTGGGCTCGGTGGCGGCGCTCAGTTGTTGGCGGTGCCTGAACTGGCGGATTTTAGCTACGGCCTGGCGCAGATTGACCTCTCGTTGCGCTTGGGCGGCCCCGTGCGGATCCTGTTGTATTCACGCTTTGGTTTTAGTGATACCTACGCCGAGCTGGACGTCACCCGTGCTGAGACAGAAGCGGAGTTCCTGTCTTTGCTGACGCTCTTCGGTGCGGGCCTGGTGGTCCGGGTTCCGGGACCTGCTCAGCCTCGCTTTGGCGCGCTGCTGCAGCTTGCGCCCAACCCGGAGCACGAGCAGTTCAGCGGCGCGGAGCAGGAAGTCGGTGGTGCCTTTCTGGTTGGTGTTGCCGGTCTCATCGGGGTGGACATTCCCATGGGGGCTTCGGTTGCCTCGCTGCGACCCCAGGCCGAGATTGGCTTCCTGGGACGCGGCTTTGTGGTGCGACTGAGTCTGGGGGCTGTGGTCGCCTTTCCTTGAGCCCGGCGCGGCCTCAGCGGTCTCAACGAGCCTGGGACCCGTGGCGTAGAGGTGGCTGTTCGTTAGTTGCGGGCGAAGAAGGATACCGCGGTCTGGGTGGTATCGACGCCGGTCTGCCAGTTGGTGTTGTCGATGTCGAGGTTGCTGTACTGGGAGTGACCGTTGCTGAACACGCCGATGTAGCCGAGGTGACCAGCGGCGTAGCACCCATAGCCGTTCTGGTTCCAGCCAGCATGACCCTGGAAGGTGTTGTTCTGGGTGTCGCCGCCGTTCCAGCACCAGCCGTTGGTGTCGCTGCCCGCTAGCCCGTTGGCTGAACCTTCCGGGTAATTGTTGCCGCTGCCATCGACCGCTGCCAGCACGTTGATCTCGCTCCGGCCACAGCTGAGGCTGGTGTCCCAACTGGTGAACAGCTCATAGAAGCGGGTCTTGCCGCCCTGACAGCTGTTGTTGAGTACGGTAGAGGCCCGGACGGCCCCAGCGAAGCGCCGCTGCCACAAGATTTCAGCGCTGCTGATGTCGAGCTGATACCAGGCTGGTGACTTGAAGTCCTCAAAAGGAGTTGTGCTGGTGCCCAGTGGTGTGGTGCTTGACCAGGGCCCGTGTTGTACGTTCCAGTTGTTGGCATCTCCGCCAAACACGGTGCCCAGCAGGGTCCAGCCGCCGCCGTCGGTGTTCATGTCGCACCAGGTCTCGAAGATGTCGGCGCCGTCTTGATCGGGGTCGAGAAAGTAGAGCCCATCGGCGGGCGGGCTGCTGTGACCATTGAGAATGGCCAGGCAGCTCACAGCGGGGCAGTTGGTGCCCTCCCCCAGGATCTCGCTACTGTCGTCGGCACTGCCGCTGCAATCGTTGTCGATGCCGTCACAGCTCTCACTGTTGCCCGGGAAGCTCTGTTGTTCGGTGTCGTTGCAGTCGTTGTCGGCACTGGTCAGCGGGTTGCCGTCGGCGCCGCAGGTGGTCACTCCATCCTGGTCCAGGTCGAAGCCTTCGTCGCTCAGCCCGTCGCAGTCGTTGTCGGCGCCATCACAGCTCTCGCTGTTGCCCGGGAAGTTGTTCTGGCCGCTACCCGGGCTATCGTCGCAGTCGTTGTCGGCGCTGGTGCTGGGGTCGCCGTCGTTGCCGCAGCTGGTGACGTTGTCGCCATCCTGGTCGAAGTCCTCGTCGGTAAAGGAGTTGCAGTTGTTGTCGGCGCCGTCGCACAGCTCTGGGTTGCCCGGGAAGGCGGCGGGGTTGCCGTCGTCGCAATCCAGGCCGTTGCTGACGGTACCCTGGATCTGAGTGCAGGATAAGGTGCCGGTGGCGACGTTGCCGTAGCCGTCGAGGTCAGCGTCGCTGTACCAGGTGCTGGCATCGAGCGGGTTGTCGTCGGCGGTGCCATCGCAGTCGTTGTCGATGCCATCGCATAGCTCGAGCCCACCAGGGTGGGCCGAGGGCTCGCTGTCGTCGCAGTCGAGCTGATTGCTGCTGGCCCCGGCAGGTGGGAAGCAGGCCTGGAGTGGGCCGGTCGGATCGCCGTAGCCATCTCCGTCGGTGTCGGCATAGAAGGTGGTGGTGACCCCCTCATCGACGCTCTGGTCGCAGTTGTTGTCGCTGCCGTCGCACAACTCAGGGGCTCCGGGGTAGCTGCTTGCATCGAGGTCATCGCAGTCGCTGGACTCGCTGATGTAGCTGGGCGGCGCCAGGCAGGCAGTGACTGAGTTTGAAGCATTGCCGAAGCTGTCGCCGTCGAAGTCGGCGTACCAGGTCGGGGGCGCTGCGTCGTCCTCGTCGACGCTCTGGTCACAATCGTTGTCCAGTTCGTCGCAGATCTCCGTGGCGCCGGGGTAGGCAGCGGCGCTGAGGTCATCGCAGTCCAGGCTGTTGGCGACGAAGCCCGCAGGCGCGCTACAGGCCATGCTGGACAGGTGCACTGCACCGTAGCCGTCATTGTCAGCGTCGAGATAGAAGGTCTGGGCGTCGCTGGCGTCCTCGTCGATGAGGCCATTGCAGTTGTTGTCGCTGCCATCACACAGCTCTGCAGCTTGCGGATGGCTGCTTGAATCGCCATCGTCGCAGTCCTCATCGATACAGAAGCCGTCGCTGTCGGCATCAGTGCAGCTTGGCTCCCCTTGTGCCGAGTCGTCGTCGTCGCCAGCAGAG
>DJIF01000145.1:21249-23238 GCA_002433485.1 Deltaproteobacteria bacterium UBA6601
CGTCGCCAGCAGAGTCGTCGTCGTTGCCGGTGCAGGCACCGTCGGCGGCGCAGCTGTCGTCATCGCAGTCGGTTACGCCGTCCTGGTCGTTGTCGGTTTGATCGGCGCACTCACCGGGTTCATCGCCCTCAATCTCTACCGCGCAGCCGCTCAGTGGAGCAAGGAGGAGCAGGGGCAGCAGGGGCAGCAAGGATCTAAGCATTGTGGAACTCCCGATGGATTCGAACCGAGAGGTTAGCAGGATGACGGTGCGCTACAGCGATGGCCTGCTGCTGGACCAGCTGCTGATACAGAGGAACTGCTGTCCTGGCCCGATCCCGGGGCTAAGGCTGGGAGCCTGCTGAGGGGTGCTTTTGCAACACCATTTTAGTCAGAGGCTGGCCGGCTCACGAGTGCTCGCGCCTACTCTGCGGCTAGTTGGGACTCTGGCTGTGGTCGCCCCGTTCTGTTTACTGGATAGTCGCTGAAGTGGGCGGCCCTGGCGGCACGACGAAGGTCACCGTGTATTGGTCGAGTACTGCCCCATCGCCGCGGACGGTCAGCTCCAGTTGGAAGATCTGGATGGTGGCAATGGGCGGCACGGTGGTGTTGTCAGCGACGTTAAAGGTCCAGCACACAGTGGTGCCTGGCAGGACGCTAGGGAAGGTCTCGGCAAAGCCGTCAGCATCGGTGTCGATGGCGTTGCTGTTGCTGCAGGAACCGCCACTTGTCACCACCTCGAAGTAATCAAGGAAGGGCAGAGCGTCGCCATCATCGCCTGGTAGGTCTACAGCTTCGATGGTGACCTCGATGGGCACGTTCGATACCAGGGTCTGGATTGCCGATGTTGCCCCCGCCGCAGCCGCAGCATCGATGCCTGAGAACACCAGCGGATTGCCCGCGCCATCCAGGGAGCCTGCGCTGGTCGCAACTGCCAGCAGATCAGGTTCCCCTTCACCGCCGATGTCACAGTTGATGCCGAGGAAGGTAATGTCTGCTGCGAACAGCGCGCTGCCTGCTACAGCAGCAGTCCAGTTGTTGTTGTCGTATTCGTCCTTTTCATCGGTCATGAGCAGCAGCACGCGCACTGAGTCGTCCCGATATCCGGGGCAGCCCACTCCGCTGGTAGCGCAGTTGGCCAGCCGGCCGCTGCAGCTGTCCGAGCCAGACGTAAGCGCCGGGTCGGCCATACAAGCGGCCGCCTGAAACAGGGCCTCATCTCCACCGTAGCTGCCAGCAGAGATGCCCATGAGTGCACTTTGTGTCGCCGTTGATGAGGACGAGATGCTTTGTAGGTTGGCGATGTCGTAATCAGAGCCCCCGTAAATGCCGGTGCCAGAGTAAAAGCTGGGCACACAGCCGACCATCGCCGGGTCTTCGATGCAGGAGCCCGTGGAGCCACAGATCTCACCTGTGGCGCACTCCGAGTCTTCGACGCAGCTGGTGCTCGTGACCTCGCAGGTAAGGGTGTCGACGATGCCGGCCATGCTGGTGGTCAGCACCGAGATCTCCTGGCCCATGGAGCCGGTCTTGTCGACCAGGAAATAAGCGTCCAGTTGTTGAAAGTTGGTGGTGGTGGTGATCAGGCCTGAAGCCGGCTCGGCGCTGGTGTTGAAACCCGTTTCAAAGGCCACGTCGCCGTTGTCTGGAGGGTCATCGTTGGCGTCGACCGGGTCCGTACCCAGCGCTCCTTCGATGAGGTCGGAGGTGCCGTCGTCGTCGGAGTCTTCATCGAGGTAGTCCGAGGTGCCGTCTGAGTCCGTATCGATAGCCCCTTCGGTGGCGTCATCAAAGCCGTCGCCGTCGGAGTCGTTGTCCAGCCAGTTGCCAACGCCATCGCCGTCAGGGTCGCCTGCGCCTTCGGTGGCGTCGGTAATGCCGTCGTTGTCAGAGTCTTCATCGAGGTAGTTGGCGGTGCCGTCACCGTCAAAATCGCCAGCTCCCTCTACGGAGTCGTTAATGCCGTCGCCATCGCTATCACTATCCAGGTAGTCAGGAGTTCCATCGCCA
>DJIF01000130.1:0-111325 GCA_002433485.1 Deltaproteobacteria bacterium UBA6601
GCCGTCCCAATGTGGGCAAGTCCAGCCTGTTCAACCGGATCCTGGGGCGCAGAAAGGCGTTGGTCCAGGACACCCCCGGAGTGACTCGCGATCGCAACTATGCAATCGCCGAGCTACAGGAACGCGAGGTTGTTCTCTGTGATACCGGTGGCTTTGAAGAGAGCACGGGGGTAGCCGCCGGCGTGATGGCGCGGCTGATCCGGGAGCAGGCTCTTGTTGCCATTGAAGAGTCGGACGTGCTGCTGTTCGTGATGGATATCAGGGATGGACTGACGCCCACTGATGAGGAGATCGCAGCCCGCCTTAGAGGAGCCAGCCAGCCGGTCTTCTATGTGCTCAATAAGGCCGATCATGAGAGTGTGCAGGATCGGGTTTATGACTTTTATCGTTTAGGGGTTGAGAACTTCTGGCTGGTCTCTGCTGCCCACGGACTTGGAATCGGCGAGTTGCTAGACGCGGTCCATGATGCGCTTCCTGCTCAGGGCGATGAGCTCGGACGGGTGGGTGAGGAGCAGCTCGATCCAAGGGATAGGCGCGCCCGGGCCCGTGACGAGCGAAGTCAGCGAGGTAAACGGAACAACTCGAGGCTGCAGTTCCTTGGTGATGACATGCCCGAAGAGGCGGTTACCAGTCAGGGCCCTTCACCAGAGCAATGGGATCGGGCTGAGAATGACCGGGCGCGGCTCGGTGACCGGCAAGTGGCGGAGGAGGAGCAAGCGCCTCGCTACAGCCCAGGGTTGGTACTCGACAGCGAGGGGTCCGCAGTTGCCGGCATGTCGCTGGAGCCGCAACCAATGGGTGGCTTTGACTTTGTTGCTGGGGCAGGGGACCTGGACCCCGCGCTTGTATTGGAGGAGTTTGAGCCTAACGAGTCAGACGATTTTGTTCCTCGCATTGCCCTGCTCGGGCGGCCCAACGTAGGCAAATCCACCCTGTTGAATCAGTTGCTGGGCTTTCAGCGATCGATCACCTCACCAATCGCTGGCACGACCCATGACACGGTAGACGCTTATCTCGAGCGTGATGATCGGGCCTTTGTGCTCATTGACACTGCCGGAATCCGCCGTCGGGCCAAGGTTCATGAGCAGGTGGAGAAGCTGACCGTAGGCCGCTCGATTCGAAGCATTGAGGCGGCCCATCTTTGTCTACTGGTGATCGACGCCCAGGAGGGAATCACGGAACAGGAGGCTAAGATCGCTGGGCTGATCAGTGACCGCGGCCGGGGGATGATCCTGGTGGTGAATAAGTGGGACCTGAAGGGGCGGGGTAAGGGGCCGCGAAATACCTTCCTCTCAACGATGCGGCATCGCTTTCCACATCTGGCACACGCCGATGTGATCTTCCTCTCAGCGCTGACCGGCAATGGGGTTGATGGTGTCTGGGAGTTGGTCGATCGAGTGAATGAGGCCCACCGGCTTGTGGTCCCAACCGGTCAACTTAATCGCTGGGCCCGCGCGACCTGGGAGCGCACGCCACCGCCCATGCACAAGCACCGTCCGGTTCGATTCTATTATTGCGTGCAGACTGCGGTTCGCCCGCCGACCTTCAAGTTCTTCTGCAATCAGCCGGGCGCTGTCTCAGCGAACTATAGGCGTTACTTGTTGAACCAGTTCCGGGCGAGCTTTCCGGCGTCGGGGACGGCGGTAAGGCTTCTGTTCAAGGACCGCAGCGGCGCTTGACCCGACCGCGCCAAGGGCTCCGCTCCAGCGCGCCATGGTAGCCACGCTGAGCTGCTCCTTTCAGTTGCAGTCGTTCGCCCTTAGTCGACCCAGCTGCCTGGCTTTGGTTGACCGCGGCGGCTAGCAGGGGTAATTAGGTCGCGCACGCGCGAGGGACTGACGTCCATCGCCTGGTTTATCTCCCAAGGAGTTCTTCGTGAGTCAGGAACCCAGTCAGTCGTCCGCTGAAACAAGCAACTCTGAGTCACCGGAATCGCCGGCGCCGGACAGCGGTTCGCCGGTTCCGCCACGGCGGCCGGTCATCAAGAAGCGGCGCTCGCGTAAGGAACGTCATGAGGAGATCGCACAGCCTGATGAGTTCACTCAGGTGGGCGGGACCGTTGTCGATTGGCTAATTGAACGCGGCAAGCTGGTTAGCATTGTCATTGGGGTCAGCTTCATGGTGCTGCTGGTGGGTGGCGTTAAGCGCATGTTTGACGACAGCAAGCGTGAGGATGCTTCGGCCGCCCTGTTTAAGGCACGCGAGCTGCTTCCAGCTGACGCCAGTAACCTGCCACTTTCGGGCGGGTTGTCCTTCGACATGCCTGCTGAGCTCAGTGATGAGGAGCGCAAGAGCCAGGTAGATGCCGGAGTCAAAGGACTTGAGGCTGTTACCGTGGACTTTAAGGGCACTCCGCAGGCGGAGCAGGCCCGAGTCCTGGCCGGCCGCGCCCTGTTTGATGTTGGCGAGTACGCTCGCGCGCTGGTCTTCCTCGAAGGCGTGTCCTCCGGTGGCGACCTTGCTGCGCATCGGGCGATGGAGTTGCAAGCTCACAGCCTGATGGCATTGGACCGGGCCGGTGAAGCCGTCGCGGTGTTGAGTCGCCTTCGTGATCAGACCAAGGGGGCGGCCCGTGCCCGAGCCAGTCTAGATCTTGGGGCAGCACATGCGGCTGCTGGAGATCTTGAGGCCGCGCAAGGAATCTACACGCTGTTCGAACAGGAATTTCCTGACAGTGATCTTTTGGAAGAGGCAAAAAACAGGTTGAGCGCTGCTGTAAGTGGTGATGAAAAACCTTGACCTGAGGGGCCTTTTCGCCGCCTCGATGGTCCTTGTCGCAGGACTGTTATGGAGCGCATGCGCTTCTGTGGCGGGACCGCGTGAGCCGCTCCTGACCAATCCCGTTCGTTATGCCAGCTGGCTTGGTTCTGATGAATCAGCTCGACAGGATCATGTGGATGCAGATGGGTTTCACGGCAAGCTCTATGAGGACGCTTTCCGCCTGCCGCTGAGTGAGGATTGGACCTGGCCGCTGCCGGATCCCGGTCTCTGGGCAATATCACGCCTGGAGTTGAACACTCCAGCATTGGCTGGCAATCGGGTGCTGGTTGGCCACTCACGGGCCGCTGGGTTGAGTGTTCTGGACCGATTTAGCGGACGTTTTCTTTCTGAACTACCGACGTCGGGCCCTGTGCAGGCGCCAGCAGTGGCACTCGCTGACGGTGGTTGGCTGGTGGCCGATGTTTACGGTCAGCTGCAGCGTCTGGATGAAGCCTTACAGCCGGTATGGGCTGAGCCTTACGAAGCTGGTGCCGCAATTTATCGCCGCCCCGTGGTCGATGAAGATCAGGTGCTGGTTTCCACAGCAGACGATCAGGTGATCGCAGTCAGTCTCGAAGATGGTAGTTATCGTTGGAGCCATCGACGCGCCGTTGCCCGTGCCGAGCAGGAGTTGGCGATCCTCGGCTCTCCAGCGCCGGTGGTGCATGAAGGCTTGGTCTTCGCCGGCTTTTCCGATGGCTATGTGGTGGCCATGAAGCGCGATAATGGAGCTGAGCTGTGGGCCGTTGCGGTCGGTACTGGACCGTTTCCCGACATCCAGGCTGAACCTGTTGTCTACGGTGGGAGCCTGGTAGCGGCGGGTTTTGGTGGGCCCACGTTGGCCATCGACCTTGAGACCCAGGCAATTCGCTGGCGGGTTGAGAGCGGTGCCACCGCCAGCATGGTGCTGAGCGATTCGACCATCTACGCCTCTAGTTCTCGGGGAGCATTGATCGCCATCGATCCCGAACGCGGTGAACAGCTTTGGTCATGGGAGCCAAAAGATCGTCAACTGGGCGAACCTCTGAGAGTCGGCTCAAGTCTTTTGGTTGGTGATACCCAGGGTACGCTTTACGCCATTGATCGCTATGAAGGCGTGGAGCGGTGGCGCTATCGACCCTCGGATGGAACCCGTTTAAGCGGTGTCGCGGCTGCGCCATTGGTCGCTGGTGGCCAGGTGCTGTTCGTATCGGCAGGCGGGACGCTTCACTCGCTGGTTGGAGCGAAGCCCGCCAGTTGGGACCTCAGCGAAGAGCCGGCCAGACGCGCTGACAAGGTCTTTGGTTGGTAGCAGAACCTAACGCGATCTTGTTTGCGTCGGATCAGCCAGCCCGCAGCTAGCCGCCATTTGTAAAATCGCCTCGATTCGACCGGTAGCGCCAAGAGCCCACTACAAATCGCCTCAAATCGGCCGATTCTCAAAGGACTGGCTCAATGGGCATCTCGCTACCACTATTAAGTTTACATAATATATATTATCGGACTTATTAATCGGGTTGGGTGTGGTTCGATGTTCTTAAGTCTCGCCTTTCCGTTCGTGCTTGCTGCCTGCCTGATGCTGGCTCTGAACGTAGGACTGCTGGACTGGCAGGCGTGAATTGCAGGCCGGGTTTCTGGGGCGTCTTGCGGGGGATGCGCGTTCTGCAGGCGGCTCTTAGCGGTTGTTGCGCTTTGCGCCGCCGGGTTGGGTCGGGTCCCCGGGGCTGCTCTGTGGCGGCAAACTGGTGGAGGATAGGGGGATCGAACCCCTGACCTCGGCGTTGCGAACGCCGCGCTCTCCCATCTGAGCTAATCCCCCTGAAACCAGTGGCTGCAGAGGCCTCTGTGCAATGAGGCGGGCAACTTATAGACGCGCTTCCGTCAGCGTGTCAACGCAAGCTTGCTGCGCCTTAGCCCATCTTGCGGAAGACGCCGCTCACGATGCCAACCACGTGTACTTCGCGAAATTCGCTGGCTGCGACATAGATAGGTTCCATGGTGCTGTTAGCTGGCTGTAGCCGGATTCGGTCACCTTCGCGAAAAAACCGCTTTACTGTGCACTCGCCGTCGACCATTACCACCGCGATCTCGCCGTCTCGAACGGTGAGCTGCTTACGTACGAAGATGTAGTCGCCTGGCAGAATGCCGTCTTCGATCATCGACTCTCCGGAGACGCGCAACGCAAACACCTGACCAGCACCAGGGATCATGCAGCGGTCTACGCGTAGCGTCTCTTCACGGTGTTCGACGGCCAGTGCGGGAAGTCCGGCAGCAACCGAGCCGTAGACGCCAACCTCGATCATGTCGAGGTCATGGAGGCTCGCCTCTGGTTGGAGATCGCCGCTTAGCTCAGTGAGTGCAAGATCGGTCAGCCGCATGGCGCGTGCAAGAGCTGACTTACCGGTACCACCGACTCGCTGAAGGTAACCTTTACGGGTTAGCGCTTTGATGTGATCGCTCACCCCATTGGTTGAGCGAATCCCCATGGCGTCGCCGATCTCTCGGTAGGAAGGCAGTATCCCATCCTGCTGAAATCGAGAGTAGATGTACTCAAGGATGGAAGTTTGACGGGGCGAGAGCTTATCCATGGGGGCACTCCGAGACGGGAAAATAGGTCAGCTTCAGCTCAACTGGAGGTTTGTTCAGTATGAAACAGATGTGCAGTGTTGGCAAGGGCCAAGCCTGCGACCGTGTTAGGCTCTGCCACCCGGTGGCGTTCTGCATCCAGGGCTTGCGCATCGGTGTTGTTTAAGGGAGAGCTTGCCAGGATGTCTGCATTTGGAAGTGGGCGCCCGCCGGGCGCCTTTTATCTGGAAGTCACCCCGCTGGGTTGGCGCCTTATGGGCTTCTATGCACTGGTCTTCGGTTGTGTTGCGCTGTTCGACGGCTCTGGTGCCGGAGTAAGTGCCGAAGAACTCCGAGCACAGGAGCTTTTTGGGCTCGCCGAAGCTCCCCCTTCCCTGCCCTTCTGGCACGCCTTGCTGCTCCATCCGCCTGGCGGCCCTGCCGCGCTCATTCCGGGTAGCGCTGGCTTTCAGTTCTGGCAGCCGTTTACTGCGCCATTTGTCTACCCACCTGGAAGTTTTGCGAATCTTGCGTTGGCCTTTATTGGCTTCGCCTTCTTTGCGGCACCGGTGGAACGCTTTTACGGACCGCGCCGGTTTCTGGTCTTTTGGGCAATCTGCTCGCTAGGTGCCGGCCTGGGCGGCTTCCTGTTTGGCCCTTTGTTGCAGCCTGCGGGGGTCCACTTTGGCTGTGGACCGGTGGTGCTGGCGGTGGTGCTGGTGCACTGTTTGATCACTCCGGAGGCGATGGTGACCTTCTTCTTGATGTTGCCGGTCAGGATGAAGTGGATTGCCGGGGGTCTGGCACTCTGGGTCCTGATCAAGGCACTCGCAATGACCTCGCCGCTGGGAACTGGGAACGCCGCTGGCGGATATGAGCTTGGTGCGGTCCTGACCGGTTATCTCTGGTTTCGTTATGGGGAGGGCATGCTCGCGCGTCGGCGCCGGCGAAAGAAGGCTGGGGAACTGCTAAAGGTGGTGCTGCAGGAGGTCGAGGGCAATGGAGATTCCAGTGATCCGACTTATCACTGAGTGGCACGGCATGTTGCCGTCAGCATGGTGGCAGCGGAGCTGAACGAGATGGGACCGACTGGAGCAGGTTTGCGCATTGGCCCGGCTCGGACTCCCGAGGTGATCAAAGACATCATGTTGGTCACTACCGTGGCTTTTCTGGCGCAATGGGTACTTGGCTACACGTTTCCCAGTCGCGGAGGCGCGCTGCCCGCGGTGTTGCACTATGGCGGATTGCATCCGGAGCGGTTCTGGAGCGGCATGATCTGGCAACCCGTGACGACGCTGCTGCTGCACGGCGAAGTCTGGCACCTGGTCGGCAATCTGTTCTTCCTTTGGATGTTTGGCTGCCCAGTGGCTGAAAAGCTGGGAAAGCAGCGCTTCCTCGCGCTTTATGTGGGCGGCGGCATTGCTGGGGGGCTGCTTAATCTACTGATTTCGCTGCTGGTGCAGATGGTGGGCGTTGGGACCTGGCTTTTTCCCTGGCAGACTTCGACGATTGGCGCTTCAGGTGCTGTTTTTGCGGTCGTAACCTATTACTGCTTGAGCTGGCCTGATCGGCCCATAAATCTGTTGTTTGTTCCGCTGGCCTTCAGTGCTCGATGGTTGATTCCCCTTGAGTTGTTGCTTGAGTTCAGTGGGGGCGCAGGCAACGTGAGTCACGCGGCTCACCTCTGTGGAATTTTTATGGGCTGGTTCTGGTTTCGGAGGGGGCCTCTATTGTCCCGACTTGGATCGACATTGGCTGGTTGGCAGCGCAGATCGCGGCGGCGCAGCGGGCTCCGCATCGTGGATGGCGATGACGATGGGCCACTCTTTCACTGATCGACTCGGCGCTGGCTGGCTGCGCCCGACGCTTAGCATTGCCCTGCCTGTGCTGCTGTTTGTGCTGGGTTTGGATCTTGGCCATCGTCTTGCTGTAGGTCCTTCGCTGGAGAGTTGTCTGCAACTGCCGCAGAACTGCATCGGACAGCGGTTTGTGGTCGGCGGCGAGCTGGTGTCGGGAGCAGATGCGAGTGAACTTCTGCTGGAGACTGTGCTTCGCAGCCGTGTAGCACTCAGCTCCTGGCCAACTGATGAACCGCTCCCCTCCCCTGGCCAGTCCCTGTCTGTCAGCGGCCGCCTGTCAGGGACAGGCGCGTTGGAGCTTGAGAGAGTCCAGGTTCACACACTGGAGTGGGTGGACCAGGCACTGGGGGTCTTGGTCGTCATGCTGTGGTTGTGCGTCCTATTACGCGTCACCGTTGCTCGGTTACAGTCCGCGGGTCGGCAGACCTATGGCTGATCTTGTCAGTCATGTGTTGAGTGCGGTGCTGGTGCGTGGTCGCCGGCCCGCCGATGCGAAGCTGCTGGCGCTGATATCCGGGACCATCCTCCCCGATCTTTTGTCTCGTGCACCGCTTATCGCTTGGGATGCGATGCAGGATGCAGGGATGTTTGCTGTAGTCAGCATGGAACGGGAGGTGATGTTGGGCTTTACTCTTCCCCATACGCCGGTAGGCCTGTTGCTCATTGCGTTGTGGATCGCGGTGCTACTTCCTCAACGACTGGCAGACCCGTTGAGTCGTGCGGCGGTTGCGGGTTGGATTGGCATGGGTGGGATCCTGCATCTGGTGGTCGACCTGCTGCAGGAACATCTGCAACCCGGCTACATCTTGCTCTATCCCTTTTCCGTGCGCGGCTTCGAGCTGGGGTGGATGCGGAGCGATGGGTCGGTGTGGATCTTGCCCTGGTTAGCCCTGGCCTGCCTCTGGTTGCGGGTGCGGAGTCGCAGCGCCAAAGGCAGTGCCCGGCCCAGCTAGCTCTCATGGTCCTGTAAGAACCAACGATGGGGAGACAGGAATGGCTGCTGCGTATGCGACCGGGATTTAATTCAGTGTTCTTCCGGGGCCCGGCCCCGCTCAGTCAGGTTTCAGTTCCGCTGTGGATTGCAGCGCCGTTGCTGGTCGGCGCGGAGGACGGTGTTATGGACATCTGTCGTAGACCTGTTGGATTGCTGAGACCATCTTGGTGAATTGGAAGTAATGCATCGCCCGCCTTCGTCCTGCCATGCCATGCTCGGATAGCCAGCCTGGGCGGCGCCACTCATTGGTTGCCAGTTCGTCCAGCTTGCTGGCCAGAGCCCTGGGGTTTTGTGGATCAATCAGCCAGCCGGTGACGTTGTCTTCGATGACCTCACTCAGGCCGCCGACTTGAGAAGCCAGCACTGGCAACCCGGCCCACATGGCGTCCAGCACCGCTGTTCCCATGCCTTCTCTTATTGAAGGATGTACCAGCAGGTCGCTACTAGGGTTGAGTCGCGCCGAGCCAGACTGCACCAGGGGCTCCAGTTGCACCCGACGCTCCAGACCCAGCTGCTGTCGTTGCCGCAGCAGTACATTCTTTAGCGGACCTGAGCCGAGCAGCCTCAGGGTGTGATCGAGCTTGGTAATTGCGAGCGCTTCAAGCAGAAAACGATGTCCCTTTTGCTCGACCAGGGCGCCGATTGCGGTGAGATCGAGTGGACGCAATGCTCCACTGTCTGGAGCTCCTTCGGTGGGGCTCGACCTGCTCTCTGCGTGGGTCGGCAACGGCGTGGTGTCAGGTGGTAGCGTGGAATGGATCACTCTTAGTCGTGCGGGCTCTATACCGAAGCCTCTCATCACCTCTCGCACGGCGTTTGAGACGGATATAATCTGACCGCGCGCGTACTTCCAGCGCGTGAAGCTTCGGTCGCGCGGAACATCATCAATTCGCCGGTGAATCACCAGGCTCTGTTGCTGTTCTGCAGAGGCGACCAGGCGGACGGCCCCCAGCGACCGCGAGTCATGGACATGGACAATGGGGCGCCTGCCCTGCTTGAGTTGACCATGTAGTTGGAGCAAGCCCAGAGGGTTATTAGCGCCTAGCCAACGCTGGTGCGGAATCCCGGCGACTGAGGCCGCACCAAGCAGTCCTCTGCTGCGGACTAGGAGGATCGGGCGCGGACCATTGGTGTCCCTGATTTGAGCCTTAGCGAGCAGCAGGAGCTGGCGCTGCCCGCCGCGAAAGCCGGGTTCGTCGTCGACATGTAGGACCACTCTGTTTGCGAGTTTTGAACTGCTTGTCACGGGTCTCTGCTCCCTGCGGCCAGGCTACTCAGTTGTCATGCAGCTCGTCGAGGACCTGCATCGCCAGCCGCCGCCCGCCGGTCAACGCCATTTCCAACACCAGGGTGCGGTTGCTTAACTCCGGATGTTGTGAGGCCCAGCCCATAGCATCCTTCTCGGTGACCAACAAAAGCTCGCTCCGATCCCGGTTCATTTTTTTGAGTTGGCTCCGAGAGGGCCGCCCGTGGTCTCTGATTCTGATCTCTCCGCGCACCGTGAGCCCAAGATCACGAGCGCAGCGAGTCACGCTGGAAGGCTGGCCCACCGCCGCTGCAACCTTCACTGGGGGTTGCGCCTTAGGATTGGCGTGTACGCCATCTGACAAGCGCCTCAGTGCGACGGCCGTGCGCCTTAGGACCAAGGCACTCTCAGCGTCATCCCAACGCCTATCGGCATCAATTAAGGCGACTCGATGTGCAGCGCTGAGCGCTACTGCGCTTTCTCGGCACGCTGCTCGGCGAGCAAATGGTGGGTCGCGATGCGGATCGAGGAGCACCAGATCAAGGTCGCGTGCAACCGATGTCTGGAAGCCATCGTCAAGGATGAAGAGATCCACTTGTTGCTGGGCATGGGCTACCGCAGCAGCTTGCCGGCGGTCTGGATGAATCGCAATCCGTGCTTGGGGACAGCGGCTTGCAAGCCAGGCGGGTTCATCGCCGCAGCGCTGTGCGAAGCTGGCGGCGGTTGCGGAGCTGTGGCCGTCGCTCAGCATGCTTAGCCAGCAGGCTATGTCTGGCTGTGGCGCGGTGCTCTGCAACACTACCGGTTCTGTACCGCTTCGAACCGTCCCGCCGTAGCCGCGGGTGAGGACTACGACACTCAAACCTCTGCTTTCGGCCTCCTGGGCCAGTGCTGCGACCATCGGTGTCTTGCCCCTGCCGCCCAGCGCCAGGTTGCCCACTGAGATAGACGCTGCCGGAAGCTGCGATGAGCGATTTGCAACTCTGCGGCGCAGCGCCGAGGCCCATCGTAGTGGTGTGCTGGCGAGGTATGCGCCGTTCATAGAATCAGTCCCTGCTGTTGAAAGAAGCGGATCGTCCTGGTTCTTCCATCCATTTCCTTACGTAGCTCTTCATAGGCACCGTCAACGCCTGCCAGCGCGAGCTGTTCTAGAGCCTTTCCCCTGAGCTCCAGATCTCTGTCCAGATCGATTACCAGGTGGTGCTTGGCCAGTCGATCGATCTTGCCGCCGGGATCACCTGTGTGAGATGCACACATGGCTCTAGAGCCGGCTGCCAGGGCTTCAAGGACGTCATGACAGCTGCGTCCTGCCCAGCCCCCACCGACGAAGATGGCGTCGGCTAGTTTGTAGTGCTGTTGAAGCACCCCGAAACGCTGCTCCACCGACCATGAACCGGCAGGGAGGTGCCGAGCTGCCTCGCGCCGTATCGCTGCTATGTGCTGCGACTTTCTGGGTACAAGTAGCCACCTAGAGGGGCCGCAGCGCAGTGTCGTTTCGCGCAGGCGTGCGTGTAGTCGAGAGGCTTCTCCAGGGTAGATCGAGCCAAGGACCAGCAGTGGTTGCGGAACTTGTTTTTGCGCACGCCAGGGGGGCGCACTTTGTTCATGATCGGTGCAGGACTCTGCAGCTGGTTTGGGCCACTTGAGCCAGCCACAAACCTCGACTTTATGAGCTTGTACGCCCAGTGAGCAGATTCGCTCGGCGTCGGCGGGGCTCGCAGCAGCAAAGGCCGAGACCTTGTCCAACAGCTGAGCGCTTAGCCGTCGGTGAGACCGATATCGCTGCCAACTTGTTGGGGAAATTCTAGCCCCGGCTACGCCAACAGGAACGGAGCGCCGAGTCGCTTCGTTGAGTAGATTCGGCCACAATTCCGCTTCGATCAGGACCAGCGCGGCCGGTTGCAGTGCTTCATAGACAGCTGCTACTCGTCTGGGCAGGTCTCGCGGTAGCTGGAAGTCGGCACCCATGGACAGCCCAGCAACTGAGCCCGTAGAGATCGGCCAGGGGTTTGGAGAGCCGCCGTCGGCAAGTACCTCGCGCAGCGCGGTTGCCGCTCTTACCTCCCCGGCTGAGGCTCCGTGAAGCAGTGCCCTGGCCGGGTCTGTGCGGACCGCTGGTGCTGCACCGCGCCAGCGGCCGGGGAGCAATTCCAGACTGGCACTGAGAGCGCGGTAGGCATCCAATAACATCACTAGCGATCCAGCGGCTGCCGGATTGGTGGCTGCTCTGCATGAGGCTTGCGATAAGGGCGGCGGGCGCGCGCCCGAAGGCTAAGCAACTGGCTTTCCAGGCGCTCGGCAAGGACCTGATCAGATGGGCCACTTCGGCTGACCCGAAAGGGACGCCCGTAGAGGACCAGTGTGGTGCTCCAGGGCAGCGGCAGTTGGGCGCGGTCCCAGCTGTTCAGGGTTAAGCCGCTGCGGCAGTGAGCGGCAACGGGGACTACCCATAGTCCACCCAGCCTGGCCAGGGCCAGCACGCCCGGCGCCACTTTGCCCGCGGGCCCCCTTGGCCCATCGACTGTGATGACTCCTTTATGGCCAGCCCGGCAGAGTCGGAGCAGCGATCGAAGCCCCCAGGCCCCTCGCCTGGAGCTGGAGCCGCGCGCGCATGACCAGCCCAGCCTCGCGAACAGCTGGGCTGCAAGGTCGCCGTCACAGCTTGTTGAGACCAACGGCGCGATGGATTCATCGAGATGACAACTGATCAAGAGTGCTCCATCGCCGTGCAGGCAGGCGTAAACCAGAGGCTCGCCTTGTTCCGTTAGGCGCTGCACTCGAGATCTGCCTAAGCGCCGGACAGGCAGGCATCTCGCAAGCACATGGAGCCATCCAGCGGCCACAGCAAGCGCGATTTTACGCGGCCATCTGAGCGTGGGGCTCATAGCCGCGCCTCGCGGGCTGCAATGGGGCTGTTAACTTCTGCTTCGCTGGAACTCGGCGGCGGGATCTGGGTCAGGACACCGTTGTTTAATGAGTAGGCGATGTCGGCAAACTCTAGTGGACCCGGACGGTGACTGACCAACAGGATGCACCGTTGCGCTCGGAATGATCGCAGTAAGCTCAAGAACTCCTGTTCGGCGCCGAGATCCAGATTTGCGGTGGGCTCGTCGAGAAGCAGCAAGCCCGCTTTACGGAGCAGCGCGCGTGCCAGCGAGATTCGCTGAGCCTCGCCACCAGATATGGCCAGTCCTGCGTCCCCTACTCTACTGTCGAGTCCATCGGGCAGGCCTTCAAGCAGTCCTCCGGACCGGAACAGTCCTGCGCTTGTTGCAGCATCTTCGATTTCATGACGCTCAGCCCCTGGACGACCTAAGGCTATGGCTTCAGCGATCGTGCCCATACCAATCCAGGCGCGCTGGTCCACGAAGGCGAGTTGTCTTCTTCGCCGCTGGATTCCCAAGGCGTTTGCGTCGACGCCATTCCAGATGACCTCTCCAGCGTCCGGCTCAACAAAGCCAGCGATGAGGTCCAGGATCGTTGATTTTCCGGTGCCGCTTTCTCCCTGCAGGACAATGAGTTGTCCCGGCTGGAGCTCCAGGTTCAATCCACTGAACAGAGCGCCACGACCCCGATTGAGCTCAATTCCTGTGAGTTTTACACTCACGCTGTCGGCGAGTTCCTCATAGACGGGCAGCTGTTGGTCAGCCACGGGTAAGTTCAGCAATTCCAATACGCGGCTCATTCCGGCCCTTGCCTCTTCCCACAGTGCGTTGGAGGTTGCGATGCCCTTCAAGGGTTCGCCGAGGAGTCCCAGTGCCACCAGAAAAGCTACTAGTGCCGAGCCATCAAGTTCGCCCAGCTGGACCGATCTGGCACCCAGTGCGACCATTGCTCCTACTGCGCAGGCCGCGGTGAACTCGACGATTGGTGGCCCCGAGATCCGAAACATGGTGGCCCGGAGAGCGGCAGAGAGTTGCGCCTCGTTACGCTTTCTGAAGTCTGTCGATACCGTCTCTTGAACTCCATAGGCCTGTAGGGTGCGCAGACCTAAAAGGCCGTCTCGGGCCAGGCTCTCGAGGCTTCCCAGGTGCTGTAGGTGCAGGTAGGCCTCCCGCCTTGTCGCTCTGCCGGTGAGGTAGATGACTGCAGCGATAGGCGGCAGGCAGAGCCCCGCCCACAGTGTGAGCCTGGGCGCCATCGAGAATGCTGCGGCTACTATGGCTAGAGCGCTGAGGGGGCGTTGCAGAAGAGTTACTCCAGCCCCTACGGCGGTTCGAATGTTGCCAGCGTCGTGACTGATTCGGGATTGGCAGTTTCCAAGGCCAAGGTCCCTGAGTCTTGCTGGATCGCAGTGTAGGAGATGGACAAAAAGGCGATTGCGGAGATCCCGTTCAGCAAGCAGTGCGGACTTACGAGTGAGCCAGGTGCGACCGACTCTTGCCCCTCCCTGGATCGCGAAGAGCACCACAATCGCCAGTCCCAGCAACACCGGTGGGCTTGAACCTGCACCAGGCTGCAAAGCACCGAGCAGTTGACGAACCAATAACACCAGAGCGCCCTGGCACGAGGCCAGAACAGCGGCCAGCAGACTGGCCAGAGCAAGTGCTTTGAGATGGGGTCGAAGTAGACTCAGAGTAAGGCGAACTTCAGCCATGATTCTTGCGTAAAAGAGGCTCAATGCAATCCGCTGCGCGGATTGCCAGGCCAGGTTTGCCCAGCACTTTAGCCAGCCTCGCCCGAGTGCTAGCTGCTTGCTGTCGGGCTCCTTGAAGGTCTCCCATAAGATCAGTTACTGCGGAACTCACGCTGGCCTCGCTGAGGTCCTGATGGAGTTCAGGGACCACCGCTTCGCCGAGCAGGATGTTGGGTAGGCCCAGCAGCCTGGTGTTGAGGAGTTTTCGTGCAATGGCGGCGGTGATTGGGTGAGCAGCTGCGACGATGAGACATGGAACTCCCAAAGCGGCCGCTTCCAGGGTAGCGGTGCCGGCGGCTACCAGGGCCAGGTCACAGTCGGCCAGAATTTCTGGTCCTGGACTGCGCACAAAGCACACTCCGTCACAGTCTGGGGGGGAGGCCTTGAGACGCCATGGGATCCGGATCTCAGCTGGCTGCCCGGCCCTTGCAAGCGCGGTCTTTACACCTTTTATCAGCGGCCTGAGGTTGCGCTGAATCTCGCCGGGGCGAGAACCGGGTAACACGGCGACCTGGAGCCTGGAACTGTCGGGTGGGCAGGTCTCGGCCTGGAGCAGTCGTGATGCCGGGTGGCCAATCCAGTGGGCAGCGATGCCTTGGGCGCGTAATGGAGCAACTTCAAAGTGAAATAGGCACAGCACCAGATCGGCCTGATGCGCGAGCTTGCGCAGCCGGCCTGGTCGCCATGCCCACCACTGAGGTGGGGCTACCAGCACAACCGGAACCCCAAGCTCCCTTGCCTTGCTGGCAAGAGGTAGGTTCAGGTCAGGAGCATCCACCAGGACCGCAAGCCGGCTGGTTTTGATGGCTTCAAGGAGGCTGGTGCGGGCCCGCCACAAGGCGGGCAGTCTGGGGAGCAGCTCCACCAGGCCCGCAGCACTCAGCTCTGAAACCTCAGCATCAAGCTCAAGGTGGAGGCCAAGGCGGTGCTTCAGATGTTCACCGCCGCAGCCTCGCCAGCGCAACTCAGGCCGTCGACGGTGTAGCTCACCTAGGATTTCCGCGGCTAACGCGTCGCCGCTAGGCTCCGCGGCACTGACCAGGCAGGCGTTCATGGCCAGAACTGTCCTTTGTCAGTGCCGCTGTCGAGCGCAGCAAGAGCGTTTCGTTGGTGCGGTAAGGAACGCAATCAGAGACTCGATCACCGGGTCCTCCTTCGCCTCTGCGGTGCCGAGTGCAGCTTTGAGCTCAATGGCGGGGATCGCGGCCCGGCCAGAGCCCGGCCAGAGCAGTCTGATTGCTTTGCGCAGGTGCGGCAGCGATTGTTTTAGTCCGTGGTTCACCAGGGCGGCTCGATTGGGGCCGATGATCCGCGCCCGGTCACCGGCAACAAGGGTCCATGGCGGCACGTCCCCCGAGACCATGGAGCCAGCGGCAATCATTGCTCCGCTGCCAACTCGGACAAACTGGTGTAAGGCTGCGCGGGCCCCGACCATTGCGTATTCGCCGACTACTACGTGCCCACCCAACTGGGCGCCGTTACAGAGGGTGACTCCTCGCTCCAGCCGGCAGTCATGGCCAACATGTGCGTAGGCCATGATGAGCACATCATCACCGATTACCGTGCGAGCATCTGGCTTCGCGCAGCCGCGATGAACCGTTGCCGCCTCACGGATCTCTACGTTGCTACCAATGTGCAGCGTTCCTTGCATCTCAGGGCGGCGATGTTGAGCAGGCCCGCCCACTAAGGCCAGTGGCGCTGCGCGAAGGCAGGCGCCGGCTATGATGGGACCTTCCAGGACCGCCCCAGCGCCGATTTGAGCGGTGGGACCAAGGCAGACCTCGCCAATAATTCTGGCGAGTGGGTCGATGGTCGAACCGCTCTCCATTGCAGCACTGTCGTTGTTGGCTCCCGGGGGCGCCGTTTTCATCCAGCTTCCGGGCTTTGAAAGGCCGCCAGAATGATGGCCTCAGCGGCTCGTTCTTCGCCAGCTGTGGCGATCCCTCGGACCCGCCAGGTGTTGCCTCTTTGCTGTTCCACTTCGACATCCAGCCGCAGCACATCGCCGGGCACTACCTTGCGTCGAAAACGAACCTTGTCGAGTCCCATGAGCAGTACTGAACCGCCCTGCTCATGTAGCTCAGGCTGACTGGCAAATCCTAGGATGGCAGCGGTCTGCGCCAGTGCCTCAATCTGCAGTACCCCGGGCATCACCGGGTCGCCGGGAAAGTGCCCGGTGAAGTAGGGCTCGTTCCAGGAGACGTTTTTGGTGGCAACGATTCGCTTCATCGCCTCCAATTGCTCGACCCGATCCACCAACAGGAAAGGATATCGATGGGGCAGGAAGTTGGCGACCTGGCGGGGGTCGAGGCGGTCCAGCTCATTTTTCATCAGTTTCCTCCTCGCCCTGGGCCTGAGTCTCACGGCGCGCGGTTCGCGCAAGGGTAGCTTGTTGCCGTAGCCATGTGCGGTGCGGACGCGCTGGGACCCCGCCCCAGACTTCTCCAGCCGGAACATTGCGAAACGCTGCAGCTCGGGCGGTCAAGGTCGCACCGGCCCCAATCTTGCGGTGGTCTGCCACCCCTGATTGGCCCGCCAGCAACGCTCCCTGCCCGATCTCAACCGAACCGGACACCCCAACCTGCGCCACCAGTACAGCCCCTGCGCCGATCTCACAGTTGTGGCCCACCTGCACTAGGTTGTCGATGCGCACGTGCGCGCCGATGTGGGTGTCGCTGAGGGTGCCTCGGTCGACGCAACAGCAAGCGCCGATGTGCGCCCCATCATCGATCCGCACACCACCGATCTGAGGGATCGGTTGCCGGTAGCCGGTTGCGTCGGCAGGCAGATAGCCAAAGCCTCTGGCCCCGATCACGGTGCCTGCCTCGATGTGTACGCCATCGCCAAGCCGGGTTCCCTTGAGGAGCCGAACTCCAGGCCCGATCCGACAGGCCCGACCGACCTGTACACCTTCGCCGATAGTGGCCTGTGAGCCGATTCTGCTGCCATCACCGATGCTGGCCTGCCGCTCGACTACGCTGAGCGCGCCTAGAGTTACTTGTCTGCCGATGCGGGCCTCCTGGTCGATGACTGCACTTGGGTGGAGCCCTGGCTGGTGGTCCGCTTCGGGGTGGAATACCTCGATCAGGATCAAAAAGGCCTGCCCGGGGTCGCTCACTCGAAGGCAGCGCTTACTCAGCTCGTCCGGAAGTTTGCAGTTGCCAGCGCAGACGATCAGGCCAGCGCTGCACTGCCCTGACTCGGGCAAAGCCCGTTCGTCAAAGAGCACAGCGACCTGATTGGATTGTGCCTGATCGGGCGCTGCTAGGCCGTCTAGTTGGAAAGCGCTTAGACCCTCTGCAAGTTGCCCACCTAGCAACTGGGCCAGGTCGGTGGCGTTCTGGGCTTCGGCCGGCCTGAACACCGGGCTCCTCTACTTCTTGTCGTTGAAACGGGTAATGACCAGGTCGGTGATGTCCGCGACGCCGTTCACATAAACCACAGCGGTACTTTCCAGCAGCAGGTTGTAGCCGGCCTCGGCCCCTACCGCCTGAGCGACCTTGTAGAGTTTTTCGAGCAGATCGTTGGTCAGCTCGTTCTGTAGCAGACCCATTTCCTGCTCACTGGATACCACCATCTGCTGAAATTCAACGTACTTGGTCTGGAACTCGGCCCGCTTCTCGGCGAGCGCCTGTTCTGACAGCATCATCTCCCCTGCCTCTAGGGATTCCTGCATGGTTTCCAGCTCTTTGCGCCGACTTTCCACTTCAGCTTTGATCTTCTCCATTCGAGACTCGAGGTTGGCGCGGGCCTTTTTTCCCTCGGCAACTTCGTTAATGGCTCGCTGGAGGTTTACCACCCCAATCTTCATCACTCCTTGGGCGAGTACCGGAGAGGACAGGGACATGACGGAGAACAGCAGGCATAGGGCCATAAGTAGACGAGACATCGGGGGCAATCCTTTCGGAGGTTTTCGAGAGCGCGCGGAGTCTAACTAGTTAGACAAGTCTGGGGAAGGGACGGGTCAGGAGATTAGAAAAACGAACCGATGGTGAACTCAAAGACCTGGGCTCGCTCGCCTGGCTTGCGGCGCAGGGGGAAGCCCCACTCAAAGCGAAGCGGGCCCATCGGCGAGCGCCAGCGGATACCAAAGCCAGTACTCATGCGCAGGTTCTCGAAGCGGAACGGTTCGTCGCCATAGAGCCCGCCAAAAGCGTTGCCAATGTCGAGAAACACCACGCCGCGAATCTGTGCCGGAGGAATGATGGGGAACTCAATCTCCAGGTTGTTGATCAGGCTCGCCGTGCCGCCGACGGCAATGCTGCGTGCCGCGTGATTGGGGTCCGAGTTGACCAGGTAGCGGATCTGCGGGCCGAGACTGAAAGGACCAAAGCCACGAATGGAGTTGATGCCTCCTGCGCGGTAGCGCTCGGTGAAGGGCACCAGGGTACCGTCGAGGCTCTTGATCCAGCCCAGCGAGAGGTTCCAGCGCGCGACCACCAGTGATGTGCCGAGAGGATAGAAAGCCCGAGCGTTGGCCTGTAGCCGCATGTAATTGAAGTCACCGCCGAGGATTGAAATGATCTTGCCATCACCGACCTTGCCGCCGCCGGTGAACTCCACCGACCCGGTCAACAGAAAGCCTTTGGTCGGGGCGATGCGATTGTCGCGCTTGTCGAGGGTGAGGCTGGCGGTCAATGAAGATTTGGTTCCTGAACGATAGAGTTGTCCACCATAGGCTTCTTTTTGGGTTGAGCGGAGGTTGGTGAGTCCCACCGTTTCAAGGCCATAGCGCAACGAGAAGCGCGCATCATCATCCTTGCCAATGTAGTGACCAAAGCTGAAGTTCATACCCCGTGAGAACTCGGAGAGGAGTACCGTTCGATTGACCCAGAACATCGCCGCTGAGGCCGTCCAACGGGTGTCCAGAAAGTACGGGTCCTGAATGCTGAAGCTGAGCTGCTGTTGACTGTTTTCGCCGCGAAAGAAGCCCCGCTCCCGGAGGTTCCTGCCGAGGCTTAGGTTGGCATTGAAGGCCATTGTGTAGCCGAGCCCGAGGAAGTTTGCCTTGCTGATGTTGGCGGTGAAGACCAGGCTCTCAACCGAACTGAAACCAGCACCGATCGAAAAGGTCCCGGTTGGCTTTTCTGTGACGTCGATCGCCATGTCCAGGCTGTCGGGTCGGTCCCCCCTGGGAGTGGTGATGTTGATGTCTTCGAAGTAACCGAGCTGTTGTAGCCGAGCACGGGTCCTCTGGACCTCACTGCCACGAAATAGCTCGCCCTCCACCAGCCCAGCCTGACGCCGGATCACCTTGTCCCAGGTGGTCGTGTTGCCAGTGATGACGATGTCTTCCAGCTGGATGAGGTTGCCTCTCTGGACGTCAAAAGAGAGGTCGATCACCAGCCGCTCGCGGTCCTGGCGCGGCAGTGGCACGACGTTGGTAAAGGCGTACCCGTGATCGCTGAAGCGGTCGACGATCCGCTGCACATCTTCGCCTAGCAGCATGCGGTTGTAGACCGAGCCGGGGCGGGTTTTCAGCAGGTCAAGGATCTCTTCCTGGCCGAGTTGAACTTCAGGCATCAGGTCGCCCTTTACCTCCACGGTGCCGATTCGATACTTGTCGCCCTCCTCGATGTGGAAGGTGATGAAAACCCAGCGCTTGTCGGGAGTCAGGACCACTTCTGGGGCCGAGATTTTGGCGTCGACATAGCCGAAGGCCGAGTAAAGGTACGAGATGATCTCCCGGTCCGTCTCCAGGTTTTCCTTGCGATAGGTTCCTCCTGGGCCGAGGCCGGGGAAGATTCCCGCCGTCTTGGTCTGCAGCCGCGCCTTGATGAAGCTGTCTTTGAGGTTTTCGTTGCCAACCAGGTTGATGCGCTTGACCAGAACCTTGCGGTTTTCCCGAACGAGGTACTCGATCTTGACCTCATTGCCCGCTATCTCCGTCATCCGGGTTTCCACTTCAGCGAGTAGAAAGCCTTTCTCCAGATAGAGTTCTTCGATGCGCCGGGCAGTTGCCCGTACCTTGTTCTCGTCCAGGATGGAGAACGCCTTGATGTTCATCACTTCCTGGATGTCGTCATCGTTGATCTTTTTGTTGCCGCTGAAGCTGACCTCTCGAATGGCTGGCTTTTCTTTGACGCGGATGAGCAGAGTCACTCCACCCTCGCCAGCTTCGGCCTCGATGGCAATGTGCTTGAAGTAGCGCAGGCGGTAGATGTCGCGGATCGCCTGCGCGACTTCCGTCGCCCGAAATCGGTTGCCAGCAGAGAGCCTGGTGATGTCGAGGATGGCGGCGGTTTCGACCCGCACATTGCCTTCGACTCGCAGCTCAATAATGGCAGTGCCCTCCTCTACCGCAGCAGCAGGAGTCACCGACAGCAAGCAGGTGGCCAGCACCAGCGTCACGCTTAGCAGACGAAAGACCTTCATGCAGCTTCTCCCCGATATCGAACCAGACCGCCTGCGATGTGCAGACAGCTGGGCAGTCGATCGGCAAGGCTCATGTTGTGGGTTGCGACGATAAGGGTGGTGCCTCGCGCCTCATTGAGCTCAAGGAGCAGCTCCAGGACTTTGGCCCCGGTCTCTGGATCCAGGTTGCCCGTGGGTTCGTCGGCGAGCAGCAATCTCGGCTCCATGACCAGCGCTCGTGCAAGTGCCACCCGCTGCTGCTCGCCGCCACTTAGCTCGCCTGGTGCATGGGTCATGCGCGCGCTCAGCCCCACCTGGTCCAGCAGGGTGGAGGCGTTATTGCGTGCTTCAGTCATGGACTTCCCGGCGATGATGGCGGGCATCATGACATTCTCCAATGCGGTGAACTCGGGGAGCAGGTGATGAAACTGAAAGACGAAGCCAACCTGTCGGTTGCGAAAGTCCTCTATCACAGCTTCGCTTCGTTGGAGCACGATTTCGCCGTCATAGCGAACTGTGCCGGCGCTGGGCCGGTCCAGTAGACCGAGCAGGTGCAGCAGGGTGCTCTTGCCAGCCCCGGAGGCGCCTACTACCGCAGCAGTCTGGCCAGCCTCGATGGCGAACTCGGCGCCGCGAAACACTTCAATGTCGCGCCCATCGAGACGATAACGACGGCACAAGCCCTCGACCTGTAGGGCAAGCCCTTCTTCAGCCATCGCGGAGGCCCTCCACCGGATCGAGAGAGCTGCCCTCCCATGAGGGCAGAATGGTGGCCAGAAAGGAAATGGAGATGGAGGTGACCGCTACCGCGATACACAGGGGCAGTGAGATCTCTACGGGGAGGGTGTCCACGTAGTAGACGTCACTCTCCAGCTTGATGAATTGCCACCTTGCCAGCGCTGCGCAGGTGACCAGACCGAGGATCAAGCCGAGCACGGTGCCGATGAAGCCAACCAGCAGGCCGTCCACCATGAATAGCTTCATGATGTGCAAGCGGCCGCCGCCCATTGCCTTGAGAATGGCGATCTCACGGCGTTTCTCAATGACCAACATGATCAGGGTCGAGATGATGTTCATGGCGGCGACCGCAATAATGAAGGTGAGGATTACCCCCATCACCACCTTCTCCAGCTTCAGCGCTGCGAATAGCGGGGCGTTCATCTTTTCCCAGTCCCGGGTCCAGAATGGGTAGTCAAGTCGGGTTGCAATCTGCCTGGCGATTACCGGTGCCTGATAGATGTCCTCCACCCGCACTTCGATTCCAGTAACCGCTCCTTTGGTGCTCATGAAACGGTCGGCACCATGGAGGCTGGCGTAGGAAAACTTGGTGTCGTACTCGTACATGCCCGAGTGGAAGATGCCCATGATTCGGAATGGCACAACCCGCGCCGCCATTCCGCCGAGCGGACCAGGCTCGCTCCTCGGGCTCACTGCCTGGACGGTATCTCCCACTGTAACCCGAAGCGTTGCTGCCATCTCTTTGCCAATGACCAGTCCCGGCAGAACAGCCTGAACTTCGCCAGCAGTTGCTGCCTCGGGCTGCGGGGGCTGGAAGCGGTCCATAGAGTGCAGTAGCTCCAGGGCCTGCTCGCGACTTGTGATTGCCCCCTCAGGGCCCAGGGTGATGTTGTCCACCAGGTCGGTTACTTCGGCCACAGTCTCAGGGTCGACGGCCTTAAAGATGGCGCCGATGACCGTGTGCTGGGAGCGGAGCATGTACTCGGAATACACAAATGGGGTGACTCCCGTGACGCCCTCAGTCTGGCGAATTCTATCCACCGCCTGGTTCCAATTCTCGATGGTGTTTTCGTAGGAGAGCACCACTACGTGAGAGTTGGCTCCCAGGATCTTGTCCTGGAGGTCTTTTTCAAAGCCGGCCATCACGCTCAGCACTACCACTAGCGCCCAGACCCCGAGGGTCACTCCAGCGATGGTCAGTCCGGTCACCAGAGAGACGCCCGTGCTGGCTTTCCTGCCGCGCATGTAGCGCAGCGCTACAAAGGTTTCGAAGCGCCCGGTACTGCGCGATGGAAGTTCAGCGCTGCCCAGGAGGTTCTCGCTTAGCGGCAGCACGGCGAGTCGATATACGAGGTGGCGGAGGATCCACCAAAGGGCAGTGGCAGGCAACCATATGGGTGCCAGCAGAACCACCATAGGGCTCAGCAGTAACGCTACTAAGAGAGGTGTGGCGGTTTGCTCTTCGTCCGGAGCGGGTGCCCCGCGGAGACGCGTCAGGCAAAGGCCAGGTAGCCCGCCCAGCTGAATCATGAAGGAAAGTACTGTCTCCAGCGTGATGAACAGTGGAAACAGCAACAGCGCCAGCACAGCGAATGGACCTTTGACCGCAGCTGGCAACTCCAGCGGTCTGCCCAGGTAGGATTCGCTGATGAGCAGCAGTCCGTCGGCGCACATCCGCGCCATGGCGACAAGGAGCGCCACCGGCCCCCACAAGGGGCTGCTGATGAGCAGGATGGCTTTGATGGTTCCGCTCAAGGAAGTCCCCATGCAGTGCGCCGCGACCCTACGGGAACCCCCCTCGCAGGTCAATCATTCCCGCGCCCGCGTGAGCAGCAGGGTGCGTGCTGCTTCAGGCACGGGTCTGAGGCGGCAGGCCGCGGTGTGTTAGCATCCCGCCCCTCAATCGGAGGATTAATGCGCGCTCTGAGCTTGCTCCCCATGTTGCTGGTCGGCTTGCTAGCCAGTACTGCGGTGGCCGGACCACCGGGTCACTATGACAAAGATGCGATTACGGCTTCCTCGCAGCGTTTTGCCGAGGTTGCCGGGCAGCTCAAGGAGGGCTATCTGCCGCTGGAGAGGGAACTCTCCCGTACCGATGGTCTGCTTGCCGAGCTAGACCTCAATCTGGCACTAAGCGCCGCTCAGGTCGACCCGGCGATGCACAAGCTGTGGATGGCCCGGCTGGACGAGAGGTCGGGAGTTTTTGGACCTGAGTTTGAAGCCATTCAAATGCGGGTCTCAAGGCTTGAGGTGGACTTTGAAGCGGCCTTTGAGGCGGCCTTGCAGCGGGCCCTTGACCAGTTAGCGGCTGTGAGCGAGCGGCCGGTAGTCTGCGAAGCCAACGCTGTTGGCGGGATCTCTGCCATCGCGCCTGGCTTTTCGGCTTCGAGTCCATCCTCCTGCAAGGGTGATGATGTCTCCCAGCAGCTTGCGGCCCTGTGGGACGCGGACGAGGTCTTGAAGAGTCGCCTGGCGACCCTGACCGCAGAGCCCTGGCCAAAAGTCACTGGCTACCAGGAGAGCGCTGCGACGGTTTCGGTAGGTGAGCACCCGGCCAGTGGTCAGTGGTTCAGTCCGGCCCACCTGGTGGCAGCTGTCCCTGAGGCCATTGAGCTGTTGGACCTCATTGACGCTCGGGCCGCCAAGGCCCGCAGTGCCTTGCGCGCTCGTTGGGAAGAGCTTGACCGGGGGGCCGATGACTTCAAAGAGCAGCGTGCTGCCATTGGTGCCAGTGCCAGAAGCATTCGTGAGTTTACCGAGGTCAGCAAGGCGACTTTGGGTAGGGAGCTGATGGCTGCGGTGCAGCGAGTACGGCGCAAGGGCCGTAAAGCCGGCTGGTCGGATGTGAGCGTGTGTCTCAATCCTAGTGGATGGGGTGCTTGTGACGGGCGTGATCGTAGCGACGATGTTGCCGAGCAAGTGCTGAGCGATCGGAAGCTGAGTCGAGCCCTTGCCAAGCTTGTTGCCGAGCTGCCAGAACCACTCTAGGCGGTAAGCCCTAAGCTTCTTCCTGCGCTTCAGTCTGCTCGGCCTGTTGTGACAGCCAGGCCTCCATGAATGGCAATAGTGCGCCGTCGAGCACAGCGTCGACGTTGCCAGTCTCGTGTTGGGTGCGCAGGTCCTTGACCAGCCGATAAGGGGCAAGGACGTAGGAGCGGATCTGGCTGCCCCATTCGATCTTGTGTTTTGGGCCGGCCTTGGCCTCGGCTTCTGCCTGGGCCTGCTCGGAGTAGAAGTCATACAGCCGAGCCTTGAGAACCTTCATTGCTGAGCTCTTGTTCTTGTGCTGACTGCGTTCATTCTGACACTGCACGACCAGCCCGGTGGGAAGGTGGGTTATGCGCACCGCCGAGTCGGTGGTGTTGACGTGCTGCCCACCAGCCCCAGAGGCTCGGTAGGTGTCGATGCGCAGGTCCTTCTCTTGAATGTCTACCTCGACCTCACTGTCAACATCGGGATAGACCGCGACCGCCGCAAAGGCGGTCTGGCGCCGTGCGTTGGCGTCAAAGGGGCTGATCCGCACCAGTCGATGGACTCCACCTTCACTGCGCAGGTAGCCAAAGGCATAGTCGCCCTCGATGTTCAGGGTTGCAGATTTGATTCCGGCTTCCTCGCCATCCACCCGATCCAGCAGACTTACCCTGAACTCCTGCTTCTCAGCCCAGCGCATGTACATGCGCAGCAGCATCTCGGTCCAGTCCTGTGCGTCGGTGCCTCCCGCCCCAGCGTTCAGCTCAAGGATAGCCGAGCTCTCATCGTCGGGGCCGCCCAACAGGGTGCGAAGCTCAAGTGCAGCCAGTTCCAGGTCGATGTTATGTGCTGCATCTCGAGCTTCGGTGGCCAGCTCAGGCTCGTCTTCCTCGGCTGCCAGCTCCAGGGCAACCTCGGCGTCTTCCAGTCGGCTGTGCAAATCACGCCAAGCTTCGATTACCTTCTCTGCCCGTGCTTTGTCACGCATGACGCGGCGGGCCAGCTCAGGATCATTCCAGAGCTCAGGATCGTTGGCTCGGTCGGTTAGAGAATGGAGTTCTACTTCTTTGCCATCGAGGTCAAAGATGCCTCCGCAGACGAGCGATCCGATCGGCAAGCTCGTCCAGGGCTACGCGTACATCATCCAACATGAAAATCTCCGGGTTGCGCGGAGTTCAGGACTGCGCTGCCCTCAAGGTACCGACTCGACCCAGCGCCGTCCATAGCCGCTGCTCGGCTGCTTCCATCTCTCGTCGTTCTGCCGCCTCCATGTGATCGTAGCCCAGTAGGTGAAGGAGACCATGGATCAGTAGGAACAGCAGTTCGTCTTGCAGCTCCCAGTCCTCCGGGCGAAGGCGTCTTCGGGCGGTCTCCACGGAGATGACGATGTCACCAAGCAGGCCTCCTTCGCCCATGGGAAAGGACAACACATCTGTCGCTCGGTTGACTCCACGCCAGCGATGGTTGAGGGGCTGAATGTGGGCGTCATCGGTGAGCACAACGGAGAGCTGAGCCACTGAGTCGCCAATGGTTGCGCGCAGTTCTTGTTGCAGATTGGTGAGCTGCAGCAGCTCAAGAGCCATGGCCTGTACGGCCGCCAATAGTTCCACGGGTTCGCCTGCCTGGCCCTGCCAACCAACATCTACCTGTGGAGTTATCATCGCTCCTGGCTCCGTTCGCTGCCCGCGGGCTCGGAGCTTGACTCCTGGTCTGTTGGCTGCGGCCTGGTCGATTGGCGCTCATTGTCGAATTCCAGGGTTGCCGACGAAGCCAGGTCTGGATTGGGAGTGGACGATGGAATTTCGAGGGTGATGGAGCCGGGCGTAGTCCTGCCCCGGCCATCCTGTGAAGGCAGCGGGTCAGGATATTCAACTCGATGGTGGTGGTAGCTGAGCACCGCCTGGATAAAGGTCTCGGAGGCGGTGTGCAGGTCCTTCAGAGTAAGTGGGCACTCGTCAAGCTGACCGTCAGCAACGCAGTGATTGACGATCTTGGCCACCTGGGCCCGGACTGCGCCTGGGGTTATGTTCTGCAGCGAACGGGTCGACGCCTCTACTCCGTCAGCCAACATCATCAGCCCTGCCTCGCGGGTCTGCGGCTTTGGGCCCGGGTACCTGTAGTCGTTCTCATCCACATCGCCTTTGCTGGGGTCGAGCTGCTCAACGGCCTTGTTGTAGAAGAACGACACCCGTGACGTGCCGTGATGTTGGGGGATCATGTCAATGACCGGCCGTGGTAGCCCGTGCCGTCGCGCCACTTCAATCCCTTCTTTGACATGGTTGATGATCACCAGTGCTGACATGGACGGGCTCAGCTTGTCGTGGGGGTTGTCCGCGCCGCGCTGATTTTCAATGAAGTATTGGGGCTTGAGCATCTTGCCCAGGTCGTGAAAGCAGGCTCCTACCCGCACCAGTAGAGAGTTGGCGTGGATGGCGTCTGCCGCAGCCTCTGCCAGGGAGCCGACGACCATGGAGTGATGATACGAACCCGGCGCCTTGACGATCATCTCCCTTAACAAGGGATGATTGAGGTTGCTCAGCTCCAGCAGCCGGCTCTCAGTGAGGAAGCCGAGGCTCTCAAATAGGGGCACCAGCCCTACCGCTAGAATGCCGGCAGCGATTCCCCCTGCGCAGGCGAAGAATACGTGCAGACTGAGGCTGCGTCCCAGCCCTGCCCCAGCCCAGGCGCCACCTTGCAGACCCAAGTGCTCGACCCCGCTGATGGTGAGCACCATTGCGGCGTTGACCAGAGCCGCCATGACTCCTGCTCGAATTAAGCCGCCTCGCTCAGAGCGCTGTCCTACACCGCCGGCGGCCGTCACCGAAGAGACCATGTAGAAGACCCCAAGCCACAGTCCACCGTCCATGATGATGGCGCAGATGAATGACGCCACCACAGACCACACCACGGTGGTCTCCGAGTTCATCAGCATGCGGACCATGATCCCGCCCACCGCCACCGGCACCAGATAGCCGTAGGCAGTGAATGGGACGGACGTCGAGAGCGTAGAAAGCCCCACCGCGACCGACTGCAGCAGGGCGGAGATGCTGCCCACCAAGATGAGCAGCACCGCCATTGAGAAAAGCTCTGTGGTGCGGCGGCGGAACTTACTGATAAATCGGTTTGCAAAGAAGGCCAGCATGGCCAGGAACAGGGCCAGCAGCGCAGTGAGGGCGGCGAAGTGTTTAAGGGGCTTATAGGCTCGTGCTTCTTTGCCCATCTGCTCCAGGACCAGCAGGGTCCAGGCGTCCAGGGCATCGCCCTCCCGACAGATGATCTGACCGGCCTGGTAGGTCCGGCTGACGGGTTGAGTTCCTGCTGAAGCCTTCTGCCGCCGAACGGCCGTCTCCGAAGCCACAAAGCGCAGATTCGGGGTGCACAGTTGCTGGGCCACATAGACCGCCGTTTCGCGAATGTGAGGCGGTCGGTCGCTAAAGTCCGATGCTGCATTTAACGCGATGAGCCGGCGGGCATCGGCCACCACCCGGACCTGGCTGAGGTCTTCTACGCGAAGCTCTTCTTCCTGACTTCCCTCTCTGCGGATCACCGCGATGGGCCCTCGGTTGGGCAGATTCTGTCGGTCAAGGGCAACGTAGCCGCGCATGGAGGCGCGCACCAGTTCCTTGATGTCGCGCTGGACGGTGTCGTTGAAGCGCAGAGTCTGCAGGGTGGCCAGGTCAGTATCGCGTAGTGGCACCGCCAGGGTCTGTTGGAAACGATTCAGTTCCTGCTCGAGAAAGGCTGGGTCGTAGGTGTTCTGGGGCTGCTGCACGGTAGTCTGGCTCGGTCGCGGGACATCCCCAGCCACTCTTCCTGTGCCAAGGGCACTACGGATTTCTCGAAATGCGCGATCCACCCGGTCCAGCTGGTGCCGGGCCAGAATCACGTCATGGTCAAATACGGAGGCGGTTCTGGCGACTGCTTCCAGGCGGCGCTCTTCGGTGAGTTCGGCGTCTACTACTTCGATGGTGCTGTGGGCTCGTATGTCCGAAGGTGAAATGTCACCGACCTTGAGGCCTGCTACTCCGTCAAGGGGGGTCCAGTCCACCATAAAAGCGGCCAGCGCTGCAGCTGTGATGAGACCAATGGCGAGGCGAGCGAGCAGGTTGCGGCGCCTGGCAAAAAGAGCGAGCAACCGCTCTCTCCAGCCGGCGCTGCTGCGCCCGCTGCCTGGTCCTGGCATGCGCTTGGAGATCATGAATCAGGCCCTGGACGACTCGGCAGACTCATAAGCCGCAATGATGCGTCGCACCAGGGGATGGCGGACCACATCATTACGACTGAACTCAACGAATGGGATCTCATTGATGCCCTGCAGAACGCGGCGGACCTCGGTCAGACCAGAGCGGCGGCCCTCGGGTAAATCAATTTGAGTGATGTCTCCAGTGATCACCACCTTGCTCTCAACGCCGAGCCGGGTCAGGAACATCTTCATCTGTTGCGAGGTGGTGTTCTGAGCCTCATCCAGAATGATGAATGCTTTGCCTAGAGTCCTTCCCCTCATAAAGGCCATCGGAGCCACCTCTATGGTGCCTTGCTGGAGGAATCGTTGGCATTTGCCCGGATCCATCATGTCGTGCAGAGCGTCGTACAGTGGCCGAAGATAGGGATTGACCTTCTCCGCCAGATCTCCCGGCAGGAAGCCGAGCTTCTCGCCAGCCTCTACCGCGGGCCGGGTCAGGATGATGCGCCGGACTTCTCCGGCCTGTAATGCGGCCACCGCCATTGCCACCGCCAGATAGGTCTTGCCGGTGCCAGCGGGACCGACTCCAAATACAATGTCGTGCTGCCGGATGGCGTCAATGTAGCGCTTCTGGTTGGGCGAGCGGGGAACAATAGGGCGCTTGCGAGCGGTGACCAGAATGGTGTCGAGCATGAACTCTCGGAGGTCGCGAGTGTCGCCCCGACTGATCATTTCCGCAGCGTGGGCAATCTCCCAACGCGTCAGGGAGTGACCGCCCTTGAGGAGGGTGAGAAGCTGTTCGATGAGCCGCCCGGTGTCGGCCCGGGCAGCCTCGGCGCCACTGAGCAGAAGCAGGTTGCCGCGCATGTCGATGCGGACCCCCATCGCTCTCTCTATGCTCTTAAAGTTGCGCCTGCCCTCGCCGCTCAATTCGTTGAGTAGGCGCGAGTCGGCAACTTCAATGCGCTCCAGTTGGTTGGTGCTGGCGCCTTCGGGGTCTTCGTTGTGGGTCTCGATAATCCTGAGTCTCCAAAGGGAGTGGAGCTCCCTGAGCCGAGATTAGCACTACCGGCCCGATCAACGTTCGATGAACACCAGGGTGATCACCAGAGAGCCGGCGCTGTGCTCCCCCATGGGCTGCCGCAGCCTGCGAATGCCAATGCCAAGCTCCATAAACTCCTCATGTGTCACATGAGTTACTTTGTCTACCTTGCTGGGATCACTTGTAATAATAAGGTCAACCCCAACCCTTCTTACGTTCAGGTAGTGAAAGCGTGCGTCCTGGGCGATCTCGCGTCGTTGGCTTGCGCTGAGTCGTAAGCTTCCTGATCTAAGAATCTCTTCACTGGTTCGCAGTGCTAGCTCGTCCAGCTTTTCGCGACTTTTTATTGTGGCGAGGCCCATGGCTCTGCGACGCCCATTGATGCGGTTGAGAATCGCTTCCTGCCATTGCTCCCCGGGGCCATCTGCCAGCAATTCGGCAAAAAGTTGCGATACGAGCGCTGACCAACGACCGCGTGCGTCACGTTTGAGCACCACCCCTACGCCTCCCGAACTCACCTCAGGGTCCAGCAGATTGGCTCGATGGGCAGGACTCGCCATCAGCGCCGCGTGGGCCTCAGCGACGTTGGCTGCCATCGCCACGTTCTCGCGTAACCGCAGTGCAGCGAGGCCCTGCTGCTCGAGGCGCGAAATGGCGTTCCCGGAGGAGGTGTGATGGCCAAAACGCTCGCCCCGACCAAGGTCCGAGGCGTGTTGCCTGGCGGCCCGGGAGAGAGCCTCGGAGGCGCGTAATGGCAGTAGATTACGACTCTTTCGGGTCGCTTGGATCAACCCCCACAGTTGTTGTTCGGCGAGGCGGACGTCGTTGGGTCGGGGCGCCCGGTTAGGGTCTCGGTGAGCTCCAGCGGCCCAGGCACCAGCCTCTGAGCTCAACTGGGAAGGGTTTGGGCCCGCGGAAGTGCCGCTCTGAGTTTGGCTGCCCCCCCCCCGGCCCAGGTATGGATTGCGGGCAAGCGGGCGGCTGGTGGTGTCAGTTGGGGGGGGAGCCTGGCGCGCTGGTCGTCTGGGCGTGGTCGGTCCCGCCCTGCGGTGATTGCGCCGCCATAATGCCAGCACCTCGGGACCGGCCGACCCATCGGCAACCAGTTCCCACAGACTGGTCCCAGGGAATTTGCGGTCGGGGATCTTGAGGGTCCAATTACCGTGCTTGTCGGTAGCGCTGCCTTCAAAGCTCAGCACTTCACCCTCGGCTTTGGTCACGAATAGGCGGGGCGCCCGATAGCTGCCGGACAGGGACATGTGCACCGGGCCTTCCGCTCCGTTCAGGAAACCGCTGCCAGACAGGCGGACTACCCGCCGTAGCAGTAACACGCCAACGGTTAAGGTTTGCTCCTTGCGCTCCACTGCCAGCGCCATTGCGTTGTGTCGATGGGCACGCAGGGCTGGATCGGTAAGCAAGCCTTCAAGCGCAGCGACAGCAGCGAGCTGCGGCTCTGAGTCTGTTCGAAACCGAATTCTTAGCGGGCTGAATTCAAAGTCGACGACTCCTTTGCGCCATAGCCGGTCACGCACTTCGCCCCGATCGACCTTGGTGGGTCGGTGGTCCCCGGCCAACCAGCGCGCGACCTGCTGCAAGCGATCATCCCGCAACATCAGGCGGCCCAGTTTTTTCTCGGCAAAGCTGCGCAGTTCTTGTTCCAACTCAGCCGTGCTTTGCTCGCCGGGGTCGGGGGCTTGTGGCTCGGCAGTAGCGGATGCAGGACAGAGCAGCAGGCCAAGAATGCTGAGGGTTGCGCTAAGGATGAGCAGGTCAGCGCGAAAAAAGGTTGTTCTCATGTCTCTCATGTTCTTGACCCGCGCATCGTGCCCCGTATTAGAATCGCCAGCCTCGTTGTTTGGAGTCCGGTCGGCGTTCCCGTTCCGGGCCCTATCCCCTACCCCATTGGACACCGCAGCACAGGGCGGCCTTTGCAAAGGAGTTCGGCATGATCATCGGCGTTCCCACAGAGATCAAGGCACAGGAGTCACGAATCGGACTGGTTCCGTCGGGGGTCAAGGCTTTTGCTGAGCGCGGCCATCGGGTGGTGATCCAGGCCGGTGCGGGACTCGGGGCAGGCTTGAGTGACGCTGAGTTCGTGGCTCAGGGTGCTGAGATCCTTCCCGATGCTGCCGCTGTCTGGGCTGAGGCAGAGATGATCATTAAGGTCAAAGAGCCGGTCAGTAACGAGCGGGGCGATGAGTTCTCGTACATGAAGCCCGGCCAGGTCCTGTACACCTACCTTCACCTCGCCCCCGCACCCCAATTGACCCGCAAGCTGCTGGAACGCGATGTGGTTGGCATAGCTTACGAGACTATTGAAGGTAGAGGGGGCAGTCTGCCGTTGTTGATTCCCATGTCCGAGGTCGCTGGTCGAATGTCCGTCCAGGCAGGCGCTGCCTGCCTGGAGGTGCCCCGCGGCGGGCGGGGAGTCCTGCTCGGTGGAGTCCCGGGCGTAGAGCCAGGGGTGGTGGTGATCATCGGCGCCGGGATTGTCGGCAGGAACGCTGCTCAAATGGCGGTCGGACTGGGCGCCGAGGTCTGGATTCTGGACATTGATCTCGACAAGCTACGGTATTGCGATGACATCTGGGGATCCCGGGTCAAGACTTTGATGAGCAATCGCCTCAACATTGAGAAGGCTTTGTCCCGTGCTGACCTGGTCGTGGGGGCGGTACTCATTCCTGGTGCGCGGGCTCCCCACCTGGTGACGCGAGACATGCTGGGCTTGATGAAGAAGGCGTCGGTAGTGGTTGATGTTGCAGTGGACCAGGGAGGCTGCGTGGAGACAACCCATCCCACTACCCACGCTGAGCCCACCTATCTGGTGGATGGCATCGTTCATTATGGGGTGGCCAACATGCCTGGTGCAGTGGCCAGGACCTCTACCTTCGCTCTGACCAATGCCACCCTGCCCTTCGGCCTGCGGCTAGCTGACCTTGGCGTTGAGCAAGCGGTCAAGTCCACCCCTGGCCTGCGGGCGGGTGTCAATGTCTATCGCGGCTCGATCACGTATCAAGCAGTCGCTGATTCGCTTTCCATGGAGAAGAGCGACTTGCCCTTCTGAGTCGGTCTTCTTTGCGGCTCTATTGGCCGCTCTTTCGTCGCTTATAGAGCTTCCCGGCCTGGGTGAACACGGCCGAGCTGACGTTGCGGTTGGAGGCGAGCTTCTGCAGGTCCTTGACGTGCAGTGAGTTGAGCAAGCTGATGGCAGTTGGAATGGGCGTCTTGGGGTTGCCTGCCAGGGCGACCTTTACCGGGTATTTGCGCATGAACTCGCGGTTTGAGGTGAGTGCTCGGATGACCTCCTCGTGAATTGAACGATTGGTTGCAATGGCCAGCACTTCAGAGTCGGTGATACGGCCTGAGTTGACCACTGCGCAAGCGACGATCTTGTTGGTGTCTCGAACCAGCACTTCGCGGACTCCCTTGTTGGCCTTATAGGAGAGTTTTATCTTCTCACCGACGGTCATCTCGTCGAGCTGCTGGCGAAGGCTGAGCTTCTTCTCCTCGTCCATCTCCGCCTTGTCGTCATCAGTGAAGTTGCCGTCAAAGCTGCCTTGCTCTTCGTTTAGGTCAAAGCTGAAATCCGAGTCTTGGAGCGAGGTCTTACCGCTGAGGTCCAGCAGCACTTCTTGCGCTTCCTCTTCGTCGGCCCTGGCCAGGCGCTGGGCGATGGCTGGGAGCTTGAACTCGCGTTGCACGCCACTGTCGTCAGCGCCAACCACCACCGGTCTAGCGTTCAGTTCGTAGGCAGCGGCATCCATGTCCATGGGCGGTGGCGCCAAGAAGCTCGCCTGCAGTGTGATACCCCAATCGCTGAGCAGCGCCGAGAGAGGGTTGATCAGTCCTTCAACTACGGGCGGGCGGTGTTCGGGCCTGGGCGGAATGTAGACTTCTCCAGCGATGAAGTCGTCCGGCAACTCTACCTGTGGCGGGCCTTTGGAGCTCCCAGTTTGCTGCACATCTGCGCTGGCCGATTGTTCTGTGGAAACGGGCGGCTGAGCGGCACCTTGTGTTGGTTCGGCTGGTTCCGCCGTATCGGCACTGACCTTGGGGGCGGCCTCCTGATCTGGTGCTTGCTCCTGGATTTCGATGCCGTAAAGCCGCAGAAAACTCTTGATGCGATCAAGCAGTGAGGCCGCGGTGTTCGGGTTGCGCTGCAGGAAGTAGACCACGCGTGGGCTGACCAGCATGCGCTCCTGGTTGCTTCCAATGATCTCGAGTAGCCGCCCATCGGCAGTCTCTGCCAGATAGAAAAGGGTCTTGTCATTAAGCTGAGGCATCAGCGCCAGTCGCTCTTGAAGTCGAGCTTCAGGGGGTCGGCGGTAGGCCAAGAATTCCAAAATCTTGGGATGAGTGTTCTTGTCCAGCATGCCGAGCAGCATCTGTTCGGGAATGCCGAGGATCCCCTTTTGCGCTGCTTTGACTACCTCCTCGTCGCCATCGCCGATGAGCAGATACATCATCGCCAGTAGGGTCTTGGGCGGCGCAGGCAGCATGCTGCGCGCAACCGCCATTTTGCCCTTCTTGGGAGCGTCGGGCGCTACGTGCTTACGCAGATCCGGCGAGATCGCCAGTCGCTCACAGAGCTCCTCGAAGCTGACTTCCTGGTCGCTCACCCCTTTAGCCTAGCACGGGGCGGGCACTGGTCAGGCGTTGGACTCAAACAGGATGCGCAGACCTTCCAGAGTAAGATCGTCAACCACTTTATCAATGGTCGCGCTCTCTGCTGCGATGACCGTGGCCAGACCGCCGGTGGCGAGCACCTCTGGAGTGCCCTGCGAGTCGAGCTCCTCGAGAATCCGCCGAACTAGCCCGTCCACAAGACTCACGTAGCCGAAGAATAGGCCCGACTGCATAGAGTGAATAGTATTTTTGCCGATAACCGTACGGGGGCGGGCGATCTCGACCCGAGGCAGTTTGCTGGTGCGTCGCGTGAGTGCTTCCGCCGAAATCTGGAAGCCCGGAGCGATGATTCCTCCCAGGTACTCGCCTTTTTGACTTACACAGTCGAAGGTCGTCGCCGTCCCAAAGTCCACCACCACGCAGGCCTTCCTGACTCGCTGAAAGGCCGCTACAGCGTTAACGATACGGTCCGCGCCCACCTCGCGGGGATTATCGGCGAGGATCGGCAGGCCGGTTCGAATTCCGGGACCCACTACCAGAGGAGTCACAGAGAAGAACCGCTCACAGGTCTGCTGCAGTGCGCGCAGTTGGTCGGGAACTACACAGGAGATGATCGCGCCGGTTGGGCGCCCTTCAAGCTGGCTGTTACGAAACAGATCCAGAAACAGCACCCCCAGTTCGTCCGAGGTGCGACCTGTGATAGTTCGTAGCCGATAGCGATGCAGCAGCTTTGGTCCGCGCCAGACCCCAAGCACGATGTTGGTGTTGCCAACGTCAATGACCAGCAGCATCAGAGGCTCCCGAGATGAACATCGCCCGCCACCACAGCGTGACGTGTGCCCTTTCCGTCTAGCACTTCCAGGGCACCGCTGTCCTGTACTCCTACCACCTTCACCGCCTGTGGATGGCCTTTGCGCTCAATGACAACCTCTCGGCCCAGCATCGGCTCAATGGCCGTCCGATAGCAGTGCATCAGCCGTTCCGGCCCATCCAGGATCAGTCGGTCCTCATGATCAAGGAAACGCTCAAGGATTCTATTGAAGAGAGCGCCCCGGGCTAGCTGCTCTGGCATATCGCCGCGCAGTTCTTCGCGCAGCGATGTGGCTTGATGAATCAGCTCCTCTGGCCAGCCTCCCGGGGGTGCGCGCAAATTCATGCCCAAGCCTACTACCAGAGCATCGCGCAGAGGCTGCCCCCCATCGCTCCGCTCGCATAAGATTCCACCGAGCTTGCGATCACCGAAGTAGAGGTCGTTGGGCCACTTTAACCAGGCTCCTGCAAGCTCCCCTTGGATAGCTTCAAGGCTTGCGACCCCGGCGAGCAGCGTCCAGCGGACCGCCTCTGCAGCAGCGACCGGTGGGCGCCTCAATATTGAGAATGTGAGACCGCAGCCTCCCGGTGCAATCCAGGAACGGCCTTGTCGACCCCGGCCTCTGGTCTGGCGATCGGCGAGCAGCACCAGGCCCTCTTCTGTGCCTTGCTCGGCCTCCTCCAGCAGAGCGCTATTGGTCGAGGCCACTGACTCTTCGTGACGTAACCTCAGGCGCCGCTGCAGGCGCTCCGTGAGGGCGATCACAGCGCTTCTATCTGGAGTGAAAGGTCTACAGCACGACTCTGGTGGGTTATGGCGCCACAGGAGATGACGTCGACACCGGTCTCGGCGATGGCCGCTACGGTCTCAAGCGAGACCCCACCACTGGCTTCCAGGAGCACGCCTGGCGCTTCGCGGCGCAGAGTTTCGACCATGTTGCGCAGTTCCTCTACGCTGAAATTGTCGAGCAGTAAGGCTCCAGCCCCGGCTTCGGCAGCCTCTATGGCCTGCTTTAAGCTTTCGACCTCAACTTGAATCCTTAGCAGGTGGTGGCCATGTCGCTGGGCCCTGCGCACCGCTTCGGCGATGCCGCCTGCTGCAGCGATATGATTGTCTTTAATCATAAGTCCATCATCGAGCCCAAAGCGGTGATTTCGCGCGCCACCGACCCGGACCGCGTATTTTTCCAGGTGCCGCAATCCTGGCGTCGTTTTACGTGTGTCGACCAGCCGGGCTGAAGCCTCGGGCCCAACCCGTGAGCAGAACTCACGGCAGAGAGTGGCAATTCCCGACATTCGCTGAGCAAAATTCAGGGCGACCCGTTCAGCAGTCAAAATGCTTGCCAGGCTTCCACTGACGCGGGCGACTGGCTGGCGCGGGCCCTTGCAGGTGCTGCCTTCTTCCATCAGCCCGGTGAAGCTGAGCTTAGGGTCGACTTGCGAGAACACTTCGCGCATCACTGGCAGACCACAGAGCACCAGCGGCTCTCGAGCCAGGATTTGCGCTGTGCCCTCTCGCGCTTTGTCCACTACCGAGTTGGTAGTGATGTCACCACTGCCTACGTCCTCAGTTAGCGCTCGCGCTACCGTTTCGCGGTAGGCGCTGCTATGGAGCGGCGCTGGTTTCACGGGTTCCGTCCTCAGGTCGGTTCATCAGTCGACTTGCCCCGCCCGGCGGCGACCTCAGCCAGGCTCTCGCGCAGGGTCGAACGGATAATCGAGCGGAGCTCATTGCGAAAGTCACTGCCCTCGGCGGTGAGTTCGCGCAGGTGGTCGCGCACCATGTCTTGCAGGGTGTGGGGAGTGCCCGAAACCTGTCCTGAGTCACCGTCATTGGGCGGTAGGAATGCATCTTCAAAATCGGAGGCGGGAAGGGATGCGATCATCACCGAGCTCTCGGCGTGGGAGGCCTGACCGGACTCGGCATCAACCTCCTCAAAATCGCCCTGTTCACGCACCGCCTCCATCTCTGCGGTGTCCGCCGGGCGGATGCTCAAGCTGTCCAGCACCCCGACGTCATCGCCCATGTCTTCGCCAAAGGACAGGCTGCCATCTCCCAGGGATTCATCGCCAACGCTGTCATCGAGCCCAGCCTGGTCAAACTCAAGCGTGGGTCGCGGTCGATTGAAGGCCTCGGAATTGATGACGTCGCGCAGCTGCTCTACCAGTTCAAGGCCCTGAAATGGACGCTCGGCCGTGGCATCGGCGCCAGCGCGCAGGGACTGCTCTTCAGCACCATCATCCCCGTGGCGATGGATGAGCGTGACTACAGGGGGGAACTCTCGTTCTTCTTTGAGGCGCCTGCAAAGCTCCTGCCCGGTGATTCCGGGCAGGTCGACCTCGGCGATCACCAGTCTTGGCCATTGGTTATTGCAGTGCTCTAGGGCAGCTTCCCCATTAGCAACACTGACCACATCGGTGATGGCAATCCCCTCTAGGGAGCCTCGCACCTGTTGAACAAGACCGGGGTCAGGGCTTACCACTAAAACCCGGTTACTTAACGTCATCCCTGCGTCTCCATCTTGAGCGGGTCAATATTATCAGTCAGTGGGGCTGTGCGCATCCAGGTCGGCTGGTGGACGCGACGCAGTCAATCCACTACAAGGGAGCAATGCAGGAGCCCATTGGCCGCGAGGAATTATTCTCCTACTTTGCCGACTCGGTGGTGCCCGAGGAGCAGCGGCGCGTAGGTCTGGAATGGGAAAAGGAAGCTGTGAATCTGGCTGGGCAGCGGCTCCCGTTCGATGGCGACCGCGGGATTGAAGCCTTGCTAAAGGGCCTTGTAGAAGACTTCGGTTGGGCGCCTGGCTATGAGCAGGATCGGCTGGTTTCACTGCGGCGAGATGGCGAGGCGCTAACTCTGGAGCCCGGCTCCCAACTGGAATTCGCCAGCGCACCGCGGCGGCGCCTGGTTGATCTGGAAATCGACCTTCGGCGGCATCTGACCGAACTGCAGCAGGTTACTTCCGAATGGGAGGTGCGCTTTCTTTCGACGGCCTTCAGCCCGCTCCAGGACTGCGAAGACATCAAACTTGTGCCGAAGCAGCGGTATCAGATTATGGACGACTACCTTCGCCCTCGTGGTGCGCTCGCGCACGAGATGATGCGGGGTAGCACTTCGGTTCAGGTGGCCTTTGATTATCACTCGTTGAGCGATTGTGCTCACAAGTTGGAGGCGGCCCTGCAGTTGAGTCCCGTGGTCACCGCGCTGCTCGCTAACTCACCGCTGCGACAGGGACAGCCCAATGGCTTCCTTAGCTACCGAAGCCGCTGCTGGCAGCTCACTGACCCCGAGCGCACCGGCTTGTTGGCTGGTCTCGGCACCAACGAATACACCGCTGAGGCCTATCTGGACTGGGCGCTCAAGGTGCCGATGATGTTTATGAAGGTGGATGGCCAGATGGTTGCTGCCAAGGGACTCAGCTTTGGCCGCTGGCTGGTGGACGGGCTTGAAGGACGCTTCCCCTCCATGGCCGACTTCGAACTGCACCTGACCTCTCTGTTCCCTGAGGTTCGTCTCAAGAGCTATATCGAGCTCCGTGGAGCCGACAACGGAACTCTGGAGCGGATCCTGGCTGTGGCGGCCTTGTGGAAGGGCCTCCTCTATGATCGCTTCGCTCTCGGAGACTCTCGTGAGCTGGGCGCTGAGCTCGCTGCAGGTGTCGGTTCCGCTGGCGGTGACGCAGCTATGGCGGTGGCAATTCGAGACGGCCTAAAGGGTAAAGTTGGCGGCAGGAGCTTGCAGTTGTGGGCAGCAGAACTCCTTGATATCGCAGCCGAAGGCCTCATCCACCAAGCCCCCGATGGCCCAGCTGAGCTTGCCTATCTGGCACCGCTGCAGGAACTGGTCGACTCGGGGCGTTGTCCGGCCTCTTTGTTATTGGACAGTGGCGTCGCTTCCATGGCCCCCGACGAGCTGCTCTCTGCGATCGCTTACCCACCGGTCCAAGAAATTCCGGCAGTCTCGCCGGAGGCGGGCATGGTCACTTCATAGTTTGTTGGCGCAACCGCTCAAACAGGAGGATTCCAGTGGCAACTGAGACGTTAAGGCTGGTAACTACTTCTCCTTGAATGGGAATGCTGAGCAGCTCCTCACAGCCCTCCTTGAGTTTTGCGCTGACTCCCCTGTCTTCGCCACCCATCACCAGGGCGATAGCACCGCAGAGGTTGGCCTCGAAATATGGGCGGTTACCGGATGCCTCGGCGGCTAGAACGCGGATCGCGCGGCGGCGCAGCTGAGCCAGTACGCTGGTCATGCTCTCGCGCACCACCGGTACCTGCTCCGCCGCACCCATCGCGATGCGCTGGGCCGTCGCTGACAGCGGCGCCCCGCGACGGGTGGGGACTACGATTGCATCTACTCCTGCGCAGGCCGCGCTGCGAAGCACGGCTCCCAGGTTCTGCTCGTATTGAACCTGATCGAGAATGAGTAAGAAGGGCTCGCGTTGCTCTTTGTCCAACCGGTCCAGGACTTCCGTCAGAGTTTGCTTTGGCAGGGCTTCAGCAAAACCAATGATGCCGTTGTGCACTGCGGTCATGGAGACCTCGTCGAGCTGTTCGCGAGGTAGCTTTTTGAGCGTAGTTCCGTATTCCTGGCTCAGTGACTCGATGGCCTGCAGCTTGGGACATGGTCGGGCGCCTTCGTCCAACCAGATCTCGCGTACTCGTCGTGAACGCCGCAGCGAGGCAAGAACCAGATTCCGCCCCTCCAGTTGGTCCGGATATCGCTTGCTGCCGCCTCGGGTTCTAGCGGGCTTTGAGCCCCTCCTGCCAGCGTTGTTCCTGCGAGGTACGGACTTCTTCGCCTTGCGCCTCTGGTCTCTGCTATGACCGCGCCGGCCGCTGCTATGGTCGTCGCTGGCCAAAGACCCGCCCTATTTCTTCCTAGAGCAGGTTCGCTGCAAGTTCGGCCAACTCAGAACGCTCACCCTTGTTCAGAGTGATGTGGCCTGTAAGCCCGGAACCGCGAAAGTGTTCTACGACAAAGACCAGCCCATTTGAGGTGGAGTCCACGTAGGGGTTGTCAATCTGATACGGGTCGCCGGTCGCGATGATCTTGGTGCCCTCTCCAGCTCGCGAGATAATCGTCTTGATCTCGTGCGGGGTGAGGTTCTGAGCCTCATCGATGACCAGGTACTGGTGAGGAATGGAGCGCCCACGGATATAGGTGAGCGGCTCAATCTCTAACAGCCCTTCGTCAATCAGCTCTTGGTAACCCCTGCTTTTGGCCCCTCGGTCTTGGCTGCGGGAGTCGAGAATGAACTCGACATTGTCGTAAACAGGCTTCATCCAAGGGTTTAACTTCTCTTCAATATCTCCTGGTAGATACCCGATGTCTCGGCCGAGAGGGAATATGGGTCTGGAGACTAGAAGCCGATGGTAGCTGCGCTCGTCAGCGCACTTCTGCAGACCCGCTGCTATAGCCAGCAGGGTCTTGCCTGTACCCGCCTTGCCAAGCAGGGTCACCATCTTGATGTGGTCGTCCAGGAGCAGGTCCAGGGCGAAGCACTGCTCTTTGTTGCGCGGGAAGATTCCCCAGACCCCTTCCTTGATCCTCTTGACCAACTGAATGGACTTTCCGTCCGCGCCAATTCTGGCCAGCACGGTCTGCTGACTGCGATCTTTGTTTCGCAGTACCAGGCATTCGTTAGGGGAGAAACCATCGCCGTCGAAGGGCATGCTCTCACTGTGAAACAACTCTTCCAGTTGCTCAGCGCTTAGTGAAACCTCTTCCTGGCCAGCGTATTGTTCTTCTACCAGGACCTTGCCGTGGGCATAGTCTTCAGAGCGAATCCCCAGGGCGTCCGCCTTGATTCTCATGTTGGTGTCTTTAGAGACCAGCACTACCTGTTGTGCGTCGTGGGCCTGACGGCGCAGATCACGGGCTACGGCCAGGATCAGGTTGTCTGCATGGTGCCTCTTGTCGGCCCAACTCCAGTCAACATGTACGCTCTCGCAGAGGTCGATGCGCAGGGAACCTGAGTCGGGAAGTTCTACTCCTCGGCTCAGACAGTCTGCTCCCGAATCCGCTCGTAAGCCATCGAGATAGCGAGAGAACTGGCGGGCATTGCGGCCAGTCTCGGTCAGTTCCTTCTTGAAGCGGTCCATCTCTTCAATGACCGTGATCGGCAGCACCACTTCGTGCTCTTCAAACTTGAACAGCGCATCGGGGTCGTGAAGAAGGACGTTGGTGTCGAGGACGTAGGTCCTGCGGTTGTCGGCGTGGGATCTTTGATCCACTGTCTGGCTCCGATCCTGGGCGCTGACCACGCCCTTCGATGACTGTGTTTCGAACATATTGCGGACGATCTGAGCCTGACCTGATCGCGGTTCGGATTATAGAAACCCGGTCCCCACGGTCAAGGACCTAGCAGCCAATTTCAGGCTCACTGTTTGCCTTTGAGGACCCGGTCTCTCAGCTCACGGCCTACCTTGAATACTGGAAGGATCTTGGCCGCCACCTCAATAGGCTCGCCCGTCTTGGGATTTCGCCCGAGATAGGGGGCGTAGTGTTTGGTCTTGAACGAACCGAATCCGCGTATTTCGATGCGGTCGCCGCGAATAAGTGCATTGGACATGGAAGCGAAGATGGTGGTGACCACCTCTTCAGCATTTTTGCGAGTCAGCCCGGAGCTGGCGGCGACAGCGTCGATGAGTTGAGACTTGGTCACCTTTAATCTCCCTTTGCCTCGAGCACGGTTGTTTAATAAATCCAAACACCTGGAAGGTTATTGTTCTACCTGAGGCTCGCTCTGGGGGTCAAGGGGTGGCGCCGCCGGGCGGATGTCCTTGAGAAAGAGCTGCAGGCTGGTGCGACCAGCCCAGGTGTTCTCCTGCAGGTGGAACAGGATGTCGATGGGTCCGTTGAGGTCATCTGGACGCCAACCCAGGCCGAAACCTACCGCCTGTTGGCGCGGGGCGTCGCCGTCGATCAAGCTCATGCGCAGTCCCTCTTTGGCCAGAGACCGGACCCCAACCGCCTGTACTCGCCGACACATAAACAGGGGTTCTCGATTGCCGATGCCAAAGGGTTCAAGGCGGCGCAGCGAATCACGGAGATGCCACGAGATGTCGGCCAGGCGCAGTTCTCCATCTACCAAAGTGCTGCCCTCCCAGAGCGCATCGTCGCACTCCGTAAAGGCTGGTCCAGAGAAGGCCTGCTGTAGCTCGGGGAGACGCTCCACTTTAATGGAGAGACCCGCGGCGGCCCGATGCCCACCAAAGCGCTCCAACATGGACCGGTGCCTGTTCAACACGGCGAACAGGTCAATGCCCCTAATGGTGCGACCGCTGCCCGTACCCAGCTGGTCCTTCACCGCAATGATCAAGGCTGGCCGATGGAAGTACTGGGCGACCTTGCTGGCCACTACTCCTACCACCCCGGGATGCCACTGGTCGCTCCACAGGACCAGGCCTCGCCGTTCCATGAAGTCGCCTTGCTCATGGGCCATCCGCAGGATGTCGTCGAAGGTTTCTTTCTGCACCTCCTGCCGCTTACGATTACAGCGGTCCAGGTCCCTGGCGCGGGTCAGCGCTTCCTGGTGGTCGCGGCAGAGCAGCAGCTCCACCGCGCGAGACGCCTCGTCCAGGCGTCCGGCCGCATTGATCCGTGGCCCGAGTCGGAACCCGAGGTCACTGGCCTGTGCCTGCTTGTCGGTGCTGATCCCGGCCACCTCCAGGAGAGCTCTGAGACCAGGGCGCAGCCGTCGGTTGATGACCTTCAGACCACTGCGGACCAGCGCTCGATTGACCCCCTTCAATGGAGCCAGATCGGCCACAGTCCCAAGAGCAACTAGGTCGAGATAAGGTCGGAGGTCTGGCTCTGGACGACTGGTAAAACGACCGAGATCGCGCAATCGAGAGCGGATGGCGATGCACAACATAAAGGCGACGCCTACTGCGGCCAACTCCAGATATGGATTCTCTGCACCATCGCGCTGGGGGTTCAGCAGCGCGGTGGCTGCGGGCAATTCATCTGGCAGCTTGTGGTGGTCGACCACCACGGTATCGACGCCCAGTTCGCGGCCTCTGGCGATGGCTTCATTGGCCGAAGTGCCGTTGTCGCAGGTGATCACGAGGGTTGCGCCCTGCGCAGCAAGGCGCTCCATGGTCGCGGTTTGGATGCCATAACCGTCGCGTTCCCGGTGGGGCGCATACCACTCGACCTTGCCGCCAATCTCGGTCAGGAATTCAACCAGCAGTGCCGTGGAAGTGCAGCCGTCTACATCGTAGTCACCGTGCACCCAGATGCTCTCTTGTGCTTCAAGAGCGGCCAGGATGCGGTTGGTGGCGAGTTCCATGTCTACCATCTGGCGCGGGTCTGGGAGGTCGCGCAGGCTGGCGTTGAGCCAGGTGGAAGCGGCGGTCGCACTATGGATGCCACGTTGGGGCAGCAGTGCCGCCAACAGCGGCGGAAGATCGAGGGCCTTGGCGAGCGACTGGGTCAAGCCCGCATCGGACTCGCGCAGGCGCCATTGACGCTCTGCTCGAGCCACCGCAGGAACCGGTGTAGTAAATCTGGACTCAGCGCGCACCTAGTCCGTCAAGCCCTGAGTGATGCGGATGAAGCAGAGACCACCACGCGATTTCCGTCCTCAGAGCGTTGCGCCGTATGATTCGCCTCGCCGGGCTGCATTCTTCTCTGCGTCTTCGTTGGAGACGATGTCTACCGGGAGCCAGCGCTGCAGGTAGATGATCATGGGGCTGGCGATGTAGATAGAAGAGTAGGTCCCTACCAGTACCCCGACAAACAGAGCCAGCGCAAAGTCCTGCAGGATGGCGCCGCCAAAGATCATTAAGGCGGAGACCGCAATGATAGTGGTCACAGAGGTCAGCAGCGTGCGGGACAAAGTCTCATTTAGGGAGACATTGATGACTTCAGCCAGATCTCGCCTTGGAAAGCGCCGTAGGTTTTCACGGATGCGATCGTAGACCACGATGGTGTCGTTAAGCGAGTAGCCGACGATGGTCAACAGTGCGCCGATGGTGGGCAAGGTGAACTCACGACCCAGTAGGCAAAACACCCCGATGGTGAAGATCACGTCGTGCAGCAGCGCAGCGACTGCGCCCGGCGCGAAGCTGAGGTCAAAGCGGAATGCGACGTAGACCAGGATGAGGGCCAGGGATAGTACGATGGAGAGCAGCCCCTTGCGGCGCAGCTCAGCTCCAACGCTTGGCCCCACCATCTCTACACTCACCACCTCAAAGCCTGCCTGCTCCCCTTTGCCACTGCCGAGGACACCGGCAAGGGTCTCCTTGACCTTGTCAGTGAGGCCTGGAAAGGACACCTCAAAGGCGTTGTGAGTGACCATGCTGGCGGCTACCTTAACGTCTGGATTCATGGCCTTGAGGCGACGGGTAAAGGTGTCTAGATCCCTGGGGCTGTTGGCTACCGCGGTCATATGAACGCTCTGTCCTTGCTCCCATTCAAAGGCCTTCCAGGCCTGTTCCCCGTCTTCTGCCGTGAGCTGTTCCTGGACGGTGGTGAAGAATGCGTCGGCGCCGAAGTTGATGTTCTCCACGCGAATGAGGAACTCATCCCCGGTTGAGCCGAAGGCCTGCACGTTGTCATCACTGAGTCCAATGGCGGCAAGGCCAGTGCGGATCTGAGCGATGTCCACCGTGCCGGGAACCTTGACGTGAATCTCGGTGCCGCCGGAGAAGTCCACCCCATACTTCGGGCCGAGGGGAAACGAGCGGTCAATGCTCCCGTAGACAAACAGCAAGAGTGCCAGGCTGATGGCGATGCTGGATAGCACGCCGAAGCCCTTGCGTTTGCCGATGAGGTCGAAAGAAGTGCCAGGTTTTACGATTTGCATGGTTCGTGCCTTGGGTAGATCTGGGCCTTAGAGGCCAATGGAGAGGCTCTTAACCTCCCGCTTGATGCACAGGTAATCAAACAGCAGGCGGGTGAATACCAGTGCTGTGACCACTGAGGTGAGGATGCCAATCATCAAGGTGACTGCGAAGCCCTTGATGGGGCCGGAGCCGTAGGAATAAAGGACCGCCGCGGTAATAAAGGTCGTGATGTTGGCGTCGAGAATCGTCCATGTAGCCTTCTCATAGCCGGCAGCTATGGCTGCCCGCACCCCTCGTCCGGCATGGATCTCCTCACGAATACGCTCGAAGATGATTACGTTGGCGTCGACCGCCATGCCGATGGTGAGGATGATGCCGGCGATGCCTGGCAGGGTGAGGGTGGCCCCAAAGGCAGCCAGGATCGACAGAATAAAGAGCATGTTCAGGAGCACCGCCAGGTTCGCGGTCAGCCCTGCCCCTCGGTAGTAGATCGCCATGAAGAACAGGATCAACAGTCCGGCGATGGTCGCGGCCATGCGTCCCGCCGCGATCGAGTCGTCGCCAAGCGTTTTGCCTACGGTGCGATTATGGAGGATCTCAATGGGCGCTGGCAGCGCACCGGCATGGAGTACTACGACCAGATCCCGAGCGTCCTGCACTGCCTCTACGCTGTCGCTTCCCCCCAAGGTAATGGAGGCAATGCCATTGGGGATCTTCTCTTGAAAAACCGGCGCTGAGTTCACGTTGCCGTCGAGAATGATCGCCATCCGCTTGCCCACGTTGTCGCCGCTGAGGTCGCTGAAGATTCGGGCGCCCTCATTGTCGAGTTCCATCCGAACGTAAGAACTGTTGAACTGATCGCGTGCAACGGAAGCGTATTCGACCCGATCACCGGTCAGATCTATCTTTCGATTGACCAGATAGGGGGTGCTTCGTTCATGGCGCATGGTCAGGGGGTCGAACTTTTTATTGTGAAAGACCTCAGCGTCTTCGGGTATGCGGCCAGCCAGGGCCGCAGCCAGGGCCTCGTCGCTGTAGTTATCACCGAGGTTGGCTTCTGTGACGGCCTTGTCGACCACTTCAGCGACGCGCGCATCAGACCAGCTCTCATCGGGATGGGTGTCACCGTAGAGCATGCGAAATTCAAGTTGAGCGGTCTGACCCACGAGGTCAATGGCTCGTTGGGGGTCATCGAGACCAGGCAATTGCACCGTAATGCGGTCCTCGCCCTTAGTCAGGATGACCGGTTCGGTAACGCCGAACTCGTCGACTCGATTGCGGATGGTTTCAACCGCCTGTTGGAGCGCTGTTTCCTTGATGCTTGCTTCATTGAGGGGCTCAAGGGAGTAGACCTCGGCGTTGCGCCCGTCGACCTCCTGGGTACCCTGCAAGATGTAGAGCCCAGTGCCTTCCTTGATGGCCCCGCGGACTGCAGCTCGCTGACTTTCTTCGATGAATACTGCCACGTTGGCGGTGCCCGGGATTCTCTTACTGCTGGCCTCGATCTCTTTTTCCTTCAGGATGCTTACCATCTGGTCCGCACCGCGATCGGAGGCAGCTTCAAGGGCTTTTCTAAGGTCAACCTGCAGCTCAAGGTCAATGCCACCTTGAAGGTCGAGCCCCAGGTTGATCTTACGGGCCGGGAAGTACTCGGCGGCGGCCGGGGGACGCACCAGGGCGTCCTCGTGACCGCCCCCCTCAATGGCGAACTCAACCACATCGCCCTCTTTGAGCTTGGTGTCCGCTGCGCCATTGGCGCCGTTAATGGCGCCCTTGCCGGTGTTGAAGGCCGCCCTGATCCTGGGGGTCGTCAGATCAGAGACTCTTGCCGCGATCAGATTCTCCGCTGCCAGCCCGGCATCGTCACCACTGATCGTGAAGCTCCACTGTCCGCTCGCCTCTCGGCTGCGATGGTCTTCGAGAGTGCGAGTGGCCGCTGTACGAGCTTCATCGCCCTGTGCGTTATCAACGAAGGCCTCAAGCTGAGCCAGGCGCGAGTAATAGCCCTGCAGCTCAGTTTCGGTGGACCAACCACCGAAACTCCAGACCAGGTAGACGATGCTCAGAACCATTGCCAGGGCCATGAGCGAGAACTTGAACCACCAGTTGCCGTCCATCTTCAGTCCTATTTGTTGTCGGCTTTGGAGCCGTCCGTTTCCATTGTTGTGGTGCGAGACACTTTGTTCTTGTCCACTCGAACTTTCACACCCTTCGCCACCTCAAGCTGCACGACGGCCTCTTCCACGGCCGCCACTCGTCCGTGAAGTCCGGCTGCAGTAACCACCTGGTCGCCCTTCTTGAGCGCAGCAACCATGGCCTGATGAGCCCGCGCCTGCTTGGTCTGCGGACGAATCACGAGAAAGTACCAGATGGCAATAATAAGGCCGAAGAACAGCATCATCGGCGGCCCCTGTGGTGGCGGGGCTGCGCCACCTTCCTGGGCCAGCGCGGTTCCGATCAGAAGCTCTAGCATTCACAACTCCACATCTCAGTCCACCTGCCTCTTGGACGGGCTCAGACCGTCCTCCCGTGACCGCGCCCACGCCAACAGTTCCGCAAAATTGCCAGCTTCGATTGAGCTGCGGACACGCTCCATGAGGCGCTGGTAATAGTGCAGGTTGTGGATGGAGAGCAAGCGCGGAGCGAGACTATCTTTGATGACAAAGAGATGGCGCAGGTATGCGCGGCTAAAATTCTTGCAGGTGAAGCAGTCGCAATCTTCGTCCAGCGGGCGTTGGTCTCGTCGCCATCTGGAGTTTTTCAGCACCAGCCGCCCAGCGCTGGTGAAAAGATTGCCATTGCGCGCATTGCGGGTAGGCAGTACGCAATCGAACATATCGATCCCGGCGGCGACCGCCTCGATGATGTCTTCTGGGTAGCCTACCCCCATCAGGTAGCGTGGCTTGTTGGACGGCAGTCGGGGTGCTGTAAAGCGCACCACTGAGTACATGTCATCGGCAGCTTCTCCCACCGACAGCCCGCCGACCGCATAGCCATTAAAGTCCAGTTCAATGAGGCGCTCCAGGCACTCTTGTCTCAGGTCGAGTTCGAGGCCGCCCTGGACAATCCCGAACAAGGCCGGACCTCGCTCGGGGTTGCGGGGCACCGCCAGGCTTCGCTGTGCCCACTGCAGGGTCCTGTTCATGGCCGCGATCAAGGTGTCCCGGTCGGCGGGAAGTGCCGCGCAATCATCGAGCACCATGGCGATATCGACACCTAGTGCGATCTGATGTTGCACGGTGCTCTCTGGACTGAGTCGAATGAGTTGTCCGCCGTGCGGGTTACGGAAGCTGACCCCGTCGTCGTCCATCTCACGCATTGCGGCAAGGCTGAATACCTGAAAGCCGCCGCTGTCGGTCAGGATCGGCCCATCCCAGCCCATGAAACGGTGTAGCCCACCAAGTTCTCGAATCATCTCACTGCCTGGCCGACACACCAGGTGAAAGGTGTTGGACAACACGATGTCGGCGCCCAGGGCGCGCAGATCATCCTGCGCCAGACCTTTGACCACCCCGTAGGTGCCGACGGGCATAAAGGCCGGCGTGCGCACCGCTCCATGGGGCAACCGCAGCCTGCCGACCCTGGCCTCGCTGAGAGGGTCTTGAGCCAATGGCTCAAAGGATGAGCATTGCATCGCCATAGCTATAGAAGCGGTAGCCGCTATTAGCGGCCTGCTGATAGAGGTTGAGGGTCCGTTGGCGGCCCAGAAAGGAGGCCACGAGCATGATCAGCGTGCTCCCCGGAAGGTGGAAATTAGTGAGCAGGGATAGCGGCAGTCTGGCCGGGTCGCCGGGCCGCAGGAACAGGTCGGTTGAACGCAGAGCACCATCATCGGGCCGGCCGGCGCGGTGCCATGATTCAAGGCTGCGACAAACTGTTGTTCCCACTGCGATCAAGCGCCCTCCCCTGTCCTCGCAGCGCCGAATGGCGTCGCCGCACTCCACTGGCACCCGATAGCTCTCACGGTGCATTGAATGGCCCGACAACTGCTCGGTGCGGACCGGCTGGAAGGTGCCAAGCCCAACGTGCAGCGTTACCGAGCTTCGCTCAATACCCCGCTTGGCGAGGGCGTCGAGGACCTGCTCGCTGAAGTGGAGCCCGGCAGTCGGAGCGGCCACTGCTCCTGGCGTGTTGGCAAACAGTGTTTGGTAGCGTCGGTGGTCTTCTCTGGAGGGTCCTGTTGTCCTTTGGATGTAAGGTGGGAGAGGCATTTCTCCCCAGCTGTTGGCGACGGAGGTCAGGTCACTTAGCTTTGCGGATTGGTCTTCGGGTGCCAAAAAGACCCGACGCTGTCCGTCTGCAAGGCTCTCGCCGATGGTGATATGGGGCGCCTCTTTTGCACCCTGATCGCCTCGCCGTTCAAGCTGGAGGCGGCTGCCGGGACGGACCCTCGCAGATGGACGGACCAGTGCAGACCAGGAGCCATCAGCCAGAGCTCTTATGAGCAGGATCTCGACCGTGCCGCCACTGTGCTTGCGCGCAAACATTCGGGCTGGCAGCACCTGAGTGTCGTTCACGATGAGGAGGTCCCCCGGCTCAAGGATGGACGGCAGATCAGTAAATTGCAGGTCCCGGCTGTCGGCCTGATCCCGAGCCACCGCCAGCAAGCGACTTGAGTCGCGTCTCTCAAGGGGGTGCTGGGCGATGCAACCCTCGGGCAGTTGAAACTGGTAGCTGCTCAGCAGAGCGTCGAGGCTCTGCCCTTCCGCTGGGCTCTTGGCGGGGGGTCTTGCGGGGCTTGTCAACGTCATCGCTGAGCGCTTCTAGATCAGTGTGGCCAAAGCTGCAATGACTCCCTCCATCGGAGCCATATCTTGGTACCGCCTGGCAGCGGGTCGTAGTGATGATGGCGCAGGCAGAATCGACCATTCGCAATTTGAATCGAGTACTCTCTGCAGCGAAGGAGGCTGGCATGCGGGTCGCTCTGGCACAGCTAAACTCTCTGGTCGGCGATGTGCGTGGAAACGCAGCGAGCATCACCAAACAATATCGGCAGGCTCGAGCCCTGGGCGCTGAACTGGTGGTCTTCCCGGAGCTGGCTCTGGTTGGCTACCCACCCAGAGACCTGGTCGACCGACCATCGCTGTGGGCCGCCTGTAAGCGCGAACTCCGGTCCCTGGCCGAGTTGACCAGGGACGGTGGCGCCATCTTGCTGGGCACCTTGACGCCGACGCAGTCTCAGGTGGGACGGGCGGTGTTCAACTCAGCGGTGCTGCTTGAAGGAGGCCGCGAGCTGGCGCGTGTACATAAGTCGCTGCTGCCCAGCTATGACGTTTTTGATGAAGCCCGCTACTTTGAGCCTGCCCGGCCCGGCTCGGTGGCGCCGATTGCGTTTCGTGGTCATTGCCTAGGGGTAACCATCTGCGAGGACGTCTGGAATGATGCCGACTTCTGGGAAAGGCGTCTGTACGACCGAGACCCCGCCCAGGAGTTGGTCGATCAGGGTGCAGATCTACTGATCAATCTTTCGGCCTCCCCCTATCACCTCGGCAAGCAGGGCTTGCGCCACGAGATGTTGTCGACTCTAGCTCAGGGCCTCAAGGTTCCGGTGTTGCACTGCAATCTGGTCGGGGGCAACGATGAGTTGATCTTTGATGGGGCGAGCTTTGCCTGCTGGTCTGACGGCAGCCTGCGTGCAGTCGCCGCGTGTTTTGCAGAAGATCTATTGCTGCTGGATACAGAAAAACCTGGCCTACCAATCCCCCCTGCAGCTCCCCTCTCGGCCCCGGAGGGCGCGGCGCGGGCCCTGACTCTGGGTGTGGCGGACTATTTCTCCAAATGCGGCTTTGAACGCGCTGTGGTTGGCCTCAGCGGCGGCATCGACTCGGCGGTAACTGCCGCCCTGGCAGTGCGAGCCCTGGGGGCTGACCAGGTTACCGGGATCACCATGCCGTCACGATATTCGTCGAGCGGTTCTATAGAGGATTCCAGGCAACTCGCTGAGGCACTCGGGATCGAATTTCATGTAGTGCCGATAGAGAGCACTCACCGTGCTTATCAAGATAGTCTCAGCGAGCTCTGGAAGAGCGCTGGCTGTGTGGATATTCAGACCACGGGTCTGGCCGATCAGAACCTCCAGGCGCGAATTCGCGGGAATCTGCTCATGGCCTGGTCAAATCGGCGGGGGGCGCTGGTGCTCTCTACTGGCAATAAGAGTGAGCTGGCGGTGGGCTATTGCACCCTCTATGGCGATATGGCTGGCGGACTGGCGGTTATCTCCGACCTTCCCAAGACCCTGGTCTATGAAGTTGCCAATTGGCTCAATTGCGACGGAGTTGTTATCCCGCAAGAGACGATCAACAAGCCTCCGTCCGCGGAACTCGCCCCTGATCAGCTGGACACCGACTCGCTGCCGCCCTACCCCGTGCTTGACGCCATTCTTAACGGCTACATAGAGCAGTGCGCCGAGCCCGCCGCAATCGCCCAACAAACGGGCATCCCGAGCGACCAGGTTGAGGCGGTGGTCCAGTTGGTCAACCGCAACGAATTCAAGCGCCGCCAGGCGGCACCTGGGCTGCGAGTAACCAGCAAGGCCTTTGGCTCTGGTCGTCGCTTCCCAGTCGCGGCCCGCTTTGGGTTCGACTGAAGCTTTCCTCAGCCCTCAGAATCCTTGCCATGGTTCATGCCAGAAAAGGCCTTGAGCATCTCAATGGGGATCGGGAAGACCACAGTTGAGCTGTTCTCGGCGGACACTTCGGACAGGGTCTGCAGGTAGCGCAACTGAATGGTGATCGGGCTCTCGCCCATGATCTTGGATGCCTCGGTGAGCTTTGAACTTGCCTGCAGTTCGCCATCCGCAGCAATGATCTTGGCGCGCCGCTCCCGTTCCGCTTCTGCCTGCTTGGCCATAGCGCGCTGCATCTCCTGCGGTAGGTCGATGTGCTTGAGTTCTACCTTGCTGACCTTGATGCCCCAGGCATCAGTGTCTTCGTCGAGCAGGTTCTGCAGCTTGGTGTTGATCTTCTCGCGGTCAGCGAGTAGTTCGTCCAGCTCACAGGTTCCTGCCACCGAGCGCAGTGTGGTCTGGGCCAACTGCGAGGTGGCATAGAGGAAGTTGTCCACCTCGATGATGGCCTTCTCCGGCGACATCACCCGGAAATAAACCACCGCATTGATCTTTACGGAGACGTTGTCGCGGGTGATCACATCCTGGGTCGGAATGTCGAGGGTTACTACCCGCAGGTCTACCTTGACGAGCTTGTCCACAAAGGGAATCAGGAAGACGATTCCTGGGCCTTTGACCGCGACAAAGCGGCCAAGCCGAAACACGGTGCCTCGCTCATATTCACGCAAGATCTTGATGGCCGACGACAGGATGGCGACGCCAGCGATGACGAAAAAGAAGGCCAATTCAATGAACGCACTCATTGTTCGTTACTCCGGTTGGGTTTGGGCCGTCGAAGTGGGGTTCGACGGCAGTTCGGGAGGGGCTTCGGAGGTTGCGGCCTGGACTTCCAGTTTCAGGCCGTGCACCGCGATCACCGTGATCGGACTGTCCTCGCCAATGGGGTCCCTGGAGAAGGCCGCCCAGCGTTCGCTATGGACAAATACCTGGCCAGTCTTACGACCCCCGGGGATGGCGCTCAAGGTGTGGCCCGCGGCGCCCACCATTCCTTCTTCGCCGCCCATTACCTTGCGAGTGTGTCCGCGCCAGACCAGCCAGGCGACTAAGCCCACGCAGAGCATGGTGAAGACCACTACGATGGCCACCACTTCAGGAGTGACTCCGATATTGAATTCAGGACTCTTCTTCACCAGAAACAGACCCCCAAAGGCCAGAGACACACCACCTCCAACCGTCAGCAGTCCATAGCTGGGAAAATAGACTTCGGCAAATAGACAGCCAAAACCAATGAAGACGAAGACCAGGGCCAGCAGATTGACTGGAATGGCGCTGAGGCCGAATGCCGCGAGCAGCAGCGCGATTGCGCCAACCACACCGGGAATGATGAGGCCCGGATTGTTGAACTCCAGGTAGAAGCCCAGCGCTGCCAGCGCCATTAGCAGATAGGTCACGTTGGGGTGGGTCAGGAGAGTCAGAACCCGGTGCGCAAGGCTCATGGGCACATGCTCCACCGCTCCCTGCGTGCGCAGTACCAGTCGCTGGTCTGTCGCGAGGCTGATCTCCTGTCCGTCGATCTGCTCCAGCAAATCATCCAAAGACTCCGCTTCCAGATCGACAACACCCAATTCGACGGCTTCGTCTACTTGAATTGAGACGCTCTCCCTGACCGCCTTTTCGGCCCAGTCCGCATTACGCCCCCGTTGTTCCGCAACGTTGCGGATAAAGGCGACCGAGTCATTGGTCACCTTCTCCAACATGGCGGCCTCAGAGTCCTTCTTGGATTCCTCGTCCTCCTGTTCCTGGCCGGTGGTTGGCATGGACATCATCACCGGATGTGCTGCTCCGATGTTGGTGGCAGGCGCCATTGCCGCGACGTGTGCAGCCATGGTGATGAAGGTCCCCGCCGATGCAGCCCGAGACCCGCGTGGACCCACATAGACAATCAGAGGTACTTCCGAACGGAGCATTTCCTTGACCATCTCGCGGGTGCTCTGTAGCGAGCCGCCCGGCGTGTCGAGAACCAAGACCACAGCCCGCACCTCCGGGTCCTGTTCGGCCTTTGCGATGCCCTCTACGAAGTAATCCCGCGTACCCCGATTAATGATCTGATCATCGAGGGTGAGGACCTGGATTCTTCCCGGGCCTGGATCACGAATGGGTTGAGCTTCACCTGCTTTGATCGGCTTGACCGAGGTCTCATCAGACGTGGGCTCAATTGCCTCCTGGGCACGCGTAGCACTGCTCAGCGCTGCTGTAATCAGCGCCATGCTGAGGATGCAGATGTTTAACAGTCGCAGATTCATCGACGTCTCTCTCCGGCAGGGCTGGGCAACTCACGCCCAGTGATCTGCGCATATTTGCGGCGCAGCAGCTTCATGTCCTCGAACACAGCCCGCTTGTCCTGACTGTTCACCAGCAGGTGGCTGGCGTCGTGGCTATATAGCAGGGCTACGCCGCCGTAGCTGTGCACCGCACCTCGCAGTCGTGCCAGGTCACCACCCCCCGAAAGCAGGCTGCAGACCTTCTGACCCAGGGCAATGATCAGGATCCGCTCTGGACGATGGAGCTCAACTGTGATGGCCTGAGGGAGTTGAAGAACGGTCGAGCCAGAGTCCGGCTCCGTCACCGAGCAGACCCGTACCTCGGACCGGCGCAGGCCAAGAACGTTGTGCAGGATCCGCTCAAACAGGTCCTCGGCTGCGCTGTTGGTTGAGTGCTGGCGAATGAAGACCAGCTCCGCATCTTCAGGGCCAGTCCAATCAAATTGCCTGAGCGTTGCAGGGGCAACGTCGCTTACTGGATCAGGGCCACGGCTCGGCGAGGCCGGCGTGCCTGTGGCCGACTCTGAATGGTTGGTGAGGGGGAGCGGGTCCTCTCTTTCCGTCCCGGGCCTGGCGAACTCACGGCCGTGCAGTTCCACCCAAGCCCGCAGGTCAAGGCTCAGCGCAAGCAACTCATCGGCGGGCGATTCTGGGGCCTGATTGCTCAAGGGAGCTCCAGATTGGCGAGTCCGATGTTGCCGGCTCCATCATCGATGCTGATTTGCCAGTTCTGACTGCCTTGTTCAAGGAGCTGAGCGATTGAAACTTGCACAAGCGTCCCGCTCGAGGTCTCGCTTTGCTCAGTGATGCCAAGGGCCACAGCTTCGCCTCCGGTAACGGCAGCGGCGCTCACCTGCAGACCCTTGCCGCTCACCACCAGGGGGGTGGGGGTCGTCGGCGCAGATTGCGCGTGTAACAGCCGGTAGCCCTGGGCGGCAGCGGTATAGGCGGCCTGTATCTGCAATGAATCACCCTCGACGGCCAGTTCCAGCTCCACCTGTGCAGGAACCACTTCGAAAGCCTCAGAGCGCAGCTCGTAGCTGATGGTGTCATAGGGGTAGTTATCGTCAGCCGGGTCCTTGCTCGGCCCGTTGACCAGGAAGCGATAACGAGTAGTCGGCAGGGTGGCCAGCTGGTCCAGGCCAGCCCAGGTGTTCAGCGGCTGCCACTGAGCATGGTAGTAGTGACGCCGCTCGGGATCCGGTTCGACGTCTGTGCCGCTGAGCGGATTAGGTGTGTAGGTGACAATGATGTCGGCCAGGGCATCGCTGATGGCGTTGCCCTGGGGGGTCCGCAGCAGCTGCCAGCTGCCGTCATCCTGCTCTTGTTCAAGCTGCACAGAAAGCAGCCCCAAGGAGGGGTCGCCGCCTTCAAAGCTGAACCGTGCCATTCCCTGAATCCGCGCTATCTGTGCTTCGGGCTGAGCCTGCTCGGGAGCCGCGCCGTCCCAGGTGAAGAGGTAATCGGGAACATCGCTCAGGGCTTGTCCGGCGTTTGCGGTTTGGTCCGGGACTACCGGTGTCTGCTCCCATTCGGGGTACCAGGTGGAGGTGGGGTAGTCGGGCCAGGCCGGGTCTTCGGCAAGCGGGCTGTTGGCCAGGGCAACAAGCTCTAGTTGTCGCTCCAGCAGATGTTCTCCCTGCAGGGGTCCCCACCAGGTAATGGCCGGTTCAAACCCACCTTGCAGCCAGTCTTCGACCGTCAACAGATAGCCTTCATGGTCCATGGCGTAGCCAAGCACCACAGTTCGGTGCACTTCAGCTTCATGGAGAGCCCGATAGCGCAGGTTCTGGGCCCATAGAGTGGTGACTTCACCCGGGGCAAATGCCAGTACTACATCCTCTTCCGCGCTCCCCTGCCCCATCACCGTTACCGGCAGACTCCGTAAGCCCAGCGCGCCAAGCATGGCAGTGCGGGACTCTGGCAGTGGCAACGGGTACTGCTCCCGGTCTGAGATGAACGCCCGAAAGGCGATGCGGAACAGAGAGAAGCTCTTGTCTACGTCAAGGCAGCTCTGGTAGGCGGGCAAGGGGACGTTGAGGCCAAACAGTGATATGTCGATCTCCGGCTCACCGCAGAGCAATGCCCCGTGTTGGGCCCAAAACTCATCAAGAGGACTACGCACACTGCCGTCATCGTTCCAGATCAGCATGTCCGGAACGTATGGGTCCTCTGCCCAGGCCGGGTCCCACGGCAGGTAGTGAAGATCGGCACTGCCGGCACGGGTCACACGAATGTCGCGTCCCTGTTCAACATAGCGCTGCGCCGGCTCGAGCTGGATTTCTCCGCCGCGGACTTCGGTGGCCTCATACAGCTCGAGGATCCCCTGCGCGGCTGTTTCGGCGATGGACTCCATTCGTGCAAAGCCTTCAAATTGACCCCGCGGCGCCACATCACCGGCCGCCCCCTGGGCGAACATCCAGCGGGGGCCTCCATGGCGTTCGTTGAGCAGCGCACTGATATGGTCAGGAGCTTCGCTGCTGATCAGCGCGTTACTGCCACCCATGATGGTTCCATGGATGCCGAAGCTGAAGAGTGCGGCTATGGGACTGCCATCAACGCCATCCACCCGCAGCAAAGTTGCCTGAGGGTCCTTCCAGCCAGCTCCGGTGGGCGACCCGTCAGGGCCGGGCAGGTGGTCATTCTCGGTGCGTCGATCGCCGAACAGCCGGTCCTCACCGATAGGATCGAACTGAGGGTTGATGCCGATTCCGATGGCCGCGTCCTGCCGTGTCTCCCAGGCTTGCACAGCCAACTCCACCAACTGACTTACGAGACGATCGAAGATCTCCTGATTGAAGAAGTCACCACCGAAGAACAGCACAAAGGCTTTGGTGAACGGCCCGTATGACGAGTGGCTGTGATTGGCCATGGTGAACACTGAGTCGGAGAGGTCCCGACCGATACGTTCACTCAGACGCTGGCCGATGGCCTCGGTGAGGCCGTCAAACGAATAAATAAGGCCAAATCGCACCAGCACGGCCGTCTCCTGGCCATTTTCCAGCCACAGCACATCGGCGGGAATGCGAGTCTGCCATCCTGCCGACGGGACAAAATCGACCCGATAGTCCGAGTTCCTGGCGTCAGGTCCCGGCTCATTGCCCAGCGCCCGGTCCCGGTCGGTGTAGCCGCCCAGTGGAACCCCAACTGGCAGGTCGAGAGTACCTCCTGCTACACCCGCCTGTAGCGGTCCGGCTACTGATGGAGGCCAAGTTGGTCCGTTGTCGTCGTTGTCCTCGCCGCCGCAGGCGGGTAGCAGCAGTAAGAGTAGCGCGGTCAGAAGCGCGACCACCCGATCCAGAACCCGGCCCGCCACCGCCCGCTTACTCATCAGTGGCAGTTCGTCGGCACCTCCATCGCGGTCAAGAATGGTTACTGCATTGGTGTCGACCGCAAAGCCGGCTCCGGCTTGGGAGAGGTCGTTGGCAACAATCAGGTCTAGGTTCTTAGCCTCGAGCTTGGCGCTCGCTCCGCTGAGCAATTCGCTGGTCTCCATTGCGAAGCCTACGACGACCCTGGGGCGGGCTTCAGGAACCACCTCGGCGAGGATGTCGGGGCACCGTTTAAGCTCCAGATTTGCTGCGTTTCGGTCGCCCTTTTTGAGCTTGTGCGATGCGATGTTCTGCGGCCGAAAGTCAGCTACCGCGGCGGCCATGATCAATGCATCCATCCCCGGGAGAGTGCTCTTGATCGCGGCTGCCATCTGTTCGGCGCTCTCCACATCAATGCGCCGCGCCCCGCGCGGAGTGCTTAGCGCTACCGGTCCGCTGACGAGCGTCACTTCAGCGCCTCTTGCGAGGGCCTCTTCGGCCAGAGCGAAGCCCATCTTTCCGCTGCTGCGATTGGTGAGGAAACGCACTGGGTCCAGAGCTTCACGGGTCGGGCCCGCCGAGATCAGCAGCTTGCTATCACTCAGGTCGTTGCTCTGCAACATTCGCTCTACCTCAGCAACGATGACCTCAGGTTCAGGCAGCCTCCCCTGCCCCGACTCGCCGCTCGCCAGACGGCCCGACTCACTGGGAACAACGGTGATGCCTGAGGCGTTGAGACGCTCGAGGGCCTGGTGGTGAAGGGGATGACCAGCCATCTTGCTGTGCATGGCCGGGCTGACCAATACCGGCCCATCAAAACAACAGATACAGAGCTTCAGGAGGTCGTCGGCCAGACCTGCGCTCAGGCCGCCGACCAGATTCGCCGTTGCTGGATAAACAACGATAGCGTCGGCCCAGCGCGATAGATCCACATGGAGTTCACCTGCGCTGCTCTCATCCAGGGCCCACACGCTCCTGTGCACGGGGTTTTGCGAGATCGCATGGAAGGTCGGCACGCCAATGAAGCGGGTCGCCGCATCGGTCATGACGACCCGCACCTCAAAGCCGGCATCTTGAAGCCTTCGCACCAGTAAAATTGCCTTGAATGCGCTGACCCCTCCGCATACGCCCAGCAGAATCCGGCGCCGTTCCGTCTGATCAGATGACATCGACATCACCCTGCCCCTCTCTGAGGATCAAGTACGGGGTGCAGGTCATATCGACCACTGTGGTTGGCCGCTCCAGGCCCAGGCCGCCGTCGACTACCGCCGCAAGTTGGTGGCCGAGATCGCGCTCGATGTGGTTGGGGTCCACCACGAAGCGCTCCTCTTCATCCTGGCGCAGCGAAGTTGTCACCAGGGGCCTCCCCAACTGCAGCGCCAGAGCCCTCGGGATCGCAGCATCCGGCACACGGATTCCGATGGTACGCCGCTTCTTATGCATCCGCTTGGGAATCTCGCGGCCCGCATTAAGGATGAAGGTATAGGGCCCAGGCAACAAGCGCTTGAGGGTGCGGTAGGTAAGGGTGGAGATGTGCCCGGCATAGCGCCCCACATCATCCACATCAGCTAGCAGGATGCTCAAGGGGTGACTGCGCGGGCTCTGCTTAAGGGCGTACAGCTTGTCGATGGACTTGGGGCTATGCAGGTCACAGGCCAGCGAATAACCCGAGTCGGTCGGAATTGCCAGAACCCCTCCCTCGCGAAGCAGCTCGGCGGCGCGATGGACCTCGCGCCCCTGGCTGGCCCAGGTGTCGATCTCAATGCGCACGAGCAGAGCAGTCGCTGCAGCTTCAGCGAGTCCGAGGGCCCTGATGGAAGGACGACAGGCTGGAGATGGCCTTAAGGCGTGCTTCAGCGACCAGATTGCTGGCCTCGGCAGTGGTGATTCCGTGGTCGCGTGCTAGAGCGAAGATCTCGCTCAGCGTCTGGTAGATATTCTCGGCGTCCCTGAGGGCCTTCTCTCGGGGTGAATTGCTGAGCTCAGCACACACATTGATCAGACCGCCGGCGTTGATCACATAGTCGGGCGCATAGAGGATCTCGCGTTCCCTGAGCATGGCGCCGTGGCGCTGCATATTCTCAAGCTGATTGTTGGAACCGCCGGCAACAATCGAGACCTTGAGTTGTGGGATTGTGCTGTCGTTGAGAATTGCACCCAGTGCACAGGGCGCAAAAACATCGGCCTCGACTCCGTAGATATCATCCGTTCCGACCACTTCGCAGTTGTGAGCTTCGGCCAGTTGCTGGAGGCGAGCCTCATCCACATCAGTAATGACCGTGCTCGCGCCCGCCTCGTGGAGGTACTGAACCAGATGGACGCCGACATTGCCGACGCCTTGGATGGCGACCTTGCGGCCTTTGATGTCAGGGCTCCCGTAGACTTCCTTGCAGGCGGCTCGGATCCCGTGAAAGACACCCCAGGCAGTGACCGGTGACGGGTCGCCGCTCCCGCCGGCGAACATGGATACCCCACACACATGTTCGGTTTCCATACTGATGAAATCCATATCGGACACGGAGGTGCCGGAGTCTTCAGCAGTTATGTAACGTCCGCCGAGGCTGTTGACGAATTGGCCAAAGCTTCGCAGCAGCGCTTCGCTCTTATCCTGGCGAGGGTTGCCGATAATGACCGCCTTGCCGCCACCGAGGTTCAGGTTGGCGCAGGCTGCCTTGTAGGTCATCCCTCGAGAGAGTCGCAACACATCTCGCAGAGCATCTGCTTCGGAAGGGTATGGATAAAAGCGGCACCCACCCAGCGCTGGGCCAAGGGTCGTGTCGTGAATGGCAATGATGGCCTTCAGCCCGGATGCATCATCGCGGCAGAACACCACTTGTTCGTGGTCATAGTTCTCAGCATGCGAGAAAACCGGCATCTGCTTTTCTCCTTCCTCTGACTGTCCTAAGTCTGACTCGGGTAGAGCAAAGGACCCTATCCCCACCCCCAGTTCCGGTCAAGCTCTCCGCCCCCCCCTGCGCACCTGCCTCCCTTGAGGTCCGCGACCGACGGCCGTACCATCTCGCTCGATGCCTAAATCGCGCCGTTGGAAGAGTCCCAATGTTTTGTTGGTGTTGTTCTGCGCAGTGGGGTCGTGGCTACTGACCCCTCCGCCAGCTATGGCGGAAGACCAGGGGCTGGGAGGTGCTGCGGATGCCAAGCTGAGTAATGGGCCCGGCTTTCCTGGTTCTCATGAGAGCCCGGGTCAGTATCTCGAGCGGGCAGTGGATAGCTTCACAACGGGTGATTACCGTCGTGCTCTCCACCTGCTTCGAGAGGCGCTTAAGCGGGGCCGGCTGAGCGCTGCAGAGCGGCATCGAGCCCAGTTCTTGCGAGGCTGGATCAACGATCGCCTTGGTCACTTTCAGCAGGCCAGCGCTGCCTTCTTCCAGGTCCGCAAACTAGAGGCGCATCCGCTGCGCGAGCTCGCTGCTTTCTATGAGGCGCGCGCTGATTTACGAAGAGGGAAGCTGCGCACCGCGATCTCGGAGTGTGACCGCTATCTGCGTGAGTTTGTTGATGGTGAGATGGCTGACGAGTGCCGACTCATTCTGGCGGATGCGCACATGGGTCTTGGGGCGTATCGGCTGGCGATTGAACGCTACCAACAATTTCTCGACGAGCATCCCGAAGATCAGCGCGGCGAGGAGCTGCGCCTTAAGATTGCCGAGTCGCTGGAGCGCGCCGGAGATCTGCAGGGAGCGCTGCGCGCCTTCCGGGCCCTCTATCTAAACCATCGATTGCCGACTACGTCGCTAGCCGCGGAGCAAGCGCTGCGGCGCCTTGAGGCAAGCGGGGTAGAGCTGCCCAAGTTGTCGGATCAAGAGCTCTATGTACGCGCCTGTGCGCTGCGCGATTCGGGTGAGGTCGAGAGCTCCTATGAACTCTATTGTGACCTTGAGAAGAGGCAGGCGGAAGGAACCGACCCAGAAGGTGCTCTGGCCAGGCGTCTGGCCGACGAGCGCCACACTTTTCTATGGCGCAACCGACGCTATGAAGAAGTCGGCGAATGGAATGCAGCCAAATATGAGGCTGAACCCAGCGAGCCAGCTGCAGCAGAACATCTGTATTGGGCAGTACAGGGGCTTAGCCGAGCTGGTCGCTTCGAGGAAGCAGTGCGCTACCAGGAGATCGGCCGCAAACGGTTCCCAAGTCATCGTCGCTTTCGCTCTTCTTACGAGCGCAGTGCGCTGTTGCATGTCGGGGCCGGTAACTACCGGCAGGCGCGAGAGGCTTATCAGCGCTGGAGGGGTGCATCGAGTCGCGCGCGGCGTAGCTCGAAGGTACGCTTCTTCGTCGCATATTACGCCTATCGAGGCGGCTTGTTTGCGGTGGCCAAGGAGGAGCTAGAGGAACTCACTCGGCGGTCTTCTCGTTATCGAGTTGCTGCCCGTTATTACCTGGGCCAAACCCTGCGCCGGTTGAAGCAGAGAGGCGCCGCCGAGGAGCAGTTTCAGGCCATTCTCAAGGACCATTCCGACAGCTGGTATGCGCTGGTTCTGCGGAGCCGCGAGCGTCGGCGCAGCGGACTGCAGCCCGATCTGAAACTCAGGGATGGGCGCTGGCCGGGGCTCAGATCTGGGCGTGAGCGACCTGCTCACGCGCCACTGCGAACGGGCTCGCTGCAGGGTGCGCTGAATCGACTTATTGACGCCGCTCGGCCAGGGCTGGCAGCGCCTCTTGACCCTGATGAAAGTCTGGGCGCGCCAAGGCGCGACACAGACGGCAGGCTGTTGGTGGCGCCAACATCGCCCTGGTCGAGCGCTTCTCTGTTGATGACCGATGGCCGGCCTGCAGCTTCGCAGCTGCCGCTGTTGCCCAACTCAGCCGACCTCGTCGCAGCAGACGATGTGGCGGGCCAGCCTCCGCCAACCTGGCAAGCATCGAGCCTGTGGGATGGCGCACAGGGCAAGCAGCTGTGGCGTGATTTCGTGCGCGCCAATGAGCCTCACTGGGGCGGCCTTGCTACTGCTTATGAATTGAGCCGTGTGGGGCTGGGTGAATTGGCCGGTCCGTTGCTGTCCGAAATCTATAACGAGGTGCGCAAGGTTCGAAGGAAGCGGTCGATTAAGCGAAAAGTGAGCCGCTGGAAAGCATCAAACGGTCGCAGGGGTGGCCCAGAAGTAGCACGATGGGCGGCGATCCTGGAGCTCGGCCTGGATAATGGCGAGTGGCGTGATCTGTTCGCTGCAGCCGGTTACCCGGCCAGCGTGGCACACTTTGCTAACAAGGCCACTGAATATGGGAAGCTATCCAGAGCAGACCAGGATGGTCGAGCAGCTTGGACGCTTCTTTATCCGGCCGCCTTTGCTCCGCACGTGTGGCGGGCGGGCTGGGAGAACAACGTCGATCCGCTGCTGATGTTGTCGATTATGCGCGCCGAGAGTCTGTTTCGTCACGACGCCGTATCCAGAGTCGGCGCCTTGGGACTGGTTCAGGTCATGCCGGCGACGGGCGCGCGGGTGGCGGCCCTCATGGGCAGAGACGATTTTCGGGTGGAGAAGTTGCTGTCGCCCGAGACCAACATTGGGGTCGGCACCTGGTACATGGGGCAGTTGTTGGATCGTTTTGCGGGCCAATACCCCCTTGCGGTCGGCGCTTACAATGGGGGGCCCCACAATATAGGTCGCTGGCTCCGCTCTAAGCAGGGCATCCCATTAGAAGAATTCATCGAAGAAATCGCCTTTGACGAGACTCGCAATTACATAAAAAAAGTGATGCGCTTCTACAGCATTTATGCGGACATATATGGGCAGGGAAGCGCAGTACAGATCCCCTCAGCCACGAGTCAGGACGATGCCACTGTGATTAACTTCTAAGCAGACCCGGCAGCTGAGCCCAGCGAGTCTTTTGGCAAGCTCTGCTGTTCCTTGTCCGCATCACATGCGCCTGCTGTTACCCTTGGCACCTTGATGAAGCACCCTGCACTCAAGTTGCTGTCTCTGCTGTTGCTGACCGGATGGTTGGCTGGCCCTTCTGCCCCACTTGTGCTGGCCGAGGAGGAACAGCAACAGGACGATGGCAGAGCAGAGCCGATGGATAACGATGAGGCCGAGCCCGGCTCCGCTGAATCTCGCCGGGATTCGGCCTTAAGCCCTCCTATTTGGAGCGCCAGCAGCAATAACTTCACTCGGGCCCGCGGCAGCTCAGGCCCGCGCTTGTTCCCCCAACGGCTCGGCCCGATCGCAGCCCAGGAGCCTCCTGCGCCGATGAGCTCGCTGTCTGCCCAGGCCTGTAACGCTTGCCACGGTGAACTACACGACCAATGGCGTTCCTCCGGACACTCTACCGCCTCCAGTAATCCCGTGTATCTGGCAGCCCTCAAAGCCCTTGGTGATCCGCCAGAGTGTCAGGATTGCCACCTGCCGTTAGCAAACCAACGCCCTTACCTGCACCTTGGGCCTGGTTCCAGCGGACCGCGAAGTGAGAACCCCAGCTACAGCCCGACCCTCGCTCAGGAAGGAGTAACCTGCGCTGCCTGCCATATTCGGGACGGGGTCATCTACGGGCCTCGCGAACTCCACAGCTCGGCCGCTCCGCATCCGGTTGCACAAGCTGAGAGCCTGCGCGGCACCGAGGCCTGTTCCTACTGCCACCAGCTGGCCCTACAGGGAGCAGAGGAGCATCCATTCCTTGACACCGTTGGAGAGTGGCTCCGATCGCCCTGGGGGGAAGCTGAGATTCCCTGTCAGGAGTGCCACATGCCGCGAGTCTCTGGTCAGGTGGCTGGGGCGCGCTACGCCGCTTACTCATCGCACGGCTTTCTGCGGCAGCGCGACCCGCAGGCCTTACGCAGGGCACTGACCTTAGAAGTGGCTTTGCGCAGCCCTGAGCTGGAGCGGGGCAGTGAACTCCGGGCCAGCGCAACCCTGCTCAACACAGGAGCCGGGCATGCGGTCCCGACAGGCGATCCAAGTCACCGCCTGGAGCTTCGTTTTGAGTTGGTTGATGCCCAGGGCAACCGCGCTCGGGGGACCTCGATAGAGTCGCACTGGATGGGCCGTGAGGTGCAAAGCACCCCACCCTTTACCCAACTCTCGGACACTCGGCTACAAGCCGCCTCAAGCCGGGTCTTTGACTATCGGCAGAAGCTCTCTACCGCTAGTAAAGCGGGGCGATTCACCCTGGTAGTGAGCGTGCACTGGTGGGCGGTGGCCCCTGAGCGCGCTAAAAAGCATGAGCTTGATGAGCAGCAGGTTCGGGTTCAGGTGCTTGAGCAAAGAATCCCGGTTCCGGTGTTCTGAGCTTCCGGCCGTTGACCGCGCGGGCGCGCTCCGTTAAGAGATGCCGGCAACCCCTCTTGGAGGCATGGATGGAACTCAGCGGAAACAAGGCCCTCGTCACCGGCGGATCCCGAGGAATCGGTCGCGGAATTGCGCTCGAACTGGCGCGACGCGGGGCCGACGTAGTGATTAATTACAACAGTAACTCTGCGGCAGCCGATGAGGTTGTTGCTGAGATCAAGGCGATGGGTCGTGAGGCGGCCGCTATTCAAGCCGATGTCTCTGATTTCGCCTCCGCCGGAGCCTTGGTGAAGGGCACTGTGGACGCACTGGGTGGGATGGACATCCTGGTCAACAACGCCGGAATCACCCGCGACAAGTTGCTTATGGCCATGAAGCATGAGGACTGGAACGCCGTGATTCAGACCAACCTTGGCGGCTGCTATAACGTCACCCAGCAGGCCACTCGTTCGTTGTTACGTAACCGCGAAGGAGGTGCACGTGTCATTAATATCGCCTCGGTGTCCGGGCTGGTAGGCGTGCCCGGGCAGGCGAACTACAGTGCAGCGAAGGCTGGCATGATTGGCTTCACCAAGGCAGTCGCCAAGGAACTCGGTAAGCGCAAGATCCTGGTGAACTGTGTAGCTCCTGGCTTCATCCAAACCGACATGACCGACGCGATGCCCAAGGCCATGCTCGATGAGATGCTGAAGATGGTTCCCTGTGGGCGTATGGGCACGGTCGACGAAGTCGCTCAGACGGTAGCCTTCCTGTGCAGCCCAGCTGCTGGCTACATTACCGGTCAGGTGTTCGTGGTGGACGGTGGCTTGACCATGTAGGCCGGAATCGCTGGCTCTTTAGCTGGTGGCCTCACCCTCGAGAGTGTTCAGCACCTCTCGTAGTCGCTTCAGCCCTGAGTCATCACCGCTTGCATACTTGATCCCCATGCCCTGGTCCTTGCCCTCGACGTCTTCAGCGTCGCGGCTGGACCAGACCACGGCTCCGCGGATCTCGATCGGCTCTTCAACACCAGGAATCGTGAGATGTAGGATGCAACTTCGCCCTACCTCTAGTGGCTTCTTGGTCTTGACAAAAGTGCCACCTCGTTTGAGGTTCCGCTGGTATTCCTTCACGAAGGTAGCGGTCTGTTTGTAAGAGATGCGCAGCCGCGCCGGCCGCTTCTTGGGCCGCGCCGGCTCTGGCGCTGGGGCCGCGGGCGCCTGTTCCTGCTCCAGTGGCGTCGAGTGCACAATGGCTGCTCCGGCAGCAACCCCGGAACTCTCCTCGGCCTTGGGCGCTATGCCAAAGGGGTCGAGATCGTCCAATCCATTGTTCGCCAGATCGAGGTCGTCACTGACGTTGAGCCCTGAGCCAAAGGGGGAGCTGCTTTCCTTGGGTGCGATGTCATAGATGTCCGCATGGGACAGCGTGGGGATCTCGGCGGTGTCCTCCATATTGGCGGCCAGCGCGCGTGCAGCAGCTTCTTCGTCACGCTCTGCCACCGCGTGTTCATCGGCAACCAGCGGTTCCGACGCTGGCACCTCAGCAGTCGGTTCCGGCGCTTTGGGTTCGCGCTCTGCAGCTTCCATTGCAGCCTTGGCTGCCGCTTCGTCACGCTCTGCCACGGCGTGCTCATCGGCCGAGCCGCGGCGCGCCATCTTGGCAAGTTTGCCGAGCAGACCGCTGCCTTCCGACTTGTCGTCTGATGGTGGTGGTGCGGAGCTTGCTGCCGAGGCCGGCTGGGGGCCGTCCCCTTCGGTCAGAGTGACGGCCTTGACATCGTCTTCCCGAACAAACTCGCGGATCGAAATCTCATGGCTCTCACCCGTGTCCCGGTCCATCGCGCTGACATGCAGGATGGCGTTCCCGTCGACCTTGAAGGTGACGTCAATCTTGGGCTCGTGACTGAGGGCTTCTCGAATCCCCTGCAGGGTAAACTCACCCAGAAACTCGTTGTCGTCAGCGATGTTACTTTCGCCCTGCCGGACGATCACCTGGACCTGCTCTTGATTGTCAACCACCGTAGTGAACGTACGTGTCTCCGAGCAAGGGACGGTGGTGTTGCGCTTGATGATGGGCCGGCAGTAACCTCCGGCCACATCCATGCCTAGGCTGAACGGAGTGACGTCGAGCAGCAACGGAGCATCGCTGTCCTCCCCTCCCCCTTCACCCAGGAAGGAGCCGTGCACCGCCGCGCCGATGGCGACCACCTCTTCGGGGTGAACACCCTTGCAGGGATTCTTACCAAAGTAGACCCGAATGGTTTCCTGGATCTTCGGCATCCGAGTCATGCCACCAACCAGGATAATCTCATCGAGTTCTTCGGTCTTGATCCCAGCTTCACGAAGCGCTTCGTCAGTGATGCGAATGGTCTCGTTGACCAGATCCTGAACCAACTCCTCAAGTTGTTCTCGACGGAGCTCAACCTCAAGGTTCTTTGAACCCTGCAAGCGCGGAATAAGGACCGGCGTGCGGTCGACGAAGCTGAGCTCACACTTGGCCTTCTCGGCGGCGTCCTTGAGTCGCTGCAAGGCCCCAAGGTCTTCCCGTGGGTCCGCGCCGCCAGCCGCCATGAATTGCTCAACCAGCCAATCTACGATGCGGTAGTCAAAGTCTTCGCCGCCCAGAAAGGTGTTGCCGGCCGTTGCTAGGATTTCGTAGACCCCCTCGGCGGCTTCGACTACCGAGACATCAAAGGTTCCACCGCCCAGGTCGAAGATCGCGATCTTTTTATCGATGTCCTTCTTAAAGCCGAATGCCAGAGCCGCTGCGGTCGGCTCGTTGATCAAGCGCAGGACATTGAGACCGGCCTTCTTGCCAGCCTCCATGGTGTCCTGCCGCTGCTGGTGGCTGAAGTTGGCAGGGACGGTGATGACCGCATCAACAATGGTCTCGTTGAGGTTCTTCTCGGCGATCTCCTTGACCGCCTTGAGGATGATGGATGACACCTCTACCGGAGTCACCTCCACCTCACCCATCCGCAGGACTACATCCCCGTGGTCATCCGCCAGGATGTCGAAGCTCAGGTGCCTGGACGCCTCCTGGACTTCATCAGAGCTGAACTTCCGGCCGAGCAATCTCTTCACCGAATACAGGGTGTTCTTCGGGTGGTTGAGCACCAAGGCCTTGGCTCCGTGCCCAACCAGGAAACGACCCTTGCCGCTGGTCGCAACGCAGGACGGCAGGATGTTGTATCCCCGGTCGTCTTCCAGGACCTGAGGTCTGCCGTTGCGCACTACAGCTACACAGCTGTTGGTTGTGCCCAGGTCAATGCCGATGATGGCCGCCACGCTACTTCACCCTCTCCCCGCTATGGATTCGACCTGGCAAGTCTATCAGTCTGCGTCGAACAGAGGGAGTTGAGGGGCCTTGTAGAGGTCTTCATGCTCCACCGGATAGCGCCCTGAGAAGCAAGCATCGCAATAGCCTGAGGAGCCATCATGGACCGCAGCATGCATCCCACCGATGCTTAGATAGCCAATACTGTCGGCTCCAACGTAGCGTCCGATCTCGGAGATTTCGTTGCCCGAGGCGATCAGTTCACTCGGATTAGGCGTGTCGATGCCGTAAAAGCACGAACCCTTGGTTGGTGGGGCGGCGATCCGCAGGTGGACCTCAGCCACCCGCGCGCGGCGCAGCATGCGAATGATCTTGCGACAGGTGGTGCCGCGCACCAGGCTGTCGTCGATCACGACCACCCGCTTGCCCCTGAGTAGATGACTGAGAGGGTTGAGTTTCAGCTTTACGCCGAAATCGCGAATCTGCTGGGTCGGCTCAATGAAGCTACGTCCTACGTAGTGATTTCGGACCAAGCCCAGCTGAAACGGAATTTCCGATTCAAGGGAGTAGCCCAGCGCGGCCGCAATCCCAGAGTCGGGGACCGGTAATACGTAGTCAGCCTCCGCCGGACACTCACGGGCCAGTTGGCGACCCAGACGCTGGCGGACCTCGTAGACGCCCTGACCCCACAGCGAGGTGTCTGGGCGCGCGAAGTAGAGGTGCTCAAAGATGCAGCGGTGGGTCTTCTGCCTGGGAAAGGGCTTAAAAGAAGCAACCCCGGAGCGGTCAAATACCACTACCTCGCCCGGTTCAATGTCACGGACATAGCTGGCCTCCACCAGATCAAGGGCACACGTTTCTGACGCCACCAACCAGGCGCCTTCGGGATGTTGTCCCAACACCAGGGGGCGAAAGCCAAAGGGGTCGCGCGCGGCGATCATGTGCTCGGGAGTTATGACCAGCAACGTCCAGGCTCCCTTGATTCGGCTGAGCGCATCGACCAGCCGATTGACTGTGCTGCTCTGGCGAGATCGAGCGAGCAGATGGACAATGATCTCAGTGTCCGTACTCGACTGAAAGATCGCACCCTCGGCTTCGAGTTGAGCGCGTAGGCTTTCGGCATTAACGAAGTTGCCGTTGTGAGCTACCGCTAGCCGGCTTCCTTTGTGTTGTACGAGAAGCGGCTGGACGCTGCTGAGGTCGCTCTCGCCTGCCGTGGAATAGCGAACATGGCCGATGGCGCGATCGCCCGGCAGGACCTGTAGGCTCTCGCGTCGCCCAAACACCTCCGCGACCAGACCCTGGCCACGATGGGCATACAGAGACCGCTCGTCGCTCGAGACGATCCCGGCACCCTCCTGACCGCGGTGCTGCAGGGCATGGAGTCCCAGATAGGCTAGAGTCGACGCCTCGGGGTGTTGCCAAACCCCGATCACCCCACACTCTTCACGAAATCGGTCCATTCCTGCGGCGCCGCTCAGATCACACGCGGGGTGGGCAGGGGCTCAGTCCAATGCTCTCAGCGAAGCCCCCTTCAAAGGCCTTCCTCAGGCTCTCAGCACTCCGGTCCAGAACCACACTCCCCTGGGCGTCAAGGATGCGCAACCCCTCCCCACCGATGCTGCCAAGGGCGGTGGCCCGGCACTGCATCTCTTGACAGAGAGCCAGCAGTTCTGCTCTTCGCTCGTCCTCGACCGCAACCCAGGCGCAACCGTGGGTTTCACCAAACAGGCTTAGTTCCACGGCTTCTGCGCTGGGCGGGCAAGGCACCTGGATCTGACAACCGCTGGCCTTGCCCCTGCTGGAGATCAACATCTCAGCCAGCGAGGTTGCCAGCCCTCCTTCAGAGAGATCGTGAGCAGCCAACAGTAAGCCCCGCTGAGCAGCCTCTCGGAGCAGTTGGTGAAGCGCCAACTCCTCACTCCAGTAGACCTGCGGCGGCATGCCCTGTTCACTGTCGTGGATAACTCTGGCATAGGCGCTTCCGCCCAGCACCGGCCGGGGCGATCCCAGCAGGACCAGAGACCCGGCTGACGGCAGGGCCATACCCAGTGGCGATACTCCGGCCTCAATCAGCCCCACCATGCCGATGGTGGGGGTCGGGTGGATGCTCTGTTCGCCGGTCTCGTTGTAGAAGGACACGTTGCCCGAGACAATGGGGACATGGGCCTGGCGAAGCCCTTCGCCGAGGCCGAGCACCGCCTGCTCAAACTCCCACATCACATCCGGGCGCTCTGGATTGCCGAAGTTAAGACAATCGGTCGCGCCAATCGCTTGCGCCCCGGTGCACGCCAGGTTGCGGCAGGCCTCAGCAATGATTCCCTGGGCACCGCCAAAGGGGTCCAGTTTTACGTGTACTGAGTTGCCATCCACACAGACCGCAAGCATTCGCTTAGAACCGGGCAGCCGCAGCACGGCGGCGTCTGCATCGCCAGGACGCTCCAAAGTGCCCAGCCGCACCATGTGATCATATTGGCGATATACCCAGCGCTTATCCGCTATTCCCGGCGAACCCAGCAGGCGCTCCAGTACTGCAGCGCAGTCTCCATGAGCGGACAGCTCTGGGGTGGTCTGACGCTGCTTAAGATCTGCCGGCTTCTCGCGGGGCCGGTCGTAGTTGGGCGCCTCGTCCGTCAGGGCGAGAACTGGAATTGCAGCCACGGTCTGACCATCTTCGAGGATCCGCCAGCAGCCGTCATCGGTGACCTCGCCCACTACCACCGCTTCGAGGTCCCACTTGGTGAAGACCTCCTCCACGATGTGCTCGCGACCCGCCGCTGCGACGATCAACATCCGCTCTTGGGATTCGGAAAGGAGACACTCGTAAGGGGTCATTCCCGGCTCACGCCGCGGGATCCGATCCACATGGAGGACCAATCCCGTGCCGCCACGACCTGCCATCTCTACCGACGATGAAGTAAGCCCTGCTGCGCCCATGTCCTGGATCGCAATCACCGCATCTTGCTGCATCAACTCCATGCAGGCCTCGAGCAGCCTCTTCTCGGTGTAAGGATCCCCGACCTGCACGGTGGGTCGGCGTCCCTCTCCGCCCTCCTCGAAGGAGTCAGAAGCCATGGTGGCACCGTGAATTCCATCTCGCCCAGTCCGTGAACCAACGTAGAGGACCGGGTTGCCCGGGCCCGCGGCGATACCGCGAAAGATGCGATCTGCGGGAACAATCCCAACCGCCATAGCGTTAACCAGGATGTTGCCGTTGTAACAGCGGTTGAAGTCAATCTCGCCGCCAACGGTGGGGATCCCCATGCAGTTGCCGTACCCGGCGATACCGTCGACAACCCCGTCCACCAGATACGAGGTGCGCGGGTGCTCGGGCGTGCCGAAGCGCAGCGAGTTCAGCAGGGCGATGGGCCGCGCGTTCATGGTGAATACGTCGCGCAGAATGCCACCAACGCCCGTAGCCGCACCCTGATAGGGCTCAATAAACGAGGGATGGTTGTGGCTCTCCATTTTGAAGCACACGCCCAGGCCGTCGCCCACATCGACGACGCCAGCATTCTCGCCGGGTCCCTGCAGCACCCTTTCGCCCTCGGTGGGCAGGGTTTTCAGGAAGCGGCGCGAGGTCTTGTAAGAGCAGTGTTCTGACCACATTACCGAGAACACCCCAAGCTCAGTCCAGGTGGGCGGCCTGCCGAGGATGCCGAGGACCTTCTGGTACTCGTCCGGAGTGAGGCCATGCTCGGCGATGAGCTGGTCAGTGATCGCGGGGTCCCCCTGGCGAGGGTCAGCAGAGAAAGCGGCTGGAGGATTCACGCGCGGGCCTCGAAGCTGTGGATGATAGAGCGAAAAATGGCCGCGCCACTGGCGTCACCCAGAGCTGTCTCTGAGTTGCGCTCCGGGTGGGGCATCATGCCGAGCACATTGCCGGCTTCGTTGATGATTCCTGCAATGTTGTTGATCGATCCATTGGGATTGGACTCGGCCAGCTCTTCGCCGCGACTGCTGGCATAGCGAAAGATCACCCGCCCCTGTTCTTCCAGCTGGCCGATGACTTCAGGAGACGCGAAGTAGCAGCCCTCGGCATGAGCAATAGGAGCCACCAGGGTCTCCGGGCACAGTACCGTCCAGGGAGAGTGTCCGTTCGCTACCACCAGGCGGGTGTCCTCACAGATGAATTTGAGTCCTTGGTTGCGCAACAAAACCCCAGGTAGCAATCCTGTCTCGGTCAGCACCTGGAAGCCGTTGCAGATGCCGATGACATAGCCGCCCTCGTTAGCAAATCGAACCACAGCGTCCATGATCGGTGAGAACCGGGCGATCGCCCCGCAGCGCAGGTAATCGCCGTAGCTGAAGCCACCGGGCAGGATCACGCAGTCCACATCTTCAAGATCCGTTTCCTTATGCCAGATGAAGCGGGCCTCGTGCCCGAGAACATGAGACACCACATGGTGGGCGTCTTGGTCACAGTTGGACCCGGGAAAAGTGACAATGCCAAAGCGCATGAGCTACCCGAGGACTTCAACGCTGAAGTCTTCGACCACCTCATTGGCCAGCAGCTGGCTGGCCATCTTGCGAGCGGTGGCGAGGGCGGCTTCAGGGTCCGACTCGGAGGTCAGTTCCAGGTCAACAACCTTGCCGACCCGCACTTCTCCAAGTCCTGAAAATCCAAGGTTGCTGAGGCCGTGCGCGACGGCCTGTCCCTGGGGGTCAAGGACCCCTCTGCGCGGTGTTACATGGACTCGAATTCGCACTTCCTGACCTCTTTCTACAAAGCGGGAGGGGGGGGCGATCACATCAGGACGAGAAGACTCTGTCGAAGATGAGATCGCGATGGCGCACAAAGGCGCTAGGGTCGAAGACTTCGTCAAGCTTGCTGGAACTGATGCGTGTGCTGATCTCGGAGTCGCCAGCGACCAACTCCTTGAGCTGACCCTCGCCGCGCCAGACGGCCATCGCGTGGGTCTGCACCTTCTCGTAAGCCTGCTCACGAGTAAGACCTGTTTCAATCAGAGCGAGCATTAAGCGCTGACTGAAATGAATTCCGCCCAACAGATTGAGGTTGCGCTGCATATTCTCTGGGTATACGACCAGCCCTTCAACGACCTTGGCGAATCGGCCCAGCATAAAGTGACTGGCGATGGCGGCATCGGGGCCGATCACCCGCTCCACAGATGAGTGGCTGATGTCGCGTTCGTGCCACAGCGCAACATTCTCCATGGCGGGAAAGGCGTAGCCACGGATCAGGCGTGCCAGCCCGGTGAGATTCTCACTGAGGATAGGGTTGCGCTTATGGGGCATTGCAGAGCTGCCCTTTTGGCCTTTGGTAAAGCGTTCTTCAGCCTCGAGGACTTCGGTGCGCTGCAAGTGGCGCACCTCGACCGCAAAACGTTCTATGGACGAAGCCAGCAAAGCGAGAGCCGAGAAGAACGCGGCGTGTCGATCCCGGGGAATGACCTGGGTCCCAACCGGCGAGGGCTGTAAGCCGAGCCGCGCACAGACCATCTCTTCCACCCTTGGATTGACGAACGCAAAAGTGCCCACCGCGCCCGAGATCATCCCCACGCTCATCTCATGGATTGCCGACTTGATGCGCACCTCTGAGCGGCTTAGCTCGTCGTACCAACCCGCCAGCTTGAGGCCAAAGGTGGTCGGCTCGGCGTGAATGCCGTGACTGCGGCCGATGCACTGGGTGTCCCGGTGCTCGAATGCGCGCTTCTTGACGAGCTCCATAACCCGCTGCAACTCCACCAGAATCAGCTCGCCAGCCTCTTTGAACTGGACTGCGGTAGCTGTGTCCAGGACATCAGAGCTGGTCATGCCCTTGTGAAGGAAGCGTCCCTCCTCACCAATGTGCTCATTGACGGCGGTTAAAAAGGCAATCACATCGTGCTTGAGGGTTTTCTCAAGCTCGAACACCCGGTCAATATCGAAGTCGGCGCGCTCCCGACATACGCGAGCGGCCTCCACCGGAACCTCGCCCAGCTCTGCCATCGCCTCGCAGGCGAGCAGTTCGATCTCCAACATGATCTCAAGGCGATGCTGATCCGACCAGAGTTCTGCCATCTCCGGACGGGTATAACGGGGTATCACAGCGGAGCTCCTTGTCCAACGCGACAGTCTCCCCGCAATCGGGACACTGCGCTGTGGTCTGGCACGATGGGCGCGGAGTGTAACAGGGCGATTTCCAGCTGTCAGCAGCAGAACCAAGGCTCGTCAAATTCGCCCTGCTCAAGGGGCCTGAGTCAGGGCCTGCCAACGGTGATGATGGAGCCTGGGCCCTGTTGTCGCAGAACCTCCAATCGAACCCGCCTCTGCTGGGGGCCGGACAGGGCATCCCCCGCGGCGGCGAGCGCCAGCTCAGGACAATTGTTTTTTTCGCTGAGGTGGGCGAGAAGAACAGCCTCAAGATGGGGTCCGGCTACCGCCTCCAGCAACTTTCCGGCCTGCTCATTGGAGAGGTGTCCATGACGGGACCGCACCCGTTGCTTGAGTTGCCACGGATAAGGCCCATCCAGAAGCATGCCTACATCATGGTTAAACTCCAGCAACAATAATTGGCAACGTTTTAGCTTGTCGATCACGAGGCGAGTCACAGAGCCCAGATCGGTACAGATTCCCAACCAACGCCCTGCCCTGCCAATCAAGTAGGCGACCGCATCCACACTATCGTGAGGGATGCGGAACGGCTCCACTTCAAAACCAGCAAGAAAAAAAGGCTCGCCTGGCGTGAAGCTATGCAGCTCAATGTCAGCAGGCAAACGTAATGCGGAGCTGGCGGCAGCGCTAACATATACCGGTAGTTTGAGTCGTTGAGCGGTGACTCTTAGTCCGGCGATGTGATCGCTGTGTTCGTGGGTAATCAAGATCCCTTTCAGGCTCAAAGGGGCAAGACCCGCCGCTTCCATTCTCATTAGGACCTGCTTGCAGCTCACTCCGCAGTCCACCAGCAGCGCAGAACTACCGCTGACCACCACTGTGGCGTTGCCTTTGCTGCCGGATGCCAATGAGACCACCTTAAGTTGTTCAAAACAGAACCTTTCCTGCAGCTCCATCAGAGCAGCCTCCGTGGATGGAGGAAGGCGGGCGTCGAGTCCTTTTCTGTGCGGCCCAGAATGCCCGCTGCCAGGGCGCTGGCCGCAGCGCCGGCGAGGGATAACCCCCAGCCGCCAAAGCCAGCCAGAACCTGCACTCTGGGCCGCCCTGGCAGCGAACCTACCAGGGGCAGACCATCGCAACTCCAGGTAGTGATCCCCGACCAGCGTTCCTGGACCCTGGCCGCCTGCGCCCAAGGCAGGTAGTGGTTGATGAACTCGAGTTGCCGCTGGAACACCCCTTCCGACAGGGTCAACGGGTTGGTGATTCCGGCACCCATCTCCGGCTGCTCTGCCCAGCGGCAACCGCTGAAGACCAATGCACCGGAAGCTTCTTGCATCCAGCTTTCAAAGCGGTGTCGAGCAAGCACCGGCACGCGCCGCTGCTTATCCAGCAGCGCAAGAGGCGCCGTCCGGAGAGCTTGTTGCCGAACTGGATAGAGCTTGTCAGCGAGCGCGCTATGAACTGCCGCACCACCCCAGCCAGCTGCAATCACAACCACTTCGGCGAGCTTGATCTCACCCCCGGCAAGTCGAACTTGCAGAGCTCCGCCAGGGCTTTTTCTGTCGATCAACTGGGCATCGCCTGGCAGCCAACCACAGCGCCCCTTTAGCCGGCCGCGAAGCGCAGCGCTTAGGGCGCCCGGGTCAAGCCATCCGTCCCCGGATATGTAGGTGGCTGCAACCAGCCCGGCTCCGAGTTCCGTGAGCTCATCTTCAGTAGCCAGCCTTGCCCTCTGCAGCCCACCCTGGCTCCAACTCTGGATGAGTGCTCTTGCTGCAGTCCACTCTTCAGCTTCCTGATCGTCAAGGGCCGCGCGAAAGCTGCCAGCGCGGCCGTGGGCGATGTTGAGCTTACCGGCCAGCTCCAGCAGGCCAGACACGGAACGCTGGGACCACTGCCAATAAGCTCTGGCTCGCTCTTCTCCAAGCCCATTACACAGACGCGCCGGGCTGTCCGCCCCGCCACAGGCGACCAGGCCCAGGCTGCGCTCGATGGTTGCTGTCACCACAGGACTGCCGATTCGCAACACAGCGCAATGGTCAGCCAGCAGATCGCTCAGCAGCAGCCCACTGAGACCGTCACCAATAACGATGACATCAAAGCACTGGGCGCTATCGGAGTAGCTCACTTGATGCGGTAGCCACCCATCTCATTGTTAAAAATCCAGGCCACCACATCACCGATCTTAAAGCCGACAGGCAAGTAGGTGCGCCGAGAGACTGCAGCAGATCCTTTGCGGGTTAGTTCCTCGCGGGCCCGTTCCATTTGGGTGAACCGCTCCTGCCAGCGCCTCATGTTGGCTGGGCGAAGATCGATCCAACCGCGCCGCGCCCAGAGGTCCAGGTCTGCCGGACTGTTGATCCTGGCAACTTTGTTCTTACCCTTGATTTCCGGAACCTTGATCACCGGGCCCCGCAGGAAACGATCGCCATCGGGGAGCAGGATGGGAATGCCAATAGAAACGGCCTGACAAGCTACGGCGGAGCCTTTGAGCCCCTCAGCCAGACGGGTGGCGACATGCTCAGCAGCGATGGGCTGGCCGTCTGCGTCGTGGACTGAGTTGAGCAACGAGTCGCCGAATGCGTCTTTCAGCATCCAGGCCTCGAACAGGAGCTTACTCAACTCCGGCGGCCCGAGGGCTCCCAGGGCAATGGATGGGACGCCATGACTGGCTTCCAGGCGATGGAGGTCTTTCATCGCCACCTGCCTGAGTTGACCGGCTCGATACGATGAGGTCATTACCGCGCCATCGAGGGCAGCGATAACGTCATTGCCGGTATTGCCACCGCTGATTTCCATCACGATTCGATCGGCGATCTCCTCGGGAGTAACGAACTCCATTTGCTTGAGCGCCGTAATCGCACCGAATTCGCCCTTAGCGAACAGTCCATTCTCACCCGTATTGACGACTGCTACCTCAAGATTCTCGCCAGTAGCTTGATAGCGTTCTTCGCTTTCCTTGGTCACCAGTTCACTCAGGCTCGCGCCCGCTACCTCCTGGGGCTTATAGAGCGGCACTGCAGCGCCGCCATGGCCCGGTATCTCGGTGATCTGCACCGCTCGATAGCCGATCATTGCGGCCGGCTTGATCTCCTTGACTGCTGGCGCCTCTGGAGTTCTGGCCAACAAAAACAGCAGGCCGGTGTGGGCAAAGGCCACGGCATTTTTGGCCAATAGCGTTCGGCTCGGCCGGTCCTCGCTATGAGTGTAGGGAATGTTAAGCCCCATGCCCCCGGTACCCGTGGTTCCTACCTTCACATAGATGGAGGTGTTGGCATCCGTTGTGGCCCGGAACAAGAGCCTCACGTGTCTGATGATCTGCGGCATCGCCTGGGCCAGCAAGCCGGTCTCCAAATCCGCAGGCAGGTCCGGGACAGCGCCCAGATCACCGCCATCAGTGAGCCGTCCCAGGTCGTAGCGCAGCGAAGCGGTGCTGTCGAAAATATCCTGATAGGAAATCCCCGTAGCTGTGTTCACGCAGTCAACGATAGCGTCGGGTGAGTGGCGACGAATGATCACGGCGAGGTGATTGCACTGATATGCAGCCTCAAAGTCACCAAAGGTGAAGTCCAACAGCTTCTCGCGGCGGTCCGGGCTGCCGAGTATCTCGCCCCTGGACATGTGCGCGAACTCAGTGGGGACGAACAGGTTGCCGGCTTCAGGGACCCACTCGACCTCAGGATGCTCGGCGACCAACTCCTTCACCGCAGCTTGAGACTCCGCCAGCTTCAAAGAGGCGACCACCACCCGCTTTGGCTGCAGCTCCCTGGCGAGCAGACGGCAGGTCGCCATGCCCACGAGGCCTGCGCCCCCGAATAGCAGGAAGGTTGAGTTCTGGTGCACGTTCATGCTCCCGTTAGGAGGGGGTCGCGACTATACCAGCGCGTAGCTATCCATGTACCCTTGGCAGCGTGATGTCGTCCCTAAGTTCAGCCTTTTCCTTTCGCTGGCTTCGCTCCCTGGGGGTAGCGAGCTGCCTGCTCGGCGAGGTCGGCGGGGCGCTGCTTCGAAGGTCAGTCCCACTCCGTGAGGTGACAACTCACGCGGCAACGCTCTGTGGGCGCTGCTTTATCCCGGTCAACATCACCATCTTTCCCTTTGGCGCGGTAATGGGTTTGCAGGGCATGCAGATTCTGGATTTGTTTTCCGCTCATCGTCTGGTGTCTACCCTGCTTGCCCAGTTCGTGATTCAGGAGCTGGGCCCGGTGCTGGCAGCGGTACTCGTGGCGGCCCAGGGCGGCTCAAGTTTTGCTGCTGAGCTCGGCACCATGCGCATCAAAGACGAAATCAGCGCGACCGAGGTGATGGCGGTGGACCCGATTGCCTGGCACGTCGCCCCCAGGCTACTGGCGATGGCCTTGGTGGTCCCGCTGCTGGTCGTGATCGCAAACTTTTTTGGCATTCTGGGCAGCTACACCGTCGCGGTCGGTCTGTACGATCAGGCGCATGGCGTTTTCATGGCCCATCTGTACGAGAATGTCGGCTCGCTGGATGTGCTGTTGTCGGCGCTTAAAGGATTGTGCTTTGGGGTCTTGATCGGCCTGATTGCAGTGTGGAAGGGCTTCACTGCTAGCGGTGGCGCCGAGGGTGTGGGCCGCGCCGTCAACGACACAGTGGTGCAGGCCGTCATGTTCATTTTGGTCTTTAACTATCTGCTGAGTTCGCTGTTCTTTGGCGGTGGCACATGAGCGCCGGACTCATGTCGGTCTCGGTACGGAAGATCGGAGCCTACGCGCTGTTCTGCTGCGATTGCGCAGTCAGCACCCTGCAGCATGGGGTGCGTTGGAACCGCGTCATGGAGGAAGGTCACAAGCTGGGAGTGAAGGCCTTCCCCGTACTGGCGGTGATGGCGGTCTTTGTGGGGACCAATCTGGCGATCCAGGGCTTTACCGCTTTTCGTCAGTTGGGCGCTGGCTCGCTGCTGGGGATGTTCGTGGCACTTGCCGGAGTTCGCGAGGTCTGCCCCATTCTTGCGGCGACAATGATTGCCGCTAAAGGCGGCACTGAGATGACCGCCCAGCTTGCGGTCATGAATACAAAAGAGCAGATCGATGCGCTGGAGGTGATGGCCGTAGACCCGCGCGCTGAGCTGGTTGCCCCATCAGTATTCGCCATCATGTTGGTGCTGCCAGCCCTGACCATCATCGCGGTCGCATTCTCCATCGGCGCAGCCTATCTGGTGGCTGTCCACCAACTACATGTCGGCAGCGGAGATTTCCTCTATCACTGTCTTGGCAACTTCAGGATCTATGACCTGTGGGTTGGCCTGCTCAAGGCCTGTGTCTTTGGCATCGTGATCGCTTCGGTCTCTGGCTACTTCGGCTTCCATTCGGAGCGTGGGCCTGCAGGGGTCGGGCGGTCTACCAATCAAGCGGTGGTAGCGATGTGTGTGGTCTGCGTTTCTCTAAACTTCCTGCTAAGTGCAATCGCCTATGGCTAGCTTCTCATTTGGTCGAGAGCGGGGTCATCCGATCATCTGCTTCCGCAACGTACGCAAGGCGTTCGGGCCAAAGGTCGTGCTCGATGGGGTGGACATGGAATTACGCTCCGGCGAGACCTCGGTCATTATTGGCCCCTCGGGCGCTGGAAAGTCGGTCTGCCTGAAGCTGCTCGTGGGCCTGCTTGAGCCCGACCAAGGCGAGGTCTGGGTCGATGGGGTTCAGGTAAACAGTGCCAATGAAAACGACCTGTATGCGCTTCGCAAGCGTATTGGCATGCTGTTTCAGGATGGCGCCTTGTTTGACTCCATGAGCGTAGCCGACAACATTGCCTTCCCGCTTCGTCGCCATACTCGGCTGGGTGAAGATGCGATTCGAGCCAAAGTCTGTGCGGTGCTGGACCAAGTGGGCCTGCCGGGCGTTGAACAGCAGATGCCGGCAGAATTGAGCGGCGGAATGCGCAAAAGGGTCAGCCTGGCTCGGGCCATCATCACTGAGCCGCAGATCATTCTGTTTGATGAGCCAAACTCAGGGCTGGACCCGGTTCGTTCCGACGAGATAGACGCCTTGATTCAGCGGATGAAGGTCGAGCTGGGGATTACCTTTGTGATCATTTCACATGACATCGTAGGGACCTTTCGGGTAGCTGATCATATCGCGATGTTGCACGGCGGAACCCTCATCGCCCAGGGGAGCCCGAGCGACCTGCTACGATCTCCTAAGGCGGAGGTCCGCCGCTTTCTGTCCCGCAACCTGGGACTGCCGTCCCTTCCGGAGAGACCCTAAGTGACCAGGAATCGCAGCCCAGGGGCAGAACTTCGCGTCGGATTATTGGTCTTGTTGGCGCTCGCCATCTTTGCCTGGCTTAGCGTTGGTGTAGGAGGGCTGCAGCTCGGGCCGAGCCTCGAAGTCCAGGCGGTGTTTGATGACGCTGCCGGTTTGGTGCCGGACTCGGCGGTGAAGGTTGCTGGGGTTCGAGTCGGGAGTGTGTTGACCCTTAAGGTGGAGAAGGATCAGGCGGTGGCCACCCTGCGCCTAGACCCCGCGGCCGAGTTACGCCAGGACGTCAGGGCAGAGATCCGCGCGCGAAGTCTGTTGGGTGAGAAGTACATCGCCCTTACCCCGATCGGGAGTCAGGCTCCCCTGCTCCAGAGCGGTGACCAGATTGCGGACACCCGGCCCGGCATTGAAATCGGCAAGCTCGTCTCCCAGTTCGGGCCTCTGCTCGCCAACATCGACCCAGACGACATGGCTCGGCTGGTCCAGAATCTGGGCGAATTGACCGCCGGCATGGGCAAAGAGGCGCCAGAGCTGATGACCTCGCTGCGATCGCTCGTCACCAAGCTTGACGGTGCGGCCGAGATGCTGCCGGAAGTTAAACAGGAATTACCCCTGTTGCTCACCGATCTGCGCCGCCTAAGCTGGAAGCTGGAGCGGTCGCTGCAACGGGCCGACCAGATGGTTGCCAATGCTGACGTCGCCGCGCAGGCGGTCCCCATCACGACGCAGAAAGTCAACGCCACCCTCGATCAACTCAGCCCAGGACTCGACGACCTGAATCGGGCATTGGAGCAATCGGATGAGGCCGTTGCCCGCCTCAACAAGGCTCTGACCAAGCTCGACGGCTTTAACGAGGAGTCGCTGCGGCGCTTGCTCAGAGAAGAGGGTGTGCTGGTGCGGCTGCGCCCCCAGCGCACCAAGAACTGAGCGACTGCTTGCCAACTAGGAGGAGTCAGGCTCCGGATCGGCTGGCGCATCTTCTGCCAGTGGTTTGAGCCTGAAGCTGGCCTGAATCTCTAAACTATGCTCGGTCATCAAGGCGCGCAGGTCGTCGCCTATCTTAAGCTTCTCCAGGTACATCCGGACCTCTCTTGCCACCAGCCCGACCAGCTCCTCTCGACCTTTGGCAGTCATCCGTACGGCGCCGGTCAGGAACTCTCGGGGCTTTACCTCTTCACCGGCTTCTCTAAGGCGCCCAGTCGTCTGATTTACTGCTTCAGCTCCAACCCTTAGCAACCGGGTTGCGAGATCACCGAGGCCACCATCCCGGGCACTGGTTCGGAACTCTTCACCATCTGCGTGCAGGCTGAACTCAGCTCGAAACGCATCAGACTCCTGGTCTTGCTGGCGGCCTGGGTCACCTTCGGCTGCAGCCCCCCCTGGGCCTTCATGGTCGTCTTGAGGCGCGGTGTCGCCGGTCGGCTCCGTTGATTCTGGCACTGCCTCGCTGTCGGTCATCGCCTCTTCCTTCCGCTGCATGCGGGGTCCTTGCCCTTTGCTCGGCGCGATCTGCGCGCTTTCTTCCAGTTCCGCGGGTCTTCGCCATCCCAGTCTTCTGCAATGATGTCCTGCAGTTCTTCCACGTAGGAGCAGGACTCCGGCAGCATGCCTCGCAAGACCGCCGATGGGTCGACCTTGTTACATTGGGGCTCCGCTTCGAAGCGAGCCCCGTAGACCTTACAGTTACGAGTTTCCAGGTCCAGGTATCGACACGGGACGTCGGTTGAAACCCAGCGACCGCCCACCCATTCACTCTCAAAGCAGCACTCCGCACAGCGATTGCAGAGCTCCTCCCATTGATGGTGGGTGTAACTACGTCCCAGCATCTGAAGAACCTCTAGGCGTGGATGCGAACTTCGGGCAGCACGCGGCATGGGAAAGATCATAACTCGACTAGACGTCGGGCAACACCGCGTGCGGACGAAGTGGACCGGTGGCATGAACAGGGAGCAAGGCTTGTGCTTGTGCTTGTAGGCCAGTGCACCCTCTGATACCAAAGGGCATCTACCGTGCCGAGGAGGCCCCTTGACCAGTAAAAATACTGCCAGCGGCTATACGCCACCGGGTTTGCCGGTCCTGTTCTACCTGCCCACCCTGCTGTTGGTGATTCTGCTGCAAGCTGGATTATCAGGGGTCCTGGTTTGGGGCATCCTTTGCTATCTGGGTGCCGAACGATTCTTCCCTCGCCGCCCCCGCAGACATCTGGCGGGAGTAGTCTTGAATCTATTCGGCGCGGTCTGCATCATCTTTCTGACCGCAAATGGCGTGCGTCCCTTGGCACTGCTCCTGTTTGTGCCGGGCATCGTGTTGGCGGGGGTTCCGCCGCTGCTATCTCCTACCGCCCGATCGCGTATTGAGGCCGCTCCCATCAGTTGCGCGATGCTCTCTATGCTGAGTGTGCTTGGCCTCTACAGTCTGGGCGTCTGGCAAGGTTCTCTGCCGGCGATCAACGACGATTTTCTGTTTGAGTTGCGTCAGGATGAGAGTCCCGAGCCGCTCAGCGAGGCTGAGCGGCTGGCAGCCATGGCGGTGGTTGATGCGGTCTTAGGTGGCGCCGACCTCGACATCAACAGTCTGCCCGCACGGCTCGGCTCCAAACACTACGGAAGAGTTTGGGTGACTTTGTACCGCAATTCGGTAAAGGATCGCTGGTTGCGCGGTGAATCGCCGCCCCACAAGCCCCTTTATGGTCAGATCGCGTTGGCGGCTCGGAGCGCCATGGAGCAAAGCAAGACTGCGCATGGCTGGCAGCAGGGTGAGGAGTTGCGGGTTCAAATCGACCTTGGCGGACCGGAGACTGAGATCCTACCCAACTTGTTGCGTAGCGGCCTGCGCAAGCTTATCGCCAGCTTTACCGGCGGCCGTCCGCACTGGGATCTGTTGGTCTACCGCACGGAGCCAGGGGTGGTCGGTCTACGCATGAACGGCGATGGTGGTGCTGGGGTGGTTCTGCCCGGCGATGTGACCAGCGACTCGCTGCTCACGCCTCGATCACTCAAACGGCGCTATCGAACCGACAACTTTGAGGCGGTCTGGAACGAACTCAGTCGCCGAGCTCAGCAGCCCAAGGCAGAGCCGGGCTCCTTGCCATTCTGGACCTTCAGAACCTACTCCTTTGTCCGTCCGCTGCCTGCTGAACCGAGAACCGTGGAGCTGTTTCGAGGCAATGTTCTGGGGCCAGAGCAGGTGGACGAGCGGATCCTTCTTGACGCAATCGACCGCGCAGGCCGTTGGCTGCTCGAGCAGGTGGAGGAAGATGGGCGCTTCGACTACCAATACTTCCCCTCTAGCGACAGTCACGGCAAGGGCTACAACGAAGTGCGCCATGCAGGTTCCGTATATGGCCTCTTCCACATGGCTGACCTGTGCGCCCAGGAGCCCAGCCTGAGATCTCAGCGAGACGCCTATTTGAATGCAGGCACCCTTGCTATGGAGCGGGTCTACCGCAACCTGGGAACGCCACCAGGCATGCCGGCAGAACGGGGCTATGTAACCTTTCTCGAAGGCAAGCGCGGACGTAAGAGCAACTCCGGTTCGCCAGCCTTAACCTTGCTCGGCTTCTTGATGCGTCCCGCGCCCGCAGATGTGAGCTCACCCGAACTCCAGTCGAAGGTCTGGAAGGAAGGTGATGAGGCGATTATGGAGGGGTTAGCGAAGACGCTGCTGCACATGATCGATGACGACGGCAAGGTCTATCGATTGTGGAAGGAGGCCCTCGAAGGCGGGGGAGTCGTCAAGGAACCCCTTTACTTTCCTGGCGAGGTGATGCTGGCACTGGCGCGCTACTACGAGAGGACCGGAGATGAAGTTTGGCTGGAGGGGGCGCGGTCGATCGGCCGACGCCAGATTCGTCATGCCCGCAAGCCCTGGGTAGTGCCTGATCACTGGGTCATGCAAGCCCTGGACATTCTGGACCGAACCGACCCCGGTAACGACGAATGGCGCTCCGGCGCATATGCCATGGGAGCCCGGTACGTGCGCGAGCAGTTCCCACCCCAGCGCCCCCCTTTCTCAGACTACATCGGCGCCTTTCGGCGGGTTCAGGAAGTCCCGAGGACGACCCGTGCGGCGGCTCGCGGTGAGGCCATCGGAGGAGTGGTCAGAATTGCTTGGCGCGCGGGCCATCCAAGCTGGCAGTGGGAGCGCTCACTTATTGAAGGATCTCGACATCTTATCGAACAAATGTTTACGTCTGACAATAGCTATTTCATGGCCAACCCCGCCGAGGCGAAAGGAGCGGTGCGAATGGGCATTGTCGACACCCACTGTCGCATCGACAACAATCAACACGCAGTGGTCGCCCTAAGCAACGCCTTGACTGCGCTTCGTCATCGCAGGCCCGGCTGGGGCGGTCGCGGAGAGGGCCCTTGATGGAGGAGCCCTGCAGGCTTCCATCACCGACACAGGCTGCAACGACGGGGATGCTGGCGGTTTTCCTGGTGGCCATTGGTTTCGCCACCCAAACCATCGCTCGCGACAACCCTGCAGGTAGCGAGCTGCAAGGCGCATCCGCACTGGCCAGGCAGGTGGCAAGAGGGACCGGTCAGGTGTTGGGGGGTGGGGGGCTCTCGGCGCCGCAACTGGGGATGACCCTGGTCTCCGGCGCGGGGGATGTGGTCCAGTTGGATGAGCTGATTGCAGCTGGTCCAGCGGTGTTGTTCTATTTCAGCGCTGGGTGCTCTCATTGCGAAGAGGTCGCCCCGGAGATTGGCAGGCTCGGTCAGCGACTCAATGCGGATGCAGCGCTGATCGCGATCGCCAGTGGCAGCAATAGCCTCAGCGCAGCGCGCGACTTTGTGGCCCGTCATCAACTACCCGGATCTGTTTACAAGGACTTCAGTCGTCAATTCAGTTCTCGAAATCGCCTGCAATCGACCCCCAGCGTGTTGCTGACCGCTCCCTCCCCTGAGCCCGGCGGGTTCGAGACTCTGGCCGAATACCGCCCCTTTGCACCAGGCATGTCGCTGCTGGTCGAGATGCGCCTGGCCAGCCATCTCGGGGAGGACCCCTGGTCCCGAGTGGAACAGGGCCAGTACTACGGCCCCAAGGCCTGCGGTGCCTGCCATCTTGACGAGTACATGTCCTGGGGCTTGAGTCACCACTCCATTGCCTATTGGACCTTGCACAAAGGGCAGCGAGCAGAGGACCCCGCCTGTGTTGGGTGTCATGTCACAGGTATGGGAGAGCCCTCAGGCTTTGTGCTTGGAGATCATCACTCGCCCCTTGCAGATGTTGGGTGTGAGGCTTGCCATGGACCCGGTGGCGCCCACGGCGGATCGAGCAGGGACCCAAAGCTTTCGTGTGAGACCTGCCACGACAAGGACCACTCGGTTCGATTTGACCTGGAACGTGCCTTACCGCATGTCGACCACTTTCGGCCCGAGATCCTGGAACCGGTGGCGTATCGAGAGCTTCGTCAGGCCCTTGTCGATGGTCGCGCTGAGCGGCCGCTAATGGCCTTTCCAAAAGGCAAGCATCTGGGCCAGGGAGCTTGTGTTTCCTGTCACCCGGCAGCCAGCAAGGGATGGCGCAGCGGTCCTCATGCGGGCGCCTTGAAGACGCTCACCAAAAGAAACGCACAGCACAACCCAGAGTGCATCTCCTGCCATGACCTGGCGCGAGATTCAGATGCGGCAGAACGGGGCTACTTCGGCGAAGGTGTGTCCTGTGAGAGTTGCCACGGCCCCGGCGAGCAACATGTGGCGGCCAGAGGTGGCACCGACAACATCCTTGGGCTGGGAAGCTCCTGTCCTGAGTGCATTATTGAGGCTCTATGTACGAGCTGTCACACTCCTGAGCAGGACCCGAGCTGGAGCCTGACGGGGGATCTCGATCGACTGAAACGTTGGCATCGCGCTCCTGCCCCTGCTCGACGACCAGCTTCACCTTGAGCATTTCGGCCACCGCCGGCAGAAGTTGTTCGGCATTGGCCTTGAGCTTGCGAGTACCTTCCGGCAGCGACGCAAGAAAGCGTCGACCATAACTACGTCGATGGATGCGCGAGTCGAGCACCAGCACCACCCCTGAATCGGTGCGGTGTCGAATCAGTCGGCCAAAGCCCTGCCGGAAGCGCAGCACCGCTTGTGGCACCGCCAGAGCGCGGAAGGGATCAAGCCCCCGACGTTGGAGCAGCTCTGCCCTTGCCACCTGAATGGGATCGGTAGGCACCCGGAACGGCAAGCGCGGAATGATAACCACCTTAAGGGCATCACCACGCACATCGACTCCCTCCCAGAACGAATCCGTGCCGCACAGAACTGCCTTGCCGGCGTCTCGAAACAGTGTGAGGAGTCGTTCCCGGGGAAGGTCACCCTGGCGCAGAATCGAGTACCTCGGTCCCAGCTTGTGGCTCAGCCGCGAGGAGACCTGGCGCAACATTCGGTATGAGGTAAACAGCACAAAACAGCGCCCCTCACTGAGAGTCGCAACCCGCGCAACCAGCTCAACCACAGCTTCCAGGTGACCCGCTTCATTGGGCTCAGGAAAGTCGCTTGGCAGCCCCACCAGCGCCTGGCGACTGTAGTCAAAGGGCGAGCGAATGGTCAGGGTGCGTAGGCGTTCCTGAGCATCCTCTTGTCGCCCAAGGCCGGTGCGATCCAAGAAGTGATCAAAGCTATTGGCAACCGACAACGTAGCTGAGGTGAGCACCAGCGAACGGCTGCCCTCCACCAACAGCTCGCGGATGATCTCCTCGACGTCGACCGGGCGTAACGAGAACCGGGCACTTGGGACATCGTCGTCGGCGCTTTGAACCTGCCCCCAACGAACCGTCTGCGGGTCCTCCGGCAGCATGCGACCCAGCGAAGAAGCGGCATCTACCAGTCGTCGCTGCACCGTGGCCATATCCAGATCAACCTGCCGAAATCGGCTTCGAAATGCCTGCGGCATGTCTTCTAGATGGCTGCGGACAATGCCAACCTTCTGTGCGGTTCGGGTGAGAGATGCTGCAAGCTCATCAAAGCGCTCGTTGAGACGCTCGAACAAGGCGGGACGAGCGTCGTGGAGCTGGTCGTCAAAGCGAAAGCTACCGGACCTGGATGCTCCTGCCCTCCCCGAGCGAGCCAGCTGGTCCCCTTCCAGATCGGCTTCGTTGACTGCCTCGAGCAGATCCCAACCTACATCCTCAAGGTGTAACCGCGCCTTCTCCCTGCAGCGTTCAGTAGCTTCCAGCAGAGAGTCCAGGGCTTTGGCCAGATTGAGTTCTTCATCCTCACTGCCAGCCCCTTCCAGCCCCTGCCGAAGTCGCACAGCCAGCCCCTTGCGCCGACCGCGAACCGGACGAAGCCGGCCCAGTTGCCGCAGAATCCCGCGCCCGGTGACATCCCTGCCGGCGAAGTCAGTCGCCACATCTTCGATGTGATGGGCCTCGTCGAGGACGATGTGGTCGTAGCGAGGCAGGAGCCCACCAGGGACGCCCTGCAGGCGAAGCCCCAGATCGGCGAGCAGCAGGTGATGATTGACCACCAGCACCTGTGCCTTAGCGGCCTGGCGTCGACTCTGATAGTAGAAGCAGCTGTTGTAGTGCTTACAGCGGGCCCTGAGACTGTGCTCGGTAGAGCTCTCTACACGTTCCCATAAAGAGTGGTCTGGGACGAAGGGCAGGTCGTCCCGCTCGCCATTGGGGGTGACTGCCGACCAGCGCTCCAGCTCCTCGAGGAAAGCGCGTTCTTCAGGTTCTGCATCTTCGCGCGCTTCCGACAGCCGGTCCTCCAGCTTTCGTCGGCACAAATAGTTACTTCGACCCTTCAATATAGCCAGTTCAAGTTCTGGAAAAAGCTCTTTAATTACTGGCGCATCATGGTCCACGAGCTGCTGCTGGAGATTGCGCGTTCTGGTCGCGACGGCCACTCGCTCGCCACCCTGCAGCGCGCGCAGCACACTGGGCACCAGATAAGCCAGCGACTTCCCGGTGCCGGTACCAGCCTCAACGACCAGCACCGCGCCATCGTTCTGAGCGCTGGCCACTGCCTCTGCCATTTCCAGCTGTTCTGCGCGGGGCTCATAGCCAGGAAGCCGCGCTCTCAGGCCTTGGTCGCCCTCAAACACAGCCCGAACCTCAGCGCTGCTGATGTCCCTACGGGTGGTCTTCGGTGGCTCTACAACTACGTAGACCTCGCTGGCCTGGTTGTTGACGATGAAGAAGCCAATCCCTTCCTGGCCATAGTGGGCGGCGAGGGCTAAATCGGCATCGGATGGGGCCAGAACCCCCGAAGGGTGGTTGTGAATAATGACCTCGCCGCTGCGGCCCACCTGCTTTAGTGCGGGCACAGCCCCCTGGTTGCCGCGACAGAAAACTTCTACTTCTGTGACCTTGCCGACTCCCCCACGGCGCCCCACAAAGAACACTTCGTTGCCACCCGCTCGGTCGATCTCCGTGGCCAGCTCAGTGCGGGCCGCAGGCTGTATGTAGTGGCCGATTGGTGGACTTGATGGTGGCACCGGCGAAGCCTAGCTTGAAAGCAAGCCGCGCGGCTGTGTGTGAGCTGCTAAAAGGTCGGCAACTCATCGTTATGGAATTCCTGTGACCACTAATGCCGCACATCTTTCCGCAGCTCGGGATTCCCTGCGCGGCCGGGTCGCGATAGTTGGTGTGGGGCAATTGGGACGAGCGCTATTGCGCGAATTTTCGGCCGCGGGACTCGGCCCTCTGCGGGCCTGGAATCGCAGCGCGCTTGAACCAAAACCGCCGATCTCAGATGTTGATTGGAGTTTTGGCGGGCTGGCTCCCGATCCCGCCTGGCTGAACACTGCTTCTGTGGTCCTCCTCTGTGTGCGGGATGACGCGATCGGCGAATGTTCCGCCCGCTTGAGCCTTCCTGCCGGGACCAGCCTTATGCACTGTTCAGGGGCTCGAGGCAGCGACGAGCTCCAAAGCAGCGATCTGGTCCACCGGGGCAGCTATCACCCGCTCCAGTCATTCTCTGACTGGAGCCCTCTGGGTGACCTAGTTCCGCCCTATGCGGTCGCTTTAGAGGGAGATCCTGAGGCTTTAGACGTGGGCCGGCGGCTGGCCCTGGCAACCGGGCACCACTCGGTTCAACTGAGCGCGGTCGAAAAGCCCCGATATCACGCCGCGGCGGTTCTCGCTTCCAACTGCCTTGTTGCTCTGCAGAGCGCCGCGGTGCGAGTTATGCAGGGCTGCACTACAGATGAACAGCAGGCAATCGAGTTGCTTTGGCCTCTGGTACTGGGAACCATCGCCGGACTCGATGGCGGGCGGCCGAGCGAGGCGATTACCGGACCGGTCATCCGAGGAGATGTAGCTACGGTGCGCGACAATCTGGCCGCGCTGCAAGACGACCCCTCTGCGCGGACCCTGTATGTGGCTCTTAGCAGGGAAGCGCTGGCGCTCTCAGGCGCTCGAGTCAGCGATGAACTTCACGCTCAGCTGGTCGAACTGTTCACCCAGGTTGCGGAGGACTAGCTGCCATATGGGCAAAGCGGGTCAGAATCTCCCCTGCCCTTTCGTTTCTGGTCCATGGGAACCTATAGTTGAAGCGTGGCCGGGCTAGATGAAGGCCAACCGGGACATGAACGATGCTCGACGCCTACATCATTGAGAAGATTAAGCGCGAGCAGGAGCGCGATCGGGCAGAGCGTCAGCCAGCGCGCATCGAGCGCCCGAGCCCCCCGCAACGCCGACCTCAGGCCCCGCCGGAAGACGGTGAGGAGAGCAATCGCGGCGTAGTGATTATCGAGTTCTGAACACAACTTCGCTAGCCTCACGGCGAGGCGACTGGTGGAGTCGGCGGGATTCGAACCCACGGCCTCTGGCTTCGGAGGCCAGCGCTCTATCCAACTGAGCTACGACTCCAGCCGCTCTTGTATAGCCGCCCTGAAGAGTCCATGGCAACGACCCTGCAGCTCAATATGGGCCATTTAGCGGGCTCAAGCCTGTCCGATCCACTCGCGGATAGACGGGAGGTGGCGGCCGCTCCACTGATCATCCAGGCGCTGCTCACAGAACCGTACAAACAAGGCATCCACGATTCCCCACGCCTCCTCCAGCAGAAACATTCGCTCATAGAGCTGCTCTTCGCCAGGATCTTTGCATTCAGCAGGGACCTTCAGTCCACCCATTTGCAGACCTTCGCCGCGGAATTCCAACGAGTACTCGCGTTCCTTGATGCGCAATCCAAGCCGGGCCGACTCAATGGTCTTGCCCGCAGCGAGTGCCGTGCGGGCTTCCAGGGTAGTGGCCGGGGCGCCGCCCTTGAGGTCGCTGACTTGAGGCTTGTCGTCCGAGGTGCTGAAGCGGATGCGGTCATCGATCCAGAAGTCAACAGAGCCGTAATGGGGCAGCTCCATGTTGGCGAATCCTTGCTCGCTCTGCCACCACAACCAGATGAGAAACTCACGGCCCATGAAGGTGTCGGCGGCATGCTCTCCGATGGCATTGGCTGAACTGGAAATGTGGATCATGCTCGGTGCTCCGTTCGGTAGTCAGAGTGGCCGGTGGCATCGAGACGGTGGAGCCACGTGTCCACTAAAGGATGCCGGCCCATCGCACCGACCACGCCGACCGGGACCAGATCTAGGTCAAAGGTCTGGCCAAAACGGTGGCGAAAGGATTCGTTTACCTTGCGACTGTTCGAGAAGAACCAAACCCTGTGGTTGGCGAGATCCCAGCAGATGTCATGGGCATTTACGCTGGGCAGCTGTTGCGGCAGTAGTTCGAGTTCAAGCTGTTCCTTGAGTTCGCGCTTCACCCGACTGGGAATGCGGTCAGCGCCACGTTCCTTCATCCAATTGTCGGCCCGCAGTTCAAGCTCCGCCCGCACCAGCTTGGCGGGCAGGCGCTTGTTGTCGACGCGCAGTGCAAAACACAGGTACTGGCTATAGGCGCTGTCTTCGGAGCTGAACTCTGTGACGCACAGATTATGGAGATTGACCCAACCAAGAGTCTCTCCTGAGGTGGCCTTGGAAAAAGGTTCCTTAAAGGCGTTCTCATTGAGCCGCTGGATCAGGTCATCCCGCTGCAGATCGTCGGGAGGATCGACGACCTGATAACGATTGGCGCCCATCGCGCCCTTAAGAAGAGGCATTACACGTTCCCCATATGGGCCGGCCACTTGCGCCGGCCCGTTGCTGCTTGGTGAAGGGCGGCAGTATCATGTCCCAAGCTCGGGTCGTCAACGCCCTACATTCAGCCTTCGGGAGTCCATGAGCAAAGCACAGGTAGTTACCCCCAGGTTCGAAGTCCTTCGGCGCGGAGAAGTGCTGCAGGTGTTGCCCATCAATCGCAATCGAGTTGTGATTGGCAGTGAAGATGGTGCCCATTTGCGCCTTAAGCATCCGGCCATCGCACCGCGTCATCTTGAGATCACGGTGGTCAATGGACGCTATCTTGAGGCCGCCAATCTCGCTGGAGAAGGGCGGGTGCTGCTTGGCGGCCAGCCGATGAACAGGGCTCGCTTACGGGCAGATGACGAACTGGACCTGGGGCCAGTCACTCTACGCCTTAGCTACGTCAAGACCGAGGCGCCGGAACCCTCGCTGGCAATGACTGATGGCTCTTCAGGCTCTGACCAGGCAGATGCCGAAGAGGACGAGGATGAAACGGTCGCCGGGGCCCCAAGACCAACTGATGCGCCGAGTACTGTGGACGCACCGCGCCCGCCTGCGGTGGGTTCAGCTGGTATTGATCCGGAATCAGATACTTCATCCCGTTTGTCTACGCTCGGTGAGATGCTGGTTCCACCTGGGACCTCCACCAAAGAAGGCTTGCCCGCCCTTGCCACTATGGATGGCACCAACACCGAGAGCGGCCCTCTGGCAGTCGATCTCGATGAAAGTGAACTGGACCCCGCCCCGGTGGTCATCATTGAGCCTCCGGGAGGGCGTGGTCAGGAGGTGCCGCTGAAGGTTGGAAGCTTCGTGGTAGGAGCCGGGCGCTGCGCCTTTAGGCTCAGCTACCCAGGGGTTGCGCCAGCTCATACCGAGATCATGGTGATGCCGGATGGCGTGGTCTACGTGAAGCACCTGGCCGGCTCTGGCTTGCTAACCATGCGCAATGGAGCGCCCATTCAGTTCGCCCGATGGACCGCAGGAGATCGGCTGCAGGTCGGGCCGGTAGCAATGCGCCTTGAGCTGATCTCCCGCGACAAAGTGGAGTCCGCACTGCATGCGCCGCAGGTTCCGGGAGCCCATGCAGGAAGCTCAACCGCCCCTATTCTGCCGGCAGTAACAAGGCATCCCCCCCCACCTGACATTCCGCCGATCACAGCGGACGAAGTGGTGGAACAGGCCTTCTCCAGCACGACCACCTTTTCGGGCCGGGCTCTGCCGCGCAGCATTACTGAGGAGGGTCCGGCTCCGCTGATACGGGTGCGAAAGGCGCCGCCCCGCAAAAAGCGTCCGGCAAAGCAGACCAATCGCCCGCCAAAGGACGGTCAGGGTTCCGTTGAAGTCAGTCTCGATGTCACCTCATACGAGACCTTTCAGAGCTTTGATGATGAGCTTAGCTATCGTCGACCGCTGGCCCGACGGCTCTTTGTACCGGGGCTGATCGCGCTGTTGTTTCTGCTCATTGTCGGTCAGTACTTCTACATGCAGGACCGTCTCAGCGGAGACATCGTTGGGAGTTCCAGCGGGCCCCAGACCGCTCGCGGCAGCAGCGGTCTGACGGGGGACCGGGGTGAGGCCGCGCAGGTGGGGGCAGGCTCGGTTCAGATCGGTGAGATTGACCGTCGAGGACGCGGCCAAAAGAGGGCTGCGGGAGGCAGCGGCAAGAGCGGCGGACTGGACATCGACTGGGAAGACCAGCGTTCCGGCATTCGCTTTGAGGGACCTCGCCGTTCCAGCTATAGCGGCGCAGGCGAGCTTTCCGCACGACCGGCCGACGACATCGAGCGTACTCAGGCAGTGGCCGCGCCGACCAAGGTCAGCGCCGACCAGGGCTTCGTTGATATGAAGGTGGTGAACGGCAAGATAGCCAACGCCCACCGAAAGTTCCGCTACTGCTACGAGCAGGCTCGTCAGGACGATGAAGCTCTGGAAGGGATCATGTGGCTTAACATGACCCTCAGCAGCGACGGGCGGATTCGCGGAGTGGTGGTCGAGCCCCGCTCCACCTTAAAGAGCGAGGTGATGCGGCGCTGCATGGAGAAGAAACTTTTCTCCCTGAAGATGCCGACTCCAACCGGAGGTGCTGTGACCTTCTCTGCGCCTTTCCAGTTCGACGCAACCGGCCCTTGACCCGAGGCGGGAAGGGGGTAATAACCGCGCCCATGAGCAGCTCAAACGCGGTCCGCCTAAGCCCCGACCATCCCTTTGATCGACTGGTCTCTCTAATGGAGACGCTGCGCGGCCGGGACGGGTGCGCCTGGGACCGAGCTCAGACCCTAGAGACCCTTCGCGGCTACGCCATCGAAGAGCTCTATGAGGTTATCGATGCTATAGATGAAGGATCTTCATCTAAGCACATGGAAGAACTAGGAGATTTGCTACTTCAAATAGTCTTCCAGTCAAGGATCCAAGAAGAGGCCGGGGCCTTCAGCATCTGGCAGGTCTGTGACGCGATTACCAGCAAGATGGAGCGCCGCCACCCGCATGTCTTTGGCGATGTCCGGGCGAGCTCTGCAGAGGAGGCCCATGCCTCCTGGGAGAAGAGCAAGGCTGCAGAGCGCGCCCGGCGGAGCGAAGCAGGCCTCGGCTTTGAGTCGGTACTAGCTGGGGTGCCCCGCGCCATGCCCTCGCTGCTCCGTGGCCTTCGGCTCGCCGAAAAGGCAGCTACGGTAGGCTTCGATTGGGAGAATGGCAGCCAGGTCTTCGCCAAAGTGCGCGAGGAGATTGGGGAACTGGAAGAGGCCATTGAAGTGCAGAATCAGGAGTCGATTCGACACGAACTTGGCGACCTCCTGTTAGCAATGACCAACCTCGCCCGACATCTGCGAGTCGAGCCGGAGAGTGCGCTGAGAGAAGCCAACGATCGCTTCACGGCGCGCTTCCAGCATTTGGAACAGGAAGCCTTTGAGCGGGGCGAAGACCTCAACGAGATGACCCTTGAGGAGCTGGAACAGCGCTGGCAGCGGGCCAAGCAGGCGCTGGCAGCGGAGCCAGGCTGATGTTTGTTTACCTGCTCTTGGCCTTCACCTTCGTGCCGGCGGTGGAGATCGCATTGTTTGTGCGTATCGGTTCGGTCATTGGGCCCCTTGCGACCTTTGCGGTGGTGCTCGCCACCGGAATTGCCGGAGCCGCACTGGCCCGCTCGCAGGGAGTACGCGTGGTTGGTGAGATTCGCGACAGCTTAGAGGCCGGGCGACTCCCTGCTGATGAATTGGCCGCTGGGGCTTTGGTGCTGATCGGCGGCACTCTGTTGCTGACACCTGGCTTCTTGACCGACTTCCTTGGCCTGCTCTGTCTGGCACCACTCTCTCGCCACCTGTTAATCGCGTTGATCAAGCGATGGTTTCAACAGCGCTTGTCAGAGATGCAGACCCAGGGTGAGGCCGCCAACTGGCAGGTCCGTGTCGGCGGCGTACGGCCGGGTCCCGGGGCACAGCCTCGGCCAGGCAGCCAGGCTCAGACCTGGGCTCGCCCTGCTGCCTCAGACGACATCCGCCAGACCGGCCCGCGGACCATTGATGCTAGCTATTCAGTGATCGAACCAGCATCCGACGAGGACGAAAGCTCAGAGCCTTCTCCAGAAGGCTCTTCGGACATCGGTCGGTAGTGGATGCAGTTGCTGCGTGCGTCACGGTTGCTGTTGTCACTCTCGAGGGCTTCTTTGAACAACCCCGAGGCCTCGTTCCAGCGGGCCACGAAAGCGGGACGATCGGTCATCAACAGGTCGCCCTCTGAGAGGTCGCGAACCAACACCTCGCCCAGCAGATTAAGAGCAAAGGACATGAGCTCGGCGGGCTCAACGTCGAGCGTCCACTGCCCACCAGAGCGTAAGGTTTCAACGGCGAGCCGGCCTTGCGCTTCCGCCTCTTCCCAGTCGCTCCGTTGAGCAGCCATGTGACACAGCTCAAGCCGAGCTTCGGCCAGGCGCGGTTCCGCCTTGAGGATCTCGCCAAGCAGCTCCGCCGCCTGCTCATCCTCCCCTTCCCTTCTCAGCTCGAGAGCCGCCATCATCTTGGGGGCAAGGGCCTCAAGATGACCCTCAGCGGCCTGCGCATCTCCGTCCTGCTCGTCCATCGCTGCTCTCCGTTCACCGATCTATGGCGCGCGGGATGGTATCACCGCGGCAGGATAAAGCCAGCTCCTCAAGGGGCTGAGTTGGATTGACCAAAGGGGTCCAAGGGCACTACTCTTGCCCCGTTAATGGCCGCGTCGAGATTGCTCGGCTGTACCTAGCGGTCTGGGAGCCAGTTCATGCCTCTATTGCTTCGTATTCTTACCGTAATCGCTACCGCAGCGATGTTTAGTGCCTGCGCTACCACCCAGAAAAAAGAAGGCGTCGATTTGATCGACGACGACGAGTGGGTCAATCCGGTGCAGGAATATGATGAAGGCAACGGCTTCCGGAAGGTCACCCTGGACATCAACAGTGACGAAAAGCCCGATGTCTTTAATTACTACCGAGTCGGTGAAGGAGAGGAAGAGAAGCTCCTGGTGCGCAAGGAGATTGACCTCAACTTTGACGGCACCGTGGATGTGTCCCAGATCTGGAAGGAAGGTCTGATGACCCAGGAGCAGATCGATGCCGACTTTGATGGTCGCAACGATTGGATCGACTTTTACGACCAGGGCGAGCGGATTCGCGCGGAATGGGACACCAGCTTCGACGGACGTCCCGACCTCATTCGATATTACGAAGGCGGCAAGCTCTCGCGGGTAGAGATGGACACTACCGGTGACCGTCAGGTGGATTATTGGGAATACTACGAAGCGGGCGTCATGCAACGCTCAGGCTGGGATCTCAATGCCGACGGTAAGGTCGACAAGTGGGGTGATAAGTAGCGATCCGGGTTGGGGTTCAGCGACTCAAAGTCTGCACCGAGATCAGCTCTGGCGCAGCACTCAGCACTGCTTCTTCAAAGCTCAGCGCCGGCATCAAGGCGTACTCTGCAGCCAGTGCCTGATGGTCGTCCTGCTGTAGGCAGCCAGCGAGCAACATGGCCACATCAAGCTCTTCCCTCACTTCGCCCAGCAGGTAGCCCATGTAGCCGTGCCGGAAGGCCAGGCTCCCTTCGGCCCAACACCACGCTGTAGAATCGCGATATTGCTGCGATTCACTGAGCCCTGCAGCGGTCCGCACCTGCAGGACTTTGCGGGCCGAGAGCGTCTCATCGGCCACTTCAAGGGCAGACCCCAGCCCCAACCAGGCAAAGGGTGCGGTCGGTCCGGTTGCAGGGCTTGCCAGACAGACCAAGGCAGGCTGCTCTACGCATAGTCTCAGCGCCAACTGTTTCGCCGCCGAAGCAAACGGCGAGTTGGCAGCAGGTTCATCGCCCCGCACCAGGAGCACCGGATCGTGGGTGGAAGCGCCCGCCAGGCCCATCTGCACCATGGCAAGGGTGATGGCCGGAGCAGTACCACGATCTTCTGGGGGAAGAACAATGTTTGCGGTGCGCAAGCCCGGGCAGGCTTCAATTACATGCTGCTCGCACGCTTCGGCACAGAGCAGGAAGATACGGTCACTACGAGTTAAGTGCTGCGCATCTCGCCAGCAGCCTGCCAGACGTTCAGCATGGAACTCTCCCACCAGGATCAGGACGTAGACATCGCTGTTAGCGTTGGGCATCACTGGCCCGCTCCAAAGCCCACTCGCGTCCGGACCCGACCCAACACCTGGGCGGCAACAGCGCGGGCTTTTGCAGCGCCGTTGCTCAGCACCAACTCTAAAGCTTGCTCATCAGCCCGCAACTCTGCATAGCGCTCACGGGCCGGTGCAAGGTGGGCGTCCATGGCTTCAAAGAGCCGCTGTTTGGCGTGACCGTAGCCGAAGTTGCCGCCTCGATAGAGCGCCGCCAACTCGGCCTGCTCATCGGCACTGGCAAACAGTCGATACAAAGCGAACACGTTGCAGGTCTCGGGGTCTTTTGGCTGTTCCATAGGCTTGGAGTCCGTGGTGATACTCATACAGGCCTTGCGGAGCTTTTTTTGCGGCAGAAAAACCGGGATGGTGTTGTTGTAGGATTTGCTCATCTTGCGCCCGTCGGTGCCGATGATGGTGTGAACCTGCTCCGAGACCGAAGCCGTTGGCAGCTTCAATGTTGCGTCGCCAAAGATGTGATTTGCACGCTGCGCCATGTCTCTGGCCATCTCGATGTGCTGTACCTGGTCGCGGCCGACCGGCACGATGTCCGAGTCGTACAGCAGGATGTCTGCCGCCATAAGCACAGGGTAAGCGAAGACACCATGATTGATGCTGCCCTCTTCGCCCCGGTCACGAGCCGCCTTGAATGCGTGCGCGCGCTCCAACAAACCCATGGAGGTCAGGCAAGAGAGTACCCAGGTCAGCTCGCAGACCTCAGGAACGTCGCTCTGGCGCCAGAACACCGAGCGCTCCGGATCCAGACCAAAGGCCAGAAAGGTCGCGGTGATGTCGTAGCAGTGTCGGCGCATGGCCGCGCCGTCATGGGTTGAGGTGAGGGCGTGGTAATCAGCTACGAAATAGAACGCGTGATAGTCGTCCTGAAGCTCTATAGCGGGGCGAATCATGGCCAGGTAGTTGCCGATATGGGGGTCAGCTGTCGGCTTAATCCCCGATAAAGAACGCTTCTTGCTCACAGCGCCTCCAGTTGCGACGGCCCAGGGAAGTCGTCCGGACGTATCTGTCGCAGCGCCTCATATACTACGATGCCTACGGTTGTTGACAGGTTGAGAGAGCGAACCTCGCCAAAGAAAGGAACCAGCAGCGCCTGGTCACCTGCCGCGCCCACCAGCTCGGCCCCCAAACCACGGGTCTCCCTGCCAAACAGCAATACATCACCAGGCTGGTAGGCAACCGCCGTATAGGCCCGCCGCGCATGAGTGCTCAGGTAGAAACAGCGCTCTGGCGCCGCACCGATGCTGCGCAGGCAGCCTTCGAGGTCATCATGTACCTGAAGGTCAACCTTCTTCCAGTAATCCAATCCGGCCCGACGCACCGCTTTGTCTTCAATAGAGAAGCCCAGCGGACGGACCAGATGCAGCCGGGCACCGGTTGCCAGCGCAAGGCGTCCAGCGCTTCCTGTATTCGGTGGTATCTCTGGCGCAACCAGTACGATGTGGACCGTAGGCTCGGCTGCTGCGGTCATGGGGAGACCACCCGAACTCCACCGGAAGCTCTGGGGTCCGCGCCTGCAGACAGGACCCCAGTGGTCGGGTCCAGGTGTACGGCCTGAACTACCCCAGCGTAGCTATAGGCTCCGAAATCAAAACCCTGGGAGGACAACTCACTGCTGCTCAGTTGGGACTCAGTGAAGACTTTGGCAGGCAACCACTGGTGATGGAGCCGGGGCGCAGCAACAGCATCGCCAGCACTCATTCCCCTGTCCAACACGGCCAGCAGTGTCTGCAGGGTGGCCGATATAATGCGCGGGCCGCCAGCGGCACCCACAGCCAGAATCACCCGTCCCTGTTGGTCACGCACCAGGGTCGGCGTCATTGAGGACAGGGGGCGCTTGCCTGGCTGGACTCGATTAGCCCGCCCCTGTACCAGTCCAAAGGCATTGGGCTCACCCGGTCGGGCGGCAAAGTCATCCATCTCGTCATTGAGGATGATGCCGGTGCCGGGATCGGCTTGTAGGGAGCCAAAGTCGAGATTTACGGTGGTGGTGAGCGAAACCGCCTCACCGCGGCCATCGATGACCGCCAGATGTGCCGTGCCAGCATCGTCCTTAAGCAGCGCCTTGAGGTCCCCTTGCTCCCCTGCCCTGCCGGCATCGCGGACCTTAAGGGGCCCACGTTCCGGAATCCGCGCTGCCAATCGGCTATGCAATTCAGAATCCAGCAATTCCGCTACCGGAACCGGCACGAAATCAGGGTCGCCACCGTATGCGGCCCGATCGGCAAAGGCGTGCCTGAGCGCACCGATCAGGCTGCGCATCCAAGCACTGCTGCCGCGCTGCTGCTCGCTGATTTTACGAACTTCGAGGATCCCCAGCGCCTGCAGGAGGGCAACGCCACCAGAGGAGGGCGGTCCCATGGAAGCGACCTCAAAGCCTCTATAACTGGCGCTCACTACGGCTCGCTCTTTAACCCGGTAGGAGCTGATCTCAGCCTTTTTCCACGGCAGGCCCTGAACAGCCAGAAACTCACTTAGAGAATCTGCAATCTCTCCAGAGTAGAAGGCATCACCACCCTTGGCCTGTAAGATCTCGAGGGTTTTAGCCAACGCCGGACGTCTGCACAGCTCTCCCTCCCCCAGCGTGCGGTCACCCAGAGTGAAGTCAGCCCGCAGCCCAGGGTCTGCAAAGATCTGCTCGGTTCGGCGCTTCAGCGCTGCCGCCAGGTCGGCTTCAATCGGGAAGCCATCAGCAGCCAGTCGCCTGGCCGGCTCGACCAACTCCGCCCACGACAAGCAGCCCCTTCGCCGATGTAATTCGGCGAGACCGCGGGCCTCCCCTGGGACTCCGACGGACCATGGGCCGCGGCGGGAGTCACGGCCCTCTTTAAGATATACATCCTCGTTGAAGAAGCTTGGCGCAACCTCCCGAAAATCAATAGATTTAATGCCTCCATCTCGGTCTGTGAAAAGAGCGAACCCTCCCCCGCCCAGGCCACTACTCTGTGGCCGTACCACTCCTAAGGCGAGGGCCACCGCTACCGCCGCGTCCGCTGCGGTTCCGCCGCGGGTCAGGATGCTCGCTCCAACTGCAGATGCGAGGTCGCTGGGGGCGGCGACAGCACCCTTGCCGAGCAAGGTTGCTGGTTCGCATGACGCTGAGTTTAGAGCAGGTCCGTTCTTGGCAGGCAGCTCTGCCGCGGCGCTGCTGCCATGTGCTGTTACGTTCTGCCCCAGGCAAGCCGAGCTAAAGGCCAGGCTCGCGACCAGAGCAATGTTGACCAGTCGTACCCGCCAGGCTCGCCGCCACGGAGTGTCTTCAGGAAAATAGCCAGAGGTCACGATGACGCCAGCATCAGTCACTAACCGTAGCCACCACAACCCGAGCTGCGCGAAGCAGTTGCTCACCAAACAGGTAGCCGGCTCGCTCCTCGAAAATGACCTCTTGATCGCGCTGTTTGCCCTGTGCTGGGATCATGCCACTGGCTTCATGCAGGTTGTGGTCGAAATTTTCACCCACGGTGACCATGCGCTTCACTCCCATGGACTGCAGGGCGGTTAGAAACTGCTGACTGACCATGTCCAGTCCCTGGCTCAGTTCCGCAGCGCTGGCTGCTGATTGGCAACCGGCTCGCGACCGGTCCAGGTTGTCGAGCACATCCAGCAAGGCAGTGCACAGCTCCATCCGCTCCCGATTCAGTACCTTGCTGCGCTCTCGGGCCAGGCGCTCCTTCTCTCGGTCAAGGTCGGCCATCGCCTGCTTGTAGGCTGTAATGTAGGTCTTGAGCTTTTCATCGCGGTCTGCGAGCTCAGTGCGCAGTCTTGCGATGATGATCTGTTCTGCGCTCGGCGGGGGAGGCTCCTTGGACTCCTCCTCCGGATGGTCCGCGGCCTGTTTCTCATCGACCCCGTCTTGTGTCGCTTCGGAGTCGCTCAATACAGCTTCATCGACGCCGTCATCTACAGGGTCTTGGCTCGGGCTCGATTCTTCCCTGGGATCAGACGCCAGGCCATCATTCAGCTTGTGGGCAGCTTCTTCGCTCGGTGCTTCCATCGTCTCCATCATCTCCAGTCGAATCACACAGCTTCCCGGGGTGTTGGGAGTGCTCGCTCATGAAGGGAGGGGAATATACATGTGGTAGCGCCTGTCAAGCACTGGTTGACAGGCAGGAATCCCCAGCCGAACAATGCCCCATGAGAATTCGCCCCCTGATGGTTGCACTTTTCGTCCTTATCGGGCTCTCATTCTGGGTTCAGCGAGAGCCCTGGCAGGCCTCGCAATCGTCGACAGATCCTGGAGCACTGGTGCTCCCCGAATTTGGTTCTGCTGCATGTCTATCGCTTCAGCTCAGTGACGGGGCGACCCAATTGGTGATTCAGCGTGAGTCTGCCAGCGAGGCTCAATGGTTTATCGAGGGAGAGGATCTTCTGCGGGCCTCAGAGGCACATGTCCAAGGCGCATTGAGAGCCTTAGAGGGGCTCCGTTCTAGACGCCGGTTTGAGAGCGCTGGGGCTCTTGATCAGTACGGCTTCAACGATCTCAGCCCGCGGATTCTCTGGCGTTTTGCAGATGGCACCCAAGGCGGACTGCAGTTAGGGGCCTCATCCCCAACGTCAGGAAGCCGCTATGTACGCGGCGAGGGCTCAAAAACAATACAGCTGGTCGCTGAGGACCAGCTGTATCCTTTACTAAGAGACGCCATCGACTATCGCGATCTGAGCGTTCTGCCCGTGGCGCCGAGCAGCTTTGTCGCCCTAACCGTAGTGGGTCCAGATGAGCTTGTCCTCGAGTTTGAACGGAACGCGAACGGGCAAATGATTACCAAGACCCAACAATCAGGGTCGGTAGAGTCTGAGCGGTCGGCTCCGGTCGAAACTCAAGCCGCCGCCAAGCTGGAAGACCTGTTGGCACAGCTGGTATCGATGCGCGGCACTCGCCTGGGCGAAGAAAGCGAGGGCCCACTCAGGCCTGAGCGAGCGGCGTGGCGCGTCACATTGCAGAGGAAAGGTGGCGGAAAGGCCCAGCTTCTGTTTGGCGGACTTGACCCCGAAGGTGGACGCTATGTGCGAGCAGTTGGCGACGCCCTCCCTCGTGGCCTGGGAAATGAGGTCCTGGTAGTCGCGGCTGATCCGGTGCCCTCCCTGGTTGAACTGGCAGCAACACGAGAGCTAGAGCCGTGATCAGCCCCCAGGCCCCCAGGCAGCAGCGGCGTCCTGGCGCCGCTCTGTTCGCGGCGACACTTGCTCTGGTGCTATTGGCCCTGGCGGCCGTCGCTTATCTCCCCGCCCGCCCGCCGAGTCCAGTGCTACTGCAGCTTCTAACCATGCATAACAGCCTGGTTTCCGGCCGAACCCAGGTGGCTCGGTCTGGCGCAACCAGTGATCGGCTGCAGCCGCAGCTTCAGCAGGAGGCGCAGGGCCAGCTCGATGGAAGATTGATCTCTTCCTGGTTGTACACCCTGGAATTGGAGGCTTTTACCGTACATCGGCTGAGCGCTGTGGGAGTCGTTCCCGAGAACGCCTCTACCCTGCCCTTAGGCAGTCGGAGGGTCCACTACTTCGAATTGGAAGACCTCCAGGCGCTGGCCTGGGCTCTCCCCTCCAACCAGCTGATCGTAGTGTTGGGCTCAGCACAACTGGCGCTACAACTCCAGCTGGCTAGCTGGATGGCCCAGAATCCTCCAAGCCTTGCGGCTCCTTGACTGCGAGACTCGCTCGTCGCACCGCCCAGCGCGCCAATACTGTAGCCACTTTACCTGCGCCAAGTAGTACTGACGCGGATGCCACCAGGGTCAGACCGCCGAGCAGCAGATGGCCAGCCAACAGCGCAGTTAGAGCCGGCGCAGAAGCTACAATCGCTGCGCCCCGAGCGAGGCGCCGAGCAGCACGACAGGTCTCAGCAGCTCTCAGGCAACTGAGAACCTGAGCGTCTTGCTCTGAAAGTGCCGCAGCGAGCCGCAGGCGGCGAGTAGCGCCATCCAGATCCTGCAGTCTGGCCAACATCAGGTGGCTGGCAAAAAAAGCCGCTTGATAGAGGCTGGGGTCCAGTTGCACGGCCTCGTCAAAAGCCTCTAGCGCTTCGTCGTGCTTCCACTGACGGACCAGCAAAATCGCCAGCCGGTAACAGATCAAGCCATCCTCAGGCAGATGAGCGCGAGCCATCTCTCCATAAAGATTGGCTTCTTCATAGTTGCCAAGGGTATCGAGTACGCCAAGGATGGCGAGATAGCCCTCACGCTGATACGGGTTGCCCTCAACCGCTCGCTGGAACAGCTGTAGCGCCTGACTTAACTGATCTCTGGCCAGTGCCTCCATGCCCTGCTCAAAGGCGTTGCCCCAAGTCGTCCTGGAGTCCTCGTTTTCTTCACTATCTGACCACAAGTCACCTTGACCCGGATCGCTCTCGGCGCCACCGATCAAGCCTTCACCGGTCTCGGCGTCGTCACCAGTCGGGTGGGTCCGAATACGTGCCTTAAGACCTCTCGGAATCTCTTCACAGCCCGTCAGAATGTAGCCAGCCGCCTCACCGTGGGCAGCCAACAACAGCCGTTCCACCTGGGCTCCGCTGTAGCGACGGTAGTGCTGAGTCGCCTGCCGCCAGGCGGCTCGAGGATCCTGATCTCCAGCGCGGTCAAACGGGTATACATAGAGCAGGTGGCCGCCCTGGTGACTGCCGAACGACAAGTGATAGAGGCGGCAGTCCAGCTCGTCCTGCACCAACGACACAGCCATGTCCAGACTGCCATCAAGACTCAATTGTCGGCGCCGTAAAACCTTCTCATAGAAGGAAGTCAGAATGTCGTAGCCCTCGCCCAGCACGGCTCGTGGATTCTCGCGCCTGGGCTTGGTGTCGGGTCGCTCCGCCTGGGCGCGAAAACTGCGCTTGATCTGGTCGATGCGGCGGCTGCAGTGGCCAATCTCAGCCTGCACCACAGCGGCCTCTTCCAGGCGCCAGGGAGCGCTCTGAATTCGGCGATGATAGACAGCAAGAGACTCTTCGTAGGAATAACGCCGCACAACACCGTCGCGGTCGACCAGCTCAACGGGGAACTGAATGTCTTCCGAGTAATCCTTGTCCTCATAAGAGCTCAGCTCATCGGTAGAGCCATCACCCTTGCCTGACCAGTGCTCCGTCATTGCCCTCGCTCGTCCACTGCTCGCCTTCTTGGAGGGTATTCTGGATCGACCCTACAGGCAACGATTTCCAGTGCTTTGGCTCCCGCCTTGACAAGCTGCCATCAGAAGCCTCAGATTGCAGCCAACCCTCTTCTTGCTCCCGGTTCCTGGCACCATGACCGCTCAGCTCGCAGCACCCCCAGATCCTCTCAACGCGAAGCACCGCGAAGAGACCCTGGCTCGGCTCACAGAGACAACCTTCGATCTGTTAGTGATTGGCGCTGGCATCACCGGCGCGGCCATTGCCCGGGACGCCGCTATGCGCGGCCTGTCAACCCTTTTGGTCGACAAGGGCGACCTCGCCTGCGGGACTTCTTCAGCCAGCAGCAAGCTCGCCCATGGTGGCCTGCGGTACCTTGAGCAGGGTCGGCTTGGGTTGGTGCTGGAGAGCGTTTCAGAACGCAATCGTCTCAGCCGCCTCGCGCCCCACCTGGTCCGTCCCATTCCCTTTGTGTTCCCGGTCTATGAACGCAAGCCTAAGCCTCTATGGATGGTGAACCTGGGCCTGTGGATCTATGACGCAATGTCCATGTTCCGCTCCTATCGCCTGCACAGCCGCCATGGTTCCAAGGCTACCGCAGAGCTAGAGCCTGCCTTGCGCAGGGAAGGCCTCGACGGATCGATTCGGTACTACGACTGCATCACGGACGATGCTCGACTCACCTTAGAAAACGCGCGCAGCGCTCACCTCTCCGGAGCCAGCGTGCTGACCTACTGCGAGGTGGTCTCCCTCAACACCCGTAGAGCTCGGGTCAGCGGGGCGCAGTTTCGGGACCGCCTGAGCGACCAACAACATTCGGTAGAAGCTCGCTCGGTGGTCAACGCCACAGGCCCCTGGACGGACCGAACCCTGGGCTTGCGAGGAGACCGCTCCCGACTGCTGCGTCCCACCAAGGGGGTTCATGTGATCGTATCGCGCGAGCGCCTTCCTGTGCGTCATGCGGTAGTCCTTACCAGCCCTGACGACCGACGGGTGGTGTTCGCCGTGCCCTGGGAGAACGAGGTCATGCTCGGCACCACAGACACCGACTTTCAGGGTGACTTTGATGTGGTTTACACCCAGGCTCATGATGTTGAATACCTGTTGGAACTGACCAACCAGTTCTTCCCCCAGGCGCGCCTTCGTCCAGAAGACATCGTCGGTAGTTATGCCGGCTTACGTCCGCTGGTCAGCGAGGAGGGCGACCCCAGCTCGGTGTCTCGGGAGCACGCCATTCGCGAGGACGAAGACGGTCTCATCACCATCGCCGGAGGCAAGCTCACCACTCACCGAATCATGGCTGCTGAGGTACTTGATGTGGTCGCTGAGCAGTTCCGCCGCGAGGGAACTCGCATTGGAGGCTGTCACACCGGCGCCGTCCCTCTGCCTGGCGGAAGCTCCATTGCCTTTCGCGACGACCGCCTGGTAAGCGAAGGCCTGAGTCTTCCGCATCGCTTCGAAGAAGATTGCGTGGCCCTGCTTGGCGAGGATGTAGTCGAACATCTGAAGCAGAGCTATGGAGGGTTCTGGGCGGACGTTGCAGCGCGGACCGGAGCCGCAGAAGAGCTGGCCCAGCGTATCGCGCCACCTCTTCCTTATGTCTGGGCGGAACTCGAGTATGCAGTAGAGAACGAACTCTGCTTACGACTCAGTGATTTTATGCGACGACGCACTCAGCTCGAGATAAGGGACTTCGATGCTGCGATGCGGCTTGCCCCAACCATCTGCACCAAGATGGCGGCGATGCTCGGTTGGAATGAACAACGCGCCCGAGCTGAGCTGAAGGACTTTTCTGACACTGCTGAGGCCAACATGGCCTGGCGAGCCGACATGGAGACGGAGACCATTCGAGCCTGAGTTCTCAAACCGCTGTGCAGAGGGCGCCCAAATAGAGGCCGATCTGAAGCCAGGTCGAGCGTTCCCAACGAGCTACTCTGCGCAAGCCATAGGGCTGTGAGTTTTGCCGCTCACGGACGTTGCAGAGCTGTCTAGTCTCCCGCCAGCCAAGCACTAAGTAGCTCAGCGCGACCACTGCAGCCAGGACCAGCGCGGCCCACAGTCGGGGTGATGCGGCGGTCAGCAAAGCCAGTGAAATGATGACATTGGCCAGGTAGACCGGATGACTCAGACGCTGGTAGGGGCCTGAGGTAACTCGGCTTGTCGGAGCTCGCGGCTGCCGGGTTCTTCCGCCGCCCCCGAGATGCTGAAATGCCCAGGCCCGCAGCCCGCAGCCTAGCGCTAGCAGCGGCATGGCCAGCATCAGGCTGAACCAGCTGGGATCGGCCACCAGCAGAGAGGCCAGGGCCAGGACAAAGAACACAACACCACGATGACGAAACAAGGATTCCGCCAAGACTTCAAAGAAATCCCCCATGGATGGCTTCACCTGTTGCGGATACAGCGTCGCCGAGCGGCAGCGCTGTGAAGACCAGCTCAGGCCCTGCGAAAGGCCCGCCCATAGGCCTCCAGAGCATCTTCAGTGGGAACCTTAGACTGCCCCTCAAGCTGGACCTCAAACTCTTCCAGCAGGGCGCCTGCTCCAGACGCTTCGCGGACGAAGCGAATGAGCCCCTCTACATCAATGGAGTCTTCGGCTTCTGCAAGCCGCTGAAGGAGCAGTCCCTGAGCCCGCTCATCGTTTTCCTGCGCCGCCTTGTTGGCCTTCTCGGCAAACTTGAGGCCCAGGTCCTTGTCGCCGCGAGACAGTGCGATCTGGCCCAACCGCGCCATCGCTGGCACGTTCTCCTTGTCGTACATCAAGACCTTCTCAAAGTGGAGAACCGCCTTGTCAGTAAAGTTCAGCTTCGACTCGAGCACATCGCCTTTGGTCATGTAGGCACGCACAACCTGCTTTGGATCTCGAGCGTACTTGATAATGCTGTTGTACGTCGTAAGCAGACTGTTCCAGTCTCCTGCGCGCCAGTGAACCTCAGCGATGCCTTCAAGCGCATCAATGTTATTGGCCTCAGGGCCAAGGGCTTTCTTAAATCGCTTGAGGGCATTGGCGGGCTCTCCCAATGCCAGCTCCGCTCGACCTAGATAGAGGTTCCAACTCGCGATCTCAGCATCTGTGCCGCCGCCCAGGCGGAGCATTGCCTGGCAACTGGAGCGAGTCTCCGGCCACATTTCGGAATCGTGGTAGAGCGGTGCAATGGCCTGCAGCGAAGGTAAGTGGGTCGGAGTCAATTCAAGGGCTCTGGCAAAGTGGGGCAGGACATCTGCGCCCTCCTGTGCGTGACCCAGGACCACTCCAAAGCGATGGTGGAATTCCGTTGCCTCGTAGCGGGCATCTTCGTTATCTGCAACGGGGAGCTCGGCGACCCTTGGTTGGTAACGTTCAAAGGCCACCAGCGCATCTGCCCAACGGCCCTTCTCGAACCAATAGTTGACAAAGAAGCGCTGCGCTTTGGCGTTGTCGGGATCCAATTCCACGACAGCCGAGAACAACTCTGCAGCGCCCTCACGATCGAGCAGCGGATCTTCCCTCAGTTCGGCAGCCTCTATCAACAAGCTGATCTTGGTGGCAGGCTCGTCACTAACCTGGGCAAGGGTTCGGCTCAACGCGATCAACTGCTCCCAATCACCAAGGGCACGGGCTGCCTCGCGGAGTTGCCTTAACGCCCCCTCATTAGGCTGATCGCCATCGGCAGCATCCCTGAGGTAGGCCATACCCCGCTCATTGTCACCAAGTGAATTGAGTGCAATCTCGCCCAACTCCGCCTGCCGCGCCTTACGCTCTGCACCGGCGAGATTGTTGAGCGAGATGTCGGCAACATCGAGATAAGCCTTCCAGTCTTGTTCCTGCTGGTGAATCTCCATGAGGCCGGAACAGGCCTCAGCGCTGCTGGGGTCAAGCTCAAGAACCTTCTTCCAAGACATGGCGGCAACTTTGTTGTTGCCGATCTTGTGCTGCCAGATGCTCGCAATCTCCGTATACATCGGAAGCCTGCGGTCGGACTCAGCAAGGCTCGCTTCGCGGGCCAGCACGCCCACCAGGCTGGTCCAGTTTTCAGAATCACCATATACCGACTTCAGCGCCTGGATCGCAGGCTTGTGACTACCGTCAAATTCAAGCGCCTGCTCCAGGTGAATCACGCCAGTATCGGTGTCGCTCTCGGCCTCAATGGCAATCAAGCCCACCTGGGTACTGGCCTCGGCCTTCTGCTGCTCATCTTCAGCGTGCTCAGCGAGCGCCTCGTAATACTTCCGAGCATCACCCATCTCATTGCGAGCAAAATGGATCCCCCCCAGCCCCCGCAGGGCGACCACGTTTTCGGGCTCTCTGCCCAGTAATTGCTCGTAGAACTCAAAGGCGCCGTCGGAAGTGACCCCCTTCTCAGAGAGCAATTGCTCTGACAGCTCCTCGGCTTCCTTGCGCGCCAGATCGCTCACAGCATGCTCGGTAATCACCTGCAAAGAGGCCAGACTTCGATTCCAGTCTCCCAGTTCCCAGGCCGCATGGGCGCTATGCTGGGAAGCCGGCAAAAATCCTGGTTCCTGGGCCGACACCACGGCAAAGAACTCCAGCCCCTCCTCCAGGTCACCGGCTTCCACGAGGCGGTCCCCCACATCGATCCAAGGCTCAAGGAATTGGTTCTCGCCGCCACCCTCTGCGCGGCGCTTGACCAAGTCACGAAGAGACTCAAGCTCTCGCTGCTCAATTAACAGGTCCACTAACCTATGGAAGCTCCGATGCAGACCCAAGGGGTCCTGACTAGCCAGCGTGTAAGCAGCCGCTGCTTGCGGGCCATCGCCGAGAGACTCAAACTGCTCTCCTGCCAACAAGGCATAGAACGTGGTGACACCAGCTTCTGACGCAGCGCCTGCAAGGCGTCGATAAACACTGGCCAGGCCCTCCGCCTTGCCCGCCTCAGTATAGAGCCGAGCTAGAGCTTCAAGGGCCATGGGATGATGATTGGCAAGTTCGTCAGCACGTTCATAAAGAGCGACCGCTTCGCTCGAATCGCCGGCTGACTCTTCAGCCAGCAGGCCCTGATGATAAAGAGCCGCTGCCCTGGCACCAGCCGCAGCACCCTTGTCCTCGGCGAGCGCGCTGAGCGCGGCAGCGGCCTCACCAGCAAGCTGAAGCCGATCACAGGTGACCGCTATCCCAGCTAGAGGTAGCCCATGGGTGTCGCCACTGACGAGGGCGCTCACCTCTCTGGCAACGGCGTCAGAGTCCCCCATGTCGGCCAATGTGGCAATCAGCTGCACCCGCAACGAAGCGGTATAGGCACCTGGCTCTGGCTCATTGTCAAGCTGGCGCACAAAAGACTCAACCAGGAGTCCGTGGTCACCCGTGATCCGATAAACCCGCCGCAACGCGCCATGAGCCAGCTCATCAGCGGGGTCGAGTTCAAGGCACGCCTTATATTGGGCGATTGCATCGCTCATTCGCCCAGCGCGCTCGTAGGCGGACCCGGCGCTTAAGTGAAGCCACTGTCGACCCTTACCAACCGGTCGCCCTTCCGCCTCCTGTTGGACCAACAGGCCGAGCGCATCCCAGTCCCCTCGGGTTGAATAGATGACCCGCAGCCCCCTAGTCGCGGGCAGGAAGTCCGGTGCGATGTCGAGCAGGTTTCGGAACGCAGCTTCTGCCGCATCATCATCTCCACATCGAGTATGGGAGAGTTGCGCGCTGCGATACAGCAGGGACACCTTTAAGGTTGGGTCCTCAGTCTCGGCTGCAATCTGCCGGAGACTCTCTGCCGCGTCGGCCCAGCGCTCCTCAGCCAGATAGCTCTCAACCAGCCACTCACGGGCCAGCAGAGGACCGGGGCCATCGCCTGAGCTCTGTTGCAGGAGCTTGATCGATCGCTCCCGGTCGTCAAGGTCGGCCCACAGCCGTGCAGCTCTAAGCATGTAGGAGGCTCGACTTGGACCAGAATGGAGGATTGCCGCGGCGCTTTCCAGCGCCTCGGCTCGCTCCTTGCCGCGCCCTTGAAGTCCATAGAGTTCTACCAGTGCGTCGATGGCCGGGAGATAATTAGGGCTCTGCTCGATGGCTGTCTTCAGTTGGACTTCAGCGGCCTCAAAGTCCCCGAGCTGATGACAGGCAACATGGGCCATTCCAAGCCGAACTGCGAGACCTACCCTGGTGTCAGCGACTCCATCGATTCGTTCCAGATCATGATTCAGTAGATCTCGCCACCGACCATCGGCCACCAGCCCCTGGCGCAAGCCCTCACGCGCTTCGAAGCAATCGGGGTCATGCTCCAACGCGCGGCCAAAATGCTCAAGGGCCGACTTTGCATCGCCATCATGTTGCAGCGCGATTCGGCCCAGGCTGGTTTCCAGATAGGCCGACATGCGAGCACTACAGCCTTTCTCAAGGGCTGCCTTGCTTGCCTCCGCGAGGGATTTCCAGTGCCCCCCTGACTCAAGCCAGTGACGATATTCTTCGGCCAGTGGCGAGGAGCCCCCTTCACCGGCCAGCTCAAACTGCTCGACCACTGTCTGCAACGGCAGCCCGCCTTGCGAAGCGAGTCTGGCCGCTCGCGCCCTGAAAAACGAAGCATCAGCACCGCCCCAGGCCTCAGCGACGATCCCGCTCAACTCAACGACTCCTGAATAATCTCCAGCATTCAGGAGTAGCGCGTCCAGAGCTGCGAACACCGAAACGGAATGCGGATCCTGTGCGATGCAGCTCCGATACGCAGCAATCGCAGCCTCCGCGTCTCCCAGTTCATCCTCAGCCAACAGCGCCAACTCGTGGTCGATCCGCAGCCTCTCACCACCGCTACTGGCTTCACCCAGTTCGCCCAACACTGCCGCCAGAGCTGGCCAATCCTCAGATCGGTAGGGCAACTCACGGAGCAAGCGAAGAGCCAGATAATTGCCAGGGTCCTGTTCCAGTACCTTGCGTAAGCTGGCCTCAGCTTCGTCGAGTTGTTTGCCACCTTCAAGCTGGAGGTGCGCAGCGCTAAGCAAGCCTTGCAGACGAGCGGTTCCTGAACCGTCATGGCCGTTCTGCTCACCATCCAACAGCAGCTGCAACGCCCGGTCTCCGTCGCCGCGCGTAAGCGCCGCCGACACCAGCGCCTCACGCGCCGCCTGATGACCCGCCGCCGCCTGAATTGCGGCGTTCCAGCGCGCTTCGGCACCAGCTCCATCACCTAACTTGCGCTCAAGAATCCTACCCAGCTCAAACAATATCGCTGCTTTACTGGCCAGCTTTTCCTTGCCAGAGAGGGCTTCGGCCTCGGCACCAAGGGAGCGCGCCGTACGCGCCCAGATCTCCTGCACCTCCGGGGAAATCTCAAGGGTCATTGAGCTGCTACCGATCGACGCCTGCGCAGCCACTGCACGAGCCGCTTCTTCCAGCCCAATAGCAGGCAGAGCCGCAACAGTGGGGGCAGCTTCCTCGTCAGCGTCTTCCACCGGGGCGCCGTCTTCCACCGGGGCGCCGTCTTCCACCGGGGCGCCGTCTTCCACCGGGGCGCCGTCTTCCACCGGGGCGGCTTTCGGCAAGGCATCCATCACCGCTACCGTGGCCGACTCTCCGTCAGCCCCGGACGCTTCTGCCCCCTGGCTGTCACCGGCCGGTAGAAACAGCTGCTGTTCTCCGGAGGAAGACGCTGAGTCGGCACTCTTCTTGCCCTTGCCCTTGGTTTTCTTGGTCCTAGCTGCCGACGATTCAGCGGGCTTGGCACGGGCCGGATCTGATTCTTTTGTGGCTGCTGACTGCGCAGTAGGACCATCGCCTCCAGCGGCCTCACCCGGAACCGCCGCCACCGCGCTACTGACGGAGTGGTCATCAAAGGGGTCGTAGTCAAACTCGTCCCGCTCAAAGGCGCCAGTCTGCGAACCAAAGAAGAAGTCGTCCAAGGCGTTAAAGCCACCTGTCACTGCCCGCATTGAGCCGGTGTTACGCCGTCCGACCGGCGAGCCTCCGGATCCAGGCTGAACCTGAGTGGCCTGGTTACTCTTGTCAGCAGCAGACGCCTGAACAGGTGCCGCCGCCTTGGCCGGCGCTTTCGACTCA
>DJIF01000130.1:111696-142740 GCA_002433485.1 Deltaproteobacteria bacterium UBA6601
ACTCAGCCTTGGCCGGCGCTTTCGCAGCAGTCTGCTTCTTGGAGACCGCCTTTTGCGACCTCGTCTTCTGCTGAGATGACTTTTTGTTCTTCTTACGGGCCATCAGCTCTGAATTCTCCAGGGACCAACCGCGTCACAAGCCTTCTTTGACGGCATATCTCTCGTGCGCCCGCGCCTCTATACTGGGGCCGCGGCTCCGAATGGTAGCAGGGCCCTCTTTTGCCCACAAGACCGGGGCCCTGGGCTGGGTTCAGAGATCTTCGTACTCGCGAGGCACCCGCGAGCCAATTCCCGACAGCACTTCGTAAGAGATGGTATTCAGGCTCCTGGCCAGCTCTCCGGCCGTCACCCGACCACCCCCCTGTTCGCCGATCAGCACCACCTCATCTCCTTCTCTGACCGATCCTAGTTCGGTCACATCCACCAAGGTCAGATCCATGCAAACCCGGCCTACTACGGGGGCTCTCTGGCCTTTGATCAAAACCGTAGAACGATTGCTCAGCGCACGCGGGTAGCCATCGCCATAACCCACTGGGAGCGTTGCGATCAGCGACCTTCTGGGAGCCGTCCAGGTGCGTCCATAGGACAGTGATGCTCCCTTCTCGACCCACTTGACGAAAGAGACAGCGGTCTTGAGCGAGAGTACCGGCTGCAGCCCCCAACTATCTTGCAGATCGGTGGCGGGCAGTTCCCCATAGAGCGAGATCCCGGGTCGGTACAGATTGCAATGCAACCCACCAGGGGGCTCGCGCCCGGTCATCAGCGCCGCCGAGTTGGCGGCGTGGATCCAGACCGGCTCATGACCGCGCGCCCGCACCCGCCCCACAGCGACTTCGAAGCTGCTGAGCTGAGCCATGGTGAAATCGGCCTCTGGTTCCTCTGCCGCCGAAAGGTGGGTCAGCACTCCGTCCAGCTTAAGGCGAGGGCAGCTCTCAAGCATATCCAGGAAGCCATCCAGATTGGCCAGGGGCACACCAAGGCGATTCATCCCTGTGTCCACCTTCAGGTGGACCCGCACCTCCCGGCCCTGCTCCCTGGCCAGGGCCTGCAAACGCTCAGCATCCTCAGCTCGATACAGCACTGGACAAAGTCCGGCCGCAATGGCGGGACCGTGGGATTCGCCGAGAAATCCACCCAGCACCAGAATGTCAGCATCAATGCCGGCTGCGCGAAGTTGCAAGCCTTCTTCCACAATGGCAACGCCGAACCAACCCAGCCCTTCCCGAGCCAGGGTTGTCGCTACTGGCAACAGGCCATGCCCATAGGCATCGGCTTTGACCGCGGCCATAAGACTTGCGTGCGGACCCGGCAGTTGGCTGCGGACCACCTGAAGATTGTGACGGAGCGCGGCCAGATCAATGTTGGCGACGGTGGGTCGATGACGGACGCTCGGGGCCATGGCGCGGATTGTAGTGGAACTCAGCAGCTTCGCGAGGCCTTCGAGTCAGAACCGTCAAAATGGTTCGGCGCGCGCCGAATCAGTCGATAGGATAGAGCAGGTCTCCTGAACCGTTCATGGCATCCCAGCGCATACCGCCCTGATCTATGCCATCGGGGCCTCTCGAATAGAGCAATGGCGGGCGCCCAGGCTTGGGTTCAGGGCGATACATCAGCGCAGCACCTCCCCAGTTGGTCGGATCCTCGGGTAGCTCAAGCATGTAGTCCGGCACCAACACCTCCAGGCTGGGCGGCAAACGCCCCTCCATGGCCAGGTAGGCCTCAAGGGCCAGGCCGACCTGTTCCAGCGCTTCATAGCCAGCCGCGAGATCACGATCTGCGAGAGGTTCGCTGACAAGCAGCCACAGCATCACACTAAGCAGCAACAAGGAGCCAAGACTTAGGACGAGACCTATGCGAGGGGCTGGTGTCTCCGCCGCTGTGTTGCGCCCGCCCCCCGCTCGCTCGGCATGCTGCTGGCAATCAGCGCATAAAACCGCCGCCAACTGCTGGTTAAAGCGACAACAATGCTCACAGATCCAGCGCCCACAGACCGCGCATTGCGAGCCCGCCAGTCGCTGCGGATGAACACCACAGCGCATGGTTCAAAGTCAGAACATCACCATTGTTCCGACACCGGCTCGGAACAATAGCGGACAACTTGAGAATCCTGCTCCCTCGGATCCGCCACACCCCCTCAGTGGCGGGTTGAGGTCAGCGTCCTGCAATCCTATCCGCTCGGTTTCACCGTTAAAGAACTGTAGCTCTTCGAACTCAGCAGCTCCTCGCGATAGGATGATGGTCGGCAGCAGATCGACATAGAGCGACACAAAGGGGCTGATCGCAGCGGTAATGCCCACCAGCGGGGTTAGGCCCACCAGTCCCGCGACCGGGCGAGCTGAATATTGCAGGGGCCCCTGATCATCGATCTGGTAGCCACCCATAACCGCGACCGTCACCCCAATGCCGGGACTGAACTTCACCCGAGCCATGGGCCGCGGAAAGAACCGCAGCCTCAGATCTGTGAGAACGTGCGCGGTTCGCTGACTGCGCGGTGGGGCTCCCTTGTTGGTGGGAACCTCTGCCCCCTGCCAGATATACTCATTACGCAGATCCTGCTGAGCCATCATCAGCGAAAACTCAAACTCAATTTCCATGAAATCCAGGGGGGCATAGCCCAGGCCAAGGCTCAGCCCAGGATTGACGGCGCTGAAGCCCAGACTCTCCCAGGCATACTCCTCGGACTTCTGCCCGGTGGCAGGAATGTAGATGATGGTTGCGTACCTGCGGGTCAGCCAGCCCAGCCCGTAATAGCCACCAAGTCGCAGGTGGAAGCGTCGGCCGTGGGCCCAGCGGCGCTCCTGGAAGGCCTCCATCGTGAGACCGCTACGAGTGAAGCGTTGATACTCACGCGGCCCAAACCCGGCCCGCTGCGCCTCACCATAGCTGCGAACCGATGCGCCGCTGGTCTGGCGAGCGTCAAGACTGAGCGAATCCTTGGCTTTGTTAGCCTGCCTGCGGCTGGGCTCGGAGGAGCGCTGCGGGGGCGCGCTTTGTTCTTCGAGTTGATCGAGATCAAGATCCAAGTCCAAGTCCTGCTCGTAGTCCGGCGGTTCTTCGACCCCTTGTGCTGGCTCTCGACGGCCAGACTGCGGTCGAGGCGCTGGCTTTTGGCTCTGTTCCTCCCAGCGGTCTTCAAAGGTCCCTTCGCCACCCTCGGAAAACTTGCGCAGATCGGCGGAGGGGTCACTGCGGTCAAAGCCCACTTCAGCCTCTCGCAGGCTTCCAAAGTCCTCGCGCCGGGAGCTCGTCGTCTTTCTGCGGGTTGAGGCAAGATCCCGAGCCAGCTGCTCCTCTTTTTTGCCAGTGCTGCCGATTACTCCCTGCGTGCCAGCCAGGCTCTCTGCGTTCACCAGCAAAGAGGCTGCAAACAGTTCCTTGATCCAGCCGGTGAAGCTGCCTAGCAGTGCGCTGCGATCGCCAACCGCCAGGGTGACCCGCTGACTGGACATACGGAGTCCATTGCCGGTGGCGTAGAAATCCACCTCCAGGGTGACCTCCTCGCCGGTCTTCTGAAAGCGCACATGCAGCACCAGCGATACGTTGAACTGGTCGCCCATGAAGGGGATGCAGAAACGGTCGACCAGGCAGCCTTTGACCCCATCTTCAAGGGCAGGGCGAACCTGTGATCCGGTATAGACGGGATGCCCTATGCGGCCGGCAAGTCCAGCACCAAGGACCCGTTCCATGTCAGCAGCAAGACCACGGTCTTCGGCATACTCCACCTCAATGGGCAGGATCACCACGCCAACTCGCTTAGGATTGCTGGCATCAAACTGCGCCGCCGCCTCGGTGGCGGCCGCAAAAAACGCTACCGACAGCGTTACCAGGAGAATCGTAGAGCGCTCAAGCAAGCTCGACATGGTTTGAGTCTAGCAGCGCATAATCCTGAGGTGCTGCTCTGCCCTGCAAGCGACTACTTCAAAAGGGGTTTGACTCGCTCCAGACCGTTCGTGATATATCCCCGGCGCGCCGATGTAGCTCAGTTGGTAGAGCAGCTGATTCGTAATCAGCAGGTCAGCGGTTCAAATCCGCTCATCGGCTCCATTCAAAGTGTGCCTTTTTGTGCTTACACCCTTTGCGCCATAGGCTTGACCCCATGCCAAAGACTAAGCATTTTCGTTGCCCGCACTGCGAAGCGCCAGTTTCCTTTTCTGAGAAACTTCGTGCGCTCTACAAAGAGCAGGCCTGCTCTAGCTGCGATTCGAAGTATCAGGCAGGTGGAATCTTCAGTTCCACGATCGGCATATTCACTTTGGGGCTGGTGGCCACGGTTCCCGCAAGAATCTTTGCGATCGAATTCGATGTTTCCAGCGCTGAAATCTTGTTTTTGTTTTGTTTCTCGGGCGCCCTTGCTATCGCGGTGGCTACCCGCTTGGAGAAAGCATGACGGGAGTCGGCTCCTCGGCTCCACCTAGGCTGCTTCCTCATCCTTTGCATTCCAAGGTGCCACCAGCGGAAGCAGCAACAAGCCGGGGATCGCGATAATCGTGCAGAGAATAAAGAAGCCGGTCCAACCAATACCTTCAACCAGGTAGCCGGTGGTGGCATTGGCGAGGGTCCTTGGCACCCCCGCGAGGCTGGTCAGCAAGGCGAATTGAGTCGCCGTATAGCGCTTGTCTGTGCTGCGCGCGATGAAAGCGACGAAAGCGGCAGTGCCCAGGCCAACTCCGAGGTACTCAAAGCTCACCACCATAAACAGGACCCAGGGATCGTTGCCAACCTCAGCAAGTACTGCAAAGCCAAGAATCGAAACGATCTGAACGCCCCCAAATACCCAAAGAGCACGATTGATCCCGATCTTGATCATGACGATGCCACCGATGAGTCCACCCACCACTGAAGACCACAAGGCAGCTGCTTTTGCCACACTGCCGATCTGCGTCTTGGTGAACCCAAGGTCCAGATAGAAAGGAGTGGACAGGGCGGTCGCCATGCTGTCGCCCAGCTTGTAGAGCAACATAAAACTGAGACACAACAGAGCGCTGCGCGTTCCCCGCACTGCAAAGAAACTGCGGAACGGCAGCTGAACCGCCTCCTTAAAGGAATGTGGGTCCCCTGCCTCATCACTGGGTTGTTCAGGCATCCACAGAGTGGTCAAGATGCCGACCATCATGAAGGCCGCCACCACCAGGTGGACTTCCGCCCACGAGATGCGATCAGCGAGAATGAGCGCGAGCGAGCCTGGCACCAGAGATGAGACTCGGTAGGCATTTACAAACAGGCTGTTGCCCATGCCAAGCTCATGGTCTGGAAGAAGCTCTCTGCGGTGAGCATCCAGGACGATGTCCTGGGTAGCCGAGAAGAACGCCACCAGCACTACGACACCTGCAATGGCCTCCACGCTCTGGCTGGGGTCACAGCCGGCAAAGGCGGCCAGCGCCAACAGCAACAGCACCTGAGCTACCAGCGCCCAGCTGCGCCGTCGGGTCAGGAAAGGCAGCCGGTAGCGGTCCAGCAGCGGTGACCATAAGAACTTCCACGTATAGGGAAAGGCCACCAACGAGAACAGGCCGATGGTGGCGAGATCAACTCCTTCATCACGGAGCCAGGCAGGAATCAGCTGATAAAGGACATAGAGGGGCATTCCTGAACTGAAACCGCACAGGATGCAGGCCAGCATCCGGCGGTTGAAGATGGCGGCGCTGAGTGCATGTCCCATGGGCGCGCATCTTGCCATGCCGGAAAGCCTCACAGGGGTTCGCGGATCGGGTTATCCTCCCGACCGTCGGTGGAGCTGTTGCGCCAAGCCACCGACCCTGCCCCGCTCTGTCGCTGAGGATTCCGTCAACCGTGCCCGAGCTTCCTGAAGTAGAGACCACCCGAAGAGGCATCGAGCCCCACCTGATCAAGGGCCGGATTCAGCACGTTCGGGTGCGCAATCGCCAGCTGCGCTGGCCGGTTCCGGAGGGACTTGAAGAAGAACTGCGAGGACAGGTAATTGAGCGGGTGGAGCGACGCGCCAAATACCTGCTGCTCGGCACCGCCAGGGGGACAGCAATCCTACATCTGGGCATGAGCGGCTCGTTGCGGGTGCTGGCAGAGGCTATCGAGCCCGGCAAGCACGACCACGTGGATATCGTGCTTGAGGACGGCAAGACTCTGCGCTACCGAGATCCCCGGCGATTTGGCTGCCTGCTCTGGACCAACGAAGAGCCTGACAAGCATCCGCTGTTGCGCAAGCTCGGCCCTGAGCCCCTCTCAAAGAGCTTCCACGGCGGAGTGCTCTATGAGAAATCACGCGGTCGAAGAGTCGCTGTAAAACAATTCATCATGGATCATCACACCGTAGTTGGTGTTGGCAACATCTACGCATCAGAGGCCCTCCACCACAGCCGGATTCATCCCCACAGAGCCTGCGGTAGAGTCGGTAAAGAGCGCTACCAGAAACTGTCAGACTGCATCAAGACGACCCTTGCCAAAGCCATTGATGCAGGCGGAACAACCCTTAAGGACTTTTCTAAGTCTGACGGCCAACCTGGTTATTTTAAACAGGAACTGCATGTATATGGTCGCGATGGCGAGGGCTGCTTGCAGTGCTCTGCCACCATCGCTCGTTCGGTGCTGGGACAAAGGGCCACCTACTTCTGTCCTGAGTGTCAGCGATGAGCCCAGGCGGCGCCAGAGACAAGGCGGGCCAGTTCCTGTCCCGGCCCAGTCCAATAATGGTCGTCAGCACCGCTGCTCTGTGGGCTGAGCGCAGCTGTCTGATGGGAGGAAGCCGATGACTGCGCGCATCCTCTTTGTCGGAGACATTCATCTCGGCCGGCGACCGGCGCGACTGGCGCATGCACTTGAGGGCTCAGATCTTGGTGAAGAAGACTTGAGCCCACTGGCCGCTTGGCTCGCGACGGTGCAATGGGCGGTCGAAGAACAGGTGGACGCGGTAGTCCTCGCCGGTGATGTAGTGGATTGTGTCGAGGACCGTTTTGAAGCAGCAACGGCCCTTGAACAGGGCTTGAAGCTGCTCAGTCAAGCGGCGATTCCATGCCTGGCTGTAGTTGGCAACCATGACTTTGAGGCCCTGCCCAGAACTGCCCGTATGATGGATGGTTTTCGCCTCATTGGTGCGGATGGACGCTGGGAAAAGGTGACCTTGCATGCGCGCGATGGAAGCCGGTTTCATCTGCTCGGCTGGTCCTTCACCACCGCCCACCATGAAGAGAATCCCCTTCATGATCTGCCCAGGTCCTTGCTTGAAGGCGACCCCGCCCCGGCCCTGGGCGTCCTGCACTGCCAGGTTGGGGCACGCACAGGGCGTTATGCTCCGGTGGGGCGCGGTGATTTCGAGCGCGGCGCGGCCGCGCTGGCGGACGCCTGGTTTCTGGGCCATGTGCACAAGCCGGATCCGCTCGATGGGCAGCGGCCGGTCGGATACCTCGGCTCTTTATGCGGGCTTGACCCCACTGAAGTCGGGGCCCACGGTCCATGGTTGGTGACGACGGCTGGCAAAGGTGAGGTGAATGCCCGGCAGATCGCACTTGCTCCGCTCCGCTGGGAGACACGAGACCTGTCTATAGATGGTTGTGCCGCCAACAGCGAAGACGATGCAGCTGATCATCTCTTTCAGGCCATCGCTGCCCTTCAAGAGCTGCTGGTCGCTCAATTAGAGGAGAATGATGCGCACCCAGCGGCGCTGGCTCTGCGGATCTCGGTGACCGGCCGGGCCAACTCTCCGCACATCTGGCATCAGGCCATCGAAACCGCCAATCTGGACCGCAACCGCCTGCCCCGAGGCAAGCGCGGCGCCAGCTTCTGCTACGTGGACCGACTGGAAGACGCGGTCAAGGGAAGCTTCGATCTCGAGCAACTATCCCTAAGTCAAGACCCAATTGGGCTATTGGCGCAGCGGATTCTTGATCTTGAAGGACAGACCAAGGCGGGCGAGGAACTGATTCAGCGAGCCAGCGAGCGGCTCTCGGCAACGGCCGACCGCAAGGAGTGGGCGGACCTGCCGGCAGAAGCTACCAATGCAGGGGATTTCAGGGCCATTATCCTGCGCGCCGCCTACGGCAGCCTCGAAACCTTGCTCGCCCAGGACCAGCAGCAAGGTCAGGAGCTGCGACCGTGAAGCTCAAGCGAGTTGACTTGTTGCATGTAGACGGGCTGCCCGAGCCGCTCCGGGTCGAACCGCTCGGAGACGGCCTCAACATGATCATGGGCCCGAACGGCTCGGGCAAGAGCACCCTGGTAGCTGCGGCGAGTCAGTCCCTTTGGCCCCACCGGGGCAGCCGCACCTTTCATGTCCGAACCTGGTGGGCACACGCCGACAAACAGCTGAACGCCATGGTACGCGGCCATCAGGTGAGCTGGTCCAGCGACGACGGCAGCCCGGGACCTGAGCTCCCCTCAGAACACTTGAGGTCCTGTTTCATCCTCCCGCTTCGAGAGCTGCTCAACGAAGCTGGGGGGTCTGACGCTGAGCTGGCACGAGACATCCAACGGGCACTCCAGGGCGGGCTTGATCTCGACGCCTTACGGAGACTTCATCCACCGCGTCCAAAGCGGGCCAAAATGCTGCGCAAAGAGCTGCTCGCGCTTCGCGCGGAAGAGCAGCAGCTACGACGGCGATATCGCGAATTGGCAGCCGCTGAAGACCGGCTCGAACAGTTGCATGCAGACTATCTGGAAGCCCAGGCCGCCGAGGTCCAACTGGAACAACTACAAGACGCTGAAACCCTGTGCGCTCAACAGCCCCAGCTGGAAGCATCGCAGCGGACACTGGCAAACATGCCCGCCGCGCTAGCTCGATTTCATGGTGATGAGCTTGAGCGACTCGCAGAGTTTCGCACCACTCTGGGCCAGCAGCAGCAGCAGCGGACTGAAATTGAGCGCTCCCTCAGGGACTGCGAGACAGTGCTGGAGGCTTCCGGCTTAAACCTCGAGAACTGCGAACTCAAGATGGTTCAGGAGTGGAGCCAGAGAAGCGCGCGACTGGTCGAGCGAGAGGAACGTGCCCAAGCACTGAGCGTCCAACTTGCAGCCACCCAACAGCTCGCCCAAGAGCAAGGGGAGCTGCTGTTAGGAGATGAAGGCGCGCCATTGGAGCCACTGGGTCAGGACCAACTTGCGGAGCTCGAGCGCTTCCTCTCAGAGAGCCTCCAATTGGAAGCTCGCCAAGCAGCCGTAGCTGAGGAGTTGAAGCACCTGGGAGAGGCAGCGCTACCCACCGAAGCACAGTCCTGGCGAGCGGCTGCAGTGCACCTGACCAGTTGGCTTCACTCCGCGGCCGCCACCTCCAACTCCGGGGGCCGCTGGGCAAGCTTCTGGTTGCCCTTTGGATTGGTGCTTGGCGGGGTCCTTGCGGCCTTTCTGCTTGAGCCGCTATTGCTGGCCATTGCTGGGCTTGGGCTTGGCTATCTGTTCGCCAATGGATGGCGAAGCCACCGTTCGGCCAACGAGCAGGCTTCCGCCCGTCGGCGTTACGAAGAGTTGGGTCTGGAGCAACCATCAAACTGGAGCCTTGCTGCAGTTCAACAACAACTAAGCGAACTGCAGCGCTCAGTTGCGGATGCGGAGCAGCTTCATGCTGCCGCAGAGCGGCGTAGCAAGTTAGTTGCTCGGCAAACGGAACTTGAGCAACGCTCTGTAGGTCTATTCGCTGAGGCCCGCCGCTGGAAGACCAGAACAGGGCTGTCCTGGCGCGGCGGAAGTCTGGCCATCGTAGAAGCTGCAAGGCGCCTTAACCTCCATCGAAACAGCCGCTCCAGGCTGACTGAGCTCAGCCATGCGTTGCAGCAGTTACGCGACGAGAACACTGCCGAGTTGCGCGAGGCTTGTGCCTTTCTCAAACTTTGGGGCATCGATGCTGCAGCCATTGAGGCCGGTCCGCGCCTGCAGGCAAGCCTTGGCGAGTTGGAGATCCGGCTCAATGAGCATCATCGTGCGCTGCAGGCACAGACCCAGCTGCAAGCCGAACTCAGTCGCCTGGCAGAACAGCATCAGATCGCTTCCAACCAGTTGGCCCGTCTGTTCGAATCGCTCGACCTTGAGGCTGGTGATGAGCAGGGCTTAAGGGCCCTAAGCCAACAAGAGCCTGCCTATACTGAGTTGGCCAAACGCATCGAGGCGCAAGAGGTGACTCATGCCGAACTACGACAAAGGCTCGCCACCAAGCCGTCTTGGATGAACATGGACGAGGAGCAGCTCGGACAGCTCCGGAGCCAGCTTGAAATCTTGGCAAAGAGCCGTGAGCAGCGCCTTGAGCAGTGGCAACGGGTGAAGTTGGAGTTAGAGCAGGCCCGCGCTGGCAACCAGCTGGAAGAGCTTCGTGCTGCCCGCCGGATGAAAGAAGATGGCCTCCTTGCACTTAAGCAGGAAGCTGTCCATGCCGAAGCCACTCACTTCCTGCTCGAAGACATCGAACTGAGCTATGAAAAAACCAGCCGACCGACTGTCCTGCAACACGCTATGGATCTGTTTGCTGACTTCACCCGCGGTGCCTTTCATCTTCAGGCGACGGCGCTGAGCGCGGGAACGATCAAGGGGATCTGCAATAGCAGCGGTCAGCCCTTGAGCCTTGGGCAGCTATCGGACGGGACCAGAGTTCAACTGTTGCTGGCCCTCCGCCTCGCCTTTGCTGAGGTTCACGGCGGCGACAACCAGCTACCCATCTTTCTGGACGAATCCTTAAGTACCGCAGACCCAAAGCGGTTTGAGGCGATTGCAACGGTGGTGCTCGACCGGGTGAAGAGCGGGCAACAGGTGTTCTACTTGAGCTCCAACCCCCTTGATCAGGCCATCTGGGAACAACTTTGCCTCGACCGAGGCCTGCAGCCACCTCACATCGTTCGTTTGCAGGAAGGTCAAAACAAAGCAAGGCAGCGGATCAGCATCAGTCCCTGGCTTTCTGAAGCGACGAATCAGCCCCCGGCACCGGGAGACTCAACCATGGCCGAATATGCGGCCACCCTGGACCTCAGCCCCCCAGACCGCCATGCGCCAGCCGAGCAACTCGACCTGTTCTTTGTGGCCTCAGATAGCCTCGAAGCGGTTTACCAGTTGCGCTGCCGAGGGATCAGCACGGTCGGACAGTTCGCGCGACTCCTCGACCGGTCAGTATTGACCGACTACCTCCCTTCTGCGCAGGACCGGCAGATGCTCAAGGCCCGCAAACGAATGGCCGAGAGCTACCTCCGAAACTGGAGGATCGGGCGCGGTCGACCCCTTAGCCGGCCTCAGTTAGATGCCAGCAATGCGGTCTCTCAGACCTTCCTCGAGAGCATTGCTGAGCGCCTGCACACAGTTGGCGGGTCGGCTGATGCTCTGTTGCGGTCGCTCCAGGATCGACCCGTGCGACGTTTCGGGCCAGCAGCGCAAGGGCGCCTGCGCGGCTTTCTCGAGGAGCGTGGCTTTGTTGATGAGCGTTCCGTCTTAGAGCCGTTTGAGCTTGAGTTGGAGCTGGTTGAGAAGTTGCGAAATGAGCTGAACGAGGGTGACCTCAGCGTCGAAACAATCCGTAGCTTCATTACATTCATGGACGATGTTTGCTCCACGGGAACGAAGCCCGAAACCGTTAGAACCACCGCCAGCCAGGCTCCACCCACCCCTCAACCGTAGTAGGCAACGTAAACCTGAGGCTCGCTACGACCTGGGCAAACAGCCGTTTAGCAAGCCTTAGAGTTGAGGCTTGCAGGCTGTAACGCGCGCAGGGCGGTCGGATTGGGGATAATGGGGTTCAGACTGGGAAACCAGCATGGAGGGGAGCCGGGTGGGCCTTCAGGCACGCGTCACACTACTTGTCGTTGGCTTGGTCATCCTAGTCCAGGCGGGCTGGGGTCTATCGGTGATGCGTGCCAACTCCAACCTGATGCGGGCAGAAGCGGAGCGTCGCGGCATTCAAATGCTCAAAGCCCTGGCCGCGCCCTGCGCAGTAGCCCTTGCCAATCGAGAGATTGAGACCCTCGATGCCATCCTGGCCAGCTTTACCGAAGAGGACCTCACAGGCCTGGACCTGATCTCCATCTCCATTCTAAGCGCCGAAGGCAAGGTTTTTGCTCATACCGACCCTTCCCAGTACGGCAAACAGGCAAACGACCCCTTTGAAGAGACGGCAATGATCAGCGACCAACAGGTGGAACTCAGGAAGGCCAGCTCGGGCGAACCTTTGTTGTTGCTCAGCATGCCCATCGTAGCGGGGCTTCGCTGGGGAACAGCGACAGCTGTACTTTCCCTAGCGCCGGTCGAGCGCCAGATTTATCAGCACTCGCGCCGAGTGCTACTGCTTAGCGCGCTGTTCTCTGCTCTGGTCGGCCTGTTGCTGTCGTCCTTGCTACAGCGGTCCATTCTGCGACCACTGGACCGTTTGACCAATACAGCAAAATCCATCGCCAAAGGCCAACTTGACGCGCGGGTCCCTCCTCTTGAGCGCGGCGATGAAATGGCAATGCTTGGTGATGTCTTTAATGAGATGGTCGAACAGGTTGAAGGACAGACCCGCGTTCTGGAAGGCAAGGTGGCCGAGCGCACCTATCAGCTCCGACAGACCAATCTTGAACTGCAAAGCGCGGTTGCTCAGCTCGAACAACTGGCACGGACCGACGCTCTGACCGGGCTCGACAATCATCGCGCATTTCAAGAAGCACTGGCGTTTGAGATTGACCGAGCCCAGCGCACTGGCAGTCCCTTGTCGTTGATGATGATTGATGTAGATCACTTCAAGTCCTACAACGACACCCATGGCCACCCAGGGGGCGACCGGGTCCTGCGCACCGTAGGCAAGCTATTGCGGAACCAGCTGCGCTCCATTGACCGGGTGGCTCGATATGGGGGCGAGGAATTTGTAGTTTTGCTGCTGGAGACCGATGCCATCCAAGCAGAATTGGTTGGAGAGAAGCTCCGCATCGCCATTGAGAAAGAGAAATTCGCCGGTGAGGAAGTCAGTCAGCCCGGGGGTAGATTGACCATCTCAGCGGGGCTCGCCTCATTCCCCCGCCAGGCGACCACGGGCGAGGCGCTCCTAGATCTGGCAGATGCAGCCCTCTACCGCGCCAAGCACGGTGGTCGCAACCAGGTCTGGCGAGACCGGAGCCGTGACCAATGAGCCGCTCAGGATCATCAGCAAAAACCAGCGTTGACATGCTGGACAGCGCTCGCCCTGAGGTGAAGCAGGCACCAGCGCTTAGCGCCTTGGCTGCAGCTTTGCTGGTCCTGTGCATTGGCTGCACATCGGACCCCAGCAACTCCCCCGAGTCTGCCGAGGAATCGGCGCTTGGCACACAAAGTGATCAGCAGCTATTCCAACGAGCCAGGGCAAGCCTGCGCGCCGCGGGTGTGGAGCGACTGCGCTGGGGGCTGACTCCCTACGTTGCCCCTGACGAAATCATCGAGCGCTACAGCCCCATCATTGATTGGGTGAGCGAAAGAGTGGGAATAGACATCGACATCCACGTAGGCGACAGCTACCAGGATCTTGAGCGTCAGATCATTGAGGGTCGAATCGACATCGCAGTCCTGGGCCCATATGCCTATGTAGGCGCCCAGTCGGAGAATCCAGACATCCGGGTTTTTGCCAGTCACGTGGCCCTGGGCAGCACTACCTATGGGACCTACATCCTGACCCACGACGACAGTGGCATAGAAAGCCTGGAAGACTTGCGAGACCGGGACTTCGCCTTCGTCGACAGGCTCTCTACTTCAGGCTGGCTCTCACCGGCTGCACATCTTCTGGAGCGCGGGATCAACCCAGTGAGCGAAGTTCGTGGTCGCTATCTTGGTAGCCATGAACAGGTGTTCGACGCGGTAGCGGCGAATCAAGTTGCTGCCGGAGCCGTCTACAGCGCTAGCGTCTCGGAAGGACGGCGGCGCAATCCGATGGGCAATCACGTGCGAATCCTGGCCAAGTGCGCACGGATTCCGTACGACGCCTACACCCTTAGGGCCGGACTGGAGGAAGTGGTCGGGGCTGCTCTGGCCCGCGCCCTCAGCGAGATCTCGACGCGGGACCGCAGGGGCAGGCAGACCCTTAAGAGCCTGGCAAGAATTAACGGTTTCATTCCGGTCGACGATCGCCACTATGACGTGATCCGGCAGCTGGAGGCCCGAGTGGTCAAGGGACTGGGGCCTGCAGCCGAAAGCGATATGCACGGCCCCTCTTCAAAGCAACCATCGGGCTCAGGCAAGACACCGGGCATAGACAATCCATGAAGCTTGGATCGATCAGCGAAAAGGCTCGGAGCGACTGGGCGCGACCAGCACGGCTTACCAGTTTCGTGAGTGGGCTCACGGCCCTGGCAATTGCCCTATTGCTGGCGGGGCCTGGTCGGGCAGCCGCAGAGCTGACAGCGGCCTCCCACGCAACACCCGGACCCTATGCGCTGAAAGGAACCCTGGAGCAGCGCTTTGAGGACATCACTGCGGCAAACCTCGATCCGGCTGGTCAAATCGAGGTGCGCAACCAGCTCATCGACGATCGGGTAATTAAGCTTCATCTTGTGGAGGGTATTGCCACCCCCCTGCGCACCCCGACCGGAGCAACCATCGGCTTTTGGTTTATTGGCCGGTGTGAGCTCAGCTATTCACCGCCGCTTGGCCAAGAGCGCGCCGCCTTTGAGCGGGGAACCGGCAAGCGGCGATACGACAAGGCTCCCTGTACCGAAGCATTCGCACTCAGTGACCAACAGCGTGAGCTTAGTTGGCTGATGCAGGGCTCAGACAGTCAGGGCGGGCCGAGTAAAAACAGCAGTTGGGTAGACTTCATTCTCGATAGCTACCAGATGCCCGGCAAACAAGGACGCCGTTTTGTCCCCTTTGCGGTGAGTGCACTGGCCAATCATCTTGGAGCCGTGGAGCCCTCAGCGCGCGAACTGGGCCTCCTGCAACTGGAAGTGCTAGGCCCCAACTTTGGCAGACCAAAGGGTTCGGCCAAGGCTAGGACCCTGGACTGGCTCGGTTACTCACGCAACCCTGAAGGTCAATACGCCGCAGATGAGCCCATCACCCTACGTGGCGGTCACTTCCAGGAGAAGGACCGACGCTACGCCTTCAATCTCAGCTCGCATGGGAGCGAACAGGCGCTACGGGTCGAGTCAACCGCAGCCAACCTGGACCTGGTAGACGCCAAGCTCGACCTGGACATTGATGTGGGTTTTGACCCCTGGGCGGAGATGAAAGCCTCCGCCACCCTCACCCTCACCACGCGCCGCCAGCCGACTCAGGCGGTTGCGCTGGACCTTCTGCGGGAACATCGCTTCGGGCGGCTCGGAATCAAGCGTGCGCTGGGCTTTACCGTACAGCAGGTCACTGACTTCAAAGGCAGGCCCCTGGAGTTCCTTCATTTCGGCGGCAAGCTGCTGATCCGATTACGGTCTCCCCTACCCCCCGGGCAGGGCGAAGTGCTCACGGTTAACTACCACGGCAACGCCATGCCTCGGCTTACAGATGACTCTTTTGGCTTATTAGCCAACTACTCCTGGTGGCCCCAGCCCGGCCGGCACGACCGTTTCACCTTTGGCGCTGTGATCTGCACGCCTAAGGCCTTCCGCGCTGCAGGCACAGGGACCACCATGAGGCGGTGGGAGCAAGGGAGCAAGGTCTGCGAGGACTGGCAGGAGAAGGTTCCGATCACCTTTCCGGCCATCAACATGGGACGGTGGGTAAGCGCTGAAAAGGAGGGGCCGTCTGGAGTCCGATTGCGAGCGTTCTTCTTGCGCGAGGACGAGCACAAGATGGAGGCAGCACTCAACTCCGTTGCGGAGATGCTGCGCTTTTTTGAGAATCTTTTTGGGCCTTATCCCTTCGGTGAACTCGACATCGCCGAGGCCCGCGCGAACATGTACTTCTGGCAAGCCCCTGCCGGGCTGCTTGAGCTGAGCCGCAGCCAGTGGAGCGTCCGAACTGCGGCGAAGGACCAACGCAAAGACTTCTATCCACACGCCTCCCTGGCCACCCTGGCCCATGAGGTTGCTCACCAGTGGTGGGGCCACGTGGTGGGCTGGAAGAGCTATCGAGACCAATGGATGAGCGAGAGCTTTGCCGAGTACTCATCTTTTCTGTTTATGGCCCAGTATGAGGGCCAGCGCTCTTACCTGGGCAGACTGGAGTACTGGGAAGTAGGCGCACGAAAGACTCAACGGAGGGCGCCCATGGTGCTTGGTTTCCGGGACCGACGCGGCTACCAGGGCCAGGTATATCGGCGCGGTCCGCACGCGCTGCACATGCTGCGCCGGTCGGTTGGCGATCAGGCCTTTATGGCGTGGATGGGGCAGCTGCCTAGAATCGCGGCCAACCGAAACCTATCAACCGCTGACCTCAAGCTGATCACCGAGCGCACCCTGGGCACAGAGACAAGCTGGTTTTTTGACCAGTGGATTGAGCGCAGCGGACTGCCCAAGCTCGAACTAGCTGCAAAACAGCAGGGCAAAAAGTTGAAGCTCCGGCTGAGGCAGACCCAGGTACTTCCGCCGTTTCGACTCTGGGTGCCCTTGCGACTTCACTATGCTGATGGGAGCAGCACAGACCACATCCTGGCCACCGAAAGCCGCGAGTTAACAGACTCCATCAAGTTGCTCAACAAAGGTCTGCAGAAGGTTGAGCTTGATCCTGACCGGGAGCTCTGCCTTGAAGCACGCGAGGTGCGGCTGGAGAAAGCTGAACAGAACGACCAGAAATGATTGTCTCGGTGATTACTGGGTGAGCCCATCACAGTTGTCGTCCGCACTGTTACCGACCACCTCTACCTGCCCTGGGTGAATGGCAGGATCACTGTCGTCACAATCGCCACCTAGCTCGGTAAAACCATCACCGTCGTCGTCTCGATTCTCAGTACCTTCATCGATGAGACCGTCGCAGTCGTTGTCGATCCAGTCGGAAAGTTCTGGCGCACCCTGGTAGGTGTTCGGCGCAGAATCGTCACAATCACCGGCATTCTCGCTCATTCCGTCGCCATCATCGTCCGAGACGCTGGTGCCCTCATCAATGATGCCATCGCAGTCATTATCAGCGCCATCCACCAATTCCGGGGCCCCGGGGAAAGAGCTGGCATCAAGGTCGTCACAGTCGCCGCCCATCGCTCCATAGCCGTCGCCATCACCGTCTACGGTGCCCGGGTCGACCTGACCATCGCAGTTGTCATCGAAGCCGTTGCTCTCGTCTTCAATGGCGCCGGGTGAGACCAGTGGATCGGCGTCGTTGCAGTCTCCCTCTTCCTCGGAGAATCCATCGCCATCGTCGTCGGAAACGACAGTGTCCTCATCAATGGTCCCATCGCAGTCATTATCTGCGGCGTCGACCACCTCGATGGCGCCTGGATGACTGCCGGGATCTTCATCATCACAATCACCGCCACAGCTGCCATAGCCGTCGCCGTCCACGTCATAGAGACTCGGGTCGCCGTGCTCACAATCGTTACCTCTCAGGAGTGTCGCAGGAACCGATACGCCTCCCTCAAGTTCCACGGTCAAGATGCTGGTCACTGCGAGTTGACTGGCAGGACTGAACGACAGCTGCAGTTCGCCTGCCTGATCGGCCTCAAGCTGGATTGGAAACTCCCCGCCCACCACAAACTCAACAGAATCGGTGCTCGCCGATACAATGGACAGCGCAACCAGGCCCCGATTTTCAAGGGTAACCGCCCGCTCCTGTGAAGTGCCGACAGGCAGTTCACCAAAATCCACCACCGGCTCAAACCACAGCTGGGGCTCAACAGCCTGAGCCCTGAAGACCACCTCCACTGAGCTGTCAGTAGCGGTGCTGTGCAGGGTCACTCGCGCCCAATGAAAACCTGCCTCGCTAGGCCGGTAGTCGAATTCAAGCAGGCGTTCCTCGCCGGGAACCAGAGTCTCGAAGCTGGGCTCGATGACACTGAAGAAGTCTCCTTCTACATTGAGCAGGTCCAGACCCACCCACTGCACCGTCGCAGCTCCGTTCAATTCCAGCCTGAGCTGGACGCCAACGCTTGCACCTACCGTAACTTCGCCTAGATCGACCAGGCCCGGAGTCACCACCAGGGAGCTGCGAGCCGCGGCAACCGTCACATCACTCCCACAGCCAGTAGAGGCGAGAGCTAGTAGCCCCACCAGAGCGAGCGATACAGCACCGAAACGCCGCCGCAGTGGCCGCCGCGGAGATTTGCTAACCCGCCGCCGACATAAGATCAGTAGCAGCAACAGCGAGGCCCAGGCGGCAGAGCCGGAGCTCGCGCCTGAAAGGCCCTGCTGGCACTCACAGTCAGCGCCCTCTGGAACATCCACCGGCCCAATTACATCAGCGCCACCGCAGCCCTCGTCTATGACACCATCGCAGTTGTTATCGATGCCATCGCACATCTCAAGCAGTCCTTGGCGGACCCAGCCATTGGCATCGTCGCAGTCGCCTTCATCAGCGCTCTGTCCATCGCCATCCAGGTCCTCATCAAGCTCATCAACCTCACCGTCACAGTCGTCGTCGATGCCCTCGATGAGCTCCTCGGCCCCAGGATAGACCTCAGGATCTGCGTCATCGCAATCACCCTGCTCTTCTGAGTAGCCGTCTCCATCATCATCGCGGGCGGGACTTTCTTCATCCGTGATCCCATCACAGTCGTCATCCAGTCCGTTGGCTTCTTCCTGTGCGCCGGGATGCTGCAGGTCGTTGCTGTCGTTGCAGTCACCGTCCAACTCGGTGTAGCCGTCTTCGTCGTCGTCAAAACACTCAGTACCCTCATCGATGAGGTCGTCGCAGTCGTTGTCGACTTCATCACACAGCTCAATCGCTCCCGGGTAGGTGGCAGAATCACCCTCCAGGCAGTCCCCTCCTGCCTCGGTATAGCCATCACTGTCCGGATCTTCGGCACCGACATCGACCAGACCGTCGCAGTCATCATCGAAGCCATTGTCTTCATCCTCAGTGGCCGCCGGATGCACCGCCGGATCACCATCATTGCAATCACCGTCCAGCTCGGTATAGCCGTCGCCGTCGTCATCCGCACAGGGGGTCATCTCATCGACGAAGCCGTCGCAATCCTGATCGACCCCGTCACACTGCTCCACAGCACCAGGGTGGACCCCTGGAGCCGCGTCATTGCAATCACCGCCAAGCTCCGTGTAACCATCGCCGTCATCGTCGTAGCGATCCGTTTGCTCATCGACGTAACCATCGCAGTCGTTATCAATGCCGTCCGCGACCTCCGCCATAGCCGGTCCGATTAGGGGATCGCTGTCATCGCAGTCGCCTCCCCCCGCCTGGACTGCGACGACTCCGTCACCATCCACATCCTCGAGGTCCAGGAAGTCACAGTCCTGATCGATTCCATCGTAAGGGACCTCGGGCGCGCCAGGGTGGATGGCCGCCGACTGGTCGTTGCAATCCCCACCACAGGATGTGTAGCCGTCAAGATCGTCATCAAAGCCCTCATCGATACCGTCCACACAGTTATCGTCAAAGCCATTGCACTGTTCAATCGCGCCCGGAAAGACCAGTGCGCTAGTGTCGTTGCAATCGCCCTCGCAGGTGGTAAAGCCATCCCCGTCGAGGTTAAAGCCCTCATCCACAAGTTGATTGCAATTATCGTCTACCGCATTGCAGCTCTCCATTTGGCCAGGATTCACAGCCGTATTGCTGTCGTCGCAGTCATCGTCTGAGGTGCCGAACTGGCCATCAAGCCCGCAAGTTCGGTAGCCATCGCCGTCCGCATCAAAACCTTCGTCAACGCCACCAACACAGTTGTCGTCCCGCGCGTTGCAGAGCTCAACCTGCCCTGGATGGACAGAACTGTTGCTGTCATCGCAGTCCGAGATAGCGCCGCAGGTTCGATAGCCATCCCCATCGGCATCAAAGCCCTCATCGACGGTGCCGTTGCAGTTGTCGTCAATGCCATTACAAATCTCAGCTGCCCCAGGGAAGACCGAAGCCCCAGTGCCGGGCGTATCATCACAATCACCACCGCACTGTGAATAGAGATCCCCATCCTGATCGTAGCCCTCGTCAATGCCACCACCGCAGTTGTCATCTACGCCGTTGCACTGTTCAAACTGACCGGGGAAGATCTGAGCATTACCATCGTTGCAGTCGCCGCCACAGCTGGTAACCCCGTCCCCATCGGCATCAAAGCCTTCGTCGATACTGACATCGCAGTCATCATCTTGACCGTTACATAGTTCAGGGGCGGCAGGGTTTACCGATGCATTGAAGTCATTGCAGTCACCAAAGCAGGTGGTGAAGCCATCAGCGTCGCTATCAAAGCCTTCGTCGACGACCAGATTGCAATTGTCATCTACTCCATTACAGGCTTCGGCAAGACCCGGTCGAATCGCCGCGGAGAGGTCATTGCAGTCGCCGCCACAGCTGGTCACCCCATCGCCATCAAGATCGAAGCCTTCGTCAATGCTCAGGTCGCAGTCGTCGTCAAAACCGTTGCACTGCTCGACAACGCTAGGAGAAACCGACGGATTGCTGTCGTTACAATCGGTACCTCCGCAAGCGACATCATCATGGCCATCGCCGTCCAGATCAGCGCAGCTATTGGTAGAGCTAGACACAAGGGTTACTGAGAAGGCGTACACACACAGCGGATCAGCGCCCACCGTGTCGATGCCTGAAAGGCTCCAAGTGCCAATAGCGCTCGCCCCGGCGAGCGCCTGGAGCGCCCCTCCGACCGGACGGAAGGTGCCTGAAACTGGAATGTTCGGTCCAGGCAGCAGCGCGGCGGAATCATCAAAGCCGGTAGCGACCGTCGCCATCGGCGTGGTCCAGTCCTGGTAGGTTCCCGGCTGAATCAAGACCAGTTGGCCAGCGGGGCTCACCAGGGTGAAGCCAGTCTCGTTGTGGTACGGATAGCCACTCGCTGGCCAACTACAGGTCCCGTCAGTCTTCAGCCAGGTAATGGAGGCGCTGACGTCAGTAATCACATCGCCAGCAGCGAAGTCGCTCGGCAAGAAGGTGACAGAGCCCACGGTCCGAATCGAAGCATCAATAGAAACCAGACCCGACCAGCTGCGCGTTTGCGTGGCCGCGCTGGCAGACCCGACACAGCAGAGCAGCAGCGCGACCAAGAAGGTCGTTCGAAAAACCCTTTGAACCATGGCTGATGAACCCCATCGAGGAATTGGACTGCGCCTTATACTGCACACCAGCAGCCTTTAGGGAGGCTAGCATGTGAACGGGTCCGGATCTGCCAGAATCGCAGCCCATGCCCCCAAAGACAACCCCTCAAGTGCTGGGGAGCAGCAGCCGATCTGAGAGCAATTGCTCGGTAAAGGTACGACGTAGATAGAAGCCGCGAGGGTTGACCTCCACCCACTGCGCCTGTTCATCGAGCATCCACACGAGTTCCCGACTGTTGGCGGCCTTCGGTCGCAGCTGAAGTGCCTCACCCTGGTGCGCATCCAGGCGATTCAGCGCACCGGTGCAGATCAGCTCAGCGAGTTCTTCGTAGTCCCGTTCAAGCAATCGATCCTCTTCCGCCGAGGGCGACCATAGCAGCGCGGTACCGACCCGACGCTCTCCAGGGGGCTGTCCGGCAGAGGCCAGAACCGGAAGCCACAGCACCGAAGCCAGCTTTCTGCGCACCCAGGAATCCTGCCAACAAGGCGCCAAAGAACCGTCAAGCGGGGCGACGCACACCCACGTGCTCTCGCGCGGCCGTCCGTCGGTGCCCACAGGAATGCTTTTAAGTTCAATGCCCAGGTGCGGAAAATCGGGTTCGGCTCGCGACCCACCGCTAGCGCCGAGAGCTCGCTCCAACAGCTGGCCTGCCCATCCTTTGTGGCGCCGTAAGTCGTCAGGAACCGGCTGATCTAGCTCAGCGGCAATCCAAGCCAGGGAGCGGCCCGCCAGGCTTCGGGCTCGCTGCATAAGCGCTTCAGGGTTAGCTGGGGCATCCATGACGTCAACCAGACTAACCCGAGGATACTTATCATTCACCGACCAACGGATTGAAGGTCAGGAAGAGTCTAACCCACAGCCAGTCGCTTCAAGTGAGCTTAGCCGAGGGCAATGTAAAGACTTGCCTCACCTCGCCTCACCAGCACAACCAGGCCACTTTCAAGGCCATCAATGACCATATTTATGGATTTAATATTCTTAACTTCTAATCCATTTACCTCAACTATAACATCACCATTTTGGAGTCCGCTGCGCGCAGCCCGACTGCCAGGCTCCACCTCACTCACCAGCACTCCGTGGCGAAGCTCTGTGTCGAGTCTGAACTGGCGTCGTCGGAGCTGGTCGGTGTCGGCCAGGTTTTCCAGCGAGCAACCATCAAGTGGAGATTTACTTATGTTTACATAAGTATCATTTTTTATTATATTTGAGTCCTTAAGCTCAAGCTTAACATTAAGTTCTACAGGCTTGCCTTTTCGAATCAATTTCACACCGTGTTTTTGGTCGATTGGACTAAGTGCAACGATGTTCCTGAGTTCACTCGGGCTCGATACCATCTCTTGGCCGAAAGCCAGCACCACATCACCTGCCTGAAGACCAGCACGGCTGGCCGGAGAACCTTGCTGCACGCCACTGATGAGCACTCCCGGTACAAGCTCAAGGCCGAATCCTTTGGCCAGGGAGGCTGTGAATGGCTGAATGGAGACACCGAGCCAGGAACGCTCCACAACCCCGCGCTCCACCAGTCGATCCATGATGTCAGCAGCGAGATCTGCGGGAATTGCAAATCCAACCCCCTGATTGCCACCGCTGCGAGATGCGATGGCGGTATTGATGCCGACCAAATCACCGTTCAAATCCAGCAGCGCGCCGCCTGAGTTGCCTGGATTGATAGCGGCGTCAGTCTGGAGAAAGTCTTCGTAGTCAACAATGCCGACGTTTCCCCTGCCCTTTGCGGAGATGATCCCCATAGTGACTGAGCCTGCTAATCCGAAGGGATTACCCACCGCAAGCACAATCTCGCCGAGCCGCGGCTCCTTATGTACGGCCAGTTTCAAAGCTGACAGGGGGGGGCCGCTCAAGCCCTGCAGACGAATCACCGCCAGATCGGTAGGGGCGTCGGTGCCCAGGACCTTTGCCTCGAACTCGCGGCCATCATGAAGGGTGACCAGTATTTGCTCAGCATCGGCTACCACGTGATTATTGGTCAGCACCAGCCCACTGGAGTCCACCACAACGCCTGAGCCGAGACTTCGGGATTGGCGGGGAACGCCATGGCGCGGTCGACCCCCTTCACCAAAGAAGCGCCGTAACAAAGGGTCTCCGCCGAAGGGGGAAGACGGGACCCGATGAACTCGGCGAGTCGAGATGTTCACCACCGCCGGGAGCGCCTTCTCCGCGGCATCCGCGATCGGCTGCTCGGAGGCCAGCAAAGCGAGCGGAGTAGCAACGGGCAGCGGCGGCACAGGCTCTGCTGAGCCCACGCTGGCCACCGAGGGAGCTGGTGCGCGACCGGCCAGGAGACTACCAGCCAGACCTACCAGCAGAGCTAGCGAGACCAGGCCAGTTGCGAGGATTCTGAGTACAAGACCCAGGGTTCGATGTCGAGAGGGCATTTGGCAGCTCCACATGAGTTAGAGCGACGTACATGACGCTCTCCCTTGTTGAGACCAGTTACCCCTCAGCTTTCTTCAATATTCCAAATTTTTTGACGGGTCTTGCCTGTTTTTACAACTGAAAACTGACACTGCTCTTACTACCGCCGACCGCTCCAGACCTGTTGCTGCCACCACGGCTGGCGGCTTGCGTTTCCTCGCCGCGCGCAGCCCTGATCCCGGGCCTTCGTCCCAGGCGAGCGGCAGCGCGGAATCCGCCGTGACCATTGGCGTTCCGGTTGCGTGACCCACGGTTGGAGGCCTGGGCCTTAGCTGGCTGGTCAGCGCGGCGATTGCGGAGCGTCTCAAGAATGGACTCCTCCACTTCTACTCGACCCGCCTGTGCAGCTGAAGGATCCGCTGCAAGTCGAATTGACTCGACCGGCTCTTCGTTGAGTACCGCACGCTCGAACTCCGTTGCACCCTCCATCCACCAAGCCTGCTCCTCTTCCCGATGCTCACCGCGGGCGCGTTTGCCGACCGCACTCTCTCGCCAGGTATCGAGAAGCTGTTCTGCGCTGGGAGTAAGGGTGTTGGCTTGAGCTCCTTCAGCAGTCACATGTGTGTTTTGGCGTCGAGTAGCTACTGGCTCTTGAGAAGCCAGGTTGGTGGCCTCATCACAGAGGGTTCTATAAGTTCCTGCGGTGGCAGCTCGATCCTCGCCAAGACAGCTCGCTGAGGGCGCTGGATTTAGGTCAGACCACTGGTGAAGCACATCCATCCTGCCCTCGCTCACACCGACCAGGAGTCGAGCGCCTTCTACATCGAGAAGCAGGATCTGGGCATTGGCTCCGACCCGACGCGATGCTTGCAGAGCAATGCTCATAGCCTCGGTCCGCTGGAGCTTGCCAGTGAAGCCAGGGATCCGCTGAAGAATCAGACTTCGGCACCCGGGGTGCAGACTCAGCAGGCCAAAGAGGACGAGCGCAATCGCCAGAGCCATGCGGGCCCGCGACAGAGGATTGACGCCTTCCGGCCTCGCCGTCGGAATGCTGACAGTCGGCTTCTGCCCGCTATCAGCTGAATTGTCACCAACCAGCTGCGCCGCGGTAAGGCCCGCTGGCACGGGCTGATCGATGGCGATGCTCGTTGATTCAGTCGAGTCACCGTTGGCAACTCCTCGTTCATCGGAATTAGCATTTTCGGTCATATGGCTGGCCGCAGCTGTAGCTTGCGGCTCCACCCTACTGAGCGCGCCACTAGTTTGGTCTTTGTTGGCCTGCTTCGGGCTGAGTGTAGCTACTTCAAGGCTTTTGGCCTTTGGCCTGGGACGCAAGCGGATGGTCGCGCCGATATCAATGGAGTCGTTGCTCAGACCATTTAGGTCCATGATCTCGTTGACACTCATGCCGTAGCGAACCGCGATCTTTGATAGCCAATCGCCCTTCTTGACCACGTGGGTGGCGGGTCGCTCTGAGCGAGGCATCTTTTGAATCACTGCAATTGACGAGGTCTTGGACGGTGTGGAACTGGGCCGAGGACGCACCAGCACGGGCCGCGGTTGATCAGAGATCTCGGCAAGTTGCTGGGTCGGGATTGGATCGGCGGCGAGAGCGGCCGGGGAGCCACAGAGTGAAACTACCAGCAAGAGCAATGAGATTCGGTTCGAGACAACACACATAGCGAACTCCTACGAGAAGGTCTGCCCCCTCACGTAGCAGGAGTCGTGCCAGTTCCCTGATTAAAACCTGTATGGGGGCTTGTGCTGGATAGGCTGGAGGCCCGCCTGCTATCCTGTCGAAACGCACAAACCGCGCCAGGGAGGACGCCGTGAACCTTACTGAAGAGCAACGCAAGGAACTGGAGAGCCTCTCTTATTTCAAAGACATAAGGGAGCGGCGAGCATGGGTTGCTCGCATGACAGTGCTGGTTGCTGTGCTTGGGCTGTTGGTGCTGAACATCTTCTTGATGTACCTCTCCTCAAATGCAGTCATTCTCAACATTGACCTGTCGCGGCTTGAGCAGAGCGACCAGTTCGATCTGGTGGAGAAACGACTGGAGATCCTGAATCGTGATCTGGCCCAGCTGGAAGCGAGCTGCGCAACGGAAGGGCAGCCAGACAGCACTCGTCCGGCCCCAGCCCCCTGAGCATTGGGCCGATGAAACAAAGGTCTTGATGTCGGACCTCAAGGACAAACGATGGCGCCCTCTTAGAGATCTGCGCATTTCGGTTACAGACCGCTGTAATCATCGCTGTCGCTACTGTATGCCGCGGGAGCACTTCGGGCCGGGCCACACCTACCTTGATCGCTCCGATTTACTTGATTTCGAAGAACTAACGCGCCTGGCCAGCATCTTCACCGAACTGGGCGTAAGGAAGATTCGGCTGACCGGCGGGGAGCCGCTGTTACGCCGGGGGCTACCACTGCTGGTAGAGCAGCTAAAGGTCACCACAGGCATCCAAATTGCCATGACAACCAACGGATCACTGCTCGCAGCCCATGCCGAGTCATTAAAGGCAGCGGGTCTCGATCGAGTAACCGTGAGCCTGGACTCTCTGCATGATGCGAGCTTTCAGGCCATTAATGACGTCGACTTTGGAGTCGACCGTGTTCTGCAAGGAATCGATGCCGCACTTCGTGCCGACCTGCGGCCAGTAAAGATCAATGCGGTGATCAAGCGGGGAGTCAATGACAGCCAACTAGTCGAGCTCGCAAGCTATGCGCGAGAGCGAGGAATAACCTTGCGGCTGATTGAGTTCATGGACGTGGGTGGGACCAATCGGTGGAATCGCCAGGAGGTGGTTGGAGCGAGCGAGATGTTGGCGACCATTGGCGCCGCCTTCCCGTTACGAGAAGCGCCGCCTCAAGCGGTTGGCGAAGTGGCGCGCCGCTACGCCTACTTAGACGGGAGCGGCGAGCTTGGCATCATCGCATCGGTGAGCGCGCCGTTTTGTGGTAGCTGCAGCCGGGCCCGTATCTCGGCAGACGGAAAACTATTTACCTGCCTGTTTGCCTCAAGCGGCCTTGATCTGCGCAGACCGCTTCGAGAGGGGGCCAGCAACAGCGACCTGAGAGCTCTTATCTCAGCGACATGGAGCCGACGGGACGACCGCTATTCAGAGTTGCGGCGGCGACGCAAAACGCTCGCAGCCGAGCCGGTGGAGATGTCTTATATCGGCGGCTGAATGGCTAGAACAGCTGCAAGTCCACAAGTCCCCGGCGGAGAAACACCAATCCCAACACGGACAGTGCCGCAAGCACCAGATTACGAAAAACGGCCTGATTGATGCCCCGCGAAAGACGCAAGCCCAACATAGACCCTAGTGCGAGGACTGGAGCCAGTGCCACATCAAGAATTGCCAGGTGCTGGTTCATCAAACCGCTCTGCACATAGAGCACCATCTGCAAGATGCAGCAGATTAGGAAGAAAGACTGCAGGGTGGCTCGCATCTCGTCCTTGTTCCACGGCTTGCAGCTGGCGTAGATGACCAGCGGGGGGCCCGCAGTGCTGAGGCTGGCACCCAGAGCTCCTGACCATAAGCCGGCAAAGGCGGCCCACCAGGGACCCGGGTCACTCACCCCGGTGGCCCGCTGCCGAAATGCCTGAGTCACATAAAGACCAATAACCATGGCGAGGGTAATCAGAAGGTAGCCTTCACGAACCTTCTGCAGCAGCGAGACTCCAAGGGGAACGCCACAAAGCCCACCAAGCAACAGCGCCTTGAGGGGTGCGCGCAGCACATGAGCACGCAACTGATAGACAAGATAGGCATTGAGCAAGATCGCGAAGCCGGTCACCAGCGGGACGGCTTCCTGCATCGGAAACAAAAACAAGCTCAGGGACATGGTGATCATGCCAAAACCAAAGCCCATCACACCCTGCACGAAGGAGGAGACGCTAAGGACAAGTGCAAGTAAAAGGTAAGTCTGCATCTTAAGAAATCTCGTTGAACGCGCACCATAACGCGATTCGACTGACTCGTACCTGAGCCAGCTAGCTGTTGCGGCGGACACCTGCACAACAACGCTCTACTGTTAGTTGGCGAGTATGTGTAGGTGGGGTAAACCAATCGGATCATGGACCGCCCGCACCCAGAGGAGCTGAGACTCGCACTAAAGAGTCATAAGCGGAGCTATTTTGGCCCCCTCGAAGGGAGGACCAATCACCTTCCGGCAGCGGTCCTAGTGCCGCTTGCATGGGAACCAGAACTTTGCGCCTACATCACCTTAAGAAGTGACGACCTTAAGCTGCACCCTGGCGATCCTTGTTTCCCCGGGGGCAGACCGGATCCGGCCGATCATAGTCTCCTCCAGACAGCCCTTAGAGAAGCCAACGAAGAGCTCGGCATCTGCGATGCCGATGTACTTGGACCGCTGTCCTGTGTGCCCCTGTTTTTCTCAGACCACCGAATCGAGCCCTATGTGGCACGAGTGGATTCCGGCACCATGAAGGCCAATCCAGGCGAGGTAAAAGGAGTCCTCCGCACTCCACTGCTGGAACTTGCTTGCGCCGAGTCGATCCACGGTATTCCCTGGGTGCATAGAGGACAAAAGCTTCTCTCTCCAGTCTTCCCGCTGGGAGAGCACCTGGTTCATGGTGCTACGGCCCACGTGCTGTGGGAGTTGATCGAGATAGTCGCCCAATGCCTGCAACGCACGCCGCCGCCACTGCAGGCTGGGCAGTATGCGTGGACCGACCTCTTTGTTGACTTCCGCGCGCCCTGGGTTCCGGGTCAAAATTGCGGCTGATAGCGCCGTGAGTTTTATTACTCACGGCAGCAATTCAAGCACCTCAGGGGCTTCGCCTTGGCGGATAAGATAGCGATGGTTGGATGTTAATTGATGGAGTTCCTCAGTACCTTCAGGATCAGGCCATCTGATGCGCAATTCCACTTCGTCCTGGACTCCAAGACCAAAGTGGAGAATTTTGTCCTCCTGGGTCGCCTGATGACCATGACCACCATCCACAACACGGACCATTGAGCGGCCGCACACGCCGATCTCCGCCCTGGCGCCGATGGCAGACGAATTGCTGTCGCTGCTGCCCTGAAGGCGAACCTGCAACCAGCGATTCGAGCTGCCGAGTTGATTCTCAAACAAACGGATCTGGGTGGTCTCATAACAATCGGGGCTCGCCGCCCCACAGCGCATTCGGGAGTGACCTGCGACCAGATCAAGGTCACCGTCGCGGTCGACATCCACCGCAACCACGCCTGCGCTGCGATGGTGATCTATGCCGAGTTCAACAGGAACCTGGCGGAAGCGGCGAGCTTCGACCTGCTCGAACAGCAAACCGCGGTTTTCGGGATAGTCAGAGGCCGAGATGTAGAGGTCCTGCCAGCCGTCGTTATCAAAGTCGAAGATGGCATTGTTCATGTCACCGTGATCCCAGCCGGTCCGGTCCAGATCTCTCGCCAGGCCCGTGGCAACATTTCCAGGGCGCTGAAAGGAAAGTTCCGTCCCGCCCTCATTGAACAACAATTCTGCCGGATCAGAGCTAGCTCCTACATCCCAATGCACGATCTCACCGGTGAGGAGGTCGAGTAAGCCGTCGTTATCCACATCGGCACAGGTGGTGGTCGCACTATTGCCGCCTAGACGCCAGGGTTGACGGTCCTGAGCATGATTCCAACGGTAGCTCGGGCCGAAGGCCGCGCTCAGCAACCCACAATCGACATCAGCGCCGGGCAACGGGGCCAGCTCACAGTCCTCAGCCTCAGGATGGTCCATGCAGTAGCACTGGGCATTCAGGTTAGTGGTCCAGTCATCCCGCAAATCAAAGGCGTAGCCCGACTCAAGGGAACGATTACGGTAGGCAAGCCCAGCACTGCCCACCTCGCCCTGCCAGAGATGATTGGGCACCCGTCCGTAAGAAGCCGCAAGTAGCTCGGGAGTGCCATTTGCATCCAGGTCGCAAGCCGTTGCGCCCCAGCCCCAGCTATGGGCTCTTGCCTCATTCAGCGCATCGATATTGTTCCAGCGCTGGGTGCTCAGCCCGAGTTGGTCAGTTGCATCCAAAAAGCTGCCGTCCCCCTGGCCAAGATAGAGCCGATCCTGCAGAGGGGATGTGTCTGCACCACGCTTATTGTTACTCATCCACAGATCAAGGATCCCATCTCGATCCACATCCACAAGGGCCAGTCCGGTGGGCACGGTCGGGTGGTCAGGATGCCTCAGGTCACTGATCAAGGGACCATGCACGAAGCCCCCTGCCCCATCGCCAAGCATCGCCTCGACGGAATAGTCATCAAGGTTCTGGGGGTCAGGCAGGCCCTTACCGACCAGAACATCTACGTGGCCGTCGCCATCAAGGTCGCCGCTGACCATCAACTCGCCCGACAATTGGCCGATACCAGCTTCAAGATCACGACTGTTCAGCAGGCCGGACTGCTCTGTGAGATCCACAAACCGACCCTGGCCGGTGTTTCGAAGCAACCACCGGCTCCTCTCGCCGGTACCGAAAAGATCAGGCCCTGCGCCGGCTCTGACCAACAAATCACTCCAACCATCCCCATCCACATCGACCACGCTCAGGCGAAGCCCTCGGGCCCCAATTTCAGTGAGGCCCCAGGCCTCGCTCGCCTCAACAAAGGCGGGCTCGGCCCGGGACCAGACCTGCGGGGCAAACCCGCAGTCAGCCTGTGATTGCGGTCCTATCGGCGTGCAGCCCAGCGCTGTCAGCAACCAGGCCATAACGAGAGCTACCCGAAACATCTGTCAACCATAACCAGCGCCACGACCAATGCACAGATTGCCGTTCAGGTCTGCTACCTTCAGCGTTGCTGACGAGCAAATCTGGCGCTGGAGGGAGCCATGCCGAAATTCACTGTTGATGGCATACAGCTGCATTATGAAGACCGGGGCGAAGGTCCCGTCCTGCTCCTCATCCATGGCCTGGGCTCCAGCAGTATGGATTGGGAAAACCAGTATCCACACTTCGAATCGAAGTTGCGGATGATTGCGCCCGATCTGCGAGGCTTTGGCCGCAGCGACAAGCCTGCAGGCCCCTATACGGTTATGCGTCAGGCTGCAGACATAGTGGCACTACTCGATCATCTCAGCATCGACCGCGTGGCAGTGCTGGGATTCTCAATGGGCGGAGCGGTTGCTTTTCAACTAGCGGCGAAACATGCCGATCGAGTCGATCGACTGATCATCGTTAACAGTTCACCGTCCTTCGTCACCGACACCTGGAAGAAGCGACTTGAAGTGGTGATCCGCAAGGGGGTCATCCACCTGCTAGGGGTGGAGAAGTTGGCCATCCTTATCGCCAAGCGGCTTTTTCCGGATCCTGATCAAGCATCGCTCAGGTCCATCACCGTCGAGCGCTACGGAAAAAACCAGAAGCAGGCCTACATCCATGCAATCGACGGAATTGTCGGTTGGGAGTTGAGCGAAGAGGAATTAAGGGGACTAAGCATGCCGGTCCTGGTTATCGCGGCAGCCAGTGACTACACGCCGATCGCAGAGAAGAAACGATACTGCTCCTTGCTGTCCAACGCGGAACTGGTGGTGGTGGAAAACAGCCGCCACGCGACACCCATTGATCAGACCCAGATCTTCAACGGTCTCGTAGATGAATTCCTTCAGCCCATCACCGGTGGTCGGCAGGGATCAGCCGGTGCTGGCGTAGAGTCATCATCGTCACCGTCAGC
>DJIF01000130.1:143083-145048 GCA_002433485.1 Deltaproteobacteria bacterium UBA6601
CAGAGTCATCATCGTCACCGTCAGTCTGAACAGGGATGCTCTCGGTACAATAAGCGGCACACCAGTCACGGACCCGACCACCGCTGACGTCATAGCTGGTGGCAATTCCACACTCATCAATGCTCCACGTGGAGGTGCCAGCCTGAAAGTTCACATCCCAACGCAGCACACTTCCTGCCTGCGGATCGCCGTTGCCATCAAAGGCGATTTCACCGCTCGCGCCGCGCAGCTTGAGCGCGCCCTCACCACCGAAAGCATTGAAGGCGCGCAGCGCATCATCCTCACCAACCAGCAAGGTCGTTTCAGCTCCACCGTTGACTCGAGCCAGGGCCGCTGCGAGTTCACTTCCAGCGGGCTGAGCAGAGTCGGTCGCGGCTAGGGCGTAGGCGAGCAGGTAGGTCGCATCGTAAGCATTTTCAACATAGTTATGGAGTTCATCCACCGGCTCAGACCACCGCTGTGCATAACGATCTCGAAAGCCAAGCCAGATGCCATCAGTCGCCAACCGCCCACCGGGATTGGTACCAAACAGTAACCGCGGCTTGCTGTCGGCGGAGCTACCAAGAAAAGTGCCAAGATCGTCTGAGCGCAGCCCATCAGCAAGAAAGAGCGAGGCACTGGTTGCCAGTTGCTGGTGGGACAGCACCTGCCCCACCAGGCCTGCCGATTCGTCATAGCCCACCAACAGCACCACATCGGGGTCTAGATCGGCCACCTGTGCTGCTGCCTGGGCCATTGAGTCGGGGTCACCGGGGACATGGTAGAAGGGCGTAATCCGCAGATCGAGCCCCCCCGTGCCCAGCGCCAGGCCGTCTACACTGAAGCGCAGCACCTGATCTACAGAAGCGCTAACCGCCTCCTCAAAGCTACTCATCAAGCCATTGCCATAGACATCATCAGGGGCGACCATCGCAACCTCGACCGTAGCGCTCGAGGCACTCGCCTCTCCTTGCGCGGAAACCCCCGCAGCCTGGAGCACTTCCCAGGTTGCAAAATGGGCCATCGTATCGGCTTGTCGGGAATCAGGAGCTACCGTACGCCACACCAGGTTCTGGTCGGCCAGGGCAGAGAGCGCCACCGCTGTCGAGGCCGGTGAGATGAGCAGGGTCCCCGACGGAATGGCGACCTCCTGAGCAATGTGGGCGGTCACCATAGAGAAGGCCGCACCGATGATGGCCGGCACGCCTGCCACCTCGGCAAGATAGCGAGCCGCGCGTTCACCCACCTCAGGGTCACCCTGATCGTCACAAAGCAGCACTGCAAGCGGCTTTCCACCCTGCCTGCCACCTACGCCGCCGACGTTGTTAATCTCATCTACCGCCAGCTCGACCGCACGACGCAGATACAGACCCGATTCGGTGTTCTCCCCCGACAGTGGCGCAACAAAGCCAAGCAGCAAGGATTCAGGGCCCAATCGGGAGCCGATGAGTTCGCCGCAGTCGGGCCCGGAAACCAGCTCGCGACACAGCCCGCTAGCTTCATCACAGACTCCCTCCTGCCCGCAGTCAGAGTCCACCAGGCACGCGGGTTGCTGGCTCAATATCAAGCTGCATGACACCAGTGCCGGAAGACAGATCAGCAGTACCAACCTCCAGCAACGAGCCCAGCTCATGGTTGCGCTCCCGCTCCAAAGGTCCCGGCGAGACTGAGCCCCGGTCCTGTGCCGGGTCCGAGGGGTAGCAGCAGCAAGGATGACTGCTGGCTGGGCGTAGCCCGCGCCTTTACCACCAGCGCGACTACACTTGCGATGGTCGCGCCGGCGCCCACCGCAAGCGCCACATCAGCGACCCTGGCCATGGTCTCCGCTTCAGCTTTAGCTTCGAGACGTCGCTCAAAGTCGAGACTCAGGTCTCCTGCCTGTTGATTGCGGACCATGGCGGCAACTCCGGCAGTGCCCATAAGCCCAAAGCTCACCGCTGCCGTAGGCACCGCAATGCGCAGCGCCAGAGCAGGCTGTCTGTTTAC
>DJIF01000151.1 GCA_002433485.1 Deltaproteobacteria bacterium UBA6601
AGCCTTGTGCTGAACGTCCTTCAGTAAACTCCTCATCGCCAGAACCGGCCTGCCAGGACTCCGCATCAGGATCCTCGCGAGAACCGCTCAACCAGTAGTCTCGGTCCTCCGCATCATCGCCGGCTCGGGGCGCTGACTTCGCGCTGTCCCTCTGCTTACCTGGCACACCCACACCCTGAGACTCCTCATCGGGGTCCTCTTCAAAGATGACCAGCTCTTCTTCACCCTCATCGACCTCTGATATGACGAGGTCCTGCTCATCATCTCCGAAGCTGCCCTCCTCATCTTCATCATAGACGCTACCGGTGTCCTCATCGTCGTAGACGCTACCGGTGTCCTCATCGTCGTAAACGCTACCACCGTCCTCGTCATCAAAGAGTTCCTCCTTCACCGCGTTTTTCGTAACTTTTGTCGCGCTGCGAGACGCCGCGCGACTGCTGGAAGGCCCCGAAGAGCTGGCGCGCCGCCGATTGCTTGCTTGACTTGAGGCAGCTCTCTCCTCCCGGTCACGTCGCTCGCGCTCTGCACGACGGCTGCGACGCTCCTCGTCCTTGCGCTCTTTCTCAGCTTTGCGCTGGCGCTCTCGTTCAGCGCGTTCCTCAGCGAGGCGGCTCTCCTCTTCTGCTCGACGTTGTTGCTCTGCCCGACGTTGTTGCTCTGCCAGCCGCTCCTGTTCGGCGCGACGCTCCCTGGCCTCCTGGCGCCGTGCTTCTGAGGCGGCTCGGCGCCGATCTTCTGCGGCGCTATCCCGCTCTACTCGGCGCGATGCTCCTGCCGCACTACGCTGGGGACCGGAGGCCTGCTCCTTTGCGTTTGCACTAACGGAGTAGGAACGGCGGCGGCGCTGCATCGCCTGACGGCGTTCCTCTGCAGCGCTGATGCGCTCGGCTGCCGAATCCTGCTCCTTAGCTTCCGTTCGGGCCGACCGTCGAGCCCGAGACGGCGTAGCGGCGACGGGTTCTGAAGACGGTCGTTCAACCGGTTCACGCGCCGCAGAACCGAACTCAAAATCGAGCTCCAGCTCGTCCTCATCATCATCGCCCTGTTCGCCCTCATCCTCCTCATCAGAACCATCGCGCTGGGCGACTCCCTCGCCGAAGTCCAAATCCAGGTCCTCGTCCTCATCGACCAGAGCCACTTCAGTTTCCTCATCGTCCTCAATGACCCGGGCTGACTTAGTTGGGGCAGGACTGGGCTCTTCAGCAAGCTCATCAAACAGATCATCAACGATCTCTTCCCCTCGCTCCGCCCGAACTACTTCCCGGTTCTGCTGAATCCGCGCGGCCTTTGCCGCCCTTGCTGCAGCGACCAAGGCCTGATCCTCGTCCTCAACCCGAAGACTCGGTCCGCGTCGCTGACGGCCAACATCTGCAGCGACCAACTCTGCGGGAAAGACCCGCAGCTTGCCGCTGGCGCTGGCCTTGTGTCCTGAAGCCGAGGAGAGCGTGGTCTTGTAGCTGCCATCTCCCTCCTGGATGCCCTCAGGCACCCGCAAATCAACTTCAATCTGGTGATCACCAACCGTTCGAGAGATCGTAAAACTGTCCTTTAGCAGCGTAGCGCCGACCTGGTAGCTGATCTCAACCTTCAGGGGGACGCTCTCTCCAGCAGGCCAACCGGCAACCGCCAAGTCCATCAGCAGAATGACCTCTTCGCCCGAGATCACAACCGAAGGGTCCAACTCCATCTGCGACATGCTGAGAGCCTGACCGAGATACAACGACTCCTCGCGCGCGCCGCCCAGCTCGGTGCCATCGAGCTCCAGGTAGGTGCGTACCTTGTAGCGGCCCTTCTTGTTGTAGAGGCGCTTTGGCACCTTCAAATAGGTCGTGATCGAACCCTCGCCTTTCTTCACCGAGACCGAGCCACTGCGAGCCTTAAAGTCCTTCATAGGCTCGCCAGCCGGGTCAAAGACCTGCGCAACCACCCGCAGCTTATGACCGCTTCCTGCACTGCTGGTCAGATAAGTGACCTTGACCGGTAGAGTCCGACCAGCTCGGGTCAACAGATGTGGCTTACCGGGCGATGGGCTGCCGATGGTTACCTTCTTCAACCTCAGGTCCACGTCGCTGGCGCGGTTGCTGGAGGCTGGGCGACCACCAGCGGAACTCTTGCTGCCCGCAGCTATTAACTGCTTGGCTGCGCCGCTGGAGGCAGTTCGAGCCTGGGGAGGCCCCGGCAGAGCAGAGACCTGCCCGGCCCCCTCTTCCAGAACGACCGCGCCGCCGGCAAAGAAATCGCCGAGTTCAATAGCGGCGGCCTCTCCCTTATAGCGAACCGCCCAACGAGGCCGCTGAAGCCCAACCTTTGGCGCGACCGCCTTCTTCAAACGATGCATCCAGTTGCCCAGATCCTGGAGACTGACCCGAACCTTAAAAGCTCGCTTCTCGTCAACCTCAGCCCGCGGGACCAGCCGCAGCGGCCAACCCGAAGCATCTTCTCCGCGCTTGCGCAGCTCCTTAGCTGTCTTCCGATCAAGATCCTCAGCCCACCGGTCCAGCACATCGGGCACCCGCTTGCGGGAGACGAACTTACCTTCGGGCTTGAGCCCGTCGCCCGCCAACCAACGGTCCAGATGGTGCAGATAAAAGTACGCCTTCTTTCCGGCTGCGAAGAACGGTAAGGAGCCATCCTGCACCGCTCGGACCAGAGTCTCCGGAGCTACCGAGAGGTAGAGATGCGCAGCATCAAAAGGGACCAACAAAGGAGTGTAGAGATACACAAAGGCCAGCACCTCAGTGCGCTCAACCAACTTCTTGCCAACGACAACTTCAGCACTGACCGGAAGGGTCGCAACCCCAAAACGAGTGGGATGCTTGATGCGCTTGTCCTGCCAGCGCAATGCCGATTCGGGACGCCGGAGTTCGCTCAGCAGCGCCCCCTCCCGATCCAGGACCCGGGTGTCGTAGCGCGCGGCGCGCAGGGTCTCCAGCAGGTCCCGCTCATCCCCAGGCTGTCCCGGCCAAGTAGGCAGCTTGCGAACGTCAAAGGAGTCCGCTTCCAGACTGCGCAACAGGCGCTCTGAGAGCCGGTCCAGGTCCGACATTTCGAGTTCTTCGCCCTCTTCAAGCAATTTTCCACCGAACTTGACCCAGGCACCTTCTCCGCCGTACGGCAGAACCTGCAAGTCAGCAAGCCGCAGGGCACCGTCCGTCCACAGGCTCGGTCGGTTTGGAAGGCCGATGGCCTCAAGAAACACAGCATCTTGACCGCTGACGGGATTCGCCTGGATCCCGGTAATGACCCGCATCCGATTGGGCTCAATGTGTCCAGTCTTGCCACCACGTGGGCCAATCAGCACCGGCGCTGCCAACCCCACCAGCCCCTCACCCCGGTCCCCGGGCAGATAAAAGCTCAACCGCACCGCATTGTCGGTAGAACTACCGATAAGTGCATCGCCCAAGCCCAGCAGCGTAGAACGCAGCGCTTCAATAGGACGCTGCGAGGCAGCAGCTCTCTCAAGGGCAGGTGCAACCACAGAATCCCAGGCCTGCTGGCTCGGTGCTTTCACCACAAACAGACCGCTCAGAGCCCGATAGCGCCGAGCTTCCAGACCTTCACTACGCAAAACCGCGCGCTCCAGCTGAGCACCTCGCAGCTCATCTCTTAGCACCAGTCCGCGCAGATCAACACCGTCATCTGCCAACAGGTCTAGCGGCAGCAGCCAACTAGCCGCCAGCAACGCAGCCAGCAGCAAAAGAGTGCGGCGTAGCAGGCTCCTCGGCAAGATCAGTCTCCAGCCTCGCTATCGGCTCCACCCTCAGCCTTGACGATGGGGTCACCATGGATGTCGAGCATCACCATCGCTCCCAACTCCAGGGCTGCAACCTCGGCACCAACAGCTGCATAGTCACCCACCACAACAATCGCCAGCTTGGCAGGATCAATCATGTCATTCAGCTGGCCCTGCGCCTGCTCCATGGTCACCGCCGAAATCCTCTTTCGATAGCCAGCAAGCCACCCTTCTGGCCGCTGCTTGGCATCCGCCGAGGCGAACTGCGACAAGACCCCCTGGATGCCCTCAAAGTAAGAGGGATAGCCCTGCAAGTAGCGACCCTGGCCTGCGGCGAACTCATCCGCCTGAATAGGCCGCTCACCGACGATCCCCTTAATCTCATAGAGGAACTCCACCAAGGCCTTGGCGGTAGTGGCGGTCTTGACCGAGGCGCGCGCCCGGAACGAGCCGCCCTGCTGTAGCCCACTGACCGAGCTACGAGCCCCATAGGTGTAGCCCTTATCCTCGCGCAGGTTCATATTCAAGCGTGCGGTGAACTGACCGCCGAGCGGCGAGTTCCCAAGACTCCGGCTCGCCTGTAACTGGGCGTCCCAAGCGGGCGCCGACTGGCCGACAGTGATGTAGCTCTGCGCGGCCCCGGGTCGATCGATCCAATACACAGCAGTGTCCTGGCGAGCACCTTGCTGATAAGCGGGAGGCTGGGGAGCAAGCTCAGCAGCCGGTATCGGGTCGAGCTGCATGGCTGCAGCGAAGTCACCGGGCTGCCAGGAGCCGAGAGCACGCTCTAGCGCTGCCTGAGCCAGCTCCGGCGACATCCTAGACACCATTACCAGGGAGGCATTGGCCGGAATCCAGGCCCGCGCATGCCAGTTGATCAGGTCCTGAACGGTAATATTCTCGATGCTATCCAGGGTGCCGCGCGCCGACCGGCCAGCGTAACTGTCGCCATAGACCAACCGTCGGAAGGCCCGGTAGCCGAGCACTTCCAGGCGATCCTGTTCGGCCAGCAGGCTACTGCGCCGCTGCTCACGCAAGCGCTCAAAGTCAGCCTCATTGAAGGTGGAGCTACGAAGCATCGATGCAAGCAGAGCGAGAGTCTCGTCAAGCTTATCCTCAAGACAGCGAAGGCTGGCGGCAGAGTGCTCCAGCGAGGTACTCATGCCCACCCCCGAGGAGAGATCCAGCAGCAGTTCACTGAGTTCAATGGCGCTGTGCTCGGTGGTTCCCTCCTTGAGCATGGCTGCAGCCAGCGAAGCCCGACCGCTCATGCCCGCGGGGTCCGAGGCGGAGCCGCTGTGAATGTTGAGCTGCAGCTGTACCATCGGGATGCTACCCACCTGGACAAAGGTCACAGGGATCCCATTGCTGAGTTTGAAGCTATGGGCTTCAGGGACCTCAAAGCCAGGCATCGGTCCTGGCTCTGGCATAGCAGGCCAGGCAGCCGCCGAGTCGCCAGAATGAGCAGGTGACCCGGCCTTAACACACGCGCACAGCAAGAGCGCCAGAGGGGCCAGAACGATCAACAACATCTGCTTACTCCCAGTGCTCACTGCGCACCTCCTAGCTCGACTGCCGCACGCGGCTGCACAATCACCGTGACCCGGTGCGCCGGATTGAGAATCCGCTTGGCCCACTCAATGACCCCCTCAGAGCTCACATCGAGATAACGCTGCAGGTCAGTAGCAACGTAGTCGGCGTTGCCGGTGTGATGGTTATAGCTCTGCAACATACCGGCCTTACCGGCGACCTTCTCCATGCGCAGATAGAAGCTGCTGCGCCAGTTGTTCTTGGCTCGCTCCAGCTCTCGCTCGTCAGGTCCCTCTGCCAGGAAAGCGGCCAGTTCTCCCTCCAGGGCAACCGCCACTTCCTCAATGCTGCGTCCAGGCGCAGCAGTTGCAATGATTCGATAGCTGGATCCCAGCCCGGCGCTGTACTGCACCGCCTGTACATCCTTGGCCACCCGCTCTTCGTAGACCAGCTTGCGATAGAGTCGAGAAGCCTTACCAGCGGTCAGCAGCGAGGAGAGGATGTCCAGTTCGGCATCACCGGGAGCAAACAAGGCCGGGCTCTGCCAAGCCCAGTGCAGGCGAGGCAGCTGGACATCGTCCTGAAGTTCCACCGTGACCGCCTCAGGCAGCTCAGCGCTGGCCTCGGTTATGGGCGAGGGCTGGGGCCCGCCTGGGATGGGCCCGAAATATTGCTGAATCCACGCTCTGACCTGTTCCTCAACAAAGTCACCGCTGACCACTAAGGTCGCATTGTTAGGGACGTACCAGGTCGAGAAAAAGCTGCGGACATCGTCCAGGGTCGCGGCTTCAAGATCTTCGTGAGAGCCGATCGTCATCCGGTGATAGGGATGACTCACCGGCCAGATCGCCTCGGCAATGGCCTTGCGCGAGACCGCATAAGGTCGAATCTCATAATTCTGGCGGCGCTCGTTGCGCACCACATCACGCTGATTGTCCAGTTTCTCCTGGGTGAGCGCTGGAAGCAGAAACCCCATCCGGTCAGCCTCCATCCAGAGCGCTAACTCCAAAGCATTGGAAGGTACGGTCTCGTAGTAATTGGTGCGCTCAGTGCTGGTGGTCCCATTCACCCGTGCCCCGAGTGGCTGGAGCGGCGCAAAATACTCAGCATCCCAGTGTTCACTACCATTGAACATCAAGTGCTCAAACAAGTGGGCAAAGCCAGAGCGTCCGGCGGGCTCATCCTTGCTCCCAACGTGATACCAGAGCTCAACGTGCGCTACCGGCAGGCTCTGGTCTCGATGCAGGAGGACCTGGAGACCGTTGTCCAGTCGGTACTCGGAGAATTCAATGCTCAATGGAGCGGTCTCAGCCACTACAATTCCTGGCAGCAGGACACCCAACGCCAAGATGAGCGAGCCCAGAGAAGATTGGATAGAAAGCTTGGAGGTCATAGGCAAGGGCCGGTTCCAGCGGGCGCAAGCCCGGTTGAGCAAGGGACAAAAAGGCCAACATGGGCGGCAAATTGCTACCACGATGGTCTCTCCGGGAGCAAGATGTCACTGTCAGGCAGCTGACGAGCACAGGCGCAGGTCCCGTTCTCAGCCGCCCACCGCTTGAGGGCTCCTTCCGCCTCTGCAAGGATGGACCGATGTCGACGCCGACTTGTGTCACTCCCACTCGAATCAGCATCACCGACCACGAAGGTCGAAAGCGGAGCGCACTTCTACAGGCGGGCCAGACCGGCCCGATTCGCATTGGCCGTGCCAGCGAAAACGACATCCAGATCGTCTCACCCTTTATTTCAAGGCTGCACGGAGAGATCTGGCCGAAGGCAGACGGAGTCATCTACAAAGACCTGAGCTCCACCTCAGGTTCCTACTACGAAGGGGCTCGAGTTAAGAAGCAGCCGCTGAGCTTCGGCGAGAGCGTTCAGCTGGGAAGCCCGAGCGGGCTCTGCCTGCAGATCCATGAAGTGGCCGCTTGTGACGCACCCACAAGTGCGCAACGCAGCAACACAGAAGTGCTCCGCGTACTCGATGTAAGCAGCTCCCAGTACGTGTCTTCGCGCCACCTTCCGACCCAGGGCAAGAGCAGCCCCCAAAGCACCCCTCAAACAAGTTCTTCTGAACACCTTGAGGGTCGACTGCGCAGTCTCATAAGCCTGACCAACAACCTAATCTCGGTCGAACAAAGAGATGAGCTGGCCGAGGTCTTGCTCGAAGAAGTACTGGGCCTACTCAAAGTCGATCGGGGGATGGTGCTGTTCGAAACCGGTGGTGAGCTGAAACCCAGCGCGTGGCAGGTCTCAGGGGATCGAGTCTCAATGAGTCGCTCCGGACACTTCATCCGACCCAAGCTGGCCGACTTTCCCGAGGAAGAACCCTCCGAGGTGGGGCTTCCCAAAGCACCATTCGCGCCCATCAAGACCGTCACTGAACGAGTGCTACGGGAAGGAGTCGGCCTGCTCAGCCTGGACGCAGGCAAAGATCAGCGTCTGGAGACCAGTAAATCCCTGGTGATGCAGGCGGTCCGCGCCATCATGGCAGTACCTATCATCTCCTCAACACGAGTCTATGGAGTCATCTACCTCGACACCCGGCGCCCCCTCAACCGCACCGACGAAGACTCGCTGGATTGGCTGGCAGCCATCGGCCAACAAGCGGGTGGAGTGATGGACTCGATCACCCTGGCCGAGGAACAGCGACGACTCTCAGAGTCCATGATGCGAGGACTTGCAGCCTCCATTGATGCCCGCGACGGGATGACCGCAGGGCACTCCGCTCGCGTGGCCCACTACTCTGCTGGCATGGCCCGCACGCTAGGCCTGAGCGAGGACGAGCAATACTCCATTTATTACGCTGCGCTGCTGCATGACTACGGCAAGATCGGAGTAGATGATGCGGTGCTTCGTAAGCCCTCGTCTCTGACTCCAGAGGAATACGAGCATGTCAAACAGCACGCCCGCTTCACATTCAACATCCTCTCGAAAATAAACTTCCCCCGAAAGCTAAGAGACCTACCGCTCATGGCAGCCAGCCATCACGAGCGCTGGGACGGTAAGGGCTACCCCTGGCAGATGTCCGGTGAAGAGATCCCGCTGGCCGGCCGCATTATCGCCATTGCAGACGTCTACGATTCCCTAACTCGCAAACGCCACTACCGGGAGCCCATGCCATCGGAAGAGGTCATCGCTTACCTGGTTGAAGGCAGAGGCAACCGCTTCGACCCCAAGGTCCTCGACGCCTTCGTCGAATATCATCGCGATAGTCTGGCCGCCAAAGAGGCGCGCTGGCAGCGCCGCCACGGCAAAAAGAATCTCACCGCTAAAGACGAGCCCACCGAGGTCGGCTCCCAGACAGCGTCCCATAGCGCCAAGACCGGAGTAGCAGACGCCGCTGCCAAAGATGAAACGGACCCATTAGACCAGACCCTGAGCTGGCCCTCGCAAGCCCCTGTCAACGACGAAATCGACACCCTG
>DJIF01000085.1 GCA_002433485.1 Deltaproteobacteria bacterium UBA6601
GCAGCCTTGCCGATGACGACGACACCCCGGGTGACGATGATGATGGCCAGGGTGACGATGATGATGTGCCACTGCCACTGGGCTGTGGAGTCTGTGCCGGCGACCAGGTTGTGTCCACTGCGGCTGAATTGCTGGCCCTTGGCACTTGTGGCCACATCGAGGGGGACCTTTTGGTCGAAAACCTCGACGCTCAAGTGACCGATCTCAGCCCATTGTCCTGTCTGGTACAGGTGGATGGCGACCTATTTATCAGCGATGCGGTCGGGCTGAGTTCATTAAGTGGTCTGGAAAACCTGGTCGCCATTGGTCGCAGTCTGGAAATTCACCACAATCCTGAGCTGGTGAACCTGGCCGGGCTGAGTGGGTTGCAGAGCCTGGGAGTGAGCCTGCAAATCTACCAGAATGGGCAGCTGCAGAGCCTCGCAGGGCTGGCTGGGCTGGCGGTCATCAACATGGACCTGGTGGTTCATAACAACGGCGCACTGGCTTCGCTGGCCGGGCTCTCTAACATCACTAATGTGGGGTCAGACCTGCGCATCTATGACAACTACGCCTTATTGGATCTGGATGGCCTTGGGTCGATCGGTAGCGTGGGGGGCGACTGTTATGTGGCCTGGAATCTGGCCATGACCGACCTAGATGGCCTGCTCGCTCTGAGCAGTGTTGGCGCCGATCTGGATGTGGCTCGACACCCCTTGATTACCGAGGTTGATGGCCTCAGTCAGCTGAGCTGGGTCGGTGGTGACTTTCATATTCGGGACAATGCCTCGCTTGTCGAGCTCAATGGCCTGAGCGGTCTGCAGTGGACCGGCAGCGACCTGCTTATTGCCGATAATGACTCCCTCTCAGACTTAAGCGGCTTGTCGACCCTGAACAGTGTTGGCCATGACCTGGACATCACGGGTAACGCCAGCTTGTGTGAGAGCTACGCTAGCGCAGCAGTGGCTCATATTCAGGTGGCCGGCTACCTGAATATTCACGGCAACACAGGTAGCTGCCCTTAGGTTGCGGCACGCTCCTCTGCTGCGGGTTAAATCACTGCTGCGTTGTGGCCCCCAAGGCCGGGTTGGTGCAGCCTCAGACGCCATTTACAGAGGAAATTGTGTTTTTTCTTGAATGTTCGGGTGGGCAACCTCGTCCCTCGGGGGAGTGCGTTGCATGGGGCAGCGAACTCTGGAGTCCTAGCCATGCGCCGCAATATTCTTTTTTCTGGTCTTGTCCTCTTTGGTTCCGCCTTCCTGGGCGGCTGTGAGGTTCATCTGCTGAGCAGCAGCGATAGCTGCGCGAGCGAGCTGTTTCTGGAAGACGGCTTTCTGTTTTTTGGCTGTGAAGAGGAGCAGGAGGAGTCGTCCTTCGCCGGCCTTGGCCCATGCTCAGCTCGCACCAATGGCTACTGCGATTCGGACCGGGACTCCGTTCCAGACGATGTCGAGGGGCTCGGTGACAGCGACGGCGACGGCGACCCCGACTGCGAGGATCCGGACTCCGACAACGATGGGTTGAGCGATGGCTTTGAGGCTGGCCCCAGTCCGCGCCGCCCAGTGGACAGCGACGGCGATGGCGCCGAGGACTTTCGCGATCCGGACAGTGACAACGACGGCCTGAGCGATGCGGATGAGGGTGCTCTGGATACCGATGGCGACGGCATCGAAGATTTTCGTGATGATGACTGTGATGACGACGGCCTGAGCGATGCCGACGAGGGCCTGGTCGACACCGACGGTGACGGAGTGGAGGACTTTCGGGACGAGGACAGCGATGACGACGGGCTGAGCGATGCTGATGAGGGCCTGGTCGACACCGACGGTGACGGAGTAGAGGACTTCCGGGACGAGGACAGCGATGACGACGGGCTGAGCGATGCTGATGAGGGGTTGGTCGATACCGACGGTGACGGAGTGGAGGACTTCCGTGACGAAGACAGCGACGACGATGGGCTGAGCGATGCTGAAGAGGGCCTTGGCGACGAGGACGGTGATGGAATCGTCGACAGCAAGGACGACGTATTTGATGGTGATGAGTCTGTTGCTGGTGATGACGGCTCTGACGGTGGCTTCATTGATACCCGCCCGCAGGCTTGCTCTTGCGAAGGGGACGGCCGCGCACGAGGCACTCTGCTGGCCAGCCTGGCGCTGATGATGCCCTTTGGCCTGGCTCGGCGCCGGCGCCGTCTCGGCTGAGGTCAGGCTGAACTCCGAGCGGCGGAACTTGTCGCGGCGTGCCACCGGGTTCGCCGTGGCGAGTCTCCGCCGCCTCGCAGGATGACGTTGACGAGTGCACCTCTTGCCGCTTTACTGCTGCCCTCACAGCGAGGACGAGCCGATGGCCAAGCAGCAGAAGACCGCGATCTCCCCGACCCGAGCCGAGAACTATCCGGAGTGGTATCAGCAAGTGGTCCGTGCGGCTGATCTTGCCGAAAACTCTCCGGTACGAGGCTGCATGGTGATTAAGCCCTGGGGCTACGCCATCTGGGAGAACATGCAGAGCGTGTTGGATCGTCGCTTCAAGGAAACCGGACACGTAAACGCCTACTTCCCGATCTTCATCCCCAAGCGCTTTCTTGAGAAGGAGGCCGAGCACGTTGAGGGCTTCGCTAAGGAGTGTGCGGTGGTCACTCACCATCGCCTAGAGGAGGGGCCCGATGGTGGGCTGGTGCCGGCCGGCGAGCTCGAAGAACCTTTGGTGGTGCGGCCGACCAGCGAGACCATTATCGGCGCCATGTTCAGCAAGTGGGTGCAGAGCTATCGCGACCTGCCCATTCTCATGAACCAGTGGGCCAATGTGGTGCGCTGGGAGATGCGCACCCGGCTGTTTCTGCGCACCGCTGAGTTCCTCTGGCAAGAGGGCCACACCGTGCACGCTACAGCAGATGAGGCGCGCGAAGAGACCCGCAAGATGTTGGATGTCTATGCAGAGTTTGCTGAGCAGCACATGGCGATGCCGGTGATCAAGGGCGAGAAGACCGCTGCTGAGCGTTTCCCCGGTGCGGTGCAGACCTTTACCATTGAGGGGATGATGCAGGACGGCAAAGCCCTGCAGGCGGGGACCAGTCACTTTCTGGGTCAGAATTTCTCCCGCGCTCAGGAGATCCGCTATCTCAGTGATGAGGGTCAGCTTGAGTACGCCTGGACCACATCCTGGGGTGTCTCAACGCGGCTGGTCGGGGCTCTGCTCATGACCCACAGCGATGACAATGGGCTGGTTTTGCCGCCTCGCCTGGCGCCGGCCCATGTGGTCATCATTCCGGTGCAACGCAAGGGCGTGGATCCGGCCCCGGTTCTTGCGTATTGCCGCCAGCTGCGAGAGCAGCTTCTGGAGCAGCGCTACGGTGAGGACCGGCTGCGGGTGCTGCTTGACGAGCGGGACATGCGCGGCGGGGAAAAGAGCTGGGAGCACATTAAAAAGGGGGTGCCGATTCGCCTTGAGGTAGGACCGCGCGACATGGAGTCGGATTCGGTTTTTATGGGACGGCGTGATCGGGAGCCCCGAGACAAGCAGGGCGTCCCGCGTGAGCAATTCCTGGCCACGGTGCTGGGACTTCTGGACGAGATTCAGGATGGTCTCCTGGCACGGGCTCGCGCTCGGCGGCAAGCCATCAGCGCTGAGGTTCATAGTGTTGATGAGTTCGAGCGGTTCTTTGCCCAGGAGACCCCTGGCTTTGCCTGGTGTTTCGCTGCTGATGACGACAGCTATGCTGAACTGCTGGGCCGCTACAAGGTGACCCCACGCTGCATCCCGGTGGATGACAATGAGGTGCTGGGAGATTGCATCTTTACCGGTCAGCAGGGCCAACGAAAGATTGTCTTTGGTCGCTCTTACTGAGGCGCTTCAGCGCTGCCTAATTGGCGCCGCACCTCGCCCGTGTCGATGCCGATGAGGAGCCCGGCGACTGCTAACTGAAACACAGCGCACAGCGCATAGAGGCTAGGCACGCTGAGCAGCCCATCGAGCTTGCCGGCAAGCCAGCCGCCCCATACCGCGCTCAGGTTGCCCAGGGCCATGTAGGCGGTGAACTGGGTTGCCGCTACCTTGGGCCACGAAACCCCCATCGCCAGAGCAAAGAAGCCCACCAGCATGGTGGAGGCGAGCAGGCTGTCGGCGAGCAGGATGGCTGTGACAAAGCGCCGGTCCCCCCAGAGACCCTCACCGAACGCGAAGATGGTCCAGACCAGCGCCAGGCCGATGCAGCCAGCCGCAATGGTGCGGCGATGTCCCAGCCGATCGGCGATGAAGCCACCGGCGATGGACCCGATTAGCCCGCAGGCAAGCCCCCAGCCGCCAGTAAGTTGGGCGTATTCGGTGTCGCTCCAGCCCAGTTGCTGGACGATGAACACCACGCCAACCACGCCCAGCAATCCGGCTGAGGCCGACAGACACAGGGCTAGGGCCGCGGTGAGCAGGGAGGAACGCAGTGACATGGCGCGCAGCAGGTTGAGGAATACTGAGGTGACGCTGTCTGCCCGCATGGCGCTGGCTTGTGGGCTGGCTTGCCCTTGCGTCCAGGGCAGCAGTCGCTCACCCGGTCGCTCGCGGAGCAGTAGTGGCAGTAGGAAGATCAGCGCCAATACAGAGACCTGTAAGACCAGAGCGGAGCGCAGCCCGAAGCTGGCCATCACCGTCGCCATCCCTGCGCCGCCGATGGCGCCACCCAGGTACTTGGAGCCATACATCAAGCCGTTGGCTTTGCCCCGCTCATCTTCTGGCAGCAGATCGACCGCCAGAGCGTCCACGGCGACATCCTGCAGTGAGTTGAACACGTTGTGGGCAAACACCATCCAGGCCAGCAACTGCACTGAGCTGGTCAGGTCTGGGATGGCGATCAACGCCAGCAGGGTCAGCGCCATCATGCCCTGGGCAACCAGAATCCAGGGCCTGCGTCGCCCCATGGCGGGGAAGCCGAAGCGGTCGATGAATGGGCCCCAGAGCCACTTGAAGGTCCAGGGGAGTCCGCTGAGTACGGTCACCTGAGCCACATCTGCGGCGCTCATTCCCTTGCCAGCCAGCCAGGCCACCAGAGTGATGGCGACAAAGCCCCAGGGGATCCCCTGGCTCACGTAGAGGGCGCACAGCGTCAATAGACGCAGACCTCGACGTTCTTCAAGGGTCATGGGTTGGCTCCGTGGTCGATTCTGAAGGTCCCGCTCGAGCGGAGGGTAGCAGCTTGGCCGCGGCGGGCTGATTCAGAGGACAGATTGCGGGATACTGGCCACAGGAGGTGGCCGCTCATGAGCTTTGATCATCGCTTCCCGAGCGCTGAGAGTCTGCGCCAACGCGCTCGTGAGCGAATGCCGCGCTTTGCCTTTGAGTATCTGGATGGTGGCTGCAATGAGGAGGTCAACTTGCGGCGTAATCGAGATGACCTGCAGGCCGTTCAATTGCGGCCCCGTTACCTGGCTGATTTTGCTGGTTGCACCCTGGAGACCGAGCTGTTCGGGCAGCTCTACAGTGCTCCCTTTGGGGTCGCTCCTGTGGGTTTGCAGGGCTTGATGTGGCCGGGGTCAGCGGAGACCCTCGCCCGGGCCGCCAGCAGGCACCGACTGCCCTTTGTGCTGAGCACGGTCAGCACTGCCAGCATCGAGACCGTCGCCGAGATCTGTGACGGCCGTATGTGGTTTCAGCTCTACCATCCGACCCGTGATGAACTGCGTGACAAGTTGCTTGACCGGGCGGCTGCTGCGGGGGTTGAGGTGCTGGTGGTGCTGGCCGATACCCCGACCTTCTCCTATCGCCCCCGGGAGATCCGCAACGGCCTCTCCATTCCGCCGCGCCTGTCCCTGGCCAACCTTTGGCAGATGCTCGTTCACCCGTCCTGGTCCTGGGGCCAACTTCGTCATGGGATGCCGCGCTTCGCCACTATGGAACCCTACTTGCCTGCCGGCTTGAAGCTGGCCCATCTCGGCGAGTTTATGGCGGCCACCTTTGAAGGTCGACTCAATCGGGCCCGATTGGCGGCGCTGCGGGAGCGCTGGAAGGGTCGCCTGATCGTCAAGGGAGTGGTCTGTGAAGCGGACGCCGAGCTTTGTCTTGAGGTCGGCGCTGATGGCTTTGTTGTCTCCAACCACGGCGGTCGCCAGCTTGATGCCGGACAGTCGAGCATTGTTCCTCTTACCGAGCTTGCCGATCGTTACGGGCAGCGGACTTGCGTGATGATGGATAGCGGTATCCGCTCTGGTCCTGACATCGCACGGTCCCTGGCCAGTGGCGCTCGCTTCACCTTTTTAGGACGCACCTTTATGTACGGAGTTGCTGCGCTGGGCGAGCCTGGTGGCGACCATACGATTGCAATGCTGGAGCGGCAGCTTCGGCAGGTGCTGGAGCAGCTAGGCTGTTCGCGCACTGAGGACCTACCGCAGCACCTGGTTTCTTGATTTCACGAGCTGCAGCCCTGTTATCTCCCGCCAAGGTGCGGACCTCTCAGGGCTTTCGCTCGGCGTGCAGCGCAAGCAGTCGTCCGCGGAGTTCATCGCGTGCTTCTCGGAAGAGTTGCAGGCGTTGCTCCTCGGTCAGGACTTGATCCTTGCGGTCCGGGTCTGGTAGCGGCCAGTGCAGGCGCTCCAGGTTGCCGAGCACAACGGGACAGACTTCTTCTGCGCACAGCGTGATCACTAGCGCCACGGTGCTTGGGTCGATGCTTTCAATCGATTTGCTGCGTTGGCCGGCCAGATTGACGCCCAGCTCTTTCATCGCTTTAACCGCATAGGGATTGAGGCGGGAGGGCTGTGAGCCCGCTGATTGGACCCGCACTTCAGCGCCGAAAAGGTGGCGGGCGAGTCCCTCTTCGGCTGTTTTGATAGTCGGATTTACTCATTCACCAGCGGCGACGCAGGGCATTTGACGCCGGTCCCGCCGAGGCCGCAATAGCCATCCGGGTTACGAGCGAGATATTGCTGGTGGTATGTCTCCGCGTAGTAGAACGGCGGCGCGGTGCGGATCTCGGTGGTGATGGAGCCGTAGCCGGCCTGGCTGAGCCGCTGTTGAAACAGCTCCTTGGAGGCCAGTGCTGCCTGCTGATGAGCTTCGCTATAGCTGTAGATGGCCGATCGGTATTGGGTGCCCACGTCGTTGCCCTGGCGCATCCCCTGGGTGGGGTCGTGTCCTTCCCAGAACACCTGCAGTAACTTCGCATAGGAGAGCCTGCTGGGGTCGTAGACGACCAGCACCACTTCGGTGTGGGCAGTCGCACCCGAGCAGATTTCCTGGTAGGTGGGGTTGGGTGTGTGGCCGCCGGCGTAGCCCACTGCAGTGGTGTGTGCTCCGGGCAGGTTCCAGAAGGCCTTCTCCGCGCCCCAGAAGCAGCCCATGGCAAACACCGCCCGCTCAAGCCCCGGCTCAAAGGGCCCTCGCAGCGAGCTGCCCAACACCTGGTGGGGTTCGCTCAGGGGCATCTCCTGGCTGCGACCGGGCAGGGCATCTTCGGGGCCAGGAAGGGGCTTGGCGCGGCGCAAGAAGAACATCAACTACTCCTCGATAGGATCGACAGGGTGGCTCCAGGTGCCTAATACAGGCTGTTCACCGGCAACCCGGCCCTGGTGGAATTCGGCAAATGGATCGGCCAATTGCAGCAGGTCGACCTCTGCGTGGAAGTCCACCTCCAGGTCACCTTCTTGAATCAGCGAACTGTGGGACACATAGCCGTCCATGAGAGCCTGTGCTCTGCCGGTCTCCCGTTCATAGCTGAAACCCTCGAGCTGAGCGGCCCATTCCCGCAGATAGCGACCGGGTCGTTCAGTATCGGTGCTGGCGTTCAAGTCGATGTCGAAGCCACGCAGCAGGGGCAGTGCGTTTGGCAGGTCGGGTGCGCCCTGCCAGTTGAGCCGAAGCTCCTCTTCAGGGATAGGTTCGATGTCGCTATGGATGCGGCCCCTGCTGGGGTAAAAAGCGCTGGCTTCTACCAGGCCATGCTGAAGGGCACCGTCATTAAAACCAAGCAGCGTGTAGCGGACATGGGTTGCGATGCGGGCGAATTCGAGGGCCTGGTTGTGGTGCACCCGGTCCAGTCGGCCGGGCTGGAAGTGGGCGTTGACGGTAAAGTGAGCGCGCTGCTCCTTGGCGTTGACGTTGGTTGCGCTGAGGTTGGCGCCAAAGCCTTGTGGAGTCCATCCCTCATCCCCGCTGTAGCTGCCGTCGTAGCCCGGTAGCAAGGGGATGTCCATGTCCATGCAGATGCCGCGTAGGGCCACGGCCCAGCGGTCCCGGGAGGGCAGCTCGAGCTCGGTGAGGTCCACTTCTACTTCCAGGCTGGCGCTGCCGTCGGGCTCAATGAGAAGCTCCTCTTCGCCATACCAGGCCACAAGGCCCTGGGCTCGAACCCGGCGGTGGGACAGCTCATAGCTGGGGTGGTCCCGGTAGTTGCGGCCGTCCGCCCAGGAGCCACCGAGGATACCCAGGTCAGCGTAGAAGGAGCCGTCTTCCGCAGGCAGGGCAACGCCGGCGCGGAGAAAGGCAATGCGGTGGCTCAGATCTCGCCACCTGTACGAGTGACCTTCCCACAATACGATCCAGCCTTCGTTGATGACTCCGGTCTCAGATTCGCAGATAGGCGGATTAAGCTCGGCCTGGCACCCAAACATGAGCGCGATCAGTAGCAGGAGCACACCGAGCAGCCCTCGGCGCGAGCTACCCGACGACTTCACTGGGCCCCAGGCTCCGGGCAACGCTTGCGGCGAGCAGCCAGCGGCCAGATCAGCAGGGCCAGCAGCAGGCCCGCCTTAAGGCGGGTGCCTACATGCTTGGCGCCTCCATGATTGCAGGAACCGGGCGATTCACAGCCGGCACCATCGCGCGGGTCCAGGGCATCGTCCTCATCCCAGCCAGCGGAGTCGTTGTTAGCGCCGGTCGTGGAGTCGTCGTCATCGCCTCCCGCC
>DJIF01000136.1 GCA_002433485.1 Deltaproteobacteria bacterium UBA6601
CGGCAGGCGCAGGTTCTGCAGCCGGCGTAACAGAGTCCTGCTCCACAACGGTAAACACAACCCTACGATTTCTCGCACGGCCGCCTGCGGTCTCATTCTCAGCGTAAGCCCGAGCTTCTCCATAGCCAATCGCCTCGAGGCGCCCTGCGGCAACACCCTGCTCAATCAGCTTGGCGACCACCTGCTCAGCTCTGCGCTGGCTCAACTCAAGGTTGTATCCATCATCACCTACTGCGTCGGTGTGACCCTCGACCCGAACCTTCCGTACCGAGGGGTTCTCCTCAAGAACCCGGGCAACCGCCAAAAGTACCGGATAGGAGCGCCGCAAAAGATTTGAACGAGCGCTCGCGAAGTAGAGCCGCTCAAGAATGACGATCTCCTTATTGCCCAGCACCGCGAGCACATCGTCGGGACAGCCGTCCTCATCCTTATTGTCGTTAAAAACCTCTGGAGCCTCGGGACACAGATCAAGGGCATCGAGGATCCCATCGCCATCATTGTCCGGGTCAGGGCAGCCGTCCTCATCTTCAAAGCCATCAAGGTCCTCCGCACGATCCACGCATGCATCAGACTCATCTGCAATTCCGTCACCGTCATTGTCTGGATCCAGACAGCCGTCCTCATCCTCAAAGCCATCGAAGTCCTCAGCCTCAATGGGACAAGCATCATCGCCATCCAGGATGCCGTCACCATCGTTGTCAGGTTCGGGACAGCCGTCCTGATCTTCAAAATCATCGAAGTCCTCCGCTTCACGCGGACAGGAATCTGCCCTCCCCAACAGGCCATCACCGTCTAGATCGGTAAGTAATTCCCGGCTCCACGACAAGCCCACAGAGGCCCGAAACAAGGGAGATGGGACACCGCGCGGTAAGCCAAGCCCGAGGCCAATCGACACGGCGAAGCCTCGACCAACCCGCAATTGCGTTCCCAGCCCCAGATTCCCACTCACCTCATCAGCACTCTGAAAGGGCGCATCAGCCCGTACACTGCTGCTGTACTCAAGACCCAGGTCTACCCGAGCGCTGGCCCTAAAGCGCACCATGGCCGCGATGCTGGCCTTATCGTCGTCGACAAAGTCGAAGATCTCCGAGCGGGCCTGAAATCGATAACCAAGACCTAAGGCAAGCTGAAAGCGACCCAAGGTCCGAGAGATGACCACCCTGGGCTCAAAGCTCGGCTCGCGCAGCCCCATCCAGGCCTGCTCATCGCCGGTCGGCAAGGTGACCGGCAAGACCACCGCCAGTCCCAGCGGCGCATTGCTTTCCTCCAGCAGCATGATCTTGGGAACGATCCGAAAGTCGCCCAAACCAAAGGCCTTGGTTTCACCCATGCCCTTACCGGGAAACATCCCCTGCTGATGCACCACGATGGGCAGGATCAGGCCAAACTCAAAGCGCCCAAGCAGTCCGACCGCTGCGGCGAGGTCGAGCTGCTGTCTGTTATCGACTAAGCTCCGCAGCCACTCGGTATCACTAGCCACTACCCCTATAGGTCGCTGTAGATGCTGAATCACCGCCGAGGCCCGCAACTCAAGGTGCCCAAGCACCTCCGCGTTGCCCACGGTCAAGACACCATGTCCACCAGGGTCAAAGACATAAGGGTTGGCATCCACCGAAGCCTTACGAGCATCAGAATGGGCAGCCTGGAGGGGCGAAGCCAGCAGAACAAGGACTGCTGCAAGCAGCCAAACCCGAATCACAGGGACAGGCTCCTCGAGGAGAAGCGGCGGCGGCGCCTTCGACCAACAAGCCAAGCACAGCAGAGCACCGGAGCTAGGCCGGCAGCCGCCGGAGAAAGCCCAGCACTACAGCCACAACGTCCACCGCTGATCCGGGCGCCAGGCTCCAGCCAGCCAACCCCATCATCGGCAGGGTCCAGCGGATTGCTCTGGTGGTCGTTTACCTCTACCTCGTCATCGACACCACCGTTGTCGGAATCAAGATCTCGATAGTCGGCAAGCCCGTCCCCATCACTGTCCCTAGGTGGCGTATCCAGTACTGCATCGCCGGCTTCCTGAAGGTCAAGCAGCGAGTCGTCGTCAGAGTCCAGGTCGAGCGCATCAATACTGCCATCACCGTCGGTGTCGATGGGATTGGCCGGATCAACACCCACCTCGTGACCGTCAAGAATCAAGTCCCCGTCACTGTCGGGATTGAGAGGGTCCGTGCCAATCCCATTCTCCTCGGAGGTGCTCAGCCCATCACCATCGGGATCGCCCGATTGATCGTCGAAGCCATCCAGTGGATCGGTGCCTGCACTGATCTCATCGCCGTCGTTGGCTCCCCCGCCATCGGTATCCGGAAGCAGAGGGTCCGTGCCAAATTGCTCGTCCTCTTCTCCATCGGAGAGACCATCGCCATCGGAGTCATAGACCAGAGGATTGGTCTCGCCAGGATCAAGGCCGCCGTTCTGATTGGCGTCTTCATCCCCGTCATCAAGGCCATCACCATCTGTGTCGGCAAGCAAAGGTCTGGTCTGACTACCGGGGTGGACGTCGCCAGCCAGTCCCAACTCAAGACCATCGCTCAGGCCATCGTCATCGGTATCCACCAGCAGCGGATCAGTTCCGTAGGTCTTGCGCTCCGCACCGTCACTCAGTTCATCACCATCCGTATCAAAATTCAGAGGATCGGTTTCACCCAGATCGACCAAAGCGTTCGCGTTCACATCCTCACTGCCATCAAGCAGCCCGTCATCGTCACTGTCTGCACGCATCGGATCGGTCTCAAGGCCCGGGGCCCACCAGCCGTTAGAGTCACGATCTTCCTCACCATCCAAGAGACCATCCGAATCGCTGTCTGCGCGATTTGGATCAGAACCGAGACCCGCCCCATACGCCGAACCCACCTCAATGCCGTCGGTAAGACCGTCAGCATCAGTGTCCGGATCACAAGGGTTGGTTGGATTCCCGAGCACCACCTGCCCGGACACCGTCACCAGTTGATACTCGGCCAGACTGGTAAGGCCATCGCCATCGAGGTCCTGAGCCGCGTCCCCGGGGAAGTTAGGATCCATAGCCTGAAGGACACCCGGCGCACAGGCCGAGAGCTGCGAATAAGCCACTTCCCAGCCATCATCGATACCATCGCCGTCAGTATCGAAGAGGAGCGGATCAGTCTCCCCGGGATCCCAACGGCCATTGTGGTTGGCGTCCTCCTCACCATCGAGCAACCCATCACCATCATGGTCATCATTTCTGGGATCGCTGGTCGTACTTGGATCCAGATCAGCGACAAACACGCTGAGGTCGGTGGCTGTCGGATCCAGCACAGATAGATCCGGCGCCACCAGCCCCAATTCGACCCCATCCGAGAGACCATCAGAGTCAGTATCGAAGGTAACAGCCGATGCGGGACAAGTGATAAAGCCCGCACAACTGCTCACCCCACTGGACGCAGCAAGCACCTGAACCAGTTCGGCGCCGTCCAGCACGCCATCATCATCAGTGTCCGCATCAAAATGATCGGTATCGACTGCATCCAAGAGCGGCAGATACTCCTGACCATCGTCATAACCGTCTCCATCGGGATCTGCGAGCGCCGGGTCGCTGAACGACACATTGGCCTCAAAGCCATCGCTCAAGCCATCACCATCACTGTCCGCCGCCCCCTGACCGGGATCGGTCGGGGACGTCCCATCAGAGATCTCAACGATGTCATACAGCCCATCACCATCACTGTCCGCCATGCATGGCGACGACCCGGCATTCAGTTCCTCCCCATCCAAGAGGCCATCGAGGTCGCTGTCCGGAGTTCGCGGATGAATACAGGCCAGCGATGAATCACCACCGGCTGCAAGGCCGACCTCCTCACCATCCCCAAGGCCATCTGCGTCAAAATCTGGATTAAAGGGATCAAGGAGCATCAAAGTCTCAAGGCCATCCAACAAGCCGTCCTGATCCCAGTCCGCAACGGTCGAATCAGTCTCATCACCCAGATGGGGCTCAAAGATGCCATTGCCATTGATGTCACCCGCACTCACACCGTCCTGATTGCTGTCCTCCGTGCCGTCTTCAAGACCATCGGAGTCGGTGTCGGGATCGAAACGATCGGTCCCAAGGGCGATCTCCATGATGTCGGGCAGACCATCTTGATCACTGTCCTGAAGATCATCAGCAGGATCGGTGGGGTTGGTGTTGTCGATGTAGACCTCCACTCCATCGTCACTGAAGCCACCATCAGTGTCCGGCAGGGCAGGATCCGTGAACCAGACCCGGACTTCCGCAAAGTCATCCAGACCATCGTCATCGCTGTCCGGATCAAGCGGGTCCGTACCCTCCTGAACCTCCTCGAAGTCAGTCAGGTGGTCACCGTCCGTATCCACATCATTGGGGTCACTACCGAGTGCTGCTTCTTCCTGATCACTGAGTCCATCAAAGTCCGCATCCTGGGCCCGGACCAAACCAGGCACAAGCAAGCTGAAACCCGCCAACACAAGCAGCAGAGCAAGCCCAAAGGCGCGCGAGGCAACTGCACTGTGGAAGGAGAATCTCGATCTAGAGGTCTGCATCATCAAAGGTTCCAAAGAACGATTGTCCCACAGTCTCCGCCCGGATTCTCCCAGCTGAGCCTTAACCCGCCACCAAGCAGCGACGGCGAGCACTGAAACCAGTGCTCGCCGTCGCCCCAATGCTCAGCTACCAGGCGTCAGTAAAGACCCCCAGAGCAGCAGCTAGCCTTACTCAGCCTTCAACCGGAGCTTCCCAGGACGAGATTGAGTCATCAAGAATGCCCAACCACTGTTCACCGACCGCCCCTGCCTGACTGGCAAGATCAACCGCACCAACCAGAAGCTCGCTGGCTTCATTCTCAGAGGCCTCGATCAGGCTGGCAATGGTTTTGACAGTGCTCATCCGCTCCGCCTCGCCATAACCGCGAGGCTCAGCCCCTGCCGCAATAAACAGGTGGGCGAGCAGGTCCTCAACGTTAGCAACCCCGCCGGCCTCTTCCAGTACCGTTAGCGCAGCACCGCGCACATCTGGTTCATCGCTCTTAAGGCCCCAGGTGGCAACGCTGGTATCTTCAAAGGAAGAGCTGGCCTCTACCAGGCACACCGCCGCAAACGGCGAGGTCACTGCGGACAAATCGCTGCGCATCTCAGAGAGTTCAGACTCCCGAGCCACAGCGGCATCGCAAGCCAGACCACGTGCTTCCTTGTCCATGGTCTGCTCAAGAGAAATCGCTTCGAAGGTGGCCGCCCACTCAGCATCGCGGGGAGCGACCTCATCCAGCAACTCCACCAACTCGATAGCGGACTTGGAGCCCGCAGCCAGATCGTCGATCTGAGCCATCAGCTTCTTGATCACCACTTCCCCATCGACCTCAGCGCCAGCCCACTCACTGATCAGGTCGAGCGCCTCGGAGGCGCACTCTTGAGCAGGTCCAAAGCCATCTGAACCTTTGATCTTGACGCTGCCCTCAGAGTCCCCAGCGGTGTCCTCCATGGCAGTCACTTCAACCGCTTCCTCACCGGCATTGTTCTCAGCGATGGTCACCCCTCCGCTGCTGCTACCAGCATCATCAAGGCCCGCCACCATCTCCCGATCGTTGCCTTCACCCGCGTCATCAAGAGCCATTGTTGCGGCCTCAAGCAGGGCATCGGCGAGAATCGGATAGATCATGCCGTCAAAGTCAGGCTGGTCACCGAGGATCCGCACCACATCAACCAACTCATCGGCATTAGCAGAGAGGCAACCAAGGTCTCGGAGTTCTTCCAGGAGAGCCGGTACCGCGACCGTCCCCATATCCTCAAGCTCACCCTTGAGATCATCCATGGACTTGGTCTGGCCCGCTTCGGCAGCCATCACATCAAAATCAATAATGGCGCGCACGGCATCCTGAGCACCCTTGGTAACGGCGCCGGCCTCATTCTCGGTGATGAGCTGGCCTTGACCGCCCGCACAACCGGAGCCGGCCGCACTACCCGTCATGCGATCGGGCTGACCGAAATAGACCGCCACCAACAGCAGTCCAACGACCGCGACAATGGGAAGGTAACGACGGATGGATGGGGACATCTTCTCCTCCTGACATCTGAGGGGCGGATCGGCAGGCCTGCCGCACCTGATTAGGAACCTCTGCCGAAAGGCCAACCCCTCCGGCGCATCAACTCAATCTTTGCACTCCTGCCAAATTGTCAAGCAGACAACTTGAAACTCAGCCTCAAGAGCTTATGGGATCCAGTCCGGCAGGAACAGCCACAAGTGACGACTGAGGGGCAAATGACAACACTAAGAAATCTCGGACCCACACAGCATCACAGCCAACTTCGAGCCCATCAGCCCCACAGCAGATCGATCGCAAGTTCACCGCGTCCAAAGCGCTCAGCTACGGCGTTAAAAACCTCAATGTCATCATCAAAGCCGTCCTCTGAGTCAAAGTCGGCATCGCCATCGTCGTCCTCTACAAAGTAGAATACCGCCGCCTGCAGCAGCCGCTGATCAAAGCCACCGAGGCCGTCGTGCTCCTCTTTGAGCAGTAGCGCCAGACCCCGCGCCAGGGCACGCGCTGCATCTTGATTGACCCGCTCGTTGCTCAACACGGTTGCCTTGACCAACCGCACGTAGGCTTCAAGGGCATCCCTCAAGGCATCCTTGCCCACCGGTCTGCGACGAAACAGGTTCCAGAACAGCGGCCTCGCACCAGGAGGGAGCTCCCGCAGAAAGTCCTTGAGCTGTTCTCCACCCTCGCTCATCTCCAGTGCGCTCCACACCGACCCTGAGAGAAGGGGGCTTTACCCCGCCTTATCTGTTCACCCAGGGACCTCATCATGCTACTTCTGATCCAAGCAACCGACACTCTCCAAGCCACATCGGAACCACCAAGTGTACCGACTCCTCTACCTAATCGTCCCTGCTTCAGCCTGCTTTGCCACCACCGCGCTTGGGGTCACTTCGGTAGTCGGCGACCCGGACGGCTTTGGCATCAGCCCCACCAGCGATCTTGTTGCTGCCAATGGCGATCCTGCCGACAGCGACGGTGACGGCATCATCGAAGCTGGAGAATACCTCCCCGACTGGAACCAGAACGGCAACACCGCCATCAACTCTGCCGATAGCTTCGACTTTCGTTCCGCCGCCGAACTCAACGCCACCGACGGTGCCCAATGGACCGACCGTGCCGTGGAGGGAGGAGGCGCAGCCGATGGTGCCGAGTTCATCTTCCAGTTCGAGGTTCCCGAAGAGATCGCCAACGACCACGGAACCACCCACTTCATCAACTTTGTGTTCGGTGACTACGACGTAAACCCGACGTCAATCGACATCGATGGCATCACCGTCAACCTGACCCTCCAGGGGTCGGGCGAAGACGGGCTCGTGCAGGCCGCTTACGCTGAAGTTCCATGGTCTGAAATGGCAGACGGCGAAGTAGTAATCCGGGTGCACGCCCCCAACGAGCCCTATCTCACCTTTGACTACGCATTGCTTGACCTGTTCCGCCTCGTTGACGTGGACGGCGATGGCATTCCGGGCTCGCTGGACAACTGTCCGACCGTGCCCAATCTGGATCAGCTCGACAGCGATGGTGATGGAGTCGGCGATGTCTGCGATCTCTGCCCGGACGATCTGGATTCGACCCAAATCGACACCGATGGAGACGGTCTCGGTGACGTCTGCGACCCCTGCCCGCTGGACGGCACCAGTGACGCCACCGGACCGGACGGCGACGGCGACGGTTATTGCCTGCCGGCAGATTGCGATGACAGCGACGCCGAGGTCTCGCCGGCTGCCGAACCGGGTTGTGACCCGCAGGTTGACCGCAACTGCGATGGGATCGACGACTTGAGCCAGAATGACTGCGGTGACGATGACGATAGCGCCGCCGGTGACGACGACGACAGCGCCAACGAAGCCACCGATGAGCCTCCAGGACAGGGACCTGGCGCTGGCGCTGGCAATCCAGGCGGCTGGGGCGAGGGCTGCAACTGCGGAAGCACCGATGAAGAGAACGGCCGCCAAGCCAGTTGGGCGCTACTGGCACCGCTACTGGGCCTTAGTAGAAGGCGCCGCCGGGGCTAACGATGAAGACCATCAAGCACCTGCCAAGCTGCCGGCTCAGTCTTGTGGCGGTGCTGTTGCTGCTGCTAGGTGCCTGCGAGGCCCCCGAAGCCCTGGACCAACCGGAGCCCGAGCCGGAGCTGAGTTTCTGCGCCGAACACGGTTGGACAGAACGAGCTTTTAACCGCGATGGGCCTTATGGCGAGCATCGCCACGACACCGCCGAGAGCTTCAAGGTCCAGTTGCTTGATGGCAGCGAATGGAAACTTCGAGACCATTGGAGCGGCTGTGAGAGCGTCGCGGTCCTGACCAACCGGATGCGTGTCTCGGCCCTCGACAGCAGCTCTATCTGGGAGAGCACTGCTGACCTCGCCCAGCTGGTCGAAGGCTCTCCTCCCAACGTCTACTACCTGTTCATCGCATCCCGCTCCCGCTCTAGTGCTGAGACTCACCAGCAGGAAATGCAGGAACGAATCGACGAGGTCCTTGATGGACTGGCAGAAGCTGACCGCCAGTGGTGGTCGCAACGCCTGCTGGTGGTTGGCGAATTCGTCGACGACCTCAACAACTGGGTCGAACGCGTACTTGACGCCGATGCTGGCAACGGCTTCCTCATCGACCGCCTCCAGCAGATTCGCCTGTACGGCAATTTTGCCGACGTAAATCGCTACGACAATGCCCTGAACAACGCCGATGCCTGGCCCTGGAAGGCCAATCTGGCCTACCTCAGCCACGAAGTCCGAGCCGCCAACTTCCGCTCTGATCGAGAAGACCGACTGGCCGCCCAGCAGAATGTCACCCTGGTCACTGCCTGGGAGCGCGAGGTCCTGCAGGGCAATACCGACACCGATGTGCTGTTCCCTGATGCCGACACCATGGCCGGCTTTGACACCCTTGAGATTGACCTCACCATGGACTGCCCCGACCCAGAGGCCGGTGAATCAGGTAACTGCCAGGCCTGGGATTACCTGAGCCACCTCTACCTCCTTGATGAAGGTGGGGAAGGTGAGGAGGACGACACCTGGGTTGAAATGGCTCGCTTCATCACGACCTACCATCGAGAAGGACGCTACCTGGTCGATGCTACGCCCATGCTGGTACCGTTGGCGCAGGGAGGAAGCAGGCGACTACGCTTCAACGCCAGTTCTCAATCCTACCTGACCACCATTGACTTTCGGTTCCGCAATGCTGGCAAGGGCTATGCGCCCAGCGAAGCCACCTATCTGTGGGGGGACCGGGGCTTCAACGAAAACTACAACGTCGACCGGGAGCTGTTCACCGTGGACATCCCGGCCGATGCCAGCCGCGTGGAACTGGTCGCCATCATCACCGGACACGGGATGGACGCCGGCAATTGCGCAGAATTCTGCAATCACACCCATGAGTTCACGGTGAATGAGCAGGTGTTCATTGAAGACCACCCCCAGATCGGCAACAACGAAGGCTGCATTGAGCAGATCGAGAACGGTATGACCCCCAACCAGGGCGGGACCTGGTGGTTTGGTCGCGGGGGCTGGTGTCCAGGGCAACAGGTCGAGCCCACCCGCTTCGACGTCACCGCAGCGGTCAGCCCGGGCAGCTCTGCGCAATTGAGCTACCGGGGGCTGCTTGGTGGCGCCGAGCCGCCCCCAAGTTCAGGTCGGATCAAGCTGAGTTCCTGGCTCGTTGTGCATCGCTGAAGCTGGCTGCCGGCCGGAAGCAGCGACTCCCTGAGCCCCAGCGCTCAAGGCAACAACAGGGACGGGTCCTGCTCGCGTACTTCTGCGTAGAAGCCCTGCGCGCTGCGGTCCCGGCCCAGCTGCTCCAGATAGCGGGCCAGCTCCAAGGTGGCGTAGACATTCCACGGCTGGGCTCCTCGAGCCTGGCGTAGCTGAGAGATCGCAGCTGGGATATCCCCCTGCTGATGCAGCAGGGCCGAGCGCAGGCGCCAGGCTGGAAGGGAGTCTGGCGCCAACAGGATGACCTGCCGAACCAGCTGTGAAGCCTGCCGATAGTCCCCCTCCTGAGCCAGCTGCAAGGCCCGAGCGTGGTACAGACGCGCCCGGCGCTCTGCCAAAAATGGATGGTCAGGGTCGGCAGCCGCTAGTTCCTCGATCCGGTCCAGATCGGAACCCAAGAGAGCCATCTCCAGAGCAGGCAGCCCCGACCGCCGCTCCTCCAGCTCGCCCCTCAGCTGCTCGTCAGCATCGGGCACCGGCAGGGTCTGCCGCAAAGACAACAGCTCAGGAACATCCAACAGCCCAGCGCTGCCGTAGAGGCCGTGGGGAACGGTGAACTCCTGGAAGGGATCCCGATCTTCCTGGACCCGCCCTGCGCCAGCGAAGGCGGACAGCGAAGGCCCATCGAGCAGGAAGTGACGCTGCAGATCGACCACCTCGCGAAGACCGGTCCAGCGTCCCGCACTCCGCTGAGCGCTGCCCTTGATGCGTCCATGGAGTTCGGTCGAGTTCAGCTCAAGGGCAAGCTCCGAGCCGATCAGAAAGTAATCAAAAGGACCGGCGTTCCACAGGCTGGCCTCAGGAAACACCTGCAGAAAGCTGCGCACCACGGTACGGAAGTCCTCGTCTGGCAACAGGTAGCCCTGCAACCAGACCGCGGCGATGCCGCCCTGCGCAAGGGAGCGTCGCATCGCAGCAAAGAACTCAACGGTGAACAGGGTGCTCATTCCTGAGACGAACAGATTTGTGGGCTGACTGATGACCGCGTCGTAGCGACGGTCTCCATAGACCAGTGCCTGGCGACCATCACCAATAACCAGCTCAGTGCGAGGGTCCTCAAGAGGCGCCTCTACCAGGTCCGAGAAGTGCTCCGCTGCGCGCGCCACCTCTGGCAGCAACTCGACCACCTTCAAGTGTTCAATGGGATGAGAGAGAGCTGCGCTGAGGCTCATGCCAGAGCCGAGCCCGACCATCATCACCGACTCCCGCTGCTCTGCCAGCAGCAGCGGGAGATGCCCCAGAAAGCCCTGTCCGAGCCGATCGCTCTGAGTCGAGGCATCGGTCTTGCCGTTGATGCGAAGCACTCGCGCTCCTTCAGGACGCTGCAAGACCGTTACTGTGGCCCCACGTCCTTCCTCATGAAAGAGAACCGAGCCCTGCTCTGCCATAGCCTCAAGGGCCGCAGGATCTCCGGCCAGATCAGCGGCATACATATGCGGTGCCAGATTCATGTGGCGCGGGTTCCAGGATGGCCCGAACAGCAGGCCGATAAGGCCCAGGGCCGGCAGCAACCAGGCAACTTTTTGGCGCGGCCCCAGCAGCACGCTGGCTGCCAGTAGATTGATGCTGGCCGCCAGCCACAGGCTACCGCGCAGGCCCAGGCTCGGAATCAACACCAGCCCGCATAGAAGGGCACCAGTCACCGCCCCAGCAGTGTTCCAACCATAGGCTCGGCCGACCACCCGAGGCGCCTGTTCACTGGTCCGGGCCAGAGCCCGTACCGCTACCGGATAGGTTCCCCCCATCAGGGTTGTCGGCAGCAGGACCAGCCCGAACAGAACCGCAAACACGAAAGCCTGCACCGCAAGGAAAGAGCCGTTCAGGCTGGCCAGCGGCTCAATGAGCAACAAAGGCAGCTCACCAATCAGAGGAATCAGCAAGGCACCGGACAGGGCAACCCCCAGATTCAGACCGGCAAGCAGCAGTACTCGATCCGGAGCGCGATCTACCCACTGGGCAAGCACATGCCCCCCCAGTGCCAGGCCGGCGATAAAGGCGCAGACAATCAAGCTGAACGAGTAGGTGGTCGAGCCGACAAAGAGCTCAAAGCTGCGCGACCAGGCCACCTGGTTCACCAGGGCAGCGGCTCCCGAAAGGGCAAAAGCGAACAACACCGTTCGCGCGCCAACCGCACCTGGTGGCGCGCCGGCGGCGGACTCAGGGGCTGCCACTGACAAACCCTCCAGCTGAGCAGCTTCCCCATGCACCTGGGCCTGACGGAGCGGCGCGAAGGGGTGTCTTCGGCCCAAAGCTATAGCGCCCACCGCGACCAACAGGTTAAGGCCGGCGGCGAGCTGCAAGGTCCCAGGCTGACCCAGCGCCGGCAACAACACAAAACCAGCCAGAAAGGCACCCAAGACAGCCCCGCTGGTGTTGACCGCGTAGAGCCAGCCCATGTCCTTACCCAGAGTGTCCTGCTCGCGTGCGTACCAGGAGGTCAGCATGGGCAGAGTCGCGCCCATTGCAGTGGTCGGAGGCAACAGCACCAACAGCGCGACCAGGCCGATCCCGAGCAGACTCTCTGCTCCAGTGGAGAGACGACCAAAGATGTCGGCCCCCGCCGAAATCAGCACCGGACTGAGCAGAGCCAACACGCCAATGATGGCTTCCAGCACCCCATAGCTCTGCAAGGGACGGAGGCTGCGCTCCGCGCGCACCGCACCGAGCCGAGCGCCGAGCCCCAAGCCGGCCATAAAGATTCCGACCACCAGAGAAATGGCCAGCACCGAATGCCCCAGGACCAAGCCCAGCATGCGCACCCACAGCACCTGATACACCAGCCCGGTGGCTCCCGACAGCACAAAGAACAAGGTGATCGCTACTCGCAAGGGCATCGCGCCGCCGAGATTGCGTTGTCCAGGGGCACCTGGTCAAGGCGAGAACTCCAGGACGGCGCCCCTCGCCAGTAATGATCAACTGCGGCAGGATCTGAAAGTGTGAGCTCCTCCCAATACCAGCCTCGCGCCATTCAATGCCCGTCCATGGCCATCGCGGTGGTCCTCATGGTCGGGCTCATCAGCGCCGTTCCAAGCGTTTATGCCCAGGGCCCACAGCCACAACAGCACCCAGGGCCACAGGCGGACGATGAGCCACAAACGCTCCAGGTCACCATGCGCGACGGCACCATGCTGACCACGGACATCTATCTGCCGGCTGGGCCTGAGCCCTGGCCAGTACTGCTGATCCGCACTCCTTATGGTAGGGCCGGATCGGCCGAGATCGCCCGCGACTACTCAGCCCTAGATCTGGTCGTAGTTGTGCAGGACATGCGAGGTCGCGGCGATTCCGGTGGCCAGGACCCGGTCTATCGCAGCGACGGCGACGGCCAACTTCAAGACGGCTTCGACACCTTCAGCTGGATCCGCGCCCAGCCCTGGGCCCATGGCTCCATCGCCACCTTTGGTGGCTCGGCACTGGGTATTGTTCAATACATCCAAGCCAGCGCAAACCCACCAGGTCTGGCCTTCCTGCACGCCTCAGCGGCCACCGCCAACCTATATGACGACATCTACTTTCCGGGCGGCGTATTCCGGGAAAAACTGGCCCTGCAATGGCTAAAGGATCAGGACAACCTGGCCTTCGTCAGCGAGCTTGAAGCCCACCCCTACAAGGATGACTTCTGGGATGTCCTGCAAGCGGGCGATCACTGGGACCGGCTCAAGGTGCCAGGGTTACACATCGGGGGCTGGTTCGACATCTTCAGCCAGGGCACCATCGACGCCTTCCTCGGCTACCAGCACCAGGGTGGCCCCGGAGCGCGTGGCCGCCAGAAGCTGATCATGGGCCCCTGGACCCACGCAGCCTTTCATCAGCGCCAGCAAGGTGAGCTGCGCTTTCCGGACAAGGCCCGGCAAGCCCCATATCCAGTTGGCGAAGCACTCAACACTCTACTGGAGTTCACCCTCAACACCCGCTGGTCCGACCTGCCCGACAACCCCGGCTCCATCCCGCCAGTGCAGTACTATGTCATGGGCAACGTCGACGAGCCCAGTGCCCCGGGAAATCACTGGCGAAGCGTTGCTGACTGGCCACCGCCGGCCGCGAGAGCACGCTTCTACCTGCACCCAGAAGGCAGGCTCTCAGAACAGTGTCCAGCCAGCCAGGCGGCAAGCTCATCCTGGAACTATGAGCCGGCCAATCCGGTCACCACCCTGTGCGGCGCGAACCTGTATTTGCAAGCGGGCCCCTGCGACCACCGCCCTAACGAGCAACGCGAAGACGTCCTGACCTTCACCAGCGAAACGCTCAAAGAGCCTCTTGAGATCACCGGCAGACTCACGGCCAGGCTCCACCTCTCCATTGACCAACCGGACAGCGACGTGGTGGTCTGGCTGAGTGATGTCTACCCAGATGGGCGCTCCATGTTGATCACAGAAGGGGCGGCTCGACTTGCCGCCCGGGGCCAGGACAGGGGCCTCCAACCGCTCACCCCGGACGAGATCCTGGAGCTTGAAGTGGACCTGCTGAGCACCAGCATCATTCTCGACCGAGGTCACCGGCTCCGCGTCGCAATCAGCTCCTCCAACAGCCCCCGCTATCTGGCCAATCGCAACAATGGACTGGCCTTTGGCGAGATGCAGCAGGGTCCGGCACTCCCGGTACGGGTGCAGCTCCACCACGACGCAGCGCGGCCCTCTCACCTCGAACTGCCGCTGCCAGCCCGCGCCCAGGGCGACGTGCCAAGCTGCCCTCAACAGCTGCAAGTCGAGCGTCGTCCGCTGTGGTTGTTAGGACTCCTGACCGCCCTCCTCGCTGGGATCGCCGTGCTGGGTTGGCGTGCAGCCCGACGCGCTGGCAGACGCGGGCCTCCTCCCAACGGCACCCTAATGCTGGCATGCCTACTGCTAGGCGCCTGCTCCCCAAGCCCGCATTCCCCTGGCAACTCAACAGCAACCGATGATGACTCCGTCCACCAGACCCCGCAGGGAGGCGTTAACGACGACGACTCCGGTCTCGGCGATGAGGACAAGCTAGGCAACACGGACCTCCCATTGGGTGGACTGGGCTCACTCACCGGTGACTGCGACGTGCTCGATGGCGACTGGCTCGATTCCAGCAGCAAGCCAGCCCTCTACCGCAATGTCCTAGACTTCGCTGAGCTTGAGTTTGATCGAAACCTGCTCTCTGAGGATGCCCAACAGATCCTCGACGCCGGCAACCTGGGTGGCAGTTCCCTGCACTCCGAGGTGTTCGCCTTCGAAGTCCTCTACCGCTGCGAGCGGGCCGAACTGCTAAAGACCGAAGGAGACATCGATTACAGCGACCCGGCCGGCAAAAAAACCGACCTACTGGTTCGGATCGATGACATCTCCCTGGGCCTCAGCGTCACTCGTGCCTTTGCCTGGCCGCCCGATGAGCCCTTCACCACCGAGCAGGCTCACGAGCTGCTGGAAGACAAGCTGAATGACGTGCTACTGAGCACGGCCAACGTCTCAACCGAGGACGCCTGGGAGCGGCAGATCCTCAGCGTAATCGCCTACGCACCGGGACACAGCGAGAGCGTTGCCAATGCCTGGCTGGAGTTGAGCCCTGAGCTGCGCGCCAACACCGTGATCATGGTCACAACTACTGAAGGTAACGACGGCTACATTTACTGAGACTGAGTCGCCATCGCCGGCCTCAGGGCCAGCCCACCGGCTCCACTAGAGCTCAATCCCCAAGTTGTAAAAATCTTGCTCTGCCCGCTCGGCCCAGCCTCGATTGGCGATCGGGCTGGCCGGGCTGGGGTGAAGGATGCGCCCGATCCGCACCTCGTGCTTGGCAAGGACCCTGCGCGCACAGTTCTCGGCAAAAGCGCCAATCCCGACCACCCATTGCGGCCGCAACAGCTCGACGGTCTCGACCAGAGCCCGGTCGCAAGCTGCAAACAGGGGGTCTCGCTCGGCCCTGGGCAGCTTGTCGGGGGTACGATTGCGCCCGCCACTCTCCATGAAGCTGAGAGGACAATAGTTGGCAGCAAAAAACCGCACGAAGAAGTTCTCGGCGCTGCCGTAACGTTGCTCAGCCCAAGACCACAAACGGCGCCCGCTGACCTCACTGCGCGGACAACTGAGCCCCTGAACGGGTCGCTTGGGATGCTCGCGATGCGGCCGACAGACTTCACCCTTCAGCCCCATCCACCGGCTCACGGCGTCAACCTCGCCAAAGGGCACTCCGGTCTGGGCCATTCCCCAAGGTCCGGGATTCATCCCCAGCAGGATGACCTCAGGTTGGCCGGTACCAAACCGCTGCAGGTAATCCTCGTGTAGGGAACGTGCATAAACAAGCGGATTGTAGACGGTGGCAACGGGCGCGCCGAACCGCAACTGATCAACCGCATCACTAAGGCGCCTGCTGATGTGCTGAAGCTCCATAAGGGAGCAGCATACAGGTCTGGACGACCGGTTCGCGCTGACTATAGTGCCTGCCATGTTGAAGACCCCATCAACCGACCGCTACCGAGTACTGCGTCGCCAGTTGAGCGAAGACGGCCGCGCCATTGAAGTACACTGGGCAGACGGTCACCGCTCAACCTACCCCTTCAAATTTCTGCGCGGTTACTGCCCCTGCGCTGATTGCCAGGGACACGCCCGCAAGGCGCTTAACTGGCAGAGTCCCGAGGATGTAGAGTTGGTGGGAGTCCGCATGATCGGTAATTACGGCATCTCTCCCCAGTGGAGCGACGGCCACAACACCGGGATTTTCTCCGACAACCATCTGCGCCGGATCTGCCCATGCGCCGACTGCATCAACTGGACCGGTGACACTGAGTCCATCTCTCCGCTACCCGAATAGAACGCCTTCCAGGCACCGACACACCGCCATGAAACAGAAGCACTTCATTGACTCTCACAAGGGCGTTACCTCGGTCTTCGTCCTGCTCTTGATGGCCCTATACGACCACTGGGACAGCCCGACCAGCTGGATCTACTTCGCACTCCACGGCGGCTACGGAGTCATGTGGGTGCTTAAGAGTGCAACCTTCCCCGACAAGCAATGGGAACAGAGCTGCGGCATCGGCTACGGGGTCTACATTCTCGCTGGGCTGAGCCTGTACTGGATTACGCCCTGGTTGATCATCAGCAAAGGCATTGAGGCCCCTGCCTGGGCCCTGGGGCTGATCGTCACCATCTATGCGCTGGGGGTATTCTTTCACTTCGCTTCCGACATGCAAAAACACATCTCGCTACAGCTGAAACCGGGCTTAATCACCGACGGGCTGTGGGCGCGCAACCGCAACCCCAACTACTTTGGCGAGTTGCTCATCTACGCCAGCTTCGGGCTGCTGGCCATGGAGTGGATGTGGGTCCCGCTACTGGTGCTGTCCCTGTTCATGGTGATCATCTGGATCCCGAACATGCTCAAAAAAGACCGCTCCTTGTCCCGCTACCCCGAGTTTGAGGACTACAAGGCAAACAGCAAGCTCATCATTCCCTACCTGATTTGAGCCCCTCGACCGCCTTGTGCGGCAGGAATCGGAAGCTGGGCCAAGCCGTTCGAGGCTGCCACGAACTGGCTCTATACTGAGCGGGTGAACTCAACCAACCAGCACAGGCTCCCGCCTGCTCTACCAATCTTTCAACGGCAGGGCGCAAGGTGGCACCTGATGCTGCTTGCCCTAAGTGCCCTGCTGTGTGCCTGCGACACCGGAGAGTCGATCCCACTAGGCCAGTGCGACGATGCAGCCGACAACGATCTGGACGGCCTGTTCGACTGCGACGACCCGGACTGCTCCGAAGCACCCAACTGTGCGGGAACCCTGGTCGAGTGCCTGCCACCAGCAGCCCCCGATTCAGCCCCCCTTGGGCGCTTCGAGAACATGACCCAGGGTGCCGGACTGTTCGAGCAGGACCGCTCGGAAAACCAACTCGGCGGCAACGGCATCGGCGTCGGCGACGTCAACGGCGACCAGCGTGAAGACCTCTTCCTGACCGGCAACCTGGTCAACTGGGGGGCGGTGAGCAACCGCCTGTATATCAACCGTGGCAACGGCATCTTCACCGAGGAGACCCTGGAGCGGGGCCTGCCGACGGGTGTCCTCGAAGTGGACCCTTCGGTACCTGCAGTCACCGACAATGCCCCGGTCTTCGCCGACTACGACAACGACGGCGATCAGGACCTCTTCCTGGTCGGCTCGACCTTCAACAAGCTGCTGCGCAATGACAACGGCAACTTCACCGACGTGAGCGATAGTTCGGGCTTTGCCAGCGAAGGTTCGTACAGCACTGGTCTGGCACTGGCCGACTACAACGGCGACAGCTTTCTGGACGTCCTGGTCGTCAACCACGTACCAGCGGCCCTTGAGGGTGGCGGCGAAGGCCAGGAAGAGGAAGGCATCGCCGATGTTCTATATCGGAACAACGGTGACGGCAGCTTCAGCGACGTCAGCCACCTGCTCCCGGAACCCGAAGTCCCGGGCATGGGCTTTGCCGCCAGTTGGTTGGACGTCGACAGAGACGGCGACCCGGACCTGTACATAGTCAACGACGAAGGGATTGAACTCCAACCGAACCAGCTGTATCGCAATGACGGGCTCGGCAGCGACGGCGAGTGGCAGTTCACCAACGTAAGCGCCAGCTGCGGCTGTCAGATTCCGATGTTCGGGATGGGCACAGCCATTGGCGACTACGATCGCGATGGCGACCAAGACCTCTACCTGACCAACCTGGACCACGGCGGCGGCGAAGTGCTCCTGCAGAGCCAGGGCGATGGCATGTACATCGATGTCACCCTTGCCACCAGCGCGCGCAGCGGCAACGAAAGCAATCGGACCACCAGCTGGGGCACCGAGTTCATCGACATCGACAACGATGGCTTCCTCGATCTGTTCACTGCCTTTGGCAGCCTGATGGACCCCCACGATCAGAGCTCCATCATCCCCGCGCCCAACGTGCTTATGCGCGGCAACGGAATCAACTTTCAGATCCTCGAAAGCAGCGGGGTAGAGAGCAATCCAGCCACCAGCGAGGGCGCCGCCGCGGTGGACTACGATCTGGACGGTTGCATGGATCTCGTGGTGCAGAATCTAGATGGTCAGCCGGCTCTCTATCGGAACCGCTGCGAGGGCAGCGGCAGCTGGGTCGGATTCCGGCTCGAGGGAACCCGCTCAAATCGCGACGCAGTGGGCGCTGAGCTGCGCCTCACTGCTGAGGGCATAACCCGCAGTGCTCAGGTATTCGCCGGCTCTACCTCGGTACACTCCGGGCGCACCAAGAAACTACACTTCGGCCTGGGCCAATCGAACACCATTGACGCCATCGAGGTCGCTTGGCCCTCGGGCTGCCTGGAACAGTTCAAGCCACCGCTGCCGGGCTGCTACTACAGTTTGCGGGAGGGACAAGGCTTCGGAGGCAACCAAGCCTGTCAGGACTGAAACGCAAAGAACGGGAAAAGCAGGCCTGTAGGGTCTCCGTTTTACCCTAGAGTTCGACCCCACTACCTTGCTGGTCTGAACCTTCAAGACGCTGCGGTGAACCGCGAACCGCGCCAGGCTGAGCACCTATAGGGACCCAGAATGATGCAGCTCGATTCCCGCCCGGCTCCTGGACCACCCCAACGCGACGCCAACGAGCTCTGGGAAGACAATCTGGCAGCGTGGGCTGGGCGCCCGGCAGCACCCGGGCGACCACCAGATCTGGTGACTCAGGCTCATAGGGAGGATGGCCGGGCGGCGGGCAGATAGCGATCACCTCGGGGCCCTTACCCTTGTCTGTGACCTGATCCAGCAAGCCTCGATAGCGCCACCATTCCAGATCACCGTGAGGATCGATGAGTTGCCGCTGACCAGGCACACCCAGGTAGACAGGCTGAAGCTCCCGAACCTGCTCCCACAGCAAAGACCGATAGGAGCGATGGGCAGGAAGTTGACGATCGGCGCGCAGCCAGCCTCGCCCCTCCACCGAGCTGGAAGCGCCCAGGCCACGCCCAGAACTCGCGGGGACGTCAGAGAGGTGGGGGTGGTGCAGGAGCCGAGCCCGATTGATAGCCCCCTCAGCCGCAAAGTGAAAATCAAAAAACACCAGCAAACCAAAGCCCACAATGAGCACGCCACTCTTGGCCCGCCAACTGCGGCTCAACTCCCCCCAACCCAAGGCGCAAGCCAAGACCAGAGCCGGAAGCAAGGGCAAGAAAAAGCGGTCATCAAGAACCGGCATCGCCAGCACCACAAAACCGCCCCACCCAATGACCGGCAAAACGACCAGCAAGAAGCCTAGACGGGACCACAGCAACCACAGCAACAACAGAGGCAGCGCACACAGTGCCAATAGCGGCGAAAGTACCGAAACGACAGCGCGCAGCGGATAAAACAGCCGATGGTCAAAGGACAGCTCTTCCCAGCGCTGTCCAGCCAGGGACAAGAGGTCGCCGCTCAGTTCCACCAGACGCCCGACTCCAGGCACTTCAGTGCGTCCCTGGAGCGACCCAGAGAAAGCTGTGCTGCTCATAGACGACAGGGAATTCTCCGTCCCACTCATGGCCAGAAATCCGCTCAGACCAAGGACCACCAGAAGGGGTACTACCAACATCAGCAACAGGCGTGAGCGCCAGTTCAGTAGCAAGCCCTCTGCTCGCGCCTGACCCGACAGAGGGCGAGGCCGCGACCGAACCAGCAGAGCCGCCAGGAGCAGCGGCGGTAACAGAGCCAGAGCCGCCCACTTGGTGAGCAGCGCCGCCAGACTCAATCCCGACACCAGCAGGGTGCAGCGCACCGGCGACCGGTCACGACCGGCGAGCAAAGCGGCCGCCGCCAGCCAGCAGAGGGTGACCATCGGCAGATCGTAGTAGTAACGCAGGGCAAAGCCGTGAAGTGCTGGCAACAGGAAGACCCCCACCGCAGCCGCGGCCCCGACCGCTTCGTCGCCACAGAGGCGCTGAGCAATCCAAGCGGTTACCCCGGCCAACAGCACCAACCAGAGCAGAGAAGCAGCGCTCGCTACCTCTGCGCTGTGCCCCAGCAGCGCACCCAACGGCAAGGCCAACAGATGAAGCATCGGGGGGAAAGCAGCGTCTGCATCAAATAACAGACGCCAACTGCCACCCTCTCCCTGTTGCCAGAGCTTCAACACCCGCAGTCGAGCGGTGTGCTCAAGATACTGCGCTCCATCTGCTCCGTAGCTCTGCAGACCCTGAGCAGCAAGCCTGCGCAACAGCAGACCCACCACCAACAGACCAACAACAATGGAATAGAGGTGGGGGGCCGCACGCGAGCTCCGCCCTGGCCGCTCTTCCGCAGTAAAATCAGGGTTCACAACAGTTCCAGTAGATCCGCAGGGACCCGAAGCCAATGGTCCGGTGTACTGGGCTCAAGCTGAGCGCGAGAGAATGGCCCCCAGCACGCGGCGGCAGTGCGCACCCCTGCCCTGCGACCAGCGACCATATCGTGGGGTGAGTCACCAACAAACAGGCTGCATTCAGCGGCACTGCCGAGTTGGGCAAGCGCCTTCTCCACCGGTTCAGGAGCCGGTTTGTGCTGCTCAACGTCGTCGGCACAAACCAACACCTCGAAGATGTCCGTCATTCCCAGGGCGCGAAAGGCCCTGTCGCTGCTCACCCGATGCTTGCTGGTCACCAGGCCAAGCTTGAGATCGCGCTCCCGAAGCTGCCCCAGCAGGGACTTCACTCCGGGATAGCTGGAGATCATCTGGTCATGATGGTGGTCACTGAACGCCCGGAAGGTCTGGCGCATCAGCTCGTGCTGCTCGGCGTCCGCTGCGAATTCCAGCAACTGAATCGCCAAAGGTGTACCAAGGCCAGCGATCCAACGCTCATCGGGCGGTACCCAGCCCAGGCAGTTACGCATTGTGTGGCGGTAGGCAGACAGAATGAGGTCGATCGAATCGGCCAGCGTCCCGTCAAGATCGAACAGGACCGTGTCGATAGCGGCATGCATGGATCGCTACAAGGCCTCTGCGCCAGCTTCAGCTGCGCTCATCGAGGAGCAACTCACGATATTCCTCCAGGAACCCCCCACCGCGTTGGCTGCGCTCCTCTTCAGAAGGCAACTCGATGGGCTCGGGATGGAGGTCTAACAGCCAGTCCTCGTCCACCTCATCGATGTACTCGGGCTCCATGAAGCGCTGAGCATAGTCCAGGTAGACCCGCTCCCGCACAAAGAGGTCGAAGATCAGAGGGTCCAGGTGATGTTCCTTCTTCATAAAGCCCATGATCCGCATGGCCTCGCTAAGCTTCTTGGCCTTCTTATAGGGCCGATCGGCAGCGGTAAGAGCCTCAAACACATCGGCCACCGCCAACATCCGCGCCGGTATCGACATGTCACCGGCAAACAGTCCACGGGGATAGCCCCGACCGTCCATCCGCTCATGGTGGCCACCGGCGTACTCCGGGACTCGGCTCAGGTGAGCTGGAAACGGCAGCGCCTCCAACATCTGAATGGTGTGGACCATGTGCCCGTTGATGATGACCCGCTCCTCTTCGGTGAGGGTGCCCCTCGAAATGCTCAAATTCTTGAGTTCATTGGCATCCAGCAAAACTCGCTCGACCCCGCCCTCTTGGTAACTGAGCTGGGCTAAGGCTGCGAGATGCTCTTTGTCCTCATCGGGTAGGAACTCCCCGCCCTGATTGACCCGCTCAATAAAGGCCAGAGCCTCATCGAGTCGGCCCCGCTCGGCAGCCGTATCACGCTCGGCTTCAGCAAAGCTGGCCCCGCCACGCAGCGCCTCGAGCAGAAGATCCCGCTTGAGCACCTCAACACGGGTCTTCACCAGGGCCACCCGATCCCAGATGGTCTCCAGCTTGGTTGCCTTGTCCATGACATGCACCGGGGTGATCACCTTGCCGCAATCATGCAACCACCCGGCAAGGCGCAGCTCGTACCACTCGTCTTCGCTGAGAGTGAACTCAGCTAAAGGCCCCTCCTGCTGGGCAGCTGCCCGACTCGCCAACATCTCCAACAAAATCGGTACCCGCTCACAGTGACCCCCAGTGTAGGGCGACTTGGCGTCAATGGAGGACGCGATCATCTTGATGAAGGACTCCAGCAGGAGCTTCTGCTGTTGATGCAGGAGTTGATTATCCAGCGCAATCGCGGCCTGGCGAGACAGCGCCTCAACCGCTCGCTGTGCCTCCAAAGTGAAGGCCACCACAGTGCCTTCAGAGTTCCGCGCATTGATCAGTTGGAGCACTCCAATCAGACGCTGTCGATCGTTGAACAGAGGAATGGTCAGTACCGAAGTGGTGCGGTAGCCGGCCCGCTTATCAAAGGCACGCGTACCGCTGAAGTCATAGCCCTCAGCCTGGTACACATCATCAACATTGACCGAGATGAGTAGGTTTGCGGCGACTGTCGCCACATTGCTCAGATTGGCCTTGCCCTTGTCATCATTAAGAGGGAGCGGGGGAATCGAGACATCCACCCCGCTGCTGCCTCCCTGGGCCAGGTTCATAGAGTCATTGCGCAGAATGGAAAAGCGCAGCTGGTCGTCCTTGGTCCGGACATAAACCGTCCCACCGTCAGCACGACAGAATTGCTTGGCCTCGACCAGAATGCGCTCGAGCAGCAGCTCGGTGCTCTCTGTCATCAGCTCATGTGCTGGGTCCTGCCTGATCAGTTCAGCCTCCCCGGGCCACCGCTGCCAAATGCTCCAAAACGGTGCACAGCATAGCGGAGCAACAGGTTCACGACATGCCATGCTAGGCTGCCACCTTCAATTCAGCCTCGGCCTGCGCGAGGCGGGAACAAGCATCAGCTCGGCATTGACTAAGCAGGAGTCAGCAAGATGATCGACGACAGTCATGAAAAGCATAGAAGGACCGTCAAGGGCATGAGCGAGATAGAGAACATGTCACCAATCTGCTGTGGGGCCGACATGGCCTGCAGCGTGGGCTGAGCTGGCCCGCCGTGTTCGTCCCAGGGAGTGACGCTCTCGGCGCCACCGACATGACGCCGCTGAAGATGTCCACGCAGGCCCGAGCGGAGCTGCTTGAGACCACCCCGTGGGCGCAGAACCTGAGCTGGGAGCAGGTAGTACGGCTGGCCGCATACGTTCAGGCGACTCAGGTTCGCGCCGAACGAACCGTATTTCGCGAACACGCTCGGGAGCGGTACATGTGCCTGATCCTGGAGGGCCGCGTCGCAATCCTTAAAGAAGACTCGCGGCTCGGTCAGAAAAAGCTCGCTGAACTCGGTCGCGGCAAAGCCTTCGGTGAAATCGCCGTCCTCGACAGCCAGCCGCGCTCGGCCAGCGTAGTAGCCAGCGTGGACACCCGCATGCTGGTGTTGAGCCGCAAGGCCCTCGAGCATATGTGCGAAGAACAACCTAAGCTCGCCAACAAGCTGATGTGGATGCTGGTCGAGGTCGTTACCGCGCGCCTGCGAATGACCTCAGGAGCCCTGGTCGAGTCACTGTAAGCCAGCACTCCAGGCTCCTGAAGGCACTACTCCAGGGCTCTAAGGGCGCTAAATTCGTCCTTGTTCCGAGACCTTAGCCCTGCTAGAAGCCGGTCGCCTGCGCGCATGATGCGCACCCTGGAGACCGCAGAATGCATAGAATCTCGCTCGTCAGTTCCTGCTTCTTCATCCTACTGATTGGTGGCTGCACCGCGCAGACGCCCACCGAAGACACCGAGCCGGAACAGAGCAGCCTGCCGCCGCTTCCCGACTTCGTGGCCGACTGCAGCGAAGACCTCAACGACAGTCTTGAGGATGCTGCTGGCCTGATCGGCGAGAATCGACAGCGCTACGAAGGCCTGCAGTTGTGTGCCGGAGATGAAGACTACTATCGAATAGACGTTCCTCCAGGGAAGTGGCTCAGTGTGGAGGTATTCATCGACGGCAGCGGCAACAACAACCCGCTTGATTCCACCGACCTGGACCTGTGGGAGGTGGACGACAACGACGACGAGCTGTGGTGGTCGGCGACCGAAAACAACCGCGAACGACTGGCCTGGTTTAATCCAACCGAAGAGACCGAGGCGCACTACCTGGTGGTAAAGGGCTACAACGGCGCAGAAGCCGACTACGACATCGAGATCCGGCGCTCCACATTTCACGGCAGTGAACGGGACTGTGACGACGCCTACGACGATGAAGACCCCGACGACGAAAGCGGGCCCTGCAATCGCATCATGCAGTTCCCCCAGGCCCACTCCGAAGAGGACGGTTATCTGGTCTCGCACTGGGCCGCCTATAGCAACCTTCGTCGCGAAGTGACCTATCTTGTTCGTTATGCAGCGGCAGCCACCCGCGCAGAGTACCCGGACACCCTTCCGCTGGGCCTGCTCGACATGAGTGAAGACGACGGTGACACCCCAGGTCGCATGGAGAACCAGCTCCGTCATCCGGAAGGTACCCACGTCCAAGGTAACGACATCGACATCGCCTACTACCAGACCGGCGAAGACAACCTTGGTCGCAGTGTGTGCCCGGAGGATGGCTATTTCTGCACGGCAGAACCCGACATTCTGGATGCCGAGCGCACCGTGTTCTTCATGAGTAAGTTGGCCGAAAGCCAGAAACTTCGAGTCGTCGGCGTGGACCCGATGATCGCCGATGTGCTCAAGGAGACGGCCAATGAGATGCACGATGAGGGCAAGATCGACGAAGCCGCGCGCTCCTACTTCTTCACCGGACAGATGGCCTACGGCGATGGCTGGCCATTCCACCAGCACCACATGCACTTCTCGTGGCAATGGGAGTCTGGCTATGAAGGACGCGAAGCGCACCACTCAGGCTGCATGAGCGGACCGGATGTGGCGCCAGACTACCGACAGCCACGAACCCAGGCGCGCCGCTAGTCCGCTGCTGAGGAAGCCCAGCATAAGGCCATTTACATCGCTCAGTCGAAGACCAGATCGCCAGTAATCGTAAGGCTCGGCGGGGCACCGCCGAGGTTGATCTCCACCGCCATAACATCGCTGGTATGAGCCCAGCCGAAGCGCTGAAAGATCCCTTCCATGCCGGCGGCAGTCTCGGTGGTAAGAAAGCCACAGCGCATCTCGTGGGCCGCATCCATAGCCGCCAGCAACAGCGTCGCTGCAGCGCCCCGACCGCGATGCCCAGGATGCACATAGAGATCGCCCAGAAGAGCAAAGGGCTGCATTCGCATGGTCGAAAAACCCAGGGTCAGAGAAACCACGCCAACCACCCGCTCCTCTCCCTCAAGCGCCATGTAGAACCGCACCTTGTCCTGGCGGATCGCGTTATCCAGGAGCTCCAGATCACGGGCTTCGGGCAGCTCGCTGCCCGACTCAATCAGGAACTGACTGAGCAAGGGAAGAAAGCCGGGATTCTTGATGGACGTGGCGCGGCAGACCTGAAACACCGAAGCATTGTAGACCGAATCGATCCGGATTTCCCCAGACACTGACCTGGATGGCCGCTCAGGCTACTCCTACTGCTGGTTCTGGAGCCGCTAGATAAGCCTCCAGATAGCCCCGGTAGCTGGCCGGCAGATCGCACGGCTTGAAACTCTCTAAATCAATCACGGCAAGGACCATCTTGGCCTCAGCGCGAAACTCAGGATCATCACCACAACCCAGCCGAAAGCGCATTGTGATGGAGCGGGTCCCCAGCCGCACAACATCGATTTCCATGCGCAGGCTCTCACCGAACCGAAAGGGCTTGCGAAAATCGGACTCTATGTGAATGAGCGGAAAGCCAAGATTGTCACCGTTAAGTACCTGCGCGTAAGTGCGATTCGCAGCTTCTGCCCAAAAGTCCTCAAAACCGCGGTGCATGCGGTCGAAGAGGGCCGGGTAGTACATCACCCGAGCATGATCAATCTCACCAAAACGAACCTCATAGTGACGAACAAAGCGACGACTCATTACGCCTCCAGCAGAGGATCCGGTACCAGCACGATCTTGCCGAGCACTGCCCTGTCCTCAATGAGTTGATGGGCCCTAGCCGCCTGACTCAAGGGCAGAACCCTGTGGATGACCGGCGAGATCTCCCCTTGAGCCGCCACCGCAAGGGCTGCCTCGAGGTCCTGTCGCGAGCCCATAGTCGAGCCAATGACGGAGAGCTGCCGAAAGAAAATATGCCGCAGATCTTCGACCGGATCGTGCCCGGTTGTTGCGCCACAGGTGAGAATGCGGCCTCCCGCCCGGGTCAACCGCAAGCTTTGCTGCCAGGTCGCCTTACCGACGCAGTCAATGGTGACATCAACGCCACCCCTGCCGGCCAGCTCGCGAACCCTCCGGGGCCAATCAGAATCACTGTAGTTGACCGTGTACTCAGCGCCCAGCCTGCGACAAAGGGCCAGCTTCTCTTCGGTAGAGGCAGTCGCTATCACCTGACAGCCACGATGCCGAGCTAGCTGGACGCACATGGCCCCGACCCCTCCCGAGGCACCCAGAATCAGCACTTTCTCACCGGCACGCAGAGCGCCCCGGGTGACGCACATTCGCCAGCTGGTGATTGCAACCAACGGAAAGGCTGCAGCCTCTTCGAAGCTCCAATCTTGCGGTACTGGAAGACACTGTTCAGCCGCTACAACCAGCTTGCTGCAATAGGTCCCATCACCACTCTCACCCAGGATGTGATAGCGCCGACACAAACTGGTCTCACCCTCATCGCAGCGAGCACAGCTACCGCATCCGTAGCCGGGATTCAGCAAGACCCGAGTCCCGGGGCCTGGGCTAGAAACTCCTTCGCCAACCGCACACACCATGCCGGCAGCGTCGGCGCCCGGGATGCGCGGGAGCTGGACCCCAGGCAGCTCACGCCGAACCCAGATGTCCAGATGATTTACCGAAGCGGCATGCACCTCGAGCAGAACCTGCCCGGGACCCGGAACAGGATCGGGCAATTCACATAAGTGCAGCACCTCGGGCGGGCCTTGATGCTCGAAACGGATCGCCTGCATGTGGGCGATACTAACTCGAATTGCAAGTCCCCGGGACAGCTCAGAAAAAAGCCTGGCGAGGATAGCTTTCACGCCTCAGCAGACAGCCATGAGCGCCGCGGTAGTTTAGCCTGCAGCGATGTTCCCCAGCACCCGATATCAGGGCAGCAAGCGAAAACTCATCCCCTGGCTCTTCGACTGTATGGAGGGGCTGGAATTCGACCAGGTTCTCGACCTGTTCGGCGGCACAGCCTCGATCTCCTACGCCTTCAAGCAACGAGGCAAGCAAGTCCACTACAACGACTACCTGCGCTTCAATCAGCAAGTCGGGACAGCGCTGATCAGCAACCATTCAACGAGGGTGAGCGAGGCCACTCTCAGCAGAGTGATGCTGGCGGCCGAGCGAGGAGCCGAGCCGGGGACTGCAAACCCGGGCTTTATCACCAGCACCTTCCCGGGAATCTACTTCACCGAGCCTGAGAACCGGTGGCTGGATGCGGTGATTCCGGCCGTCGCTGACACCACGAATCCATTTGAACGGGCCATCCTCTGGGCTGCACTCGGTCAGGCTGCGCTGATCAAACGGCCCTACAACCTGTTCCATCGCGCCAACCTCACAATGCGGCTCCGCAAGGTCCAGCGCAGCTTTGGCAACAAAGTTGCCTGGGAGCGCCCCTTCGACCACTACCTCAGCCACTTCGTGGCCGAATTCAACGCTGCAGTGTTCGACTCAGGGCGGATTTGCCAGAGCACCTGTGTAGACGCCGCCGAGTTCGAGCCGAGCTGCGACCTCGTTTACCTCGACCCGCCCTATACCAGCGCCGCGCGCAACAGCGTCGACTACCGCGACTTCTATCACTTCCTCGAGGGAATGCTCGACTACCAAAATTGGTCCGACCAATTAGACCACAAGCGACGGCACAAACCACTGCGACGCCGAGCTAATCCCTGGAGCCGAGCCGCGGAGGTGACCTATGCCTTCCAGACTCTGTTCGAACGCTGCGCTCAGGTGCCCATCCTCGCGCTGTCTTACCGATCTGACGGCCTACCTAAAGTGAGCGAGCTCTGCCACATGCTGCGCAGTTTCGGTAGAGCGGTTACCGTCCATGAAGCGAAAGACTACCGCTATGCCCTCAGCGGGCGACGAGCGGGAGAAGTGCTGTTGCTAGCTCAGCTAAGCTCGGCGGGTCGCAGATGATCAAGGCTCGGCAGCCGCAGTAGAGAGTCCGGCGCGAGAGCTTCCATCTGCTTCCGATTCTGCACCATGCCGACTAAGGTGTGCGGCCATGAGCCCCGCGCCACTACCCTTGCGAAAGACCGAAGCAGGCTGCTGGCATCTCGACTGCCTGGGCCTGCTATGCCCGGTCCCAGTGATCAAGACCGGCCGCGCCATTCGCAAAGTTGAGGTCGGCGAAATCCTCACCGTGACCGCTGATGACCCGGGAGCTGCCGAAGATCTGGTCGACTGGTGCAACGCAAACCGACATGAATTGCTGGATAATCAACAACAGGGCGAGGTGTCTACCACCCGCATTCGCAGGTTGCGCTGATGGCAAAAAAACAACGCGCAAACACCCAAACCGACCAGGCGCCACTGCTCTCGGTCGTGATCCCGGTCTACAACGAAAGGGACTTTGTTGCAGAGTTGGTCGACCGGGTGCTGGCACAGGACTACCTCATGGAGGTCCTACTCATCGACGATGGCAGCACCGACGGTAGCGTCGAGATCCTGCAAGGGCTCGCCGACCAGAACCCATGCATTCGAGCCCATTTCCACGCTCACAACCAGGGCAAGGGTGCTGCCCTGCGAACCGGCTTCGAAATGGCCCGCGGGGACTTCATTCTCATTCAAGACGCAGATCTGGAATACGACCCCAGAGACTACGGGAAACTGCTAGAGCCGCTGCTCGATGGGCGCGCCGATGTGGTCTATGGCAGTCGCTTTCTGGGTGGCCCGCACCGGGTTCTCAATTACCATCACTATCTGGCCAATCGCTTCTTGACCATGCTCAGCAATGTGCTCACAGGTCTCAACCTGACCGACATGGAGACCTGCTACAAGGTGTTCCGCCGCGACATCCTCATTGACATGGCCCTGCGTCAGAACCGCTTCGGCTTCGAGCCTGAGTTCACCGCCAGGATCGCCAAGCGACGGTGCCGAGTTTACGAGGTACCCATCTCCTATTCGGGCAGGGACTACAGCGAGGGCAAGAAGATCACCTGGAAGGATGGGGTCGCTGCCTTATGGACAATCATGCGCAGCCGATTCGACGCCTGAAAGCAGGCTCAACAGCCTACACAGCGGCCATCCCGCGGGGCGCTGGTCCCGCGACCATGCTAGGCTGCCGCGCATGAATTCTCAGCAGATGGACGAACTCGTTGACCTTCTGGTCCATCGGGTTCGTGCTCGCCTCGGCGGATCACTCCCTGCGAACGACAGCAATGAAGCGCTCTTCAAGGTCCAGTACGGCAGTGGATGGCAACGCAACGCGACCCTGGTCCCGACCCAACTGATCCACGCGGCAGGACGCTCAGACAATCGCGTTGCACGACGCATCGACCACACCCTGCTCAAGCCCGACGCCACCCGCGACCAGGTGGTCAAGCTCTGTGAAGAGGCCAAGCGTCACAACTTCTACTCCGTTTGCGTCAACTCCTCCAACGTAGCCCTGTGCGCCGACCTGCTACGAGGGTCTCAGACCGTTCCCATCTGCGTAGTTGGCTTTCCACTCGGTGCCTCCCTGCCCCAGGTCAAGGCCTATGAAGCACGCGAAGCGATCAAGCTCGGCGCCCGAGAGATCGACACCGTCATCAACATCGGTGCCCTGAAATCAGGCGACCTTCAGACGGTCCTGGAGGACCTGATCGTCACCGTAGAGGCCTCTAAGCCCTATCCACTCAAGGTGATCCTCGAAACCAGTAAGCTCAGCGAAGAAGAAAAAGTAGCGGCCTGCGTACTGTCCCGCGAGGCTAAGGCCACCTTCGTCAAGACCAGCACCGGCTTCGGTGGCGGCGGCGCCACCATCGAAGATGTGCGGTTGATGAAACGCGTAGTCGGCGGTAGCGGAATGCAGGTCAAGGCAAGCGGAGGGGTTCGTACCCATGAGGACGCCTGGGCGATGATCGAGGCCGGTGCTGACCGGCTGGGTGCCTCTTCCTCGGTCGCCGTCGTGACGGGCGGCGAGGGCAGCGGCGACTACTGAGGCTCATGCCCACCGATCTCCGCGACCTGATCGCCAGCAAGCGCGACGGCCAGGAACTCAGCCCCGCCGAACTGGAGGAATTCGTTACCGCAGCAGCGCGTGGCACAGCCAGTGAAGAACAGCTCTCCGCAATGCTCATGGCGATCTTCATTCGCGGCATGAGCGATGAGGAACGAACCGGCTACGCACTGGCCATGATGAACAGCGGCGAAGTGCTCAGTTGGGAGCACCTCGACCGTCCCACCGTGGACAAACACAGCACTGGCGGGGTTGGCGACAAGGTATCCCTGGTATGGGCACCTCTGATGGCGGCAATGGGCTACGCGGTGCCGATGATCTCGGGCCGAGGTCTGGGTCATACGGGCGGCACCCTGGACAAGCTCGAAGCGATCCCTGGCTTCCGCACCGACCTGAGCAGCGCCGAGATGAACCGGGTAGTGGAGCGTTGCGGTTGCGTCATAACCGGTCAGACTGCCGATCTGGTACCTGCAGATCGAACCCTGTACGACCTCCGCTCCCGCACCGCCACGGTACCCAGCATCGATCACATCGCACCGTCCATCCTGAGCAAAAAACTCGCAGAGGGCGCTGAGACCCTGGTCCTTGACGTCAAGGTCGGCCGGGGCGCGTTCATGAAAACCCTCCCGGAAGCCCGTCAACTGGCAGAGGTCATGGTCGCCATCGGTACCGGCGCAGGGCGCAACACAGCCGCCCTGCTGACCCGCATGGAGGCACCTCTGGGGCGCTCGGTAGGAAACGCTAACGAAGTCAGAGAGAGCATCGAAGCGCTGTGCGGGCGCGGCCCTGCCGACCTGCGAGAGCTGGTATTGGCCCTTGCCGAGAGCGCCATAGTTGCTCGTCAGCCAACGACCGATAGAGGTGAACTGCGCAGCCAATTGGAGGCCGCACTGGATGATGGACGAGCGCTCCACTCGATGCGCCAGATGGTGGAAGCCCAGAGCGGCGACCCGCGCGCGCTCGATAACCCATCCCTGCTGCTCGGCATTGAGGGCAGCCAGCAAGAACTGCTACTGGCCCCCAGTGACGGCTGGATTGGCGGCATTGACGCCCTGGACATAGGCCTTGCAGCTGCAGCCCTTGGGGGCGGCCGCGGTGCAGACGGTTCAGCGCCCGACCCCGGCGTTGGTGTCGACCTTGAGCTCAGCATTGGTGCAGAGCTGCGGGCCGGGCAGCCCTGGGCACGACTCCATCATCGCTCTGAGAGAGGCCTTGAGCAGGCTCGAGCCCTTGCCATGCGTGCTCTGCGAATCGAAGCTGAAGCCCCCGATGGTGACGCCCTGGTGCTGGGCGCAATAGGCCGCGTCGAATGAAACCTGGGCTGACTCGAGTCGGCCTGCTGGCTGGCCTCATCGTGTTGGCTCTAAGCGCATGGGCAATGGGTGCGGAGCCAGAGCCTCTGCTGAACTCAGCGCTCAGCGAAAAAAGCCGGCAACCGGTGCCGCTGACCGCACGCCTACAGTCGCTCATCGGGATTCCCCTGTTGCTGCTGCTGGCCTGGAGCATGTCGACCAATCGCAGACTGGTGCCTTGGCGAGTGATCGGCTGGGGCCTGGGACTCCAGCTCCTGTTCGCTGTCATGGTCCTGAAGACAGTCCCGGGAAGGTGGCTATTCGCCGAACTGAACAAAGGGGTAATGCTACTGCTCGGCTTCACCACCGAAGGGGCCCGCTTTATCTTCGGCAATCTGGTCGATCATCAAGTTCCCGTTGGGATGCGCGATCCGACGGCCCCGATGGCTCCCCTTGCGCCCGCCGCCGAGGCCAGCAGCCAAGGTATGGAGATGGTCGCTTCAACGGGGTCATTCTTCGCCTTCAACGTGTTGCCGACGATCATCTTCTTCTCCTCTCTGATGGCAGTGCTCTACTACCTTGGCATCATGCAGTTGCTGGTTCGCGGCATGGCCTATCTGATGCTGCGCACCATGGGCACCTCTGGAGCTGAGAGCCTCTCGGCAGCGGCCAACATCTTCGTCGGTCAGACCGAAGCCCCACTGGTGGTACGCCCGTTCATTGGAAAAATGACGGACTCCGAACTCAACGCCATCATGACCGGCGGCTTTGCCACCGTAGCCGGCGGCGTTATGGCCGCCTATGTAGGCATGCTCAGTGGGATCTTCCCAGATATAGCCGGGCATCTGATCGCAGCCTCTGTCATGTCGGCTCCAGCTGCCCTGGTCATCGCCAAGATCATGCTGCCCGAAGAGCAGATACCGGCAACCCAGGGGGAACTAGCTATTCACGTCGAGAAAATCGACATCAACATCATCGATGCGGCCGCTCGCGGTGCGACAGAAGGCATGAAGCTGGCCCTTAACGTAGCTGCCATGTTGCTCGCCTTTCTCGCACTGGTGGCGATGTTGAATGCTGCTATTGGTGCAGCAGGCGGCCTGGTCGGCTGGTCAGACTTGACCCTCGAAGTGCTGGTCGGCTACATCTTCTGGCCTGTGGCCTGGGCCATGGGTGTTCCTGCTTCTGAATGCGCAGCAGTCGGCGAACTGCTGGGCATCAAGACGATCCTCAACGAGTTCGTCGCCTACCTCCGGCTCGCCGACCCAGCCTCCGGGCTCTCCTATAGGAGCACCGTCATCGTAACTTACGCGCTCTGCGGCTTCGCCAACCTAGGCTCCATCGGCATCCAGCTCGGCGGAATCAGCGGGATTGCTCCTGAACGGCGCAGCGATCTCGCCCGAGTAGGCTTCAGGGCCATGATCGCTGGCACCCTGGCAGCCTTCTTGACCGCTAACATTGCTGGGATGCTGATCGGCTGAGGCCGAGCGCAGGCAGGAACGTACATGAGTGCCATCGAAGCAAGCATTAAGCAATCAGCGCAGGCCCTGCGAGACTGGGACCAGCGCCTGGCCACAGGCGGTTTTCTCGGCATGGTATTGGGCTCAGGTCTCGGCGCGGTGGTCGAACACCTCGAGGAATGCCGAGAACTGCCCTACTCAGAAATCCCTGGCTTCGCACTTCCGTCGGTGGAAGGCCACACAGGCAGCCTCTGCGTAGGCAGCCTCGAAGGCCGCTCTGTCGTCATCCTACGTGGTCGAGTGCACCTCTATGAGGGGTTCAGTCCGGCCCAGGCAGTCCACGGGGTGCGGGTTCTCGCGCGCCTTGGTGCCGACGCCATCCTGCTTACCAACTCTGCCGGTGGGATCCGTGAAGACCTACAGGTAGGGGATCTGCTCGCTATCACCGACCACATCAACCTCAGTGGTCGCAATCCCCTGATGGGCCCTAACGAAGACCAGCTCGGGCCGCGCTTCCCAGACCTGACGCGAGCGTGGGACCCAGCCATTACCGCAGCGCTGCTCAAGGCCGGCGAGAAGGCTGGGGTACCGCTTAAGCAGGGAGTCTATGTCGCGGTCATCGGGCCCAGTTACGAGACGCCCGCCGAGGTCCGCATGATGGCCCGCATTGGCGCCGACGTCGTGGGTATGAGCACCGTGGTCGAGGCCATCGCCGTTCGTCATATGGGCACTCGCGTCGCTGGAATCTCACTGGTATCCAATGCTGCTGCAGGGATGGGCGGAGCCCAGCAGGTCCTCAATCATGAAGAAGTCGGGGAGGCCGGTAAACAAGCCACCCAGCGAGTCGTCAGGGTGCTTAAGGAGCTGCTGATTAACGACCAGAGCTGGAGAGGCGAGCGGTGAGCAAGGACAGCCTGAACGAGTTACTTGAGGCGGCGATCAGCGCCCGCAACAATAGCCACGCGCCCTTCTCGCGATTCCACGTGGGCGCAGCAGTTCGAGGTGGCTCAGGAACCATATACACCGGCTCTAACATCGAGAGCTCCTCTTATGGACTGACAATCTGCGCTGAACGGCTGGCCCTGTGCATCGCCATCCACAGCGGCGAACGAGAAATCACCGAAGTGGCAGTAGTCTGTAGCACTCAAGAGGCTCCGGGCCCATGCGGAGCTTGCCGCCAGTTCATGGTCGACTTCGCACCGGGCGCTACTGTCCTTATGTCCAATCTCCAGGGCGACCGACGCACCGCCAGCGTCGCAGAGTTGATGCCCTGGGGCTTCGGGCCTACAGAACTTGCAGCTGCGGAACGAGCCGATGACTGAAGAACAACAGGTCATCGAGATCCCAGACCGAGGACACCGCTACATCGCGCGAGACGAAGAGCTGGGCGCGGTTGTTGAGGTGCTCAGCACTTCCCCGGTGCTTGGCATCGATACGGAGAGCGACTCGCTGTTTTCTTATCGAGAGTCCTGCTGCCTGGTACAGATCACCGGTGTCACAGGCCCCGACTTCATCATCGACCCACTGTCAGTAAGCGACCTGAGCCCACTGGGCCCCCTCATGGAGAATCCTGACGTCGTCAAGATCTTCCACGGCGCGGACTTCGACATCGTCAGCATGAAGCGCGACTTCGGATTCCGCTTCTGCAACATCTTCGACACCATGATTGCTGCCCAGGCGACTGGGCACGAACGCTTCGGCCTGTTCGATCTGGTCTCGCGCTACTTCGGTGTAACCCTCAACAAGAAATACCAGCGGCACGACTGGTCCTCGCGACCGCTCAAGTCCGAGCACCTCGACTACGCCCGTCTCGACTCTCATTACCTGCCAACCCTGATGGGACTGTTGGCCGACCAGGCAGCCGAGCGCGGCAGAACCGACATGCTTACTGAGGAATTTGGCCTGCTTGAGGGGCGCGAATGGACTGGTCGGCCCTATCACCCCAACGACTGCATCCGCATCAAGGGCGCATCGAAGCTCGAGCCCGACCAATTGCGCGTACTGCGCGCGGTCTGCGACCTGCGCAACTCCATCGCTGCCGATCGAGACCGCCCCTCCTTTAAGGTCTGGGGCAACGATGCCTGCATCAAGCTGGCGCAACGCGCACCCAAAGACCGGGCCGCGCTGCGCGAAGCCCTGGGCGACAATCACCATATCGTCCGCCGCTACTCGCGAGATGTAGTCGCCGCAGTAAACCGCGGCACCGAAGACAACAGCCCACCGCCAACATCAGCCCACAAGAATCGCGAGAAAAAGAGCAGCAAGGTACCGCCCTTCACACGCGAGCATGAGGGGCTCCTGACCCACCTGAGGAAGTGGCGCAATCGGGCCGCCGATGAGGCTGGCCTTGGCCCTGGAATGGTCGTCAACAACAACCTGCTCAAGACGGCAGCAGCGCTACAGCCAAAGCAGTTGGAGCAGCTGGAACTGATTCCCGATATCCGCCGCTGGCAGATCAAAGAATGGGGTCCAACCCTGCTAGAGCAGATCGCTGAATACCAGCGTAAAGCAAAGCAGAAGGCGGCCGAGAAGGCCGCTTCACAAGGGGCCGAGAAGGAATCCAAGAGCCGCCGGAGAAGGCGGCGGCGGCGCTCAAAAGACAAAGGCCCTGGAACGGACTCGGACGAGTCTACAGACAGCAAGCGGAGCGAACACGAGACCTCATGAGCCGCACCCTAGCCACCTTTGCCCAACCTGGATCCTTCATCAGCGCGGCAGGCAGCCCGGGCGAGATCCTGGTGGGCCGCAAGGTCGCAAACACATCCTTTATCAAGGCCCTACTGCACTACGGTGACTTCGACCGCTACTGCTTTCTGGTCGGTGAAAACGGCGACCTTGAGGGGATTAAGGCCTTGCTGGCTGGTCACGACCCCGCCACCGTTGATCGGATCGAGGTCCGCAACGTCATCGAGCTACCCGAAGCCATGGCACGCGGCGAAATCAATGTGCTGCACCAATACTCCCATGCCGACCACATGGGGGCTGTCCTCAACCTGCGCAACCGCTACGCCCAGAGCAGTCTGCCGGTGACCGCCCAGATCCACTCGCTCAGCTATCCCAGCATGATGAACAGCTACCTCGACACGGCCTTGGCCCGCCCCAGCGAGATCGACGCAGTATTCTGCTCGAGCGCGCCCGGGCGAGAGGTGGTTCTGCGCTGTTTTGCCGCGCTTACTCAACAGCTGAAGGAGGCCGGACTTGAGCTCCCCCAGCCCCGCTGGGAGCTGCCAGTGGTGCCCCTGGGCATCTCCTGCGAAGAGCTGGCCAAGGGTGACCGAACTACCGCGCGCAGCCAACTGGGCATCCCTACCGACAGCTTCGTAGTACTCGGAATGGCGCGCTTTACCGAGTTCGACAAGATGGACATGTTCCCGGTGCTGACGGCCTTCGCCAGCTTCAACGAGAGCGTGAAGGAGCAGGGTATCAAGCCGACCCTGCTGCTCGCGGGCGCCCGCCAGGGGACCCGTACTCCGGAAATGATCGAGCTGTGGGCCCGAGGTCTGGGGCTATCGGAGCAGATCATCCTCCGGGTCGACTTCGCAGAACAGGAAAAGGCTGGCTTACTGGCTGCATCGGACCTGTTCATCGCGCCCTCGGACAACCCGCAAGAGACCTTTGGCATCACCGTCGTCGAGGCGATGGCCGCCAACCTACCCATCATCGCCGCGGACTTTAATGGCTATAAAGACACCGTCTCCGAAGATGTCGGAATCCGCGTTCCAACCCACTGGAACGCAGACATGGATCGAATCTCGGAGCTTGGACCCATCCTCTACCAGCGGCCACTGCACCTGTTCCTCGGTCAGAGCATCGAAGTCGACCTAAACGCGCTTGCCGAGGCAATGACGGAACTGTGCCTCAACCACTCGAAGCGATCCGAGATGGCAACAGCGGCCGGCCGCAGAGCCCGCAAACTCTACGACTGGAGCCAGGTAATCCCCCGATATCAGGCGACCTGGGACGCCCTTATCGAGAAGCCATTTCAGGCCGAACCCCAGCGCCGACACCCCCTGCGCATGGACTTTCAGCAGGTCTTTGGTCACTACCCGACCACGGTGCGCAAGACCCAGCGTCGACTCAACCGTTCAGCTCTCGCCGCAGCCATCTGTCCCCAACAAAATGGCTACCCGATTTATCCCGAGATGAAAAACCTATTCGACGGCAATGCAGTGATGGCAGCCCTGGCCTTTGCGGCTGAAACTGTTGAACTCGACGCTCTGGAAGCGAAGATCAAGGAACAGGTCTACCCGCACTCGCCCTGGCGTGCTTCGTTGCTGGTCAGCTGGCTGCTCAAACATGGACTGCTGGAAGGCGCGGACTGCTAGGCTAGCGGGACTGGTTGGAGGACTGCACCCATGAGATTCATCACCTCATACCTGATCCTGATCCTCTCTCTGTCTCTATGTGGGGCCTGCATCGTCGACGAAGACGGTGATGGTTTTGGGCAGGAGGAAGACTGCAACGACAATGACGCTGCCATTCATCCTCAGGCAGATGAACTCTGTGACGGCATCGACAACGACTGCATCGACGGTGCCGACAACGGTCTGACCCAGCGACTCTGGCCAACCAACAGCTGGTGGCAGGCACTCCCCTGCGCGGTCCCCGAAGAGCTGGAGGGAACTGGCCGCGAAGTCAATGACACCGCGGCGAACTTCAGCCTCATGGATCAGCACGGAGACGAAATCGAGCTCTACCAGTTCTACGGCAAGATCGTCGTACTCGACGTCTTCGCCGCCTGGTGCGGCCCCTGCCGCGAGAACGCTCCCCACGGCGAGCAGTTGGTCGAAGACGGAAATGGCGAGGTGGTCCTGCTGGCAGCAATGCAGCAGAACGAGCTGAGCCGAACGCCGACCGGAGAGGACCTCAATCTATGGGCAAGCGACTTCGAGCTGACCCATCCAATCCTTGCGGATCCCAACAACACCCAGGACCCCTACGCGGCCACCGGCTATCCAACCTACATCGTCCTGGACCGCGAGTTGAGAATCGTCAATTCCGATCTCTGGCCCTTCGACGACGCCTTTGTCCTAGAGCTCATCGACTGAGCCTCCAACCCAAGGTCAGAAACCGCTCATGAGCAGCGCGGAGCTGCACGACGTAAAGGGAGTTCCGCCAGCGGATTCCGCAGCGCAGCTGGGCAGCCCCATTGGCGTGCTGCCAGTCTCCATACTGCTGTTGTGTTCGGGATTTTGTGCACTGGTCTACCAGGTGGCATGGCTACGCCTGCTCCGGCTGGTCTTCGGCGCCTCGACCGCTTCGCAGGCCGCCGTTATTGCGATCTTTATGGCCGGGCTTGGCTTCGGCTCACTGCTGTTGGGCAAGCGCGCTGACGCCCACCCCAATCCGCTGCGCATGTATGCGCGTCTAGAGCTTGGGATCGCCCTCAGCGCGGCTGCCAGCCCGCTACTGGTTCTCGCGGTACGCGCCATCTACCTGGGCCTGGGGGGCACTGCGGTCCTCGGTGACGGCGGCGGCAACCTACTTCGCCTGCTGCTCTCGACCCTGGTTCTGGGCCTCCCCACCTTCCTCATGGGCGGCACCCTGCCTGCAGTAGCCCGTGCCGCTGCAGAACTGAGCGAGAAGCACGGTGACAAGAGTCGGCGTTACCTCGGCATCCTTTACGGCGGCAACACCCTTGGTGCGGTGCTCGGAGCCCTGTGTACGACCCTATGGAGTCTTGAGGTCCTCGGGATCCAGAAGTCCATCTGGGCCGCAGCGGCTCTCAACGGCCTGGTGTTCGTTTTCGCTGAACGCATCGCTGCACAACGTGGAGACCGGCCAGTCAGCCAGGTCACGGAGCCTGAACGGCCCAAGAAAAAGGGCAACAGCGCCATCGCCGGCCTGAGAAAGCTGCCCTTCATCCTGCCGGCGGCGGCCATCGTCGGCGCCACCTTCCTGCTAATGGAACTGGTCTGGTACCGCATGCTCGCCCCACTGCTGGGCGGCTCTTCCTACACCTTTGGCTTGATCCTCGCGGTCGCCCTCCTCGGCCTGGGACTCGGCAGCCTGCTCTATGGCAGCGGCAACACCAGGCGGCGACCAGGCCTGGCAGCGTTCGCCACAACCTGCTCCCTGGAGGCAGTGCTGCTGCTCATCCCTTTCGCTTTGGGAGACTCGCTGGCCCTGCTGGCCGCGGTACTTCAACAGCTCCGAGACCTCGGCTTTGTCGGCCTCATCGTGACCTGGCTCAGCGTCATCTGCCTAGTGGTACTGCCGGCCGCGCTGGTCTCGGGCTATCAATTTCCCCTGCTCATCGCGATCCTCGGTGATGACGAGCGACGGGTCGGACGAGAGGTCGGCCTGTGCTACAGCTGGAACACCGCTGGCGCCATATTTGGCTCGGTGGTCGGCGGCTTTGGGATCATTCCCCTGCTCTCGGCAACCGGAGCCTGGCGGGCCTGCGCACTGGCCCTGTTGCTGCTGGGCGCGCTCGCAGTGGCGCTGGCACTACGCAACACCGAACAGCATGGCAAGCCAATCATCGCCACGCTACTGACGGTCGCCGGCCTGAGCATGCTGGTCGCGCCGGGGCCCAGCGCCTTCTGGCGCCACAGTCCCATCGGTCTGGGCATGCTGAGCCTGGACTTCGCAGACCATAACGGCTTCAAAGACAGTATCCACGCCCACAATCGGACGCTGCGCTGGGAAACCGATGGCCGTGAGAGCAGCGTAGCCCTCGACGACACCAACGGCTGGACCTTTATCGTCAACGGCAAGTCTGACGGCAGCGCGCGCGAAGATGCTGCCACCATGGTGATGTCAGGACTCCTCCCCGCCGCCCTCCATCCAGCTCCGCGCAAGGTACTCCTGATCGGACACGGCACCGGTACCACAGCAGGCTGGTTGGCCCAGGTTCCCGGAATCGAGCGGGTAGATGTCGTAGAAATCGAAGCGGCCATTCTGGAGGTCGCTGAGGCCTGTAGAGCGGTTAACTTCGATGTCCCCGACAACCCCAAAGTAAACGTCATCATCGGCGATGGTCGGGAACACCTGCTGAGCTCCAAGGAGCGCTATGACATCATCTTCTCTGAACCCTCAAACCCTTACCGGGCAGGTATCGCCAGTCTGTTCAGTCAAGACTTCTACGACGGAGTCCAGGACCGCCTCGAAGACGGTGGCATCTTCGTCCAGTGGTTCCAGGGCTACCACGTCGACGCCGAGTTGGTCCGAACTGCCTACGCCACCATCTCCTCGGTTTTTCCGGTGGTCGAAACCTGGACGGTCCATTACTTCGACATGGCCTTTACAGCTTCGAAGCAGGCCATTGAGCACGACGCCGGGCGCCTACGTGCGCGACTGGCACAGCAGCCATTCTTCGACGCGCTCCGATACACCTGGGGAGTATCGGGCGTCGAAGGTCTCTACAGCGCTTATCTGGCCAATGGCGACTTCGCCCGGTCGGTGGCTGAAATTGAGGGCCACTGGGTCAACACCGACGACCGACCGATCATCGAATTCGGCTTCGCTAGAAACGCTGGCAGAACCGGCCTTTTCTCCATTCCAGCACTGCATCAACTAGCCACTGCCAGGGGCCAACAGCGGCCACCAGGACTGAGCGACGTAGACTGGGCGGCAGTGCACGACCTGAGAGGCGCCAGAGAGCTTGCGATGGGCGGCATGCCGCCCGCGCCGACCGGGATGCCTGACGGGCCAGCGAACCGAGCTCGAGCCCGCCGTGCCTATGCTCAGGAAGACCTTGTCGCAGCCTGCGACCACTGGTTCAGCCAGAGCCAGGCACCCGCCAGCGATATTGACCTGCTGCTGGTGGTTGAGTGCCTCGCAGAACAAGCACAACCGGAGACCGCCGACCTGCTGCCTGGCCTGCACCAGCGCAGGCCAGTAGAAGCCGCGGCCATCTCCGCCCGCATGTTCGCCAGGGCCGGTCAGCCGGTTCAGGCCGCTGCTGAACTTGAGCGCGCCTTTGTGGCCTTCCGCAAAGACCCCTGGGTTCACACCACGGTGATGGCCAGAGCCCTGGACCTGGCGGTAGAGCTCTGTCGTAAGAACCCGGCTCTGAGCGCTGGACTCTTTGAGGCGCTGCAATACCCCTTTGCCGCTCGAATCCTTGAAGAGAGCCGCAAGGACGTTCGCCTGGAGGTCGCTATGGCGAGCCGGAGTTCGGCGCAGTGCGCCGAGGCATTCACCGCCTTCGAGCCCTGGCCGCCGTGGCGCGAGCGTTTCCTGCGCGATCGCTGTAGCTGCTACACCGCATCAGAGCACCCCCTAAAAGAGAGCTCCTGCGCTGATCTGGAGCAGTTTCGTCGGGCAGCTCCGACCCGGCTGGAAGCAGGACTTGTTCCCTGAGTTGCTGAAGGCGAGGACACGATCCAGCGCCCACGCGGAGTGTATGCTGAGACCATGTGGCAGAAACTAACCGACAGCGAAGTAAAAGAGCGGCTTGCGGAAATGACGCTGCCCTTCAACCGCTACGGACTTGATCCTTATGGGGTCTCCCGTGAGCACCTTGGCTTCGTGTTCTCACTGCTCGCGCCGCTCTATCGTCACTACTTCAGAGTTCAAGTACACGGCATCGAAAACATTCCTGCCAAGGGCTCAGGAATGGTGATTGGCAACCACAGCGGCGGCATCCCAGTCGACGCATCGATGGTGCTGGCTTCCATCTTCTTCGAAATGAATCCACCACGACTGGTCCACGGGATGGTCGAGAAGTTTGCCCAGTCCTGGCCAGTGGTATCGCCCATGTTCTTTCGTATGGGACAACTTCCCGGACTGCCCCAGCACGCGGTTCGCCTGCTTCAGGACAAGCGCCTGCTGATGGTCTTCCCCGAAGGAGTTCGCGGGATCGGCAAGCTCTATCAGCAGCGCTACCAGACGGTCCGCTTTGGCACCGGATTTATGCGCATTGCGCTGCAGACTGGCGCTCCGATCATCCCATTTGCGTTTATCGGGGGAGAAGAGGCCTATCCCACCCTGTGGCACCTCAAGCCTCTGGCCAAGTTACTGGGCGCACCCTATGTGCCGGTCCCCAAGCACATCGTTCCGGTACCGCTACCCATCCGCTGCTCTATCCACTACGGCGAGCCTATGTACTTCGAAGGCGACGGCAACGAGGCAGACGATGTCATTGAAGACTTCGTTGCTCAGGTCCGCCAGCGGGTTGACCAACTCATTGAGGAGGGTCGGGTCAGCCGACGGGAGCGACTGCGCCGAGAACAGGCCGGTCGAGTAGCCGAATGAGGGTCCTGGTCACCGGTATCGTCGGCGGCCTGGGTCAGGCCGTTACCGAACAGTTGCTGCTGCAGGGCCACCAGGTCATGGGCATTGATCGACGCGGCTGGCCCGATGCACCGGACGGCGTTGAAGTGGTGGAAGCAGACATCCGCAAGCGCCCAGCTGAGGATGTATTTCGCACCTTCAAGCCAGAAGGACTGATTCACCTGGCTACGGTGACCCACTTCAGCGCCAGGCCCAGTGAGCGCTTCCGGATCAACCTCGGAGGGACTCGGGCCATCTTTGACCACTGCCACAAGTACAAGGTAAAGACCGCGGTCTTTGTCGGTCGACACACAGTCTATGGCGCTGCTCCCGATGCTCCTCTCTATCGGACCGAGCAGGAACCTCCGCTCGGTGCCGCAACCTTCCCTGAGCTGGCCGATCTGGTCGCCGCGGACCTGTTCGCCGGCGCTGCGCTATGGCGCTGGCCCAAGCTCAACACTTCGGTGCTGCGCATCGTCTACGCCCTTGGCCCCTCGGGGCGTGGCACTCTAGGCGGCTATCTGGCCGGCCAGAAAGTCCCGACGGTTGCCGGCTTTGACCCCCTGTTCCAGTTCATCCACGAACGCGACGCCGCGGTGGCCATTCGCCTGGCCTTGGAAAAAAAGTTGCGAGGCATCTACAACGTGGAAGGCCCACCACCGGTGCCACTGAACCAGCTGTGCTGGGGCACCAACCGACAACCCATCCCCATCCCACAGCCGCTGTTTCGGCACGTGCTCGGGCGATTTGGCTTTCCTAAGCTGCCGCCCGGCGCGATCGAGCACATCAAGCATCCGGTGGTCATCGATGGTCAAGCCTTCCGGGAAGCAACCGAATTCAAATACGAATATGACGAGGTCGCCATCATGGACGGCTTCCGCTGGGTCGAGCGCAAATAGTGACCAGTCCCCGACCGCTGCTCCTGGACGGTGGAACGGGCTCAGCGCTCCTCCAAGCAGACATCACAGCTGCTGATTGCCCTGGAGCATGGCCCCTGGAACGCGCCGAGCAACTCGCTGCGGTGCATCGCGCTTTCATCGAAGCCGGGGCAGACATCGTGCTATCGGCCAGCTTCAGCGCGACCACCGCAAGGCTCGCAAGCCATCCGCACCTGGCCACTCGGGTAGAAGAGCTCTGCGCCCGATCCATCACCCTGGTACGCGAAGCCATCGAACAAACCGCAGTCGACCGTCACGGTCCGCGAGTCGCAGGCAATATCGGCGCCGCCTATGGTCCAGTCGCTGCCGCCGAGCAAAGAGAAGCGGCAATGGAGAAGGTCTATCGACGCAGTGCTGAAGCGCTGGCCCGGGCCGGAGCTGAGCTCCTGTTCGTAGAGACCATCGGCTGCACTCGCGAAGCTTTATGTGCTCTCCGCGCAGGCCAGCACACCGATCTACCGGTGCTCATCTCGATGGTGTTCAGTGAGACCCCGACAGGCTTCCGGTCGCTCTCCAACGAAGACCCCCGCGACTGCCTGCTGACGCTTGAGCAAGCAGGTGCAGACGGCTTCGGAATCAACTGCAACCTGAACGCTAACCAGGCGGCTCGGCTCGCCCTCAGCCTACTCCCCGAGACCAGCCTGCCGCTAGCCATCCAACCCTGCGCAGGGCAACCGCGACAACAAGATGGCCGACTGGAGTATCCGGCTAGCGGCGATGCTTTTATCAGTGCCCAGTACCGCGTCGCCAGGTCTGGCGCGGCCATCGTTGGCGGTTGTTGCGGAATCACCGCTGCAGACATCGCACGACTTCGAGTAGCCCTGGACAGCGATCTCGGCGCAAAGCCATGAGACGGTGTCCAAGGCATAAGCGAACTCCATCCAGCTGCCGCATCCTGCTTTTCGCAGGCTGGATCTGCGGGCTCGTCATATGGGGCGCATCCACGGGCGCCGCTGCCGATTACAACATCTGTGTCGAGGCTTCTGGACTCAGCCCGATAAGCGGCTGTGGCGAGAGCTGCACCGACTTAACTAGCACTCCAACCACCGTATCCTCCGCACTAGCTGAAGCGGCGACTCTGCCCAACTACATCAGCGACGATGGCGCAACAGAACGTCGTCCTGAAGTGCAAGTCTGCATCACCGGGCAGGCCCCGCACCACGAACTCATTCACATCGACGAATCCGAACAGCTGATTGGCGACCCACTGATCCTTGCAAACGACGAGGATGTTCCCCTGTGCCCACCGCCATCTAGCGAGCTGCAGCCCGTCATTTATTGGCAGTTGAACGGGGCGGCCAATAGCACACCACTGCTCTCAGTAAATCTAGACCTGAGATCAGAGGGGCCCTGTCCGGAAAGCAATTCACCTGGCGTCCTGTTCGAGCTCGGCGAAGGCTACGGCAGGGTTCAACTACAAAACAGCGTCATCATGGGCTCAAAGCACTACGCCATATCCAGCGACAGCTCAGCTCAGGCCGTAAGCCTGCAACTAGAAGATGTGCACATCGTCCAGTGCGAGGGAGCAGCAGTGCTGAGCAGCGGCGACCTGCAACTGCACACGAGTGAAGTGACGGGCTGCTTGCTCCGCCCTGCTGTCGGGGGGGCAAACGCGCTCATCCAAAGCAGCCCGGGACATCGGCTTCAGATCAGAGCCAGCACCTTCTTCGGCAACCTTATCGATGCAGACGGGATCGAGGCAGAGGCCAAAGCCGCGCTGATTCGAGGCAACCTGAATCCGGGCATTGACCGCTCGGTCTTCGCCGCCAACATTCTCGCCGGACAGGCCGTTCTCATCGACTCAGAACTGACTCCGCTGCTGACCGACGTTGACGAGACCGGCAAAGCTAAGATCTTCAGCGGATCTTCATTGACCCGTACCGTTTTCTCCCGGAATCGCAAGGTCAGCTCGTTGTCGGGCGAGCAACCCGAACCAGCACTGCCCGCCCGCTGGGGCAGCGCTGGCCTCGATGAAGCAACTCCCTTCTGTGCAGGCCTGGACCAGAATCAGCCCTACATAGACAGACCAAGTCCCGCATCCGACGCCGAAACGACAACAGGTCCACTCATCGAGCTTCGCGCAGAGTCTCTCAATCACCCTCTCCACATACAGCTGAGCCACAGCTTTTTGGTGGAAAACGAGCTCGGGGGCGGCACGCTGGTCTCTCTCCGGGGCAACCGTCCGAACCTATCTGTTCAGCTCCTCAACAACACCATCGCCAACAACGATGCTGCCGCGATCGTCGAGCTCAGTGACCAACTTCGCGAGAGCGAAATCGTGGCGGCAAGAAACCTGTTTGTCCCTCCAACTGAGGCGACGTCAGATCTTCCTCTCCTTAAGCTGGCCTCAGCCCCCCGATCAATGACAATCACCATGAACATCTCCAAAGAGCAACAGACCTGGGTGACAGCTGAGCTGGCGTCGAGTTCCTGGTATTCAATCGTGGGACCTAATCCTGAGCTCCCAGAGCTGAACTTTGTGACACCAAGCTCATTAGCCCCGACCCAATCCGCCTGCGACCGATTCGCTGATAGCTGTCCAGGGCACAGCAAAACTGAATGTAATACTCTTCCCTGGGTAGAGCTTCCGTGTGCAGCCGACCGAGCTGCGCACTGGCTACCGACAGCAGAATCATGGCTGGGTCTACCCGCAGTCTGGCCCTGGGAGACGAAAACATGTGGCAACAAGAGCAGCCCTATTGCAGCTGGTGCAACAGCTGGAGTCTGCTCCTCTAATCGCCTCTACTACGATCGGCTTGGCAGCTTCGGCGATGGCGATGGTTATCCAGACCTCATCGACTGCGACAACGAAGATGCGCTGATCTTCCCTCAACACCCGCTCGATGACGGCTTCAGTAGCAACTACTGCGATGACATCGAGGCCACCTGCTACAACTGTCCACCTGGAACTGAGCCCAGGCCACCGACCAGCGAGAACGAAGGCGCCGACGAGCCCTATCCAGGGGACTACCACCTCGTACATCCAGGCTGCTACCAGGGCGGCTGCGGCATCAGCTACAACTGCGAGGGACCAACTGAGAGCAGCGCTGCTGCTCCAGCCGAAGCCCTGCTCTGCCTGGCCCTACCTCTCGCACGTCGAAGACGAAAGGCTGCACCAACAGAGCCGCGCACTAGCAACCCGAGTACATTTCTCGCTCGCCGCCCTAGCCACGACCAATAACCCGTGAGGCGGTTCGCGCTTGCCCATCCGCCTCAAGCGATTAAGCTAGCCGCCGCGCCAAGCCGCCTGCCTTCAGGATCACACCCATTGGCCAAGCGCCGCCACTTGTAACGGCCCCCGGAGAAAGCACAATGACCCAGGAGAGCACCAGCAGCGAGCCGATAGAAACCGCCATCAATCGCCTTCGAGACAGCTTCCATTCTGGCAAGACCCGCAGCTATGAGTGGCGGCGCAGCCAGCTGCAGGCCATCGTGCGCATGCTCAAAGAGAACGAACAGGTCCTGGGCGATGCCATGCATCAGGACCTGGGCCGCTCCCACTTCGAGGGCTTTGGCAGCGAGACCAACTTCTGCGCCAATGAGGTGCGCCACAGCCTCAAGCACTTGCGCGGCTGGATGAAGCCAGAGCGGGTCCCCACCCCGCCCGTCCTGCAGCCGGGCAACTGCCACATCCACCGCGAGCCGCTCGGCGTGGTGCTGGTAATGGGCGCATGGAACTATCCGATACAGCTCACGATCGGCCCTGCCGCGGCCGCCATTTCAGCCGGCAACTGCGTCATCATCAAGCCATCGGAGATCTCCTCGGCCTGCTCCAGGGTGGTCGCCGAATTGCTCCCTCGCTATCTGGATAAAGATTGCGTGCAGGTCATTGAAGGGGGGATTGAGACCTCTACAGCCTTACTGGAGCAACGCTTTGACCACATATTTTATACCGGTGGGGCACAGGTCGGACGCATCGTAATGACCGCTGCAGCCAGGCACCTTTGTCCGGTCACCCTGGAGTTGGGCGGCAAGAGCCCGGTCTTTGTCGACCGTTCGGCCCGTATCGGAGTCGCCGCACGACGCATTGTGCGTGGCAAGTACTGGAACACCGGTCAGACCTGCGTGGCTCCCGACTACGTGTTGGTCCACGAAGAAATCTACGACCGCTTCGTCGAGGAGGCCCGCAACACCATCTCCCGCTTCTACGGCGAGGACCCCAGTAAGAGCGCTGACATCGGCCGGATCATTAACCAGCGCCACTTCGACCGACTTTGCTCCCTGCTTGACGGCGGCACCGTGGTCATCGGCGGGCAGACCGACGCCGAGAGCCGCTACATAGCCCCCACCATGCTGACCGACGTCAAACTCGACTCACCCTTGATGAGCGACGAAATTTTTGGCCCGCTGCTGCCCATCATCAAGGTCGCCTCCTGCGATGAGGCCATCTCGTTCATCAATCAGCGGGAGAAGCCGCTGGCGCTCTACCTGTTCAGCCGCGACAAAGAGGTCGAGCACAAGGTGCTGACCCGCACCAGTTCGGGAGGTGCCTGTGTTAACGAGACGATCATGCATCTGGCCGCTCCCGATCTCCCCTTTGGCGGAGTGGGACCCAGTGGCATGGGGGCCTACCATGGACGCGCGGGATTCGAGACCTACACTCACCGCAAGAGCGTGCTGTCCCGATCAACCCTGATCGACCCTTCGATGGCCTATCCGCCCTTCACCGAAGGCAAGCAAAAGATGGCCCGTCGCCTGATGTAGACGACTGGCAGGCGGCCAACTGCAGTCGGCTAAGAGACAGCCGTATCAGCAGCCACTGGACCGAGCAGCTGGGGACGCCGACCGACGGAGTAGTAGCTGAAGCCGTGCTCTCGCATCATCTCCAGAGAGTAGATGTTGCGACCATCAAAGATCACAGTCCCACTCATGCGGCCGCGCATCTCTGAGAAATCCGGGCGCCGGAACTCCGGCCACTCGGTGCAGATGACCAGGGCATCAGCACCATCAAGGGCATCCAGATCGTTGACCACATAAGAGATGTCGCCGTCCAGTTCCTGACGAGCCCGGTCCATGGCCACCGGGTCAAAAGCCACGACGCTGGCACCGCGCTCCAACAGCCAACGGATAATGTCCAGAGATGGCGCCTCGCGCATGTCGTCCGTTCGAGGCTTGAAGGCCAGTCCCCAGACCGCAAAGCGAAGGCCTTTGACCTGACCACTGAAGTGCTCATCGATCTTGGCGATGAAGCGTCCTCGCTGATCTTGATTGACCCGATGAACCGCTGACAGCAGCTTAGTCGGCGTCTCCTGATCGATGCCCATAGAGATGCAGGCAAGGACATCCTTAGGAAAACAGGACCCGCCATAACCGAGCCCCGGATAGAGAAACTGATTGCCGATCCGCTGATCGGAGCACATGCCCTTGCGGACCATCCCGATCTCGGCCCCATAGGCCTCACAAAGGCTGGCGATCTCATTGATAAAGCTGATCTTGGTGGCCAACATGGCGTTAGAGGCGTACTTCACCATCTCGGCAGAACGAATGTCCATCACCAGGATCGGGTTGCCCTGTCGAACATAGGGCTCATAAAGTCGGCGCATCTTGGCAGCGGTCCGCTCATCATCACAGCCAACCACCACCCGATCCGGCTTGTAGAAGTCATGAATAGCAGCGCCCTCTTTGAGGAACTCCGGATTGGACGCCATGGAGAACGGCCGCGAGGTCTGCGCTGAGATGGCAGCACGAACCTTGTCGTTGGTGCCTACCGGCACAGTAGACTTGACCACCACGATGGGCCCCCTTGCACCAGGGGCCGGCTCGGGCTGCGCATCGAGGATACGACCAATGTCCTCAGCCACACCAAGCACATACTGAAGATCGGCCCTGCCCTCATCGTCACTGGGGGTACCCACACAGATAAAGATGAAGTCCGTATCCTGGTAGGCCGCGACCGCATCAGTGGTGAAGGTCAGGCGACCGGCAGCAATGTTCCGCTCCAGCAGATCTGAAAGCCCAGGCTCATAAATGGGGCTCTCACCCCGCCTCATCATCTCGACCTTGACCTCGTCCACATCAAGACACACCACATCGTTGCCGGTGTCCGCAAAGCAGGTACCGGAGACGAGACCGACGTAGCCGGTTCCAACAATAGTCAGTTGCACGCTTTGTTCTCCATCTGCAAGCGACGCTCAATAGCGAATCCAAGGCGAGTCATGCTGCCCCTCAGCCCGAAGCAGAACTCAGTCTCGATGACTGAAGCTGGCCATGCTCACCCGGTCCTCACTGCCTGACGAGAGCAGCTCATCAAAATAGCTGATGGTACTTAGCAGACCGGCCTTCAAATCGGTAGTGGGCTCCCATTGGAGCAGTTCACGAGCAAGGCTGATGTCAGGCCGGCGCCGGGTCGGGTCGTCCTGCGGCAGTTCCCGATATACAACCTTGCTCCCCGCTCCCACCAGCTCGATGACCAGCTCTGCCAGCTGGGAGATGGTGAACTCAGCAGGGTTGCCCAGGTTGACGGGCCCGTGCTGCTGGTCCTGGCCCATCATCCGCACGAACGCCTCAATGAGGTCATTGATGTAACAGAACGAGCGAGTCTGAGAGCCATCGCCGTAGACCTCAAGGTCATGCCCTTTCAGAGCGTTGACCACAAAGTTGGACACCACCCGACCGTCATCAGTCAGCATCCGCGGCCCATAAGTGTTGAAGATGCGCACCACCCTGATGTCCACCTGATTCTGCCGGTGGTAGTCGAAGCACAGGGTCTCAGCCACACGCTTGCCTTCGTCGTAACAGCTGCGCACCCCAATGGGATTGACATTGCCCCAGTAGCCCTCTGTCTGCGGATGCTCGACGGGATCGCCATAGACCTCACTGGTCGAGGCATGAAGGATGCGTGCCTTAACCCGCTTGGCCAGGCCCAGCATGTTGATCGTTCCCATGACGTTGGTCTTAACCGTCTTCACCGGATTGAACTGATAGTGAACCGGCGAAGCCGGACAGGCGAGATGAAAGATCCGATCGACCTCTACCAGGACCGGCTGAATCACATCGTGCCGCATCAGCTCAAAGTCATTGTTGGCCAGAAGGTGAGCAATGTTCTGGCGCCTGCCCGTAAAGAAGTTGTCCAGACACAGGACTTCATCGCCCTCGTCCAGCAGCCGCTCACAGAGATGGGAGCCAATGAAGCCGGCCCCGCCGGTAACCAGAGTTCGCATGGTCAGAGAGGATACTCGAATCAGGCGCGCAGCGAGGACAGGCTCGGGCAGAACCGAGGGCGCTCAGCTCGTCAAGCCTCTATCCGACGGCTGAGCAGCATAAACAACAACAACAGTGCCAGCGCCGCTGCCGGCAGCGCCAACCACACCGAGAGCCCCGCGGAGACCGGCAGGTAGCCAAGCAACAGCGCAACGCTCATCACCACAATCGCGTAGGGAGCCTGGGTCTTAACGTGATCCATGTGATCGCTGCCGGCCGCAGCTGACGAGAGCAGGGTCGTATCAGAGATGGGTGAGCAATGGTCGCCAAAAATGGAGCCATCGAGCACCGCGCCGATGCAAATCACAACCATGCCCATAGAGCCGAGCGGAGCGTCAGCGCCGACGGTGGCTGCCAGATCGACGATGATGGGCAACAAAATGCCCATCGTCGACCACGACGAGCCGGTTGCAAAGGATATGACGCAGGCGATCAAGAACAGTCCCAGGGGTAGCAGCAGCCCCGGGATGTGGGGCGCCATAAGCTTGAGATACTCGCCGGTACCAAGACCCTTGCAGACTGCAGCCATAGCCCAGGCCAGAAACAAAATCCCCACCGCCGTACCCAAGGTCCGATAGCCGGAAAAAACCGCAGCCAAAGCAGCAGGAAGACTCAGCAATCGCAGGCCCAGCACGACAACCAGCGCCACCGCGAGACCGATGCAGCTGCTCAGAAACAGCAGGTAGGTGTTGTCCTCCACCCCCCCGAGGATCTCGCGCAGATGTGCAAATGCCAGTCCCCCTGAGAGGTGATCGGCATGGTTGTGCTCGCCTTGATTCCAAAACAACCACAGCACCGAAACTACGGTGGCGCCAATGGGCAGTAGCGCCACCCTCGCCAGATGCGGCTTGTTGTGATCGGGCTCGGTATCAGTGCTGCTGGCCGACATGGGACGGGCGCCAGGACGAAACACCGCGCCAGTACGATGAGCGCGCCGTTCTGCCACCAGCATGGGCCCAAAATCCCGACTGCTGAAACAAACCGTCGCAACCATCAGCAGGCTCAGCAAGCAATAGAAGCGATAGGGAATGGTCTGGAGGAAGACCGCATAGCCAGCCGAAGGCTCCAGGCCGACAACCCCCAACTGCGGAGCAAACTGGCTGACCTCGAAAGCAACCCAGGTAGAGAGGACCGAGAGTCCCGCGACCGGCGCGGCGGTAGAGTCCACAATCCAGGCCAACTTCTCCCGGGATACGCGCATCCGGTCAGTAAGCGGCCGCATGGTTCCGCCCACGATCAGGGTGTTGGCGTAGTCATCAAAGAACACCGCCAGACCGAGCAGAAAGGTCACCAGGCGGGTCGAGCGCGCCGAACGAGCGAACACCACAAAGCGCTCGGCGACTCCGGCGATGCCCCCAGCACGCACCACCAGGGCCACCATTCCAATCAGCACAAAGACGAAGCCAAGCACCGCCAACTGAAAGCTCTGGACGCCATAGCCCAGCCCTGCTGGGACCAGATCACAGACCGCATCTGCGCCACATCGCGCCAGCTCAGGTTGCTCCGCCCCCGCGGACCTGGCCACGATCTCACACCAGCTGTCCCCACTACAGGCCGGCAGGGTCGCAGGAGCCCGGTAGACCGAGTTGCCCAGGACAAAAGTACGAATGCTCTCAACAAGGGCCAGCAAGGGCGCAGCAGCCCGCTCGCCGTCCTGCCAGAACAGCATCGTCACACCGAGCCATACGCCTCCCGCTAAAGGCAGCAGGGTCCGAGCGGTAGCGAAGGCCAGCGAAATGGCGAACAACGCAGGCAGCAAAGCAGAAGGGCCTAGTTCCCCTGCATTGGGAAGGAGGAACAGCAGAAATGGGAACAGGGCTGCAATGGCCCAACGCAGAGGTCGCCCTGAAGAGAGCGGCGAACGGGGAGCTTCCGAGCTCAAGATGGGCTCAACGATACACCGACTTTCGGGCTCCCTTGGCGCGCTTTCCCTGACCCGCCATTTTCATCAGCATCTTCTGGCTCGGCTTCTCCAGGTGAAACTGCCACCAGGCCTCACCAAAACCACCCATCTTCAGATCGTCGCCGTTCTGCAGTCGAATCAGGTTCTCAGTAATCGGACCATGATCTGGCAGGACCTTCTTCCCCCGGGCCAGCACCGCGCGCGCTCCATCCCGATCTTTGAGCTTGACCTTCATCCAAGCCTCGAGCCCGTAGAGCATCGCCTCTTTGCGATTCATAGTACGGGCCTTATCGAGCACCTTCATGGCCTGCTCAGGCTTGTGATGACGAAACCAATAGGCGGCCAGCATACCCTGAGCGACCCAGTGCCTTGAGCTGCTCTTCTCAAGCAGGGGCAAGGCCTGGTCGAACTTCTTCTGCATGTAATGAAGAGCACCGATCTGGCCGTCGAGCTGCCCCCGCAGCAGAAACACCCAGCGGCCGTAGCCGTAGCCGCTCTCAAGGATACGTACCGCGTGGTCCACCCGCTGTTGCTGAACTTCAGCGCCAGCACGGGCCATCAAAGCCTCTACGACCTTCCAATAACGACGCGCCAGCAGCACGTAACAGGCAATCATTCCGACAATCCCCGGGAGGATGGCGTAGTTGCTCGGCCAGAAGCTGGCGGTAAGGAAATATGCGGCGAATCCTGCGGCGATAGCGACAATTAGGCTGTACATAGCTTGCGGATGATACTCACCGCGCCGTTCGATACAATCCCTCAATGCCACTGGACCTTGAGCGAATTGAACGAAAAGCCATCTCGGAGTCTGTGGCCGAGCAGTTACGTACCGCGATCCTCCGTGGCGAAGTGCAGGTAGGAGAGCGGCTGCCACCCGAGAGGGAGCTCGCGCCGCGCTTCGGCACCAACCGCAATACCCTGCGAGAAGCCATTCGCTCGCTGGAAGCACAGGGCCTGGTCATCGCCCGCCACGGCGACGGCGTGCGAGTCGCCGACTTCCGCAACACCGGCTCTATCTCCCTGCTCCCCGACCTGATCCGCGCAGCCTCCGGAACGGAGCGCAAGGAGATGCTCGACGACGTCCTGCAGATGCGCAGAAGAATGGCTGTCGAACTGGCAGGGCTGGCCGCGCGCCGCGCCACCGACCCGCAGATCGAAGAGCTGCGACTGCTGCTGGAGCGCCAGCGAGACAACGATGGTGACCTTTTGCTTTCGCTACAGACCGACCTCGAACTCTACAACGCGATGGTAGATGCGGCCTGCAGCGTGGTCGCCAAGCTGATGTTTATGACCATCAGCCGGCTCAGCCAGGCCTGTCTGGAGAAGGTACCGGCGCTGCTGTACGTCCACCCCGAGTACCTCAGCCTGATGGAGCGCACCATCAATGCCATCGCCAACCGGGACCGAGAAGCAGCCGAAGCCGAACTTGAGCAGCTCTATCGCAAGACCGATGCGGTACTTATGGAGCGCTTAGAGCGCATGAGCTGATCAAGCGGTTCACAGCGTCACTAATCGAGGCTCAGCTCACCGCTCATGGTGATATAGGCAGCTGGGGCCGGCTCCCGCTCAAAGGTGGATGCACTCAAACCAAAGCCGCCCAGCTCAGGCATAGCAAAACCTCCCAAGCCGCCCAGGGTGTCCATGAGGGTTGGGATCAACAGATCGACAACGGCATCCATGACGTTCTCAACCAGCTCACCGTCCACTACCCAGGGACTGGAGGTGACAAAGTCCATGTGGACGGTCGGGTTGGCGAAGCCGAACTGAATGTTGCCTTCCGCATCGAGGGTAAAGTCAGCATCGGCAACGACCGTAACCGCCAGCTGCATCATCAAGCCGCTGACGCCACCGGGGTCGCCATTGACGTTGATCAGCAGATCGCCGATAGCCAGAGACATCCCCCCAGCCGGCGCAGGCCCCACCACCGGTGGCAGCAGCGGCACCATGGCAAGCTCCAGGTAGGTCAACGGCAGGATCTCGGCCACCTGGCTGAGATCCAGACCCAGGCTGGACGCATCCATGGTCATGTTCATCACCCCGCCCTGCCAGGCCGAGTGCAACAGCTGATTGACGAAGCCGTCTTCCATGCTCAGATGTAGGTCCTCAGTAGCCGGATAGACCGGCCACAACGAGTTGACATCATAGAGAGCACCGAGCGTAGGAGGAGCGCTGGGTCCCTGCGGTGCAGAGACCACCGACTCCAGGGCAACCAACATGCCGTCATCGTCAATCTCAATGTCCTGCGGCAAGGCCTCAAGATCGATGGCCACCCCCATCAAGTCAATCTGAGTCTCGATCATCAAGTCGTCGAGGGCGTCCTCCAATAAGGGCGCCAGCTCGCTCTCAAGGATTCCCGGCAGGATCGAGGCCAGCACACTGTCGATGAGTCCCGAGAACAAGGCCGTTGCGCCGTTGACCAGAAGATCAATCGCCCCGGTAAAGCCGCCCAACAGCAAGTTGAGGACGCTCTCCAACGCAGAGCACAGAATCCCGCAGCCGCTTAGCTCCAGCCAGACATCTGTATCGATGTCGATGTCACTGCCATCAACCCCCATGGTGGTGTTACTGATGGTGACGTCGATGACCTCAACCGGGTCTGCCTCAAGCTGGACGTCAGTGTCGACCCAGATCTCATCTGCCCCACCCGAACCAGTGGCGCTGAACCAGACGTAGCCACAAGCAGTAAAGGTAGTAAAGAGGAGGTTAATAGAAATGCAGTCTCCAGCAAGTGCCGCGGGGGAGTGCGTCACGCTGACGCTGAGGGGCGAGAACTCGGCAAAGAAATTGAGATGTCCTTCAGGGACCCCCGCTTGCGGGTCAAGGTCCATGGTGGGATTACCCAGCGTGACCCCGCTCAGCACCAGCTCACCGCCGCCAAGCCCGGGGCCCAGGACCGAGCCCTCCAAGGCGCTGGTAATGTCGCCGCCGCTGATCAAGCCTTCAACCATCTCCTCGAGACCATCGATGGCGCCCTCGTTAAGGCGTGCAAGGATGGCATCCTGGTGCGGCTGCCCCTGGGGGGTGTAGTCCCCCCACAGGAAGGTCTGAAACAGATCACTGTGATTGTCGTCGCCATCGAGGCTCTCGATGTGCAGGGTATTGAGGCCGAAATCGGCGTTCATGTCGTAGGCAAAGGCACCCGAAGGATCGACACTGACTGCCTCGCCATTGATGGACAGCGAGGCAACTCCGCTAAGCGAGTCACTAACCAGGCCAGTCACCTGAATCTGCTCGCCGCTCTGACGCTCCAGCTCAGCCCCCCGCGGCGGGTAGGTCAGGCGCACCAGCGGTCCGCTGGAGTCGACCAGGACCAGACCATCCTCAGCGTGGAGACCATAATCAGTGATGTCGGCGTGAACCTGGAACAGACCTTCATCGTGAAAGCGCACGAAGTTGCCCCAGGCCTCGACCCCACCGCCCGGCACCGCGGAAAGATCGACCGGGTGGTCGACCACGTTGCCGAAGTTGTCCTCGACCAGGGTCTCCACCACGACGCCCTGGCCACGCTCAACATCATAAGAAGACAGCGTGATGGACAGCGAGCCGGGCGGCCCGGCCAGCACCGATAGGGGCTCGGAGTCAACCGCGCTGCCGTCGGCGAGGGTCGCCTTAATGATGTAGTTGCCCGCGACAATGGCGGTAAGGTCACTGTCCGCGATGGTCAGGCTCGGGCTGGCGCTATAGACCAGTGATTCCTGCTCTTCAGGGAGGCTGTTGCCGTAGGCGTCAAAGACCTCGGCACGAAAAGCCAGCGGAACCCCTGCCTCAACGATGGGAGCCGCTAGGCTCAGATCAACGATTGCCGCCGGCCCCGGGCGAACCACCACCGAGGCAGAACCAACCCGCGTTGAGCCGAGAATCTCCACGGAGACAAACCAAGTATAGGTTCCGACGCTGGCAAAGCGATATTGACCATCCCCGTCACTCATAGCGCCCAGCGATGGGCTCATCTCGGTGGCAAAGGCAACTGCATCACTGACGTCTTCACCGGTGGGCGCAGTCAGGCTTGCAGTAAAGGTAACAGCCTCCCCGGCAGACACCTCAGCAGCAGATGCCGCCACTTCCAGAACGTAATCAGATGGCCCCCAGTCGCGGGGCGGGGCGGGCAGAGCTGTGACCTCTCCCTCAGTGCAGCCCAGCGGGCTGAGGAAGGACAGCAGCGCAACAGTGAGGAGCAGCCTTCGGGCAAGCAACATATGGGTCCTTGAAGCTATTTGGGTGCATCGGGAATGTAGCACAGGCAACCCTCAATTCCCGGGGATTTCAGCTGCCCGACGGTAAGCATGCTGCCCTCCAGCTGCGCTGTATTCACCAGCAGAACAGCCCTCCCCAGACCGCAGTATCAGCCCCCAGAACGGGAGACGGCCGGCCCGAGGGCCAGCCGTCTCTGATTCATTCTCGCGATTGCGAGAAAGCGACTATGCCGCGCTGTCGTCGTCGTCGCCAGCGGCGCTGTCGTCGTCATCGGCACCGCCACCGCAAGCGATCATGGTCACGGTAGTAGCGGCAAACATAAGGCCCAGGAGGAGGGCAAGCATCTTCTTCATCTTCAACTCCAAGCAATGCGGCCAAATGGCCAGTAATCCGACGACTGCAGCTTCAAGGCTGCGGTCGCAAGAGCTGCTCTGAACACAACCGACCAGAGCAGCGGGACTATTAGCCGAGGTGGGCAGGTCCAACAAGTCGGGCACTTTGTTGCCCGAAAGAGATTCAGCTGCAACCGCAAAAAAAAATTATTCGCCGCTAAGTACCTGCTTTTAAAGCATTATCTTTCGAATGTTCGGTGACGGATCTCCCTGCGGCCCCGACATGGATGTCGCGAGTCCTAAGTGGCACCGCGACAAGACTGTCGCAGTTGCGTTCGACCTCGAGCCAGATCGGGCTTTAATATGCCCGATCTGTTTCGAGGAAATGCACTCAAGGCGACCCAAGAATTGACGCTAATTGGGGCACTGGTATCCATACAGGCTAGCGCTGGAGCTGAAAACGCAAGCTCGTTTTGCCCATGGCATGCAAGTTGCTGTAAGAAGGGCACGTTGGGGCCCGGAGGTCCCGGAAACTGTTGAAGGAGAATTGAAATGAAGAAGATGCTTGCCCTCCTCCTGGGCCTTATGTTTGCCGCTACTACCGTGACCATGATCGCTTGCGGAAGTGGTGGAGACGACGACGACAGCGCTCACGATCATCACGACGACGACGACAGCGCGCACTAAACATAAAACCTCAAGCCTGCGAGCTTGCCGGGCCCAGGCCCGAAAAAGCTCGCACGAAGCGGCTACCCCCACCAGGGTGGCCGTTTCTACTTGGGGATGTCGGTCGATGCAGTGATCACTACTGGTAGCGGCAAGCTCAATCCCGCCGCTGCAGAATCTTGCCCCCCGAAAGGAGCGGCTACCTTCAAGCGGTGATGCGCTCCAGCGCTGCCAGAAGACTGGCCTGATCGCGAACTACGCCACCCACCTGGGAGACGGTAAGCCCAGCAACCGCCGAGGCCAGATGACCACAGGCCTCAAGTTCCCAGCCCCGCGCCAGCCCATATAAGAAGCCGCCCGCGTAGGCATCACCGGCCCCGGTGGTATCCACTGCCGCAACCGAAACGGCCGCAATGGGAATAAGACTGGCGCCACGCTTGATGATACTGCCCTGCTTGCCCAACTTCACAACCGCGGTATCCGTCCACTCCGCCACTGTGTCGAGGGCCTGCTCCGGCCCACTGCCGGTAAGCATCCGCGCCTCTTCCTCGTTCATGAAGACCACATCGGCGTAGTCGCGTATGACCTTCTCCACATCACCGCGGCACTGGTCGATGACGAAGGGATCGGCCACATCAAACGAGATGCGAGTACCGGCCTTAAGGGCCCGCTCTAAGGCGAGCATTGCAGCCTCACCCATCTGGCCACCGGTAAACAGATAGCCGGTCAGATGCAGCCAGCTGGAAGTCTCCACCGCGTCAACCGGCAGCTCAGTCGGACCCAGCTCCATGGCCCCACCCAGATCCGTCAGCATGGTCCGTTCTGCATCTTCTCGCGAGACAATGCTCAAGCACTTGCCGGTAGCGATGTCCTCGCGACGACGCAGATGATGAGAGCCCAGCACTTCTGCCAGTCGATCTGAATAAGCCTCACCAAGAGAATCATTGCCCACCAGTCCGCAGAAGGTGCTCTTACCGCCGAGCAATGCAACCATAGATACGGAGTTGGCCCCCGAGCCGCCAGGGTGTAGCTCAACCTCTTCGCCTGGAACCTCATCATAGACCGCCCGCCAGCGCGCATCGCTTACCAGGTGCATGGTGCCCCGTTGTAGCCCGTGTCGAAGCACAAGGTCCTGATCGTCAGTAACTACAAGGGCATCTACCAGGGCATTGCCAAGACCAAAAACGTCGTATGTCATCTCTATCTCCGCTGCGAAGCGACACCGGGGAGTGCCCCGCTGTGATCGGCGTGGCAAACTACGCCCTGCCCGGGGGGTGGTCAACCAGATTCTCCCTATCGCTTCCCCGGCAAGAGAGGTCTCCGGTGCTGCCCCTTCGTCGGCTCAGTCTGCTGTTGCCTTACCTAGCGCTACTGGCGGCCTGTGGCGGCTCTGGTCACGGCGACCAACAGGCCCTGGCGGAACAGGAACCCCCAACCCCGCCACGTCTCGAAGGTGTTGATGCGGTACATCTGGTGGAGGCCTTCCCCCAGGAGCCCATCAAGGAGGGCGAAGCCTGGGTGCGGCCCGGTAGCGTATCCAACATCGTTAAAAAGCAACAGCCAGAACCACCGAGTGTGCCCACTGCAACGGACACCACCGCGGACCGCAAGGCAGAGCCCAGCAACGCGAGCGCAAGGCAATCACTGCCCGGCTCTGCAGCGCAAGGGGGTGAGGGCATGATCAGTGAAGCCAGCCGAGAGCTTGCCGCTAACCCTACCGCGGCAAATGAGCAGCTCGCTGCCGAGTTGGTCGCTGACCCAACTCCCCCCCGACAACAAGGGCAAGCACGCTCCACGGCCAAAGCAGAGCCAAACAAGCCAGCAAGGTCGGCCAACGCCCAACCGGTCGTCGGAGAACCTGCTTCACCGGCAGCGAACACCAGCGCCGCCAGCACTACCCGACGGACAACCACCAGTGAAGCAATCGGCACGACCGACCAGGCAGCCAGACCCGCTTCCACAGCCCAAACCAACGCTGCCACGACCAACAAGGAACTTGTGGCGCCCACCGCAGCGGACAAGTTGAGCGTCGCTACTGCGGCGCTGGCTACCCGCATCGAGAACCGCCAGCCGGTCGGTGTCGCCGACCGCTTCGCCGAAGGCACGCGCGTCTACCTCTTTAACACCATCATCAACCCGGACGGCAACAAGGTCCTGGTTCATCATCGCTGGTATCGGGGCGAGGAGCGGGCAGCATCAGTAAAATTGAGTGTCAAGGCCGCGCGATGGCGCACCTGGTCGGTGATCCCGGTCTATGGGAAAGGACCCTGGCGAGTTGATGTGGTAGCCCCCTCAGGTCGGGTATTTCACACCGAACGTTTTACCGTCGAGTAAGCCGAGCCGCCGCTGCGCTCCGGGCCTGGGACCGAACCCCACGGCTAGCCCGGCAGACGCCCTCCAAGTTGGGCTGCCAGGCCACCAGCAAGCATCAGACTCAAAGCGATGATGCTGACTTGCGGATTAACCCCAAGCACATCTGGACAGATCGAGCCATCCATCACGAACAAGCCCTCACTACCGTAGAGTTCACCCCGACAATCAACCGCTGAGTGGCGAGCATCATTACCCATCCGAATCGAACCATGGGGATGACTCGAATAAAGCGTCATCATCTGCTTGAGACGCACCCGGTCCGGACGCAACTGCTCCCGCACTTCTGCTACTGAACGGAGTGGAGCGAGACCGTGGATCCCGGCATAGACAGTGTCCATGCCCGCCGCCAGCAACAGCTCCGCAGAACGCTCCAGCACCTTGAGAATCCGCACCCGATCGGCCTCAATGAGGTCATAGGAGATCCGCGACTTACCGGGCAAGCCGTGGGGCCGGACCGTACCCTCGCTCTGATCGGCAACCATTCCTCCCAGGGCAGTCATCTGGGCAAAGTCCCGCATCCGCTCGCCGCCCTGAGCCCCGAAGGGAAAGTTGATCCAGAACACCTCAGGCGTTGCCCACCAGCTCTCCAGGATCATCCGATCGTCGCGCAAGAACTCATCACAATAAAAACCCTGTGGAGTGCCGTTCCAGCCCTCGATCCGATCACTGCCAATGCCAATGACCCCGCTGGCCGGATGAACCTTTAGATGCCGGCCTACATGGTTATTACCCAGCCCGTTGTGCAACAAGAATGCTGGACTCTGAATGGCGCTACCCGCAAGGACAACAGCTCGAGAATCAACCCGCAAACTACCGATGGGCGCCCGGGTTGCTGGGTCCAGCAAGGTTGCCTGAACACCTGTCACCCGCGAGCCTGAGCTGTGGGCGACTTCGACCCTGGCGTTAGTGATGAAGCGAGCGCCCAGTTCTTCGGCCGCAGGGATAAAGGTTCGTGCCACCGACAACTTGGCACCAGTCGGACAGCCCGTATTGCAGGCCCCACAGCCGACGCAAGCAGGAGCATTCCTCGGCATCGGCCCCCCCGACCAGCCCAAGGCCTTCAGCCCACGCATACAAGCGGCGTTGTTCCCCCCGTAAACGGCCGGATTGGACGGTGTCACCTGGAGCATCTGCTCGGCCTTCTCCAGAAAAGGCAGCAGTTCGTCGTACTCAAAATCGAGTCCATGGTCACGATGCCATTCCTCAAAACGCCAGCGCGGCAGGCGGAAGCAGATCCCCGAATTGACAACCGTCGAGCCGCCCAGGCACTCACCACCAGCAACGGGAATGAACACATTGCCGCGCATCAACCGCTGGCCGTCCTCGGCATAGAGCTGTCGGCTGGCAACACCAAGGTCCTGACTGAAGTCCTGCTGGCCAAAATGACCACCGGCTTCGAGGCAGATAACCCTCAGCCCGGCACGGGCAAGGGTCCAGGCCGCAGCAGCTCCACCGGCCCCGGAACCGATGATGCAAACGTCGGTGACAATCCGCTCAACCCCAAGCTCAGTGCTCTCAACGCTCACTGCCACTCCGCACGGGAGTCGGCATCCGCTGGAGTAGCACATCGATGACGAATGCCGAGCCGTTCTTTGACCTCAGGATGGGCAAAGTATGCAATGCCGATGGCACTCTTAAGGGCCATTGCCAACATCCGCCTCGAATACAGGCGGGTTGTCTCCCAGCGACGCAGGTAGCGCTCCCTTGCCTCCATCGGAAGATCGCTGAAGCGCCGCACCCTCAGCCCAAAAGCCGCAGTACCGTGCTCGAACAACATCAACATCATGCGAAACTCACCGGCCTTAGCTTCTCCTTGCCCTTCCAGCCAGCGATCGATGTACTCAGGCACTCGAGCCTCAATGCCACTGATGCCCAGTCCGACCCCCGCTGGAAACATGGTCTCGGCCAGCGCTGCCACAATGGTGTACTCACGACGCTGCAAAAAAAGCAGCTCGCAGGCCGGCTCAACATCGCGATATCGACCGCCGTGCCCGAGACCAAAGATCAATCCGGAGCCTCCGCCCAGAGCGGCAACAGTCAGCCCGACACGACGCAGCACAGTGCGACGACTGATGGAAGCGGAGGCTGAAGGACGAGGCCCACGAGACATGCAGCCAGATTGTAGACATCTACTCAGAGAAGCGCTGTAGGGATCTATTCTGACTGATCCATCACAAGCGGTGCGTGCTATGTTAATTGGCCACTCTGAGGCCCAACGCGGAGGAGTTCACTGTAAAGAGCAGGCGCCTTAGCCTGTCCTCCAGCCCGGGAGTCGAGCATGCAGAAGACCCCAGCCCTCGGCCGGAACTGGCTTCCCAGACTCCGCACAGCCAGCGCCATGACTGTCCTGCTGGCGATTATGGGGTGCCCGCCGGCTGAGGCTCCCCAGGTGGACTTCTCTAACCTCAGTGATGCCCGCTTTCAGGAAGCCTATAGCGCCCAGGTGTACCTGCAGAATTACCGCGGTCCGGCAGCTTTCACCCAGGTTGGCGGCGAGCTACCGCCGGGTCTGTCCATGAATGAAGCCGGGGAGATCTCTGGTAGCCCCGAATACCTGGGCACCTACAGCTTCGATCTGCTGATCTCAGGCCTCGACTCTTTCGAAGACATCAGCGCTACCGGCAGTATCAACGTAGTGGCCAGCCAGGAGACGCTCGCCCAGGCCTTCATTGGCTACGAGCACGATCAGGCCAACAACATGACGGCGACCCTGAACATGATGCGCGACATCTGGCTCCGCGTAACCGGAGGCGGCATCCAGGCCGAAGGGATCAACACCTGGAAGATCAATCCAGGCATCTATCTACCGGGCCCCAACGGAGTCAATAACGGCGGCGATGAGGACGACGAGCGCATTGGTGACATGACCTTCACCGAGCTGCTGGAGGTGGATGGCGTGGAATTCTCGGACTGGGAGGCGACCGGTCCAGTAGAGGCCAACCCACCAAGTCATCCCTCCGAACACGTACCGGAAGACGACCCACCGCGAATTAGCGAGGACGGTACCTTCAGTTCAGGAGCGGATGGCGGCGAGGCCAGCCTACGCCTCAGCCACCCGGACTTCAGCGGCGCCGTGCAGCGAAAAGTAATGGTCATCCCCCCGGATTGGTGTCCCGAGGGTGAAGACTCACAGGGCGGTCCCGGAGGCTGGAGCACCACCCGCTACTGTGAGGGGCCCAAGCCCACCGAGTAGCCAGCACCCCGAAAGCAAGTCTAGCCCTCATGCGCCTGGCTCGAATTCGCACCAAAAACGGCATCCGTGTGGCGCTGGTCAGCGCCGACGGCAGGCAGGCGCTCCCGCCGCTCGGCCACAGGCTACCGGGGATCAGCGATCCTGAACTGGAGCAGGAGCTGCCTCTCTCCTCCGCCAAGCTCATGGCGCCGCTGCAGCCATCAAAGGTGATCGCAATCGGTCGAAACTATCGCGCCCACGCACAAGAACTGGGCAACGATGTGCCGAGGCGCCCACTGATCTTCCTCAAGGCACCGAGCTCTGTGATCGGCCCAGGCGAGCGAATTCTACTACCTCCAGATTCCAGTCAAGTGGAGCACGAAGCTGAATTGGGGGTGGTGATTTCAAAAAGCTGTCGTCACGTTCCCCCCCACCAATTCACCTCGGTGGTAGCCGGCTACGTAGCCCTGAACGACGTCACCGCTCGCGACCTACAGCGAGCCGACGGCCAGTTCGCCAGGGGCAAAGGCTTCGACAGCTTCTGTCCCATTGGTCCATGGATGGAAACCGATTTAAATCCCCTGGATCTGGCGTTGAGCTGCCGAGTCAATGGAGAGCTTCGACAGCGAGGACGAACCTCACAGATGGTCTTTCCGGTACCCACTCTGATCGCCACGATCTCGCGAGTCATGACCCTGGAGCCGGGCGACATCATCGCCACCGGAACGCCCGCGGGGGTCGGTCCTCTCAAAGACGGCGATGTCGTCGATGTGGAGATCGAAGGCCTGGGGGTGCTGAGCAACCAGGTGCGCCAAGACCAACAAGCACCTCCTGTGCCGTCCGGCTGAAACAGCCAGCATAAAAGGCGCTTAACCAACCGTGACCCGATAGGGACAGGAACGGCGCAACAACCTGAAAATTCCCATGGGCAAGAACAAAGCCTGGATAGGTTAAGCCTCAGCACATCGTTTCAAGTTTTCATATCAACGCCTGATAATGGCGTTTTTCTCCATAACAAAGCTTGCTCCGGATCCTTGTTCATCCTAAAACCTTTGTGTTTGCAAGTCTTTTCGCTCTTATCTCCGGGTTGCCTTCCATGAAGCTGAATCTCGCTGCGCTGTTCCCGCTCCTGCTCCTGTCCACCACGCTCCTGTTCAGCAGCGCCTGTCTTAAGGACAAAACGGCAACCTCTGGAACCACCAGCGGTGAGACGGCCGCTGATGCTGTGACCCGTGAGCCGAACGAGCAGACAGCACAGACCCCGATCACCGAGGAAGAGTTGGAAATTCTGCGCGCGAACTTCTACCGGGTGAACTTCGATTTCAACTCGGCGGAGCTCGGCGAAACGGCGCGCGAAGTTCTCGCAGCCAACGCTGAGATCCTGATGCGCCACAACGATGTGACGGTTCAGATTGAAGGGCACTCCGATCACTGGGGCTCTGATGTCTACAACCTGGCGCTCGGTCAACGTCGGGCAGACAGTGTCTCCCGCTACCTGACCAACTACGGCGTACCTGCAGCCCAGCTCAAGGTCATCTCCTATGGCGAAGAACGACCTATGGTGGCAGAGGGAAACCGGAGTTCAGAAGCCCCGAACCGAAGGGCGGAGTTCCTGGTCGTCACCGGCGCGACAGCCGCCGCTTCAAGCTACTGAAGCGACAAGCAGCAGCTCAGACCGACAGCGCGTCCTTACGGAAAGCGCTCTGACCGATCTTTACGTTGACCAGAGCAGGAATCCCCTGCCGGCCACAGGCCAGAGCTTCCTTTAAGACCTTGGGCAGGGCAGCTGGCTCTTCGACCCAGAACCCTCTCCCACCCAGCGCTTCAACCATCCGCTCATAGCGCGTGAAGTGAAGCTCGGTAGCCACCATGCGCTGCTCTCCATAGAGGGAACGCTGACCGCGCAGGATCTGCATCCAGGCGGCGTCGTTGCCTATGACCCCGACCACGCCAATGTTCTGACGAGCGCAGGCCTCAAACTCCATGCCGTTGAGACCGAAGGAGCCGTCGCCATAAAGGATCACCACATCCCGGCTCGGATCCGCCAGCTTTGCAGCCATAGCGAAAGAGGGACCCACTCCGAGAGTCCCCAGCGGCCCAGGGTCCATCCACTGGCCCATGGCTCCGACGTCAAGAATCTTTGCCCCAGTCCCAACAATGTCCCCGCCATCTCCAACAACCACCGCCCGCTCGTCGAGCACTGCGGCCAACTCACTGCAGAGTCGCAGAGGGTTTACCGGACTTTCATCACTAACCGCCTCTGCATCGATTCGCGCGCGCATCTCGTGCTCAAGCTCGCCAAGCTGATCGAGCCAGGGCTGACGGGATTTCGGGGTCAGGCCCTGCTCGATGAGGGCGGCTTGCATGGCCTCCATGACCAGACCTGTGTCCCCCACAATACCCACTTCACAAGGGCGGTTACGACCAAGCTCCTGGGGGTCCAGATCCACCTGAATGAAGCGGGCATCTTCTGGAACTTTAGGGGCGCGGCCATAGCCAATCCGAAAATCAAGCGGAGTACCGAAGACCACGACCACATCGGCCTGAGCCAGGGCCTTACTGCGACAGAGCTTGAAACCATAAGGATCTTGTCGAGACAGTGAACCTCGAGCCATGCCATTGACAAAGGTCGGCACCTGAAAGGTCGACCGCCAATCAGCAAACGAGTCCTTACGTACTGACCACCAAAGCTGCGAGCCGACGATCGCAACCGGCCGCTCGGCTGCTGCAAGGAGAGTGGCCGCACGCACCACGTAGTCCGGGTCGCCAGCTGTACCCGCACAACTCAGGTAATCAGTGGGGTACTCAATGGTGTCCTCATCCAGATAGTCCATAAGAATATCGAGAGGCATTTCGAGGAAGACCGGGCCCGGAACCCCGGTCCGAGCTTTGCGAAATGCAGTCGTCAGATAGTCGGGAATGCGACGAGCCTCGGGCACACTCACGCTCCACTTGCAGACCGAACGCATTAGAGAGACATGATCCATCTCCTGCAGCGAGCCCATCTCGGACAAGGCACGCGGACCCTGCCCGCCAATCAGGACCATCGGCACCCCACTACGCTGGGCATTAGCGACCGCGGTGACCGCATCAGTGACTCCGGGACCAGCGGTCACTGCCGCGACCCCAACCTCACCAGTAGCCCGAGCCCAGCCCTCTGCAGCGTGCGCGGCAGCCTGCTCGTGACGAAAATCAACGACCCGAATCCCCAGATCAAGACAGCCGTCGTAGATGGATTGGATGTGACCACCACAGAGCGTAAAGAGGTGACTGACCCCCTCGTTTTTTAGTGCCTGGGCGGTGATCCGCCCGGCATGGACATAGGCCATCGTGGGACTCCTTCTCCGCAGCCCGGCATAGCACCGCGCCACAACTTGCTACCCCGCACTTTGCTACATTGCAAGCCACGCTGCACAGGCTTCATTGAAGTCCCTGACGCCCGCTCCGCTCAACCCAAAAGGGGGACTCAGACCATCCTCACCTGGCTCAAGGCGAGCGGTTCCTACGTCAAAGGCGAGCTCGACGCCTTTAAGAAGGCCCTGCAGAGCGCTCCCGAGCCGGAACTCAGCTGGGACTTTCTGGCCATTCGCCGCTCATTACTGCGGCTCTGGAGCGTGCTCAAGAATGAGCACAGCTCGCCCCCCAGAATTGCAGCTGCGGTATTCCTCGGCATAGTGATCGGCTGCTCTCCGTTCTATGGCTTTCATGTCATCCTCTGCCTGGCACTGGCCTTTCTGCTGCGACTCAACAAGCTCGTAGTCTGGCTCGGCTGCAATGTCTCCCTACCGATCTTTGCCCCCTTCCTGACCTTTGCCTCAATCCAATGCGGCCATCTGCTAGTGCACGGAAGCTGGGCGGAAATCAGTGTGCAGCTCATTCGAGACACCCCTGCGCTGCAGTGGTTCGGATACTGGACTCTCGGCTTCATACCGGTGGGCAGCCTGCTAGGAGGCGCATTTGCCGCCCTGGTCCTGCTAAAGCTCAAGCCAAAGGGCGAACTTAAGTGACTGCAGCAAAAGATTTTCTACTGGGTCACGAGATTGTTTCAGAAAGCTCCTTGACAGCTGGAAGTCTGCTCATAAGTTTGCGCCGTAACTGAACCACCATTCAGTTTCTTTAGAGAGACGTAAACACAGGAGATCAGCACATCATGCAAGAAGCAATCATCGATCGAATCGAGACCACTCGGAAGCAAATCCGAGACTGGCGAACCGACCAACTGGGCGGGCTCCAGGAGCGACAGCGCACCCTGCTAAAGCACGGCGAGAACGCCCTCAACTCGGGCAAGACCGCGCTCATCAATCTTGAGGCCAATACCCTTGAGAGCGCGCGCGACCTGCTCGCCTGGGCCAGCGAATCGCTGGGCCCGCGCGCCTCCTTCCTGGCCCGTGGCCGCGATGCGCTGGATGAAGCGCTCGTAGCTCTCAAGGCCGGACACTCGGCGACCCTCCCCATTGAGGACTTCGATCAGCTGTCCATCGCTCGGGTCCTGCCCCAGCTGGACGGACTGAGCGCTGCCGAGCTGCGCACCCTCAGCCACTACGAGACCGAGCACAAGAATCGTAAGACTCTGCTCGCCGAGCTCGACGCTCGCATCGGCGCGACCACCGAGGTGGAGGACGCCTGAGCCTTTGCGAATGCTGAGACTCACTCCTGAGATCTATGCCCGCCGCCGGCAGGTGCTCGCTGAGCGCCTGCCGGTCGGTGCGGCACTGCTGGTTCCTACAGCACCTGAGGTCTTGAGGAGTGGAGATAGTCACTATCCCTTTCGCCCTGACTCGGACTTCTACTATCTGACCGGTTTTGCTGAGCCCGGCTCGGCATGTCTGCTGAAACACAGCTCGCAAGGGCTTAGCTTCAGCCTGTTCGTTCAAGCCCGCGATCCCGAACGAGAAGTCTGGACCGGACGGCGTGCTGGGGTAGAGGGGGCGATCGAGCGCTTCGGTGCCGACCAGGCCTTTCCCATCGAAGAACTCGCTGAACAGCTGCACGAACAGCTGGCCGATGTGGAAAGCCTCTATTTTGCTGAGCACCGCCACCCCAGCACCAGCGAGCTGCTCAAACAGGTCCGCGAGAAACTGAGTCGAGGCCGCCGTGCCGAGCTGGGGCCCAGTGCCCTTCACGACCCAGCCGATCTGCTGGGCGAATTACGACTACACAAACAACCCGAGGAAATCGCCCTTATGCGTGAAGGGGCACGCATCACCGGAGAAGCACATCGCCTCGCCATGGAGCAGGTGCGGCCCGGCATGTTTGAGTACGAGATTGAAGCGCTACTGCACTACACATTCCGCCGCAATGGGGCCTGGGGCTGGGCTTATCCAAGCATCGTCGGCGCCGGGGAAAACGCCTGCATCCTCCACTATGTGGAGAACAATTGTGCCTTCAAGGAAGGCGACCTCATGCTCATCGACGCCGGCGCCGAGATCGATGGTTACGCCACCGACGTCACCCGGACCTCCCCCGTCTCAGGCCGCTTCAGTGCAGCCCAGCGAGAGCTGTATGAGGTCGTCCTGGATGCCCAGGAAGAGGCGATTTCCGCGGTTCGCCCAGGAGCAAGCATTGACGGAATCCATGAGCTGACCGTTCGCGAACTTTGCCGGGGACTGCTGGAGTTAGGCATCCTAAGCGGCGACCTTGAGCAGGTCATGGCAGACAAGAGCTATCGTCGCTACTACATGCATCGGACCTCCCATTGGCTAGGGCTGGATGTGCACGATGTTGGCCGCTACCACCTCCGTGACGGGCCCTCGCGCCCCCTCACAGCCGGAATGGTTCTGACCATCGAGCCAGGCCTCTACATAGCCCCGGACGATGAGTTAGCCCCCGCCCGCTTTCGGGGCCTCGGCATTCGCATTGAGGATGACATCCTCGTCACCGAAGTGGGCCACGAGAACCTCACCGCAGCGATCCCAAAGAGCATCTCGGACATCGAAGCGCTGCGGCCTTGAGAGGCGGACCCGACCACCACCCAATAAGCAGCTGCCTCTCAGCCAAACACACTCCCAGAACGAAAAAAGGGAAGGTGACACCCTTCCCAGTTTTCGTTTCTTGATGATGACCAGCTGGTTCTCTGCTCCAAACATGTCGAAGCTGAGCTACAGCTGCTCCGGCCCCATCCCACCGATCGACGAGTCGACCCGCGAAACCTGACCGCTTCACCGCTACTCAGCTGAGCTGAGCGACCGGCGAACCATCACCTTCGACCCTCGCCGAGACCCTGAACTCCGCCGAAGCAGAGCATCAATGATCCCGTGTGAACTTTCCGCGCCCGCCACAGAAGCGGGGGCATGAACAGCACATCCAGTTGGTTGGGAGTCGGCTCTCCAGGGTATCAAGCACCGCAGACAGTCCAACTCGACCTGGGTCGGGCTAGGACATCTCACGGAGTCAGGTTGTTCTTCAGAGTTTTGTTGCGATGCAGTATCGACTCGAATTGGTCTTCGCCGATCCACCTTCAGCCTCTTGCTGCATTCCCGAAGGAGTACATCTGGCTCCTGGCGTATTCCTGCCTTCGCCCTGATCGGGCCCAACACCGAACCCAACACAAAATCCTCTCTTGAACTTACCCTCTCCCTCAGAGTCTTCTCTCTGCGAGCGGCCATCTGCTCGCGTCAACCCGAAGATCTTCGCGTACAGAGGCTCCCCTCATGAGCTTCTCGCCCCCTTCAGCACTTCAAGTAGCACAGGTCCACCAACACGGGGTTCCACTCCCGCTTCGTTCCGCCTCCGCCGTTTCTGCGGCCCTGACGGCTTACTCCCTGCTCTACCCTGTCGGCTTGTTTCATCCGACGGCACTCTTGGGGTTACTACTGACCACGCTGAGAGTCGCGCGACTGTTTTCACAGTTACACAGCCTCAGCCTGTTCAGAGGATCCCGGCTCTTGTCTTACGAACCCCTGCTGCCTCGCGGCGACCTGGGTGACCCGACTCGTGGCTCGTTCGCCACTGGTTCGCTCCAAAGAGCGAGCAAGTCACGAATGTCTGTTCATCGGACCCCGACTCTTCTCCCCGAGGGGATCAAGTCGCACGTAATCCAGGAGGAAATCCTACTCCTCACGGCACAACCTAAGTTGTCGCCGCACCTGGAAGGGTCAAAACAATCTTTAAAAGAGCGTCACCTTCGAGGGAGAGATTATGGCGCTGGCGGGACCCTGTAAACGGGCTGATTGCCGGCTCTCATTAATTGAAATAAAGTCTTTTTATTTCAAATACTTAGGGGATAATTTTGATTGACAAAGATCGTTCTCTGAGAGAGCTCGTTATGTGCAACCTACAAGCGTCCCTAAGATGCTGACGATTCGGCCATCTCAGATGCGAACAAAACACGAACGAAGCAGCAGGATCAAGACAAAAGGATTACGTCAGGTTATTGAGATCAGGAGGGTTGTGCCGAACGAACCCAGCACATCAACAATCCACCATCGCGGAGACTCGGCACAGGACCCAGAACCGCTAAAGCCCTACTCCCCAGCGTCACAGTCCGCTCAACTAGCGATGTCCTAGTTGCCAGAACAGGTGTAGTTGATCTGCAGGCTGGCGCTGGAGGTCGCGCCGGTGCAATCGTGCACCTCAACCTCTACCTCATAGAAGCCATTGGAGGTGTCCGGGGCACACCCGACCCCCATAGAGAAGCTCAATTCGGCGGTCCCATCGCCGTTATCGACCAACTGAGGGGGAGCGCCATCACCACTCAACTTAGCGGCGCTGAACTCGTACCAGAGAGGGTCACCATCAAGATCGGTGCTGGCAGTAGCATCTATGGTGTAGCTGGCATTGCAGGGAGTACAGGTGCAGTTGGACCAGCTGGAATTGCAGCTGGTGGTGCCCATCTCAGACACATTGCCATCGGTAAAAGCTGCAACGGGTGCATTGTTGTGGGCTACGCCGGCGACGGTGAAGCCAACAGTTACCGGGGGTGAAGACGCCGATTGATCCGATACTTGGAGTGCCAGGGCCCAATAGCCAGCGGCGTCTGGCACGAAGGCTGCCTCCATCGAGTTGATGCCAACCAGATCCCCATTCTCAAGCTGAGAGATCGGTGGAGTGGTCGTAAAGAACCAATTGAAGTCCAGAGTGTCGCCGTCCGGATCATAAGAGTTCGCCGCAGAAACGGTCACTGGGGAGCAGGCCTCGGTTGCGCCCACAACCGTCCCCACCGCGACCGGCGGGTTCGAATAACCCAATCCATCACAGTCATTATCAATCCCATCATCCAGTTCAAGAGCACCGGGATAGACCAGACTGTTGGCATCGTTGCAGTCACCAGCAGCTTCCGACAAGCCGTCACCATCGTTGTCCGCGGCATTCATTCCTTCGTCAACACTGCCGTCGCAGTCGTTGTCCTCGCCATCCTGATACTCGGGGGCGCCGGGATAGCTGTATGGATTTGTATCGTCACAATCACCGGCGAGATCGCTGAAGCCGTCACCATCGTCATCGGTTATGAAGGCGCCATCGTCTACCTGGCCGTTGCAATCGTTGTCATCGCCATCCGACAGCTCAGGAGCGCCCGGCCAGGTAGCTGAGTTACCATCGTCACAATCACCCTGCAGCTCCGAGAAGCCGTCGCCGTCATCGTCGCTGCCAACGGTGTTCTCATCGGAGATCCCGTCGCAGTCGTTGTCGACCTGATCAAGCAACTCCAGGGCAGCCGGATGGATGGTGGCATTGGCATCGTCGCAGTCACCATCTAGTTCTGAGAACCCATCGCCATCGTCATCTACAACCTCAGTGCCCTCATCGATCACACCGTTGCAGTTGTCATCCTGATTGTTAAAGACCTCATCGGCCAGCGGATGCACATCGGGATCGTTGTCATCACAATCTCCTTGCACATCCGACATCCCATCACCGTCGTCATCGACGTCTTCCGCTCCCTCATCCACCAGACCATCGCAGTCGTTATCGATGCTGTCCTGCAGTTCTGGGGCGCCTGGATAGATGCTGTCATCCTGATCGTCGCAATCACCGCCGGCCAGGGCATGACCATCACCATCGGCATCTTCACCAGGACCGACCAGCACCGGAACTGTCATTGTGGTCATCCCACCACCACCACTCACGGCGATGGATATGAGCACGGTCGCTTCACTGAGCGGCGCAGTCCAAGAGGTCAGAAATCTGGACGGCTCGGTAAACTCGCCAGCCGGAGCCTGCGCATCGCCCTCCACCTGAGCGCTCCAAGCATAAGAGAGCTGTCCAACCGCACCGGCCTCAACAACCAGAGAAATGGTCAGGCCAGGGGTAACATGCGTGCTCTCGACCTCAAGGCCAAGGATCTCTGGTGGGGGCACCGGCGGAGCATCGCTCTGGCAGCCGGAAAACAGCAAAATCGAGCCGGCCAGCACAGCACTGAGCCCACCTGGCCTCAAGCTACCCGCGATGTCATACATGGCATTGCCCTCCATACGTCGCCCCACAACCTACATCGATGGGCCGGGGATCCCATCGCAATCCAGATCGTCTGCCTCGGCAAGCAGGTTGGGATCCGCATCATCACAGTCGTCCGCAGTGAGCACGCCATCACAGTCAGCATCCTGACTGAGAGCTAATGCCGAGCTACCGGTCACCTCTACGCTGATCAATGCCGGGACACTATTGGACACACCGTCCGAGACCAACAAGCCGATAACCCAGGCGCCAGGAACATCCGCATTGATGACCGCCAATGACGTGCTCCCTCCACGGATAGCACTACTGCTCAAGCTGCTGTTGATGGGCTGATGCTGGTAAAACCAGTAGTAGGTGAGAACATCACCGTCTGGATCGGAAGAAGCACTACCGTCCAATTCAATGCTCGAGCAGGTCGGGACGCTGGACTCTCCGCTGACAACCACAGCAACCGCTGCAGGCGGATTCTGAAAAAACAAGCCGTCACAGTCGTTGTCGAGCTCAACACCGTCATCGGCGACCTCCACTGCGCCAGGGTTAACCGCCGCTGAGAAGTCATCGCAATCGCCATCCTGCTCGCTATAGCCGTCGCCGTCACCGTCGTCGGTGTCGACGTTGTCATCTACCTGGCCGTTGCAGTCATTATCGGCACCGTCGCTATACTCCGGAGCACCCGGATAGCTGTAGAAATCGGCGTCGTCGCAATCACCGGCGAACAGGCTCCAGCCATCACCGTCAGCGTCGCCGACGAAGTCCTCATCTACCAATCCGTCGCAGTCGTTATCTGCACCGTCAAGAAGTTCGGTTGCCCCAGGATGCACCTGGGAACCGGTTGTTCCTGGAGCGTCATCGCAATCACCTTCAAGTTCAGAGAAGCCGTCGCCGTCGTCGTCGTAGCCGGCGGTGCCTTCATCAACCTCACCACTGCAGTTGTTATCGATGCCGTCGAGGATCTCTGGAGCACCGGGAGCAATCCCCGAACTCAAATCGTTACAGTCACCGTCATCCTCAGAGTAGCCATCGCCGTCATCGTCGAAAGCGGTCGTGCCCTCGTCGATCCGCCCGTCGCAATTGTCATCAATCCCATTCAGAAGCTCGACAGCGCCAGGATAGATACCGATGTCCGCATCGTTGCAGTCGCCTTCAAGATCGGTGAACCCGTCAGCATCGTCATCAGCATCTGGCGAGCCCTCGTCGATCAGCCCGTCACAATCGTTATCGACGCCATCACTTACATCGGAAGCGCCCGGGTAAATGGCGGCATTGGTGTCATCACAGTCACCCTCGCGCAGGGAGAAGCCATCCCCGTCATGATCGAGCCCCGTACCGACCACAAGATCCGCAGCGAAAGATGTAGAGCGCCCATCTTCTGCGGCGACCAACAGCCGCACTGCGACCAACTGCTCCAGTTCTGGAGCAGTCCACTCCGTACTGGCGGAACTCGCAGCGCTCAACTCACCGGCGTCGGCCTGCCACTCGTAGGTCACTGAATCGGCGCCCTCTACCGTGGCCGACATGCTGATGGTCTCGCCGGGCAGAACCACTGTGTTGGAGAACGTCATCTGCACAATGCGCAGGGGCTCCTCTGATACCGGCTCTGGACACCCCCCGAGACTCAGGAGGCTAAACGCCCAGAGAACACTGAGGGCGACTTCGGAAACGTATCTGGGCTGCATCAAATCCTCATCAGAACCCAAGGCCCCCAAGCAGGTCCTAGAGTGAATGTGCATTCTACTTTGCTGAGGATGCAGCGCAACACGACGACTGCAGCCCCTGGGAGCCCCTTGCCGACAGCCGAGCCAGGCGTACAATCCTCCCGGAGCACACAGTTGAACATCCCTCAGCCCACCGTCCCCGTGTGTATTCCTGCCCGTTGGGCAGCGAGCCGCTTCCCTGGCAAGCTGCTGCAGCGCCTCGGTCACGGGACGGTACTCTCCCACACCATTGCAAGAGCCAGCGCAAAGGCTCCCGGACCAGTCATCGTGCTCGCCGATGACCACAGAATTGCTGAAGAGGCGCGGCGAACCGGGTGCTCCTTCCGGCTGATCAAGGGCCCCTTCCGCAATGGCTCCGAGCGGATTGCCGGCGCCCTCGAGGCCGGACTGCTGGGAGAGCTGCCGGAGTACATCATCAACGTTCAAGGAGACGCGGTGGGCCTGCCTGAAGAGGCCGCGGCTCAATGCTTGGAGGCCCTCCTGCAGGACCCCGCAGCCAGCCTCGCCAGCTGCGCGGTCTCAGCACCCCATGCTCAGCATCATGGCCGCACAACAGTAAGGATCAAAAACGGGCGGGCCGAGAGCTTCTCCCGCCAGCCCCTTAACCCAGGCCCGACCGCAAGCTCCGACCTGCTGCTGCACATCGGCGTGTACGCGTACCGAACAGCAGCTCTCCTGGAACTTGCTCGGCGAACACCTGGCCCCCTTGAACTAAGCGAGTCACTGGAGCAACTGCGGTGGCTTGAGAACCAGCACCACATCGCCATAAGGGTCCTTGATGAAGTGCCCGCAGCCGCCCTGGCCATTGACCGCCCCCACGACCTCCGGTTCCACCAGGAGCTTGGTGGCTCGCAGACCGAGAGCAACTGAGCTACCGTCCTAGGGTGCTGCCACCCACCAATCCACCGCCTGAGGCCCAGTGGGGTCATGCTCTACGCCACCACTGGTTACTAGAGCCGGGTATGACCTTCCTCAACCACGGCTCCTTCGGCGCAACACCCCGCTGCGTGCTGCGCAGCCAGGAGCGTTGGCGACTGGCCCTGGAGCGCCAACCTCTGCGCTTCATGAACGATGAACTCGGCTCCGGCTTGCGGGCCGCCGCTGGTGAACTGGGTGGGCTCCTGGGAGTTCCCGGGGAGCAACTGGCCTTTGTGGAGAATGCGACCAGCGGAATCAATGCGGTGCTTCGCTCCCTTCACCTGGAACCGGACGATGAGATCGTCGCCACCAGCCATGTCTACGGCGCGGTCGACCGAACCCTGGACTTCGTCTGCCGACGCAGTGGAGCGCGATCCGTGCACGCCAATGTCCCCTTTCCCATTCAAGAGCCAGCTCAGGTAACTGCGGCAATCCAAGCGGCACTATCCGCGAAAACACGAGTGCTGGTACTCGACCACATCACCTCACCAACTGCTCTGATCCTTCCCATTGCCGAAATCACAGCCCTGTGTCAGCAACAGGGCATTCAGGTGCTGATCGACGGCGCGCACGGACCCGGTATGGTCAATCTGGATCTGCTGAAGATCGGCTCCGACTGGTACACCGGCAATTGTCACAAGTGGCTCTGCTCGGCCAAGGGTTGCGCCTTTCTCTGGGCACACCCTGATCTCGCCGCTAGTCGACAAGACATCCACCCAGTCGTGATATCGCACCAGCTCGATGAACCCTGGCCCGCAGAATTCGACGCCATCGGCACCCGAGACTACTCCGCCTGGCTATCAGTGGGGGAAGCGCTTCGATTTCACCAGAAGCTGGGTGGCGCCGAGCTCCGTCAGCGCAACCGCCGCCTAGCTCTTGAAGGTGCCGAGTTATTGCGCAGCGAGCTTCATCAGGAAGCCCTGGCCCCAGACTCGATGCTGGGCTCCATTGTTACGCTGCGCTGGCCCGAAGAGGTCGACGCTACAGTCGAAGTAGCAGCCCGTCTACGACGCGAACTCTGGGCAGAGCACCGTGTCGAAGTGGCAGTCTTCGCCTTCGACGGGCAGATCTACTTTCGCATCTCGGCACAGGCTTACAATGAGCTGGCAGACTATCAACAGCTGGCAGTAGCACTGCGCAACCGCAGGGGCCGGTAAAACCAGCATGGACGTCATCCAGGTACCGGTATGGACGGACAACTACGCCTACCTGATCCCCCTCAGCGATGGTGCTTGCGCGCTGGTAGACAGCCCAGAGGCTGAGCCCATTCTCGAGCTGCTAGAGCAACGAAACCTGCGCTTGAGTCACATTCTTAATACCCACCACCACCCTGATCACATCGGCGCCAACCAGCGCCTGCTGGAAGCGTTCCCGGACCTCGAGGTGTGGGCAGGCAGCTTCGACCAGGAACAGCACCGAATCCCCGGCCAGACTCGCGCCCTGAGCCACGGTGAACCGTTCCAGCTCGGCCCGCTGCGAGGTGTAGTGTTGGAGGTGCCCGGGCACACCCTGGGCCACATTGTCTACCGCTTCGACGATAACACCGTGTTCGTCGGCGACACCCTGTTCGTAGCTGGCTGCGGCAGGCTCTTTGAAGGGGACGCCCGGATGATGGACCACAGCCTCAACGAAGTCCTCGCCGAGCTGCCGGACGAGGCCCTCCTTTATTGCGCGCACGAGTACACCGAGGCGAATCTACGCTTTGCCTTGAGTGTAGAGCCGGACAACAGCGCCCTGCAGGAGTACCGAGATAGAGTTCAGGCGCGCCGGGCGCGGCAGCTCCCCACCGTGCCCTCCCGCATGGGCGACGAACGCGCAATCAATCCATTCTTGCGCTGCTACAGCGCAACCATCAGAGCCTCGACCGGCTGTGGAACAGAACACCCTCGCCATCAGGTATTCGGCATACTGCGATCCATGAAAGACCGCTTCCGGGGCTGACTCAGTTGTGATGGGCCGACAACAGCCGACCCCTCCCTGGCGGCCCCTGGTGGCGGCGCTTACCATCCTGCTCAGCGCCGCACTGAGCAACGCCTGTTCGACCGCCCACACCGCCCGTCCTTTGGGAAAGGGCAAACATGCCGCGCACATCAGCGTAGGTGGCCCGCTGGTAGCACTGAGCGAGGAGCAGAACACCTCCATTCCACTGACCACCGTGACCTGGAAGACAGGATTGACCGACCGGGCCGACTTCTACCTTGGCTGGCACGTGATCGAGAGCTTTCTCAACAAGGGCAACTTCTTCTTTGACGTCGGAGCCTCTTATTACCTGCTGGATCAGCGCGGCGCGCTGCCAGGGATTTCCGCCGCATTTACCCTCTCACCGCTGCTCAGTCACCAAGCCAGCTGGGCCGCCATGGACCTGCAGATCACCGCATCGTGGACGCTTGGGCCGCGACAACGCCACCTCATTTACCTGGGTTTCCACAACTACTTCAGCCCAGTCCGATCCCAGCTGATCGCCAACTCGCCCTACACCTTCAGTCCCTACCTCGGCGGCCAACTACGCCTTGGCCCTCAACGCCAGCTGGGCCTTAGCGTTGAGCTGAAGTGGCTGCGACCCTACCAAGATCGTGACAGGCTCAGCCCCAGCTTCCTGGCTCCTGGCAACCAGGGTGCCTTGTCCCTGGTTGCAGGACTGACCCTGTTCATCGGCAGCAGGGCCGGCCATAGGAGCGAACAGGTCGAGAGTCCCCAAGGCCCTCAGGACACAAGTAAATCCAGCGAGGAGGCCGGCCCATGAGACTCAAGCTGGTCCTCACGCTGCTGGGCTGGGTCCTGGCGACCGGCTGCATTGAACAGGTAGACCAGCTGTGGTTCCAACCCGATCCGCTCACAGCCTACAGCTGGCCAGCAAACGAGGTCCCGGAATCCCGCATCGAAGAGGTAGAGCTGCAAGGCAGTGCGCTGGCAGAGGAACAGGCACCCACGCTGTTCGGAGTCTGGCTACATCCCTGCGAAGACAGCAGTCCGCAAGACTGTCCACCCAACGACGAGTACGACCGCGCAAATCGCGAGACTACGGTGCTCTACCTACACGGCGGCCGGGGCAACCTTGAGAGCCATTGGGCCCGACTCCAGATCCTCTGGCGCATGGGCTTCGCGATCTTCGCCGTCGACTATCGCGGTTACGGTCGCTCCACTGGCAGCCCCAGCGAAGCAGGACTCTACCTGGACGCTCGCAGTGCTTTGAATCACGTGCTTGAGCAGCTCGCCGCAGCAGGCGCTGAGCAGCTGCCCCGTCCAGAGTTGTCCCGGGTGATCTACTATGGCCATTCCCTCGGCGGCGCCGTTGCCATCGATCTAGCCAGCGAGTTCAATCCCAGCCTCCTTATCACTGAGTCCTCCATCGTCAGTGCGCAGGCCCTGGTCGACGATGCGCTGGGCCTGGGACTACCGGCTGGCACCCTCATGAGCAGCGAGTTTGATGCAATCGCGAAAATTCCTTTCGTTACCGCTCCCAAGCTGGTCCTTCATGGTACGGAAGACATTCTGGTGCGCTTCGAATTTGCCCAACTGCTTTACCAGGCAGCAAGCGAGCCACGGAAGCTGGTCGCCATAGCTGGCGCTGACCACAATAACTTGCCCTGCCCCAGCCAAGCTGCGCCGACACCTGGAGCCGATTCGAGCTGTATAGCAAGCCCCTCCTACCTCGCTGAGCTGAACTCCTTTATAGAAGAGTTCCTCGCTCCCTGAGCAACGCACAGATCCAGGCTAAGATGCGCCGATGAGCGATGGAGACCCCTGGCTGAAAGGCCTCACCCGCGCCCTGTCCCTGGTGGGCCAGGAGCTGCAGCCTGCCAGTGAAGAAGGTGGCTGGGGTGAACATCCAGACTCCGTTCGCCTGGAGATGATCGAAGAAGCTCTGGCCACCGAACGAGCAGAACGCCGGGCCAGCGAGGAACGGCTCAGCGCGACTCGGACTGACCTCAGCGCGACCCGAGAGAAGCTTGGACTAGCCAAGACCGAGCTGGATCAGGTGACAGCGGCACTGGCCAACGCAAAAGAGGGCCTCGGCCGTGAGAAGGCCGGTCTGAGTGGACTCCAACAACAACACGAAGAACTCGTTGAAGAAGCGCGCCAACTCCGCCAGGACCGAGATGCGCTGCGCGACCGACTCGACTCACTGGGTTCCCGCCTGGACGAGACCAATACCCTCAAGATTCGCTCGACCCAGGAGCTGGAAGAGCTTCGCCACCTACTGGACGAGAGCCGCTCGGAGGGCAGTACCGCCACCGAGCGCTGGCAAGAGGGCGAACAGAAACTGGAAACCCTCAACGAAGAGCTGCGCAAGGTGCGCCGCGAAGCAGAGATGTTGCGCAGCGATCTCAGCCAGACCGAAGCCCAGCTGGAAGCCTCGCATTCCCGCATCGAAGCCTACAGCGGCGACCGTGAGGGCCTACACGCCCAACTACAAGCTGCTCTCGCAGCTCGTGAAGTAGCGGAAAATCGAGCCGCCGACGCCGAGCAGCGAGTCAGCCAAGCAGAGAAGGCGACCCGTCAGGCTGAACACCTGAGCGAACAGGCCCGAGCAGATGCCCGCGATGCACGACATGAGATCACTCTGGCCGATCAGCGCACCCACCGCGTGGAAGAGGAGCGCAACGAAATCCTCGAGCAAGTGCGGGGCATGGAGACCGCCCTGGCCGAGCGAGAGCAGAAGCTCGCAGAGCTACAGAGCTCGCTCGTGGCGGAACAGCAGTCCCGACTGGCTTCCGAGCAACAAGCCAGCATGGCCAAAGCAACCTTGGAGCGGCAAGAGAGCCTGTTCGCAAACCAGAACGAAAAGGCTGAGGCTGAGGGCCGTATCGAGGAACTAAACCGGATCCTGCGGCGAGAGCGAGTGGTAAGCCTCGATCTACGAACCGAGATCAACGGACTGGAGGCAGAACTCGACGAGAAGGAAAGCAAGCTTCGCCAGGTCCAGAACCAGCTCCGCGACCGGGAGCAGCAGGTCGCGGCCAGTCAGGAGCAGGTCGACACTCTGAGCGCTAGTGTCAAAGCTCGGACCGAAGAAGTCTCCGAAGCCTTGGCTGAGGTGGAGCAACTGCATCGAAACGTCGCCGAAGCCAAGGCTGAAATAGACACTCGAGACGAGCGCCTGCGCCTCGCCGAAGAAGACATCAACAACACCGAAGCTGAACTTGCCGAACGAGGGCGAGAGCTATCCGAGGCTGAGCGGAAGCTCAGCAACCTGGAGCTTAAGGTCGCAGACGCTGAAGGCAGGGCGGCAGATGCGGAATCCCGAGCTCAGCGAGCCGAAGCCCATGCTCGGGAATCCTCCCAGCAAGCCGACCGCGCAGTCGAATATGCAGAGCAGGCGCAGGAGAAGGCGGTGCAGTCAGAAGCAGCCCGCCACAAGGCCGAAGAGAGTCGGGCCCTGAGTCTGGAGACCGCCGCCGAGAAGAGCGCCCAGGCAGCGACGGCCGAACAGGCGCGCATAGCGGCTGAGGTTGCCGCCGAACAGGCACTACAACTACAGCAGGAGGCCTTTGAGGCGAGGGATCTGGCCCTTGCCCAGGCAGACCAGACCCGCACCCAGTTTGAGCAACTTAAGGCTGCTGCTGAGCACGCACGAACGGAGGCCGAACAAGCCCGACATGAAGCTGACCAGGCCCTGGAGAAAGCAGAGCAGATCGCGGAAGACGCCCAGAACACGGTGAAACGTCGCTCGCAGCAAGCCCAAGAGGAGATGGCCGAGACCCGCCGCATCGCCGACGAACAGTGTAATGCTGTTCAACAGCAAGCGGAGCAACGAGTTACTGAGGCGGTGGCGGAGCAGACCGCAGCCCTCCAACAAGCGGAGCTGAGCGCTAGCCGGGCAGCAAGCGCCAGAGAGCAAACGGAACAAGCCCTTAAAGAAGCCGAGCAAGCGACGAGCCGGATGAATGAAGCTGATGGGGCTCGACACAAAGCCCTGGAGCACTTGGAACAGGCCCAGCAAGAGATCGCCCAGCTCAAGGCAGAGCGGAATCAAGTTCTCGGTCAAGTCCAACAGCTGGAGGACCAAGCTCAAGCACAGGCCAACCGGGCCGAGGCCATGTCGCAGCGAGTAGACACGCTCCTCAGCGAAACCTCAGTACTGTCGGAACAACGAGACAACCTGAGCCTAGAGATCCGTACCGTGCAGGAAGAGGCAGAGAGCCGCATTGCGGCAGCAACGGCCGGTCTTCATCGGGAACGCGAGACCTGGCAGGAGCGGCTCGCTAACGAACTTAAGGGTAAGGAAGAGGCCCTCAGCCAGGTTCAGTTGGAAGCCGAGCGAGTCCGTATTGAAGGAGACATGGCCCGCGAGGCGGCGCTCTACGAACTCCAACAAGAATACGAACTCAAGGCCAACAGCGAGCGCAGCCAAAGCCAAAGCTCACTGCAACAGCTCAGCGCGCGCCTGGAAGAGCTCATCCAACACTCCGAACAAGTCGGTGAAGCCAAGGCGGTGGTTCAGCAGGAACTGGAGCAACGAGGACGGGAGCTTGAGGCCAGCCAGGGGCACAATGCCAGCCTTTCCGCGCAGTTGGAGCAACTACAGCAGAAGCTACAACAGAGCGAGCAGGCCCGCGAGTCGGAGCGGGTTCGAGCCATGGATACACAGAACCAGCTGGATGCCATCACTCAACAGCAGAACGATGCACAACGCGAACACAAAAGCCTGCTGGCACGACATGGCGAGGTAGCCAAAACCCTTGAGGCGGCCCGCAGCGGCCGAGTAGAGGAGGCTACAACCAGTCAGCGGGAGCGGGAACTTCGAGAGACGGTCGAGGCAGCCTACGCAGAAGCTCAACGGCGGGTTCGAGCCCTTGAAACTCAGCTCGAAGAGCGCGACGAACAACTCGAAGCGCTAAGGCTCAGCCTCACCGACAGCGCAGAGCCAGCCAAAAGCAGCAAAGGACCGGAGATCTCCTTCGCAGATTTGCCCGGGCCAGTGGCACAGGCAGCCAAAGAGGAGGCCCCAAGCCCCAAGACCAGCGAAGCCCCGCCTTCAAGCCGTCCTTCACGACCCCCGAGCGCCGCCTCGCTACCCCGTCATCCGCCAGCCGCAGGTTCGCGGCCAGCACGCCCCCCGGCCCGATTCGACAATGCCACTGGCAAACTGTACACCGCTCGTAAGACACCGGTCGCAGATGAAGAAAAGGGTGTCTTTAAGCTGTTTCGGCGGAAGCGTTAGATCATGCCCGATCCCAGTCCTCGGCCCAATCGGGATCTCCGCTCCAGCCCACCGCCGGATCTAAAATCCCGCAAGGAAGAGCGCCGCTCGCGGCCGCCTGGCCCGGTTCCCATCGTCGTGATTCCCCGTGGCGGTGGAGGCAAGGAGCGGCGCTTCGCGCTCCATCCCTCACGGGTTCTACTGGTCCTGCTGAGTGTCTTTACCGCAGGTCTGTTACTGGCCACCGGCCTGTTCGCCGGCTACTGGATTCTCACCGATCAGACCCTGGTACGGGAAGACTATGGTCGACTCGCTGAAGAAGTGGAGGACCTACGAACCGAGCTCTCCGACCTCAAAGAACGCTCGAGGGCCCAAAGGACCAGCGACGAGTCGACCCGAGATGAAGCTGAAGCCAATGAGTCCCTCAAGGGGCTGACCCTGCCGGAACCAAGTGCAACGGTGCCGACGATCCGGGTCGCTTTGCTCAGGACCTCCGGCTCCATCACCCTTGAGGGCGAAGGCCTCAATATCAACCAGGGGCCCAATCAGGCGATCCCAATGCCAAGGGGGCGAGCACTGGTAATGCCGCGCCGTGAGGGGGTCTGGGTGGAGGGCGTTGGCATCATTCCAAAGGGCACCCGCATAGAGAACCGGGTCGGACCGATTCGGATCGGCAAGAAGGAATATCCAGGGGCGCTGGAACTCCACGAAGAAGACGGCAAGTTGCTACTGGTGAACGAGGTCGACCTTGAGCGATACCTGCAGGGAGTAGTGGCAGCAGAGCTGCCGGCCTCCTGGGGCTTGGAGGCCAAGAAGGCCCAGGCGGTCGCGGCCCGCACCTATGCCCTGATGCAACGCAACAGCTCCACGCGGGCCTACCACCTAGAGTCCACGGTAGACGATCAGGTCTACTCGGGACGGGGTGCTGACCCAAGCTCCAGAGCTGCAGTCACGACCACCCACGGCGAAGTGCTGAGCCGCAATGGGTATCTGGTATCAGCCTTCTACCACTCAGCCTGTGCAGGCCAGACGGAGGTACCCGACAATGTCTGGCCAGAACGACCGAACAACGGCAACGCCAGCGTTAAATGTGGCTTTTGCGATGGAGCAACCCGGACCCCTTGGGAGACCCAGATCAAACCAGATGAACTACTCAAGGCGCTGCAATCCGCAGGCGAACAAGCCGATGCGGTCCAGGGACTACACATTCGAGAGCGAAGTCTATCGGGCCGAGTCACGCTGCTGGACCTGATCACCGAAGACGGCACGGTTCGCTGGAGTGGCAATGAGTTCCGCCAGCACCTGGGCTGGAACCGGGTAAAAAGCGCCCGTTTTGAAAGCGAAGTAGTGGGCGCAGGCTTTCTGGTGCGCGGCCGCGGCGCTGGTCACGGCGTCGGCCTCTGTCAATGGGGAGCCCGTAGCATGGCGGCTTCCGATCACGACTATCAGGACATCCTGGGGCACTACTATCCAGGAGCAGGCTTAACCCGCATCTATTAAGAGCGTGCCGCCTCAGACCTCTACACGCTGCTCACTGGCCTCAAAGACCTCTGGGACACTCAAGTAACGGCCAAAAGGCGGGAAGATGTAAGCCCCGGTGACCCGTGGATAGCTGCGCGCCAGCCGCAGGGCCTCACCAGCAATACGAATGCCCTCTGCGCGCTGCTCGTCACGCGAGCCTGCTCGCTCCATCCGGGCCCGAGTCACCGCGGGAATCTGCATGCCAGGGACCTCGTTATGGAGGAACTCAGCGTTCTTGGCCGAGGCCAGCGGCAGGATCCCGACCAGAAACGGGACCTCGGGAAAGTCCTCTATGGCAGCTAGAAATCGCTCCAGAACAGTCGGATCGTAAAGCGGCTGGGAAAACACAAACTCAGCTCCCGCTTCAAGCTTGCGGCGGAATTTAGCCACCTCTTTTTCCAGAGGAACATGACCAGGGTTGCAGCCGCAGCCAATGACAAAATCGGTGGCCTCAGGCATCGAGTCACCGCCAAAATCCACCCCCCGATTCAAGTTATGGACCGCCCTCACCAACTCCACAGAATCCAGATCAAAGACTCCTGTTGCGTCCGGATAATTGCCCATCTTCGGCGGATCACCGGTGACGCACAGCAGGTTTCGAACCCCCAGCGAGTGGGCCCCCAACAAGTCCATCTGCATGCCAAGCAGGTTCCGGTCCCGACAGCAGTAATGCACGATCACGTCGATATCCACTTGCTCACGGACCTGCAGCGCCAGGGCCAGCGCTGACATCCTTGCTGTAGCTCTGGGACCGTCAGCAATATTGACCGCCTGAACGCCATGGCTGGCAAGCAAGCGCGCTCCTTCTATGCTTTTGCTGGCATCTAGCCCACGTGGCGCGTCCAGTTCCACCGAGACCGTAAACTCTCCGCCTATGCGCTCTCCCCAGCGGCTGCGTTCTTCGATAGGGGTAACCTCCACCGAGCTGTGCTGAACTGGCTCAATGCGCCGGATTCGGGCCGGAGCAACAGTTGGCTCAGCCGAGTTCAAGAAAGACCGCATCTGGCGGACCATCTCCGGAGTCGTTCCGCAGCAGCCTCCAACAATCTGGGCGCCGGCCTGAAACAAACGGCGAGTGTACTCCCCCATGTACTCGGGGCTGGCAAGGTACAAGGTACGACCCTCGACCATCTCCGCCTGACCCGCGTTAGGCATCGCCAGAATCGGCTTTTCAGTGGCCTCTCGGAGTCGCTCAACCACATCCAGCATGGCCTGCGGCCCGATCACACAATTGGTACCCAGAAGATCAACATCCCAACTGCTCACTGCAGCGGCAACATCCTCGGGAGTAGCACCCACAAAGTAGTGGCGCTGAGGCTTGAAAGCGAAGCTCGCAACCAGCGGTATGTCAGTGGAAAGACCACGCACAGCCGCAACCGCATGTTCCAGCATGGAGAGCTGCCGAAAGGTTTCGAGGACGATCAAATCGACCCCTTCCTCCAACATAATCTCTGCTTGCTCTCGATAAGTGGCCAGAGCCTCTTCCTTAGAAACCGGACCGGCGGGCCTGAGCAACAAGGGCAGCGGGCCCATAGACCCGGCTACATAGCAACGGCCAGCGGCGGCAGCACGGGCAAGGCGGACCCCCGATGAAATGATCCCGCCCTGCTCAGCCTCAAGCCCGAAGCGCGACAAACGCATCCGGTGGGCACCATAGGTGTTGGTGGTCAGCAGATCGGCCCCGGCCTCTGCGTAGTCACTGTGAATCCCAGCGATCAGCTCTGGGTCGCTGAGATTGAGGGCGTCGTAGCAGCGGTTAATGTAGACACCCCGCCGATAGATCTCGGTACCCATCGCACCGTCAGAAAGAAGAGCGCGGCCCTCAAGAACCGAGCGAAGATCATCCATGGGTAGGTCTCTTTAAAGTCGGTTCAGGCACTCTGCCAGGAGGGTCGCGAGCCGCTGGTGACCGACTTAAGGCCATGCAGTGCGTCCTTGGTTGTAAAGATCCCCTCCAAACGGTCTAGCTCAAGCTCCAGCGCTGCGGGTAGCTGCAAGGCAGCGCCATCATCGATGAGTTGCGCCGCTGCTGCCAGAGCCAACGGTGCTTTTCGGCCGATAGCTCGAAGATCCCCCTCCAACAGGGTCCGCGCTTCACCAGAGATCTGGTCGGGAAGCCGCCCTTCCAGCAGGCTCTGGACCGCTGAAGCGGCATAGGCTTCCCGTACTGCAGCGCCGGGCTGCCCCTCAACTGCGTAGCGGTCTGGCAGGCCGCAAGCGAACCACTCACGAACCGCACGATCCAAGTCTTGAATCGGGACGCATTGCAGAGCCAGGCCTGCCTCAACCGCCGAGACTGCGGACAACGGCTTACCGGTAAAAATGAGCCGCCGAGCCAACTCTGGCCCAACGATGCGAGGAAGCCGCTGGGTTCCGCCCAGACCCGGGTAGATGCCAATGCCGGTCTCCGGAAGCGCAAAGCTAGCCCGGTCGGAGCAGACGATCCCATGGCAGGCAAGCGCCAGCTCAGTCCCCCCACCGAGGGCCATGCCATGAACCCTGGCAATCACCGGCACAGTACAGGTCTCGATGAGCCTCAGCAGCGCCTGCCCCTTGCGGGTAAAAGTCAGAATCCGGTCGACATCGTCCGCCTCAAGGTTACGAACAAAGAAGCTGATATCGGCTCCAGCGACAAAGGCCTTGCCGGCCCCAGCCAGAACGATTCCTTGCAAGCCCTCGATACCCATGGCCTGCTCAAGAACATCGTGAAGCTGAGCGACGAGCTGTTCATCGAGGGCGTTGAGGACCTCTGGCCGGTTGATGCGCACCGTTGCAATACCTTGATCTACCTCCAGATCGACCCGTTGAAAGCCAAACGGACGGCCGAGCGATGCCTGATCACGGAGACTGCGGGGCACGACCAGCTCCGGATGACTCACAACCAGCCGCTCCACCAGCTCAACAGCGCGCTCGATCCCGACCTCCGCGAGCAACTCAAAAGGTCCCTTTGTCCAGCGCAGACCAATGCGGGCGCCCCTATCTACGTCCTCAAGGCTGCAGACCTGCTCATCAAGAAGTTGGCCAACCACCAGGAACACGCTGGCGAGCAGCCGCTCTTGGATCTGGACCTGGACCGAGGTATCGGCCTCTCCAGCAAAGCTCCACATGGAGCCAACCGCTACCTGTTGAGCCAATAGCTGACAGGGCTCGTAGAAGGGGCCAAGCTCCCGCCCCAAGGTAGAAGCCGCGTGCAGTCCCACTGGCAAGCCGGTCACGTTCATGAGCTGAAAGGGCCCCATCCCGACGCCAAAGGCGCGCTTTGCGGCAGCCTCCACGCTGGGCCGGTCAGCCAGGCCCTCATGGACCAGCCGTACGGCCTCGTTCAGCCAGGGGACAAAGAATCGATTCACCGCAAAGCCCGGTCGATCGGCAACCTGGAGAGCAGTTTTACCGTGCCCTTCGGCGAACCGAACCATGGCCGCTATGACCTCGGGAAGGGTGTGCTGACCAGCAATGACCTCAAGGAGCCTGTTCTTAGCTGGATGGAAGAAATAATGCAGGCCTACCACCAGCTCAGGGCGCTCCGTGACCTCAGCCAGCTGCTCAACATAGAAAGACGAAGTATTGGTCGCCAACACACAGTTGGGTCCTACACAACGGTCCAGTTGCTGGAACAACTGACGCTTGGCCGCCAAGTCTTCAAAGATAGCTTCGATGACAAGATCCGCCTCAGCCAATAACTCAAGGCTGCCGACTGCAGTGATGCGCGATAGAGTCTCCGCGCGCTGAGCTTCACTGACGATGCGCCGCTCAACTGCTTGATGCAGCGAGGTCTCAATGATCGCCCGGCCCCGCTCGGCCCGCTCTAAATCGACATCAGCAAGGAGAACAGAATAGCCCTCCTGGGCGATCTTCTGCGCGATTCCAGCGCCCATATTGCCGGCGCCAACCACTGCAACGAGCTTGGGATCGTACACACTCACGTCCACGGCCGGCTCAGCGCGCAGGGTTAGCGCAGATGGCCGGAGGGCCATTCAAGACAAAGTCCTCAACATCCAACAGACCCGAACAATCAGCAGCGAACCCTTCGTCGATACAGCCATCACAATTGTTGTCGACCGTGTCGCACTGATCATAAATGGTCAGCACACCCACATCTTGAATCTCGAGAGGGAACTCAACTCCAGGATTGGTGATCGGGGCAAACAAATCGCCCGGCTCATCGTTACAGTCCGCAGCCTGCCCATCATCAGGTAGAGACTCACCCACACAGGTAGGATCACCTGGAGCGCCCACTGCACAGGTGTCCCAGCCGTCTCCGTCGGCATCCTGACACTCATCGACACAGTCATCACAATCATTGTCGAGCCCGTCGCCACTGTCTTCATGGGCACCGGGGTGAACGGTAGGCCCGGTGGTCGGGTCATCGTCACAATCACCTACTGCCTCACCCACGCCACCTACGCCGTAGACCGGAACACAGAAGGCATTACTGGCATCGACAAAGCCGTCACCGTCCAGATCAAAGTCCTCGTCGACACCCCGATCCCCCGGCCCACATGCGGTCGCGTCGTTATTGCTATCGCCGCTGCAGTCGCAGTCATTGTCGATGCCGTCGCAGATCTCTTCCGCATCGGGATGAATAAAGGGGTCTGTGTTGTCGCAATCCCCCTGACAGAAGGTCCACTCATCATTATCGGCGTCAAAGCCCTCGTCCACCGTGCCATCACAGTCGTTATCAGCAAAATCACAGGACTCTGCACGGCCAGGGAAGGCGTCCTGATCACTGTCATCACAGTCCTGACCACCGCAAGCGCTGGAGATAAAGCCGTCACCGTCCAGGTCCACATCATCGACCACCCCATTGCAATCAGTGTCGTTACCGTCACAAGCCTCGGGAATGTCGGGGTGTACGTCGGGGTTGCTGTCATCACAATCAATGAGCTCAGCTATATCGCAGGTCCGATAGGTGTCACCGTCCTCGTCGACTCCCTCATCGATGACGCCATCAAAATCGTTGTCCTCTCCGTCACCACAGATCTCTGTACCAACGCCATCTTCACAGGCGGTCGGCAACAGAAAGCTCAAGAGGAAGATAAGAATGAGGGCGACGGGAACCCGGACAATTAGTGACATAGGCCTGTACCTGCACATGAGATGAGCAGCTACTCTACACTCCTTGCTGTCCAGACGGGAGCCCATCAAAAGCAAGACACACAGCACGCAGCAGCTCGCTATGACGGCGAGCCTCGCGACTAATTTTGCTTACCGGGCACGGACAGCTACCAACGCGACTCCAAGCCGCTCAGCTGGCTTCAGCGTCAATGGATGGAGGCGGAGGCGGGTCCAACAGGTGCCCCATACGCTCGGCCTTGGCACGTAGATAATCGGCGCTGTGCGGATTAGCGGGGACCAGAACCGACAAACGCTTAGTTATATGAACCCCAAGAGCACGCAATTCGTCCACCTTGCGGGGATTGTTGGTCAGCAGTTCGATGCTCTCCACGCCCAGATCCTCGAGGATGGTCGAGGCCGCATCATAGCGGCGCTGATCGTCAGGTAAGCCCAGAGCTCGGTTAGCGTCGACAGTATCGTGTCCTTCTTCTTGAAGTGCATAAGCGGCGATCTTGTTGGCCAGTCCAATGCCCCGACCCTCCTGACGCAGATAAATCACCGCTCCCTTGCCCCGCCGCTTGATGGTTTCCAGGGCGAACTCCAGTTGCTCGCGACAGTCGCACTTAAGAGACCCCAGGACCTCAGAGGTAAAGCACTCATCATGGACCCGGACGGCGAGATCTCGGGCGCCCTCGAGGTCGCCCAAAATAATCGCTACCGGCTCACTACCGTCCTGTGGATCGCGATAAGCGCGCACACGGAAATTACCGGTTCGGGTTGGAAGCAGAGTCTCCGAGACAAAAGTGGCTCGGGCCATATTGCTGTCGGGCGGGGCCATAGGCGCCTTCCAATCTGGAGGTTGCCCCTCGCCATCAATGAGCGAGGATGACAAAGTTCCTCCGACAGTCGTATTTGATGTCGGTCTGGCGCAGCCCACTGCTGCGCCCGATAGCGCATAAATAGAGGCGGACTCGACGCCCGTCAAGCGATTTGAAGCGAAGAAACCGACTGTAGTGAGGAACCTGAGACAGTGCTAAGCACAACCACTGAACAGCAATTCCTCGAACTCGCTGAACGCAGAGAGCCCGGTCGCGGCATCAGGATTCCGGTAATCCGCAGCCTTCCAGCCGATCTGCACACTCCAGTCAGCGCCTGGCTGAAACTACGTGGCAGATCCAGCCACTCTTTTCTGTTCGAGAGCGTCGAAGGCGGTGAGAGACTTGGTCGCTACTCCTTTGTCGGTGGCCGACCTGAGCTGCTGCTGCGTTCCTTTGGTCAGTCCATCGAGATAGAGCGCCTGGTCGATGGCGCCAGCCAACACGAAATCCGCGAGGGGGACCCCCGCCAGCTGCTCAGAGAGCTGCTGAACCGAGCGCCCCTCACCGACTTCCCAGACGCACCCCGCTTCCTCGGTGGCGCAGTGGGCTTCTTCGGCTACGACTCTGTGCGGCTGCAGGAGCGATTGGCGCAGACCCTGCCGGACCCACTGAAGACTCCGGATATCAACCTCGCTCTGCACAACGAAGTACTGGCCTTCGACCACCTACGTTCTGTCCTCTACCTGATCCGCATCGTGGAGCTCACCGCCACCTCTTCCACAGCACGGGCACAGCTCGAATACCAACGCTCCATCGCAAAGCTCGATGAGCTGGAGGCGCTCCTGGCGCAGGCCCAGCCAATTAAGGACCAGCAGCCAGCTGGGCCGGCACCTCAATTCCACAGCGACACCGATCAGGCAAGCTTCATCGAGGCCGTGGCAAGCGCGACTGAGGCCATCCGCGCTGGAGAGATCTTTCAGGTCGTGCTCTCACGACGCCTGACCGCCAGGCTCTCCTGCGATCCCTTCCTGGTCTACCGGGCACTGCGCATCCTCAATCCAAGCCCCTACCAGTTCTTCCTTGAGCTCGGTGAGCACACCCTGATCGGCGCTTCCCCGGAGATGTTGGTGCGCGTGGAAGGCCACCAGGTAGAGACCATGCCCATCGCCGGGACCCGACGGCGCGGCCACAGCCCAGGTGAAGATGAGCGACTCTGCGAAGAACTAAAGCGTGACCCCAAAGAGCGTGCTGAACACCAGATGCTGGTGGATTTAGGCCGCAATGACATCGGCCGGGTAGCCCGCTTCGGAACTGTAGAGCTGACCCGTCACGCTGAGATCGAACGTTTCAGCCATGTGATGCACCTGGTATCCCGGGTCCGCGGCCAGCTCCGCGCTGATCAGGATGCCCTGGATGCCCTCTATGCCTGCTTCCCAGCAGGCACCGTATCAGGGGCTCCCAAAGTCCGAGCCATGGAGATCATCGAACAGCTCGAGCCCAGCGCGCGGGGCGTCTATGCGGGGGCAGTCGGCTACCTTGACTACGGCGGCGACCTGGACACCTGTATCGCCATCCGCACAGCGGTCCATTACGACGGGCAAATCCACGTGCAGGCCGGCGCCGGCATCGTCTACGACTCCATCCCCGAGCACGAGTTCAAGGAGACTGAGAACAAAGCGCGTGCTCTGATCGAAGCCATCTGCTGGGCCGAGCAGGGTCTACTGAGCGGAGGCCTGGGCCCACAGCGCAGGGCCGATGTGGAGAGCCCATGACGATCCTTCTGGTGGACAACTTCGACTCCTTCTCGTTCAACCTCTATCAGATGATGGGAGCTGTTCATCCGCATATCGAGGTGGTCCGCAACGACGCCACCAGTCTGGCGGAGATTCGTGCGGCTGACTTCTCCGCCATTGTGCTCTCACCAGGCCCGGGACGCCCCGAAGACAGTGGTATCTGTCAAGACATCGCCCGCGAACTCAGCGGCGAGCTGCCGCTGCTAGGCGTCTGTCTCGGCCATCAGACCATCTGTGCAGCGGAAGGCGCCCGCATCGTGCGGGCCGAGCTTCCGGTTCACGGCAAAGCCAGCAAGGTAGAACACGATGGGCTGGGCCTGTTCCAGGGCCTCCCCCAGCCCTTCGAGGTCGGACGCTACCACTCCCTCATCGTAGACCCAGGAAGTCTCCCTCCCAGCCTTGAGGTCTCCGCTCGCTGCGGAGACGAGATCATGGCAATCCGTCACCGCAGTAGGCCTACCTTTGGCGTACAGTTCCATCCAGAATCGATCCTCACCCCACAAGGTGAACTCCTGCTGCAGAACTTTCTTAACCTCATCATGGAACCACATGCCGCTACGTAGCGCCCTCTCCCAGGTCCTCGACGGTGACCATCTAAGCATGGGTCAAGCGCGCACAGCCATGGACCAGATCATGTCGGGAAACTGCCCGGCAGCGCAGATTGCTGGGCTCTTGTGTGCACTCCGTCTGCGCGGCGAGAGCGCTGCTGAACTGGCCGGAATGGCCGCTTCGATGCGCGCACATATGGTCCCAGTGAGTAGCTCAAGGGGCCCTCTCATCGATACCTGCGGCACCGGGGGCGACGGGTCCAACACCATCAACATCTCCACTGCAGCAGCCATGATCGCTGCCGCCGGCGGCGCAGTAGTGGCCAAACACGGCAATCGCTCCATCTCCAGCAAGTGCGGCTCAGCCGATGTGCTCGAAGCCCTGGGCGTCCCCATCAACCTTGAGATTGAGGCCCTAGAGCGCTGTCTCGAGGACTCGGGGATCGCGTTCCTATTTGCCCCGCAGCATCACCCGGCCATGCGCCATGTCATGCCCGTACGCCGCGAACTGGCAACCCGCACCGCGTTCAACCTGCTCGGTCCCATGACCAATCCCGCCGGAGCGCGGCGCCAGGTAATCGGGGTGTTCTCGCCAGTTCATGCCGAAACCCTCGCACATGCACTTCTGCAGTTGGGCGGTGAGCACGTGCTGGTGTTCTGCGGCGACGACGGACGCGGCAAGGTGCTGGATGAACTGTCCATCTGCGGGACGACCCGCGTATGGGAGGTTAAGGACAATGTCGTCGAGAGCTACAGCCTGGAGCCCGAAGAGCTGGGCTTGAGGCGCTGCGAGATCACCGCGCTAAGGGGCGGTGACGCGGCTCAGAACGCCGCCGCTATCGAGTCCCTGCTCGGCGGTGAGCCAGGGCCGCGCGCTGACGCAGTAGCAGCAAACGCCGGCGCTGCTCTCTACATAGCGGGTCTCGCACCCTCTCTACGAGCAGGAGTAGACAGGGCCTCCAGCCTGCTCCAGCAGGGAGCAGGCCTCAAATCATTACAGGCGCTTCGCGAGTTTGAAGCGTGAGCAGGCAAACAGGAATTCTCGCCGAAATTGTGCGGCGCAAGCGCTGGGAAAGAGACATCCTGCGCGATGCACTGCGCGGACAACCGCGCATTGATCCCGCCTCGCCGTGGCTGCCCGAACCCGAGCTCCTGGAACGAGCGGGCAGGTTCTTAAAAGCCGGTGGCTGCGAGCGCCAACGCCGCTCGCTGGTCGCCGCACTGCAGGACCCAAAGCGGCTCACGGTGATCGCTGAAATCAAGCGAAGCTCACCTTCGGCCGGACGCTTTGCTCAATGGCAAGATCCCACCCAACTGGCGGAAGCCTACGCAGCAAGCGGAGCCCAGGCCCTGTCGGTACTCACTGACACCCACTTCTTCGATGGATCGCCGCGCTTTTTAGGCCAGTGCCGAGCTGTCTTTCCGGGACCTGTGCTGCGCAAGGACTTTCTCGCCGACGAGGCCGATCTTGCCATCTCGGCCGCCCTGGGCGCTGACGCCGTACTGCTCATCGTCCGTCTGCTGGGTGCACAGACCGCAGGGATGCTGCGGGCCGCTCGTTGCTATGATCTAGAAGTATTGGTCGAGGTTCACAACCAACGCGAGCTGGATCTGGCAATGGCCTGCGGCGCGAGCCTTATGGGAATCAACAATCGGGACCTGGATGACTTCTCCGTTGATCTCGAGCGGAGCGAACAACTCATGACCCAAATCCCCAGTCCCATCGGGGTAGTATCCGAGTCAGGAATCGGCACCCCGGAAGACGCTGTTCGCATGCGCCGTGCCGGAGCCGACGCCATCCTGGTGGGTCAGGCCCTGGCGGAACGCGACGGAGAAGGTCTGGCTGACCTTCAGATCGAGCAAAAAAGAGGACACCGGCGATGACGGCAACAGAGAATCGACGCAAGCTGCTGATCAAGGTTTGTGGCTTCACCGAGCCCGACCAACTGCGCCAGGCCGGAGCCATCGGCATCGACCTCGCCGGGGTCCTCCTCTGGCCGGGCAGCGAGCGAGCGGTAACAACCGAGCAAGCCCATCAACTAAGCGCCGCTGCAAGCGCCTGCGAAGTAGGCCTGGTGGGTGTCTTCGTCGACGAACCGACCGACATCCTCACCCGGTCCTACCGAGAGCTGAACCTGACCATCGCCCAACTCCACGGAGATGAGCGCCCCGTCGATGTAGAGCAACTTGCCCGCGAAGGACTGCGGGTCTGGAAGAGCCTGAAGATGTCACCAGGCTTTCATCCCGACCAGGTCCGAGCCTTCTGGGAGGCCGGCGCGGAAGCGGTATTACTGGATGCCTGGCACCCGCATCTGCAGGGTGGCACAGGTCAACAGGTGGATTGGCAGGTAGCGGCCCGCCTCGCTGCGCAAGGGCCGCTGATTCTTGCTGGCGGACTCTCAGCAGACAACGCAGAACGAGCAGTAGAGATGGTCCGGCCCATGGGGCTGGATGCATCCTCAGCACTCGAACGCATCCCCGGCCACAAGGATATGGACCTGGTGAAGGGCTACGTGGATGCGGCTCGCCGCGGTCTGGAAGCAAGCAGGAACAACTGAACAGATGACTGGGCCCTTTGACCCGCAGGGGCGCTATGGGCGCTATGGGGGCGCCTTTGTCCCGGAAACCCTGGTGGAACCCCTGTACGAGCTGTGCAGCGCCTGGGACAGCGTACGCAAAGATCCCCAATTCCACGCCGAGCTCAAGGAACTGCTCAGCCACTGGGCCGGCCGCCCCACCCCGCTCAGCTACGCCCCGCGCCTCACGGAACACCTGGGTGGACCGCAGCTGTGGCTCAAGCGCGAGGACCTCAACCACACCGGGGCTCATAAGCTCAACAACGCCCTGGGCCAGGCGCTGCTGGCCCGGCGCATGGGCAAGACCCACATCATCGCCGAGACCGGTGCCGGCCAACATGGGGTCGCCACTGCCACCGCCTGCGCCAGGCTTGGGCTGGACTGCACCGTGTTTATGGGCACGATTGATGCTGAGCGACAGGCACTTAACGTGTACCGAATGCAGCTCCTGGGAGCCCGAGTCCGCCGGGTCGACTCAGGCTCAAGGACCCTCAAAGATGCCATTAACGAAGCCCTGCGGCATTGGGTTGCCGATAGCGCAAGCACCTACTATCTGCTCGGCTCAGCCCTGGGACCGCACCCCTACCCGAGCATCGTTCGGGAGTTGCAATCGATCATCGGTCTAGAGGCTCGGGCTCAGGTACTGGAGCGCTGCGGCCAACTGCCGGACCTGTTGGTCGCCTGCGTCGGCGGTGGCTCCAACGCCATCGGCCTGTTTCACCCCTTCCGCGATGACCCCTGCCGCATGATCGGGGTCGAAGCCGGCGGGGAGGGACCGGGCTCTGGGCGGCATGCCGCTCGCTTTGCAGGGGGGAGCGTGGGCGTTCTACACGGCACTCGCACCTGGTTGCTGCAGGACGAGTGGGGTCAGATCCTAGAGACCCACTCCGTGTCCGCCGGTCTGGACTACCCAGCCGTGGGCCCCGAGCATGCCTTCCTCCGCGAACAGGGTCGGGTGGAGTTCTCCTATGCCACCGACCAACAAGCCCTCAAAGCCTTCCGGCTGTGCAGCGAATTGGAGGGCATCATCCCGGCTCTGGAGAGCAGCCATGCGCTGGCCTGGGTGCTGCATGAGTGCGCAGCGATGAAGCGCGATGAGGTAGTCCTGCTCAACCTCAGCGGCCGAGGCGACAAAGACGTCGCCCAGGTCGCCGCACTGGACGGCAAGCGGCTGTGAAGGCAAAGCATCTAAGCCCAATCCAACAGCGCTTTGAACTGCTCAGCCGGCAAGGACGCAAGGCCTTTGTCCCTTACCTGTCCCTGGGCAACCCCGAGTTGGGCAGCTGCCGCGATCTGGCCTTGATGCTGGAGGACTGCGGCGCCGACATCCTGGAGTTGGGCCTGCCCTTTACCGACCCCATTGCCGATGGACCCACCAACCAGCGCGCAGCTCAGCGTGCCATTGAAGCAGGCATACGGGCCGAGCACCTCGCCGAACTCACCGCAGAGTTGCGCGGCATCGGTTTCTCCCTGCCGATCGTGCTGTTCACCTACTACAACCCGCTGATTCAGCTACGCCGGCGAGGGCTACTGGGCGACCTTCTCAAGGACATCGACGGAGTCCTGGTCACCGATCTTCCCCCTGAGGAAGCCCAGGAACATATTGGCAGCTGCCGCGAGTCCCAGCTCGACACCATCTTTCTAGCCTCACCCACCACGCCCAGTTCCCGACTTGCTCAGATCTGCGCGGTGAGCAGCGGCTTCCTGTACTGCGTCAGCAGCGAGGGCGTCACGGGCTCTCGGAGCGAGCTGCCAAAAGAGCTGGAGAGTCGCGTGACCGAGCTGAAGCAGACCTCGGCGCTACCCGTTTGTGTCGGCTTTGGCATCTCCCGCCGAGAACAGGCCGAGCGGGTCTGCCAGGTCGCTGATGGCTACGTCATCGGCAGCGCCCTGGGTGCGGTAATTGAAGACGCCTGGCTGGGCGGTGCCGACCCGGTAGCTGCCGCTCGGGAATTCGTGCGCAAGGTCGACCCCCGAGGGCCCTGATTACCGCGGTCCGCAACCGTCGTCGAGCCGGTAGCGACCATGGCTGATTCCGGGGAAGGAAGCACTTGCCGAGAGGCTGCCTCTGGTGCAAGACTCTCTCTCCGCAGTGCATCGCAGGCCCGATTGGGAGGGGGTCAGCGAGTCGCCTCCTACCTCCCGGAGACCAGATCCATGCTCCACTATGCACGGCGGCTTGCGACCACCGACTTCGTCTCCTATGCGGCCCTCACCCTCAGCCTGTGCCTGGCACTGCCA
>DJIF01000152.1:0-8393 GCA_002433485.1 Deltaproteobacteria bacterium UBA6601
TGGGCGATGAACTCCACCTCGCGGATGCCACCGGAGCCCAGCTTGATGTTGGCGGCCATGCCTTTGCGCCGGACCTCTTGCTGGATCAGCTGTTTCATCGTGCGCAGCGCATCGATTGCGGAAAAATCGAGATAGCGCCGGTAAACGAAGGGCCTGAGCATTTCCAGCAGCTCTTTGCCCGCCGCTTCGCTGCCGCCGACCACGCGCGCCTTGATCATGGCGTAGCGTTCCCAGTCGCGCCCCTGATCCTGGTAGTACTGCTCCAGCGCATTGAAGCTCAACACCAGCGAGCCGGACGAGCCATAGGGCCGCAGTCGCATGTCCACGCGAAAGACAAAACCATCGACTGTCGGCGCGTCGAGCGCCTTGATCAGCCGCTGCCCGAGGCGAACGAAGAACTCCTGGTTATCCAGAGAGCGCTTTGCCCCTACTGTCTCGCCACCTTCTGGATAGCCAAAGATCAAGTCGATATCCGAGGACAGATTCAGTTCACGTGCGCCCAGCTTGCCCATGCCAAGCACAACCATGTGCTGGGCATCGCCGCTGCGTCGCCCCGTCGGAACACCAAACTGCTCGCAGTGGCGCTCGTATAGCCACTGGTACGCTAAGTCGATACTGGCGTCAGCCATGTCGGACAGATCGCCGCAGGTCTCGGCAAGAGCAGCCTGGCGAGTCAGGTCACGCCAGATGATTCGCACCTGTTGGCGGTTGCGGAACCGCCGCAGCCGGCGAGCCAGGCTGTCCTCATCAGTGCAATCGTCAAGCAGCTCGGTGAGCGCCGCACGCATTTCACCATCCTTAAGCGATCGCTCCAGCAAGCCGCTTTCGGCCAGCTGCAGCAGCATCTCGGGATCTCGGCTAACCTGTTCGCTGACGAAGTCGCTGGCGGCGCAAACCCGACCGAAGGCCTCGCGGCGCGACGCCGACCATGCTGAAAACAGCTGCTCGGCCTGCTCCGATGTGTCGCGCAAGGCGTCGAGGAACGTCTCCTCAGCACGGGTGACCAAAGGTTGAAGCGACGTCGGCAGTGCAACTAGCGATGGCAAACTCATGAATGTTCCTTTGTACAAGAACGGCCAGAAGGATAGCGATAACGTCCGGAGTAGAGCCCCTGACGCCGGAGCCAGCCCGCCCGACCGACCCGTCACATTGTAGTTTTACTACGAAATACTCCAACAGGGGGCTGAATCGGCTGCGGTTTTGTAGTAAAACTACAGAGCCCGGCTCTACCCCCGGCACCACATCCAAGAACATATACGCACCGGCTCACAAAGCCGGCCGCGAAGCAGGCAACCGATTCTGGAAGCCTTTCCGCCCTGGAGCAAGCCATGCAAGATCTCGATCCCGTCGAAACCCAGGAATGGCTGGACGCCCTCGAGTCAGTTCTCGACCGCGAAGGTGAAGACCGCGCCCACTATCTCATGACCCGGATGGGGGAGCTGGCAACCCGTAGCGGCACCCCGCTGCCCTACGGCATCACTACGCCGTACCGCAACACCATCCCCGTCACCCGTGAAGCGAAGATGCCCGGCGACTTGTTCATGGAGCGTCGAATCCGCTCCCTGGTCCGCTGGAACGCGCTGGCGATGGTGATGCGTGCAAACATGAAGGACCCGGACCTGGGTGGACACATTTCCACCTTTGCCTCCAGCGCGACGCTCTATGACATCGGCTTCAACTACTTCTTCCAGGCTCCGACCGAAGAGCATGGCGGCGACTTGATCTATTACCAAGGTCACGCCTCCCCCGGCATCTATTCGCGCGCGTTCCTGGAAGGCCGCCTGAGCGAAGACCAGATGCTTAACTTCCGTCAGGAAGTGGATGGCAAGGGCCTGTCGAGCTACCCGCACCCGCACCTGATGCCGGACTTCTGGCAGTTCCCGACCGTGTCCATGGGCCTCGGGCCGATCACTGCGATCTACCAGGCGCGTTTCATGAAGTACCTGGAAAACCGCGGATTCATTCCGAAGGGCAAGCAGCGCGTCTGGTGCTTCATCGGCGACGGCGAGTGCGACGAGCCGGAAACCCTGGGTGCCATCTCCCTGGCCGGCCGTGAAAACCTCGACAACCTGGTATTCGTCATCAACTGCAACCTGCAGCGTCTCGATGGCCCGGTGCGGGGCAACGGTAAAATCATTCAGGAGTTGGAGGCGGCCTTCCGGGGCGCTGGCTGGAACGTTATCAAGGTGTTGTGGGGCAGCAACTGGGATCCCCTGCTGGCCAGCGAGCATGGCGGCCTGTTGGCGCGTCGCATGATGGAGGCTGTCGACGGTGAGTACCAGCACTACAAGGCTTCAGACGGCGGCTACGTTCGCGAGCACTTCTTCGGCCGCTACCCGGAACTGCGGTCGCTGGTGGCCGACTTCAGCGACGATGAGGTGTGGCGGCTTCGCCGGGGCGGTCATGATGCGCTCAAGGTAAACGCCGGCTACGCCGCTGCGGTAGATCACAAGGGCGCCCCAACGGTGATCCTCGCCAAGACCATCAAGGGCTACGGCCTGGGTGGTGCTGGTCAGGGTCTGAACGTGACCCACCAGAAGAAGAAGCTCGACGTTGAGGATATGAAGGAGTTTCGGGATCGGTTCTCAATCCCCATCGCCGACAAAGAAATCGCCGGGGCGCCCTTCTACAAGCCTGAGGCTGGCAGTGAGCTGATGGATTACCTGCATGAGCGGCGCCGCGAGTTGGGCGGCTATGTGCCATCACGTCGGGTGCGGGCCAAGGCCCTGCAGGTGCCTGGAGAGGAGCTGTTCAAGGAGTTCTATCCGGGCAGTGGCGAGCGTGAAGCATCCACCACCATGGTCTTTGTGCAGATGCTCGCTCGCCTGATGTCCAACAAGGAGATTGGCGGTAACTGCGTGCCCATCGTTCCTGATGAGGCCCGTACCTTTGGCCTCGATGCTTTGTTTCGTAAGCACGGCATCTACGCTCACGCCGGTCAGCTCTACGATCCGGTGGACTCCAATGTCTATCTCTACTACCGCGAGGCCAAGGACGGCCAGATCCTGGAAGAGGGCATCACCGAGGCGGGCTCTTTGGCTTCGTTCTCCGCGGCAGGCACCGCCTATTCAAGCCACGGCGTGCACATGATTCCCTTCTACATGTTCTACTCGATGTTCGGGTTCCAACGGGTGGGCGACAGCATCTGGGCTGCGGCAGATATGCGCGCGCGGGGTTTTCTGCTGGGAGCGACCGCGGGCCGCACGACCCTGGCTGGTGAGGGCCTGCAGCACCAGGATGGCAACAGCCTCCTGCACGCCTCTACGGTGCCCAATTGCGTCGCTTACGACCCCGCCTATGCCTATGAGATTGCTGTCATTGTTCAGGACGGCCTGCGGCGCATGTACGCCGAGGATGAAGATGTCTTCTATTACCTCTGTCTGGAGAACGATAACTACCTGCATCCGCCCAAGCCCGAGGGCTGTGATCAGGGGATCCTGCGGGGCATGTATAGGATTCGGCAAGGCGTAAAGGCCAAGGCCTCAGTGCATCTGTTTGGCAGCGGGGCAATTCTGCCGGGTACCTTGGCTGCCGCTGAGCTGCTAGCCGAGCACATGGAGGTGTCGGCCGATGTCTGGAGCGTTACCAGTTACACCGAGCTGGCTCGGGACGCGCGGGATGTGGAGCGCTGGAACATGCGTCACCCGGGCCGCAAAGCGCGGCGCTCCTATCTGGCCACTCAGCTGGAGGGGGACCAGCGGCCAGTGGTCAGTGCCAGTGACTATGTGCGTGCTGTGGCTGATCAGATCGGTCCTTATCTGGGTCAGCGCATGCTCACTCTTGGCACCGATGGCTTCGGTCGGAGCGAGACTCGCGAGGCACTTCGGGCTCACTTTGAGGTCGACGCTCCTTCCATCGCTTATGCCGCCGTTTACGCTCTGGTGCAGGAAGGTTCCCTGCCTAAGACTGCGCTGAAGAAGGCTGCCAAGGCCTTCCATGTTGATCCGGATAAGGAGCGTTCCTGGTAGTTCACTGACTCCAGCTATCGGTTGACCCCATGGGGCTGGCCTATTCCGTCAGCATAGCGGTCCAGATCACGGTGGCAGCTGTGGGCTTGTTTCCCGGGCTGACGTTGCCTTGTGTAGGATCGAGCTGGTGTCTGCTGGTTCCGATGCTGCTGCTACTGATGTCGCTCTCATGGTTGGAGAGCTGCGGTGGGCCCGTGATGCTGGTGAACCCGCAGCTACCGCTGCCCTGAATCTGGCCGAAGCGGTCCTGTCGGAAACGGATCTTATAGACCTGGAGCTGTCCGGGTCTGACTTTTCTGCTGCAGAGCTTTCTGGCGCGCAGCTGCAAGGAGCACATCTGTGCGGAGTTGCTTTGCAGTTGGCCGTGATGCACGGCGCCTGCCTGGAGGGTGCGGAGCAGATGGGCCCTACGCTGCGCGGTACCGATATGAGTTTGGCACCAGCGGACCGGGCGGGGTTGGGACGCGGCGACCTGGAGGGCACCGTGCTGTTTGCTCCTACCGCTGAGGCGCCAGTGAGCTCCCTGGTGGTTGTGTTTGGGTAGCGGCATGAACGGCGAGTCCTGGTTCGGTCCTGAGCGCATTGCCAACCTTAAGGCTATCTCCTTGAGTTCAGTCTTTGCAGTGCTGGTTGGCTTCGCTCTGTGGCGCTTCATTCCAACTCCAGAAGTGGCAGAAGGGGAGCTCCTCTCGTACGCCGCGGGATTGTTGGTCTGGCCGGCCCTGGTGCTGTTGTTGATGGTCGCCAGCTGCTTTCGGACCTTTGATGTAGTCGGTGCTTTTGACCCCTTGTCCGGGGCGGAGAGTCGGCGCTTTCGGATCAATGCCAGAGTCCTGCAGAATTCGGTGGAGCAGAGCCTCATCTTCACCCTGGCACTGCTGGCCGCAGCGGCCAGCAGCCCGGTCGTTCATGCCCGGCTGTTGCTGGCGCTCTGCGTTGCTTTCTGTCTGGGGCGGCTGCTGTTCTGGGTTGGCTATCATGTTGGCTTGCAGCAGCGGGGCTACGGCTTCAGCCTGGGCTTCTGCGCCAATTTGGGCGCGTTGCTGATGGCCCTCTGGTTCGCGTGACTCCAGGCTTCTTCTCCGCCCTTGCTGCCAGTCTCGCCCTGGTCTCCAGTCCCTGCGTTCTTACTGCACCAGAGAGCAGCGCCAGGGGCGGCAGGCCACAGCTGAGCGGGAACGAACAGGTCCTCTATTCGCCGGACGGCTTCTTCGCTTTGCACTACACCCTGGAGGGGGCGGACCGCCTGCAATCATTGGTCGATGAAGACCAGGATGGTCAGCCTGATGTTTTGGACCGGGTTCTGGCTGGTCTGGCTCTGGGGCGTCAGTCTTTCGTCGCGCGCGGCTATCGGGACCTGGTGCGGGATGGCGGCGGTGGAGGTGGGCCGGAACTGGATGTCTACCTGGTCGATCTTGCCAACAATGGCTTTGCCAATGCCGTCCCTGCTGAGTTGGAAGCGGAGCCATGGTCTTGCTTTATTCGGTTGGCTGTTGACCTGACCTCTTCATCAGCGGGACTGCTCGAGTCGGTGGCAGCCCATGAACTCAATCACTGTGTTCAGTACCGCTATACGACTAATGCCGCGACTTGGATCTATGAGAGCGCTGCTACCTATGAACAGTACCTTTTGTATGGCGAGGGCTTGCTGGAGGCTGCTCTGCAGGTTCTTTGGGGGACTCGGCTCTCGGGTTCGGCGCGACCCATTGATGATGTGGGAGAACGATTTGAGTACGCGGGTTTGTTGTGGTGGAAGTTCTGGAACGAGTTTCAGGCATCCGGCGAGCGGATGGTGCCCTTGTGGGAGCAGCTGAGCCTGGAGCCGGACTGGACCCTCACCCTGGCCCAGGAGGCTGCGCGTCTGTGGGGACTCGATCTTGCCGGTCTCTATCTGGAGCATGTCACCTGGAATGGCTTTGCTTGCGGTCGAGATGATGGCGGCCACTATTGGTCAGGCTCCATGCCCTGTCTGTTGGAGACCATCGCCGTTCCAGTGGAGCCGCTGACCGTGGAAGCGGAATTCGAGCTGCAGCTCGAGGGGGGCTATACAGCTGCTTTTTGGCAACTGGATGCTGCGGATCAATTGCTGAGCCCTCAGTTGAGCTGTGACCTGGCCGGTGATCAGTCCCAGCTGGGCCTCCGCCTGGTCGCTGTCGATGCCTTCGGCCGGCGGGCTGAAGAACGCAGCAGTTGGGCCACCAGCGGGGAAGTCTTGGAGCTGCGTCTTGACCAGCCTCTGGCGCTTGGTGGCAGCGCTCTGCTGGTGGCTGCCTCGGTGGGGCAGGGCGGTGCTGAGCTACGCTGTCGGGCCAGCTGGGTTGAGCCGCTTCCTGAGTCCGCTGAGGAACCGCAGGGTTCAGGATGCAGTTGCGTGCTGTCCAGCCAGCCATGGCCACCGAGCAGCTGGTGGCTGCTGGCTGGCTTGGCGCTGATCGGGCTGCTTCGGAGGCAGCCTGCAGACAGTTCCTGAATTCAGGCTGCCTGGCAGGTTGGCCTCGCTACATCCCAGCCGGGGCGCTGGGGATGCCACTGGGCGCAGCTTCCTGGACCCGGCGGGGCAGGGTGTCGATAGTCTCGTCCTGCTCGGGCTGGGCCAGCGAAGTCCACGGCTGCAAATTGGGCTTGTAGACGTAGTCCTTGAAGTCCTGAGTTTGCTGTGCATGAGCTGCGGAGACCGGCCTGCCGCGGTTCTCAAAGCGGTGCCGCAGGCTGCCCATTTTCATGTAGCCGGACTTGGCCAGCAGCCTCAAGGAGCGCCGCCAGGTGCGGGGGCTGAGCAGCCCCGGCAGACCAAAGGCCTTCCACTGATACTTGAGGACGAAAAGTGAGGTCAGGAAGTAGGTACGAGCCAGGGAGGTGTAAATGTCCAGCCGCTGCGGCTCGAAGATCGCGTCCTCCATGTACTCGGTGTGCTCATCGGTCGGGCAGTAGCCAAAGGCCAGCTGGTCGGCTCGATAGCAGTCGATGAAGCCAGCGTTGCGGCCTTCGTCAATCATGCGACTGAAGTCGTCGTACATGGTCTTGAAGAAGCCCTTCTCACAGTGGCGAATGGTCGCTCGCGCAAATTCCGGGTCCAGGTGCCACTTGCCGATAAAGGCGGGAACCCACACCCCAAACCACCACATGTACTCCAGGTAGATGCGCCAGCTCATGGCTGAGGCGTTGCCCAGGTGCTTGTGGTGGTCCCGGTACAGGTGCATGACGGTCTGACCGTAGTAGACGTTGAAGTCATTGTAGGCAGAGCGCTTGTCTTCAATGCTGTCAGGGCACTCGCCGGCATGCTTGGCGCGGATGATCTCGGTGACGCTCTCTACCGCGAAGGCGATGGTGGTGGTCCCCAGCGAGTAGAAGGCGTCGCCGAAGTAGGCCGCGTCACCAATGGCGTACCAGTTGTCCTTGCTGAACATCTGCTTGCAGAGGTGGGAAGGCTTCTTCCAGTACACAAAGTCTTCGATTTCGCCGCTGTCAACGATATCAAACAGGGCGCGGTGGTTGGACTTCACAAAGTCGAGGAACTTTTCCTTGCGGTCCAGCTTGCTGCCGTCCACTTCGCTGTGGTGGAACATGGCGCCAATGGAGATGCTCATGCTGTCATCGCAGATGGGGATCATCCAGAACCAGTGGCCATGACCGAACCAGTGATTGGTGGAGTAGTAGTGGGAGGTGGCAGTCTTCAAGGGATCCGGGTCCTTGCGGAACAGCTCGCGGTCGACGCCCTTGACCCGCACCCAGACTGCACCGGTATGGAGGCCGTAGAGATCCTCAGGGTCGTGAATGATGTTGTCGGTCTTCTTGCCGGTCAGGAAGGCTCTGCTGGCTGCATCGATCAGGTGATCTGCGCTGAGCTTGATGCGGCCCTCACCGCTTACTCGGATCTCGACTTCATGGGCTTCATCGTCCTCCCGCATCTGGAAGTCCTTGACCTTGCCCTGGAAGAAGCTGACACCATCCGCCTTGTTCATGGCGCGTAGGTCACGCTCAAGCTTGCCGCGATGGACCTGAAAGGTGCCGACCTTGGGAAAGCGTGGCGGCCAGATGCTGTGATAGTCGTCAATGCTGTCGGTCTGTGCTGGATCCTTGGGCCAGTGGAAGGCGAGCCCGCACTTCGGCAGATGGTTCTCGATGAGGTAGTCGACCAGCCCCAGTTCCTTGCTCAGAAAAATGGCGCCAATCTCTACGGTGCTCTCGCCGATCTTGTGGATCGAGGCGACCTTTTCGTCAGATCGGGGGTCGATGACCGCGACTTTGATCCCGGGGATCTTGCGGGTTAGGTGCCGCGCCTGAACGTTGCCAGCGTAGCCTCCTCCCATGATCACTACGTCGAAGTGCTGCTGTGCTTCCATGGTGCTCCTTGGGGGCATTGATTGTAGCTCGAGCGCATAATGTTCATCGAAGGGCCACTTGTAAAGGAGCTGTTGTAAAGGA
>DJIF01000152.1:8709-17639 GCA_002433485.1 Deltaproteobacteria bacterium UBA6601
AAGGAGCTGTTGTAAAGGAGCTGTGGGATGAATGGACCTCCCCGAGGTGCGCGCGGGCTGAAGCCGGAGTTCTACTCGTGCGATCAGCGCTTTGCTGACCAACGGGAGCAGCTGCTGGGACGAACCTGGCACTTCCTGGCGGCCGAGGCGAGCCTCGGCCAAGCAGTGGGCTCGGTCAGCCCGCAGGTTCTTTTGCCCGGCGCACTCCATGAGCCGGTTGTTCTGGTTCGTAGCCCTTCCGGCGCGCCGCGTTGCTTGAGCAACGTCTGTAGTCATCGTGGAGCCGAGGTGGTCCGGGAGCCTGGGGTCTATCGGCAGCTCCGCTGTAGCTACCACGCGCGGTGCTTCGATCTGGATGGACGGGTTCGGTCCGCGCCGGGTTTTGTCCAGCCTCATGGTGACCTGGCGCCGGTGTCACTGGGGCAGATTGGCCCTCTGCTCTTTGCTGCGGTGGAGCCGTTTATGCCCTTTCCATCACTCGATGAGCGCTTTGCTGATTTGCCTTGGGACGACCTCCGTCAGCTCCCAGAGCGCACTCAATTCTTTGAGGTGAAAGCGCACTGGGCTCTGTACGTCGAGAATTACCTGGAGGGCCTGCACATTCCCTTTGTGCATCCCGGTCTCTCGCAGGCCCTTGCCTGGAAGCAGTACCGCTACGAGCTCGTCGACGGTGGCACCTTGCAGGTCGGTCTGGCAGCCACCGGACAGCCCGCCTTTGAGCCAGCTAACGGCGCAGAGCGGGTCGCTGCGTGGTACCTCTGGCTCTTCCCGACCACCATGCTCAACATCTACCCATGGGGTATCTCAGTTAATCGGGTCTTGCCGGTATCTTCGCAGCTAACGCGGGTCGAGTTTCAGTCGTGGGTGTGGCGACCTGAGCTGCTCGACCAGGGGGCTGGCAGCGGGCTGGATCGGGTCGAGTTGGAGGACGAGGAGGTGGTGGAGTCAGTGGCCCGCGGCATGCGCTCCTTGCGGGCCAGACCCAGTGAGTATTCAGAGCAGCACGAGCAGGGCCTCTATCACTTTCACCAATTGCTACGAAAGCATCTCAATGACGGACTCTGAACGGGTTTTTCACATCGCTGCAGCAGCTGACTGGCAGCGAGCTCAAGGCGCTGGAATCTACCGTTGCGCTTCTCTCGAAGATGAGGGCTTTGTCCATTGCTCTCGGCTTGATCAGTTGCTCATACCTGCCAACGAGCGCTTTGTCGGTCGTCGAGATCTGTTGCTGCTGGCTCTGGATCCGCAGCGCTTAAGCGCGCCGCTGCGTTGGGAAGATTGCTATGCCACTGGCCAGCGTTTTCCCCATATCTATGGGGCCATTAAGCTTGCGGAGGTGTGTTGGGTAAGGGCTTTTCTGCCCGGAGCAGACGGTCGCTTTGCGCTACCCGTTGAGCTGTACACCAGCGAGCAGGTCTGAACCAGGGAGAATTCGGCCAATTGCGGTCACCGGCTGTCCTTCCCCCAAAGTTGCTTGAGCCGCCGGTCGCGTCCGCAGCCCAGCCGGTAACTGTAGTAACGGGCCGGGCTCTTGCGGTAGAAGTCCTGATGGTATTCCTCGGCGCGCCAGAAGGTTTCGGCCTCGGTGATCTTGGTGGCTACCGCCCGTGAAAAGCGCTCTTGGATCTGCTGCAGGGTCTGTTCTGCGACCTTGCGCTGTGCTGCGTTGCGGACAAAGATTTCAGAGCGGTATTGCTGGCCCCGGTCGCAGAATTGGCCGTCCGCTTGAAAAGGGTCGATGTTGCGCCAGAACACCTCGACCAGTTGGCGGTAGCTGATGCGGTTGGGGTCAAAGATCACCTGCACTGCCTCGGCGTGCTGAGTCTGGCCACCAGCGACCTGTTGGTAGCTCGGCTCGGGGACTTTGCCGCCAATGTAGCCCGAGTCGGCACCAATGACCCCGGGCAGCTTTTCGAAGGCCGCCTCCACGCACCAGAAGCAGCCACCGGCGAAGATCGCCTTGTCGAGGCTGGCGGCCTCGGCCTGTGCTGTTGGAGGAGCGCCGCCAGGCGGCGCTGTTGTAGCTTCCGGTGAGCCTGTGGATGGGGGACTCTTGGTTCCGGAGTCGCTGGCCTTGCTGTCTATGGCGCTGCCGCCTTGAGCGCAGCCAGGCAGCAGCAGCAGTGAGCTGAGGAAGATGGCGGTGGTCATTCTGTGCATGGATTCTCCGTGCGCCATTGGGCCCAGACCTGAACAGGGAGCCCGAGTATAGTGTCCGGGTGGAAGCCGCTGCCAGCTGGCTGGCAGCTGTTAGCGGTGAGGGAGAAGCTTATGGTGCCGTTCTGGCGGATCCGGGGCGCCGGTGAAGGTAGCGCTCTGCAAGTGCCTTTTGTTGAGCTTCTGGTGCTGTTGTTGATCCTCGGCTTGGGCTCCTGTGTGAGTCGGGGACGGGGGCCCGGTGGCGATGGCGTTGAGGGACAGAACGCCGGTGAGTGTTCCGATGGGGCCGATAACGATCTCGACGGCCTGTATGACTGCCTCGACCCTGACTGCGCGCTGTCTAGCGATTGCTCGGCCGGGGATGATGACGACCTGGGCGGGGACGACGACGATATCTCGGGAGATGACGACACCAGCGGGGATGATGATGACGGCGCAGTTGAGCTTAATTGCGCCGATGGCATCGATAATGACGGTGATGGCTTTGTCGACTGTGGAGACGTTGACTGTTACGACGACGAGGCGTGTGGGGGCTCGGGTGACGACGACGACGGCAGTGGTGAGCTCAACTGTGCCGATGGCATGGACAACGATAGTGACGGGCTGGTGGATTGCGCGGATCCTGACTGTGCTGGTGATCCCGCCTGTAGCGGTCCTGGCGATGACGACGACACCACTGTCCAGGAGTTTGACTGCGCGAACGGGCTCGATGATGACTCTGACTCCTTGACCGACTGCGCTGATCCGGATTGCGCCGCTGATGATGCTTGTGGCCCCGGGGATGACGATGACAGCTCGCCCGCCACCGAGTTTGACTGCGGTAATGGGGTTGATGATGACGGGGATGGCCCGGTCGACTGCCTCGACAGCGACTGTTCAGGGGACCCTTTATGCCCGAGTTCGGGAGACGGCGTCAGCTGCACTTCCAGCTCGTCGCTGCAATGTCCTGGTGTCGGGGATACCCTTGAGGTCTTTGATGACACTGCGGTTAGCGGAGTCTCCAACATCAACCTCTACAGCTGCGCTACCTGGAACGTTCAGGGGCCAGAGATCGCGTATGAGTTCAGCTCTCCCGCAGCGGTCGATGTGGAACTCTACTTGACCGCTTTTGGTCCCCATCAGCTGCGGATCTTCCTCCTTGAGGATCAGGGCAGTGGCTGCATCGAGTCGGCCTGTATTGATGATGGCTCACCCCTCTTGAATTTTTCCGCCGTAGCAGGGGTGACCTACTACATCGTGGTGGAAGGATTTTCCGGTTGGTCCGGACCTTATCGCCTTGATCTTGAGTGCAACTGATGGACAGCTCTACGATCGAGCAGTGATCTGTTCAGCGCCAGAAGCTCGCCCCAGCGCCGCCTCAACTGCCACAAAAAAAGTTTCCAACTGGGCTTGCTTGCGGCGATCAGCGCTGGTATTTCTTCGCAGTTGAAAACGTTGCGGCCATCATGTCCCTGTGGAGCATGTGGCTTTTTCCTTGCGGTGTTGCGCCGCAAATAGCTCTTGCGGTTTTGATCCGCTGCTTTGCTCCCTTAGGAGGGGACCATGAAGTTGAAGTATTGGCTCTATCTTGCGCTGGCAATGATGCTGGCTGCCCCTGTTGCGCTGGTCGGTTGCGGCAGTAGTGGCGACGATGACGACAGCGCAGCTGGCGACGACGACGACACTACCGGCGACGACGATGACAGCACTGGTGATGACGATGACAGCACTGGTGATGACGACGATAGCGCCACTGGTGATGACGACGACAGCGCCACTGGCGACGACGACGATAGCGCCACTGGCGACGACGACGACAGTGCTGGCGACGACGACGACAGTGCTGGCGACGACGACGACAGTGCTGGCGACGACGACGACAGCGCTTCGTCCTGATTCTGGCGTTCAGGCGCTAATTTCTGTGAGTTGTCGAGTTCGCTCCCCATTTTGGGGCGTGGACTCGGCTTCTTGCGTTCTGATGTCCCAACTAGGAGGGGAACCGTGAATTTGAAATACTGGCTGTATCTGGCCCTTGTGATGATGCTTGCTGCTTCTGTGACCATGGTTGGTTGTGGTGGTGATGGCGACGATGATGACAGTGCCGTTGGTGACGATGACGACACCACTGGTGATGATGATGACACCAGCGGTGATGATGACGACAGCACCGGCGATGACGACGACAGCGCTACCGGCGACGACGACGACAGCGCTACCGGTGATGACGACGATAGCGCCGCTGCCGGCGACGACGACGACAGTGCCGCCGCCGGTCCCAGCTGCGCCGAGTATTGCGCTTTGCGGGCTGCCAACTGTAGTGAGACTGCCGCCAGCTGTGAGGTGGCGTGCGGTCTTGCCGTTAGCAACGGTATGCCTCTCGGGACCGCTGGTGACGCGGGTGGCAATAGCCTGGCATGCCGCATCTACCACAGCGATGTTGCGGGCAGCACGGGTGACGCCAGTCACTGCGGCCACGGCAACCTTTTCGGTGGTACCTCGGCCGATGGCTTCCCCTGTGTCGGAAACATTGCTGAAGCGTACTGCGCACTGATGATGGCGAACTGCGCCGGTGAATACGCCGACTCAGCGGCGTGCATGACGGCTGCTGCTGGTTTGGCTGACACTGGCAATCTGGGTGATACCAGCGGCGACACTATTCAGTGCCGCATTTACCACGCTGAGGTCGCTGCAAGCGACTCGGCAACCCACTGCCCGCATGCAATGGGAGCTGCGCCCTGCCAATAGTCTGGTGCTTCCGATTCCTGGCTGGAGTCGGTATTCAGCTATGACACTTTCATGGAGGTGAGGTCGGAGTTTCCGGCCTCACCTCTCTGGTTCTGGCAGACTTGTACGCTCAGCTCTTCGTCGTGGTGGCGGGGTGGAGACCTCAGCAGCCCTTAGGGAGGTTACGTGCGAGTCCATAGCAGCTTGTTGGCCGTTCTTGCTCTGGTCCTGGTAGCTCTCACCGGCTTGTCCTGCACTGAACCCGAGCTACCCCCTGAGCCGGATCGTCATGGCTTTCCCGCCTGTAGCGGTGCCGAACTGAGCTTTATCGAGGTTGAGCCCAACAACGGTACAACGCAGGCCGATGTCAACGTGGTGACCAGTGCGGACGGCGCGCTTGAGCTGCGGGGCACTGCGGCAAGCTGCGCGAACGACGGCAGTCACTGGACCGGGGATGTCGATGTCTTTGAAGTCAGCTATGGCTGCGGGGGCGCTGCTGCTTTGACCTTGAGCTGGGAGTCTCCGCCGCAGAACCCTGCCGATCTGGACTTCACGGTCTTTGCTCCTGAGTTGAGCACAACGAACTATGCGGCGGTTGGTTATGAATGGAGCAGCCCGGAGCCTGCAACAGATGGTGCTACAGACAAGGTCTTTCAGGAAGAGCATCAAGCCGAGCTGGGCGGACCGCTACTGATCAGTGTGATGTGTTGGTCGGGTCCTGAGGATCAGGAATGGAGCTTCCGGATTGACTGGCTTGATTCGCAGCAGACTGACGATGATGACAGCGCCGCAGGAGATGATGATGACAGCGCTGCAGACTGAGCGCTGCTAGCGGTCAGCCAGGAAGCTGCCGTAGCTCCCGCCGCCATAGAGCAGGGGGTCCAGCTCTTCCCCAGCGGCCAGGGTAAGGTCTTGGATACGTCCGACGAAGATCCCGTGGTCGCCACCTGGCAGGATCTTTTCGAGGGTGCAGTCCAGGATCGCGAGGGAGCCTTCAAGGCCGGCCGCTCCGCTGTGCGCTGTGCGCTGTAGCTGCAGATCCGCGAAGCGGTCCCGCTCCTGAGGCCAGGGGCTCCAGTTGCCGTGCTCATCGACGATGCCTCCAGCGAAGCGGTTGGACAGGGCCTCTTGGCTGCGGGATAGGATGTTGACTGCAAAAGCCCCGCGCTCTTCGATGAGGCGGTAGGTGGAGTTGCCCTGCTTGATGCAGACCAGGATCAGCGGTGGCTCGAGGGATAACGATGTGAAGGCGCTGGCGGTCATGCCGTGGTCTCTGCCCTCGGAGTCCACAGTGGTAATGACGGTTACCCCCGAGGCGAAGCGCGCTAGCGCCGAGCGAAAAGATGCTGCGTCCACTTCGGTCATGTTCGTTCCCCCTTCAGAGCCTGCCTACCGTAGCAGCTCGCCGACCCGCGCGCGCTTGATGAATTCACCGCCACCCTCGGTTACCAGCGTGCCCTTCTGGGCAATGATCCGACCTCTGGACAGCACTGTCTCTGACCAGCCCTGCACTTCGTAGCCTTCGTAGGCGCTGTAGTCGACCCGCATGTGATGGGTGAATTCATTGTCAACGCTGATGGTCTCTTTGCGCTTGGGGTCGAAGATCACGAGGTCCGCATCACTACCGACCGCGATGGTCCCCTTCTTCGGGAACAGTCCAAAGGTCTTGGCTGGAGCAGTAGAGGTCACCTCAACAAAGCGGTTCAGCGACATCCTGCCCTTGACCACACCACCGTCGAACAGCAGTGACATGCGGTTTTCCACGCCGGGGGCTCCATTGGGGATGTTGGTGAAGCTGTCTCGACCGAGCTCTTTCTGGTCCTTGTAACAGAATGGGCAGTGGTCGGTGGCGACTGTGGCGAGGTGGCCGAACTTGAGGCCGCTCCACAGCACATCCTGGTTCCACTTCTCGCGCAGAGCCGGTGTCATAACCCACTTAGCGCCGGCAAACGGGTCTTCGTGTCCCTCGTAGATGCTCTGATCCAGGAAAAGGTATTGCGGGCAGGTCTCAGCGATCACATCGACTCCTCTCATTCGGGCCAGCTTGACCTGATCAAGAGCGTCCGAGCAGCTGAGGTGCACGATGTAGAGCGGCACATCGGCGACCTCGGCGATAGCGATGGCCCGATGGACGCCTTCAGCTTCCATCCGAGTGGGGCGGGTCAGTGCGTGATGAATCGGCGAAGTCTTGCCATCGCGAATGGCGCCTTTAATGATCTCGTCGATGACGATGCCGTTCTCCGCGTGCATGGAGATGCGGGTGCCGTTCTGGCCGGCCTGTCGAAAGGCTCGATATAGGGTCCCGTCGTCTACGTACAGCACTCCCGGGTAGGCCATGAAGAGCTTGTAGCTGGTCACTCCCTCGCAGGCGAGCCGCTCCATTTCCCCCAGTCGTTCTTCCGGCATATCGGTGACGATCATGTGGAAGCCGTAGTCGATGGTGGCTTTGCCCGCAGCCTTCTCGTGCCAGAGGTCGAGCCCCTTGATGGTCGAAGAGCCCTTGGTCTGAATGGCGAAGTCGATGACGGTGGTGGTGCCGCCAAAGGCGGCCGCCTTGGTTCCTGACTCAAAGTCATCTGCAGAGACGGTGCCGCCGAAAGGCATGTCAAAGTGGGTATGGGCATCGACTCCGCCAGGGAAGACCAGCCGATCTTTGGCGTCGAGCACTGTGTCTGCATGGACGTCGAGATCCTTGCCGATGCGGGCGATCTTCTCGCCTTCGATGAGGATATCGGCGAAGTAGTCGTCTACCGCGGTGACGATGCGGCCATTGGTGATCAGAATGGACATGGGCTCTCCGAGCTTGGGGCAGTTACGGCGACAGGTGCTTGGTTTAAGGATTGTAGGACGATGTTGGCTGGCTGGGTACAAGACCTTGGAATCAGAACTCGTGGGGCGCTCCAGTGCGATCTTTCGCCGGCCTTGTTGAGAGAACCTGTGAAGCGCTCTGGTCAAGCTCTTCAATGCGGTTAGGATCGGTGCTCATTGACCACCAAATCGTTCAGGAGATGTCATGGAAGAGTCCCTTCGCGTCGAACTGGAAGCCGCTGCTTTTCGGCAGCTGGTCAGGCATCTGCGGGAGCGAACCGAGGTGCAGAATATTGACCTCATGGAGCTGGCTGGTTTTTGCCGGAATTGCCTGTCTAAGTGGTACCTGGCTGCTGCTGATGAGCGCGGTCAGGAGCTTGACTATGAGGCCGCCCGGGAACTTATCTATGGGATGCCTTACAGCGATTGGAAGGCCCGCTATCAGACCCCCAGACCTTAGCGCTTTGTGGCTGGCTGGTGGTCTTGATGGCCTCTTACCAGAGGGCTTTGTTCTCCCCGTCCGGGACTAAACAGAGGGTCAGCGTCTGGTCGCGGTAAACGGTGGCTAGCTGCGTCGAGACTGACCCATGGACCAGAAGGCCCGTGTCCCGGGCAGGTGCAGCGGGCTCGCCGGTCTCTTGAGCATGGGGTAGGATTTTAGAGTTCCTCGCAGAGACGAGCAGTTCTCTTGAGCTACAGGGAGCGTGTTGCGCGCTCCCCTTGGTGGGCGAGGCGGAGGGTGGACATGCAAAGGGTTCTTGGTTCTGCTTACGGATTGGCTTTGTTGCTTGCGGCTCCGCTGTTGGCATTGACCGGCTGTGAGGTGACCGCGCCGGATGTCGACCCCGGAGCTGATTGGGGCTATGTCTATGCGGTCATTGAGGGCAACTGTAGTTGTCATCAAAGCGCTGCTGGTGAAGCAGGTCTGAGCATGCCCGATATGGAGACCAGCTACGCCAACCTGGTCGGCGTTGCAGCGCAGGAGCTGCCCAGCATGAACCGGGTCAGCCCTGGAGATCCCGACAACAGCTACCTGTTTCATAAGCTAGCGGGCAGCCATCGGGACATTGACGGTAGTGGTGCTCGTATGCCCTTTGGCGGCCCCTACCTCGATGATGAGATGATCGCCAACGTGCGAGACTGGATCGTTGCAGGTGCGTCCGACGAGGTCATTAGCGGCGACGACGATGATTCCACCGGCGACGACGATGATTCCACCGGCGACGACGATGACGCCACCGGCGACGACGATGACTCCA
>DJIF01000058.1 GCA_002433485.1 Deltaproteobacteria bacterium UBA6601
GACACCAGCAGCGACGACGACGACGACACCAGCGGTGGCGGCACTGGCCTTCCAATCATCCAGTCAGTGGACGTCTGCGAACAGCCCAACCCCGAGGCCGGCGGACCAGCCTGTGACGAACCCGACTTCTTCGCGCAGTTCACCATCGTGGTCAGCGACGCCGACGGTGACCTGCAGAACCCGACCATCAACCTGTCCCTGGGCGGCGGAAGTCCGCAACCTCAAGCACTGAGCGGTGACCTCGGTACCGGTGGGGCCATCGGCCTACAGGTGTGCTCCAGCTGGCCCCGGGGTCAGGTTATTCCCTACTCGGTCAGTATCGTCGACGCGGCTGGTAACCAGAGTCAGCCCTTCCCGGGCAGCTGGACTGTACCCTCAGCTCCCGGTGGCGACGACTGCCCCTGAGGAGCAGCTCTCGAGCAGAGCCTTATCTGCTGTCGTCCAGCAGATAAGGACGGCAGGCAAGACCGCTTCCGATTGATATAGTCGGGAGTCATGGAATCGGCAGCCAAGTACTACAGCCGTTACGAGCGCATCTATCTGGTGCTGGCGACGATCTTTGTCACCGTGCTGCTGCTCACCAACATCATCGGCATCAAGCTGTTTCAGGCACCCTTCAAGCCTGCATTCGCGCTGACCACCGGAATCCTTACCTACCCCATCACCTTCCTTATGACCGACGTGGTCTCCGAGATCTACGGAGCCCGACGAGCCAACTTCATGGTGGTCCTGGGCTTCTTCTTGAGCGTGTTGATGCTGGCCATCATCCAGCTCGCGCTGCACGTCACCCCCCACGCGTACTGGGCCCCCGGCGAAGGTGGCTTCTTCGCCGAGCTGAGCGGCGAGAATGCGGTAGCCCTTGAGCCCGGGCAGACTGCCTACGAACTGGTCGAAGTAAGCGCCACTGCAGAAGGCACCACCCGTAGCCCGATGAAGGCGGTGGATGCCTATCAACACGCCTTCGCCTCGGTATTCGCCCTCAACAGCCTGCTGCTGTTCGGCTCGATGCTGGCCTATCTGGTGGCGCAACTCATCGATGTGCGGCTCTACCATTTTTGGAAGCGACTCACGAAAGGTCGGCACCTGTGGGTGCGCAACACCGGCTCCACCTCGATCAGCCAGCTGGTGGACACTGCCATCGTCAACTCAATCCTGTTCTATCTCGGCTTTGGCATGGGCCTTTGGCAAGGGGTCCAGATCATGCTGACGATCTACGTCTACAAGCTGATCATCGCCGCCATTGACACCCCCCTCATCTACCTCGGGGTCTATCTATGTAAGCGAGCACTGGGGGTGGCCTGGGATGAGGATGTGGTTGAGCCAGCCGGACCAGGAGCGAGTCAATGAAGGGCAGCATTGGCCTGCGGGCCCTAAGCTTCCAATGCATTATCGGCATTCACCCCCATGAGCGGGAGACCCCTCAGCGCATTGAACTGGACCTTGAGGTGGGGCAGGACTTTGCCGCAGCGGCAGCCAGCGATGATGTGCAGCACACCAGCGACTACGCGTTGATGGCTGAGCTGTTGGAGGAACTGGCCCGGGAGCGCCAATACCAGCTGCTCGAGACCTACGCCGAAGAAGCCGCTTGCCTGCTGTTCGAGCGCTTTGCTGCGATCTCCAGCATTCGCATGGAGATTCGTAAGCCCCAGGCCGTTCCAGCGGCAGCGGCGTCATTCGTCAACATCGAGCGCATGCGGGGAGCGAGCTGACCGTGGCCCCAAGGGGCACAGCTCTGATCACCGGTGCCGCAAAGCGGCTCGGTAGGCATCTGGCCTTAGATCTGGCGGCCAGAGGCTGGCGAGTCGTGATCAACTATCGTAACTCTGCAGCAGCCGCTCAGGAGCTCGTCGCTGAGGTCATGGACGCGGGTGGGCAGGCCCGCGCCATTCAGGCCGACATCAGCGACAGTCAGGCGGTGGCGGCGATGGTTGCCGAAGTCCAACAGCAAGAGGGTCAGCTCAACCTGTTGATCAACAACGTCGGCAACTACCATCCCGGCCCCGCTACGGAGTTGAGCTGTGCCGACTGGGACGCCTGTATCGACGCCAACCTCAGCGGCTCGTTCTACACCTGCCACCATGCACTACCGCTGCTGCGGGCCAGCGGCGGACAGATCATCAACATCGGCTATGCAGGACTGGCTCTCAACCCTGCCACACCGGGCGCCCTCGCCTATCAGGTGAGCAAAGTCGGTCTGCTCTCTCTGACCCGCTCGCTGGCGGTCGCCCTGGCTCCTGATATACGAGTCAACATGATCTCCCCTGGACAACTGGAAGACTCCATCGACCTGCCGCCGGATCTCACTGCTGCGATTCCCATGGAGCGGGCTGGAACCCACCGCGACATCGCGGCCGCAGTGCACTTCCTGTTGGCAGCGAGCTACGTGACCGGCCAGAATCTGGACGTAGCCGGGGGCTATCGCCTGGAAGCCAGTTGAGCGAGCCGCAGCAAGTCGAAATCATCGTCATTGGGGCAGGCCCAGCCGGCCTCTGCGCCGCAGCAGCAGCCCGCAGCCAGGGGCTTGAGCCTCTGATCATTGAGGCCGACTCCCGGATCGGCGGGGTGTGGCACCGGGTCGAGCCAGATCTACGCTGCCTTTCGCCCCGCCAGCGAGATCTACTGCCCGACGGCAGCTTCCCCGCCGGGGAAGGGCTCCGCGCCCGCGCTGATGAGGTGCTCGCTTGCCTCCTGGCCTTTCAGGATCGGCAGCGCTTTGCGCTGCGCCTGAATTGCCGGGCCCTGGCCCTGGAGACCCATCCAGCTGGCCTACTGCTGAGGACCAGCAAGGGCAGCTTCGCGAGCCGACGGATCGTGGTTGCAACCGGGGTCTACGGGAAGCCTCAAGTTCCGGCTTTACCCGGCCGCTTCGAGGGCCTGCAGCAACACAGCAGCGAAGTGAAGGCAGCGGACATCAACGACGGGGAGCAGGTCACGGTGGTCGGTAGTGGAAATTCGGCGGTGGACCTCGTCGCCCGCCTGTTGGCCAGAGACCTGTCGGTAAGCCTTGCGGCCCGCAGCGGGCTGGGGAAGGCGCTGCCCATCGCTACCGGCCCTGCTGCTGCTGTGATGTGGTGGGCATCGTCACTGCCCACTCGTTGGCTACCCCATTCTCTGCGATGCTCGGATACGGTCCCCAAGGTCGACGATGACCTGCAGCGCGCTGAGGCGAGCGGCCGACTCTCGGTCTATGGCGAAGCCCTGGCCCTTGAACCCACAGGCCTGATGACCGCAGGCGCTCGGCTGGTAGCAGCTGACCGCATCATCTGGGCGACCGGCTTCCGCCGCGACCTCACCTGGATATCAGGACTAAACCTGGATGACCGGGGCCAACCGAGCCATGACCGGGGCCTCTCCACCGAGGTCCAGGGCCTGGCCTTCATGGGCCTGCCTTGTATGCGAAATCGGCGCAGCGGCTTCCTACGCGGCTTCGCAGCAGACGCTCGCGACCTGATCAGGCGACTCGCATGATAGCCATGTCCTTCTGTGCCGGTTGGCTGCTGCTCTGGGTCAGCCTGTACTGGTGCCTGACCCTGCTGGGCTGGAGGATGCTGACACCGCTGATGACCGACATCCGCCGCGCAGCGGTTGGTGTCGGCCTGGTGGGTCTGCTGGCTGCCCTGGTCTGGGCCGAGCCGGGAGAGCCCGCTTGGCTACGTGCCCTTCCCCTCACGATCGGTCTTCTGGCAGCAGGTTACAGCTGGCGCAACCAGTGGCTGCTACCCCGACCAGCGACAGAACTTCAGCCCTCTCCGCTCGCAGGACATCCTGACGAGCTGGTCGCGGTTCTTAGCGGGGGACAGGCAGTGAGCCTCGCCGTGCTGGAGCGCCTTCGAACCGCTTTCTTTGAAGACCAACTCATCGTTCACTGCGGTCTCGCACGCTCCCTGATCGCGCTGCGAAGGGGGGAAGAGCAACGGCCGGCAGCGGTCCTCCCCCACAACAGCGGCTTCTTTATCAACAGCAATGGAATGCTTTGGGATGGCGTAAATGGGAGCGCTGTTGAAGGCGACCAACAACTGGAGAGCTTACCCATCGAGCTGTGTCGGTTGTCCGCCTGGCGGCAAAGCCACCCCAAAGCCCAACTGCTGGCCCCGGCGCAGATGACCGCCCTACCGCGAGCGCGACAGCGCACACCCCGCGTACCGGAGGCCCGAAAAGTCGCCGACCCCCTCGCAATTGGACGCCTGGACCAGGGCGGCTGGCACCGCCTGGACGAGCAGGAGCTCAACCACTGCGGTCCCATAAAGCACCGCGACGGCTACCTTTCGCGATGGGCTGCCAGCAGCAGAGGCCTGTTACAGACCGACAGTCTCCAAGGCAAGCAAGCGAACCACCGCAACTGATTCAGGCTAAGTTATTGGTATGGCACAGGGCCGGACAGTAAGAAACAGCTCGGAAGAAGGGCCGCTCGCCGGCCTCAAGGTAGCCCTGGTCTTCCCGACCTTTCTCGACGCCGATCTGGCTTCGCACCAGGACAATGCGCGGTTCCTTGGCGCCATACCCCCCCTTTCTCTTGGTTACGTAGCTTCAGTCCTGCGCGGGGCCGGTGCCGATGTGATGGTCCTCGACTGCCCTACCCTGGGGATGGGCCTGACTCGCGCGGTAGACGTAGTCAGAGCCTTTAATCCAGACTACATCGGATTCACCCTGGCGACGGTCGACTGGCTGTCTTCGCTGGAGTGGATGCAGCGGATGAATGCCGAGATCAGCGCCTACATCCTGGTGGGCGGCATCCACATGGAGTGCTACCCCAAAGAAACCCTGACCCATGAGTGCATTGAGCTGGGCCTGGCCGGTCATGCAGACATCGCCCTGGTAGAGCTGCTCCAGACCCACCAGGAGGGCGGCGACTTGAGCGCCATCCCTGGAGCGGTCTTTCGCAACCAGGAGGGTGAGGTCATTGTCGTTCCCGAGGGCACCCGTCCCGGCAGGGAAGGCGATATGCCCTGGCCGGCTCGCGACCTACTTCCCTACCAACAACACTTCTCAATCGTTTCTACCGAGACCTACTTCACCGCGGCAATGAGTAACTTCGGTTGCCCCTTCCGCTGCGAGTTCTGCATTCTGCGAGGTGACGCACTGCGCCAGCGGAGCGCCCTCTCGGTAGTCGATGAGATGGAGTACTGCTACCGGGAGCTGGGCATCCGGGAGATCGACTTCTTTGATCCGGTCTTCACCATCCGCCGGAACCGAGTCCTGGAGATCTGCGACGAGCTTGAACGACGTCAGCTTAAAGGCCTGATCTGGTCCATCCGCGCCCGAACCGATGCCCTGGATCAGGGTCTGCTGGACCGCATGTGGGAGGTCGGCTGCCGGCGTATCTGTTACGGCATCGAGAGCGGCTCTAATGAGATTCTCCGCCGCGTCGATAAACGGATGCGCTCTACTGAACACATTGGTGAGGTCATCCGCGCCACCAAGAAGCGCGGCTATGAAGTGCTCGCCTTCGTCATGATCGGCAATCCCCTGGAGAGCTACCGCAGCGTCGGCATGACCCGACGGATGCTCACCTCGCTGCCCATCGATCTGGTGCAAATCGCCAGCTTGTTCCCGCTACCGAACACCCCAATCTATGATGAGATCGTGCGCCGTACCGGCCAGGACTACTGGCGCGAACACATCCTCCACGGCACCCCGGTCCAGCCAGTCATCAGGCTGGACACCGACCTCGACGACGATGAACTCTCCCACCTCGTGACCCAGACCTACATGCACTTCTACTTCCGGCCGAAGTTCGCCAAGTTCGCCCTCAGCCGACTCAAGGAACCCGCTCAGCTTCGCCGCGGGCTGGAAGCTGCTGCCGGCATCACCCGCACCTTTCTGGCGGGGGCGCGCTAACTGCCTTTAGCCCTACTCAGCCTTCGCTCAAGCTGGCCAGATCCTCCAGCAGTCGGTCGTGAGCGGAGCTTTCCTGAGCTCCGTAGTAGCCACGCACCTGAAGCTGCCGATCGACCAACACAAAGTGGGAACCATGGAGGATGTTTCCGGCCCGGCTGGGATCAGGTTCGATAGTGGTCTTGAAGCCATCGACGACGATCTCACGAATGCCCTCTGTAGATCCGGTCAGAAAACGCCAGTGCGGCAGATCAGCGCCGTTCCGGGCGGCATATTCCTTGAGCACAGCGGGCTGGTCTGTCTCCGGATCAACGCTAAAAGAGACCAGGGCAACCCCCAATTCTGCAGGCAAGCGGCCTGAGAGGTCCTTCATCTGAGCGGTAAAGGCCGGGCATACGGTCGGGCAGCTGGTAAAGATGAAGTTGGCGACCCACAATCGACCGCGCAGTTGCTCGCTGCCAAAGCTGGCTTCATCTTGATCTGAAAAGCTGAACTCGGGCAAGGCACTGAGGACCGGCAGCTGACCGATCTCAACCTCAGTGACAACACCGGAGCGACCGGCATCGCCGAATTGAACCCGCTGGCCGAGCACCAACACCGCTAGCGCCAGCGACGCCAGTGCCAGCGCGCTAAGTGCAAACAGGGCCCAGGCTCTGGTCGACATAATCCCTACCGGTCGTACTCGAAGAGTTCAGTCAATCGCTCAGCTAAGCGAAACGGCTAGAGCGAGCCGCAAGCACTGGAGAAGAAGGTCCCGACAGCGCCGTTACAAATGCAACTGCGCTCTTCAGCACTGACGCAGAGCCCATAGTCAGCGCCAGGCAAATACATACAGATCGCGGCCGCTGGATCACCGCAGCTCGCTCCAGCGAAACCTCCGCAGATGGCTCGATCAACGCTGCACACCCCCTGGCTTACCGACCAGGTAAAACAATCCTGAGACCCACCGCACTCCGAGACGTTGCTACAGCTCTGCCCAATGGTGTCGCACTGAAACACTGGCCCGTCGTTGCTGGCGCTGTCGTCGTCGTCGCCAGCAGAATCGTCGTCGCCAGTAGAGTCGTGGTCGCCAGCAGAGTCATCGTCGTCGCCGGCGCTGTCGTCATCATCGCCACTGCTGTCGTCGTCATCAGCGGCGCTGTCGTCGTCATCAGCGGCGCTGTCGTCGTCATCAGAGCCGGTACTGTCGTCGTCATCAGAGCCGGTACTGTCGTCGTCATCAGAGCCGGCATCGTCATCATCAGCGGCGCTGTCGTCGTCATCAGAGCCGGTATCGTCACAGGCCGGACCCAGGGCTAACAAGCCCAACAACCAGAGCATCGAAACCGCAACACGCAACATAGGGCAACCTCCATGGTCCGGCAGCGGTGGCCACTGGATCACTGCAAGAGTAGCGCAAGCGTAACAACTGTGGACCCTGCTGCTGTACTGCGCTAACAGAGTCTGGTCATGAACCTGCCCCTGCGCGAGGCCATTGCAGACTCATCAAGGCGAGCTCAAGCGGCCAGTCACCGTTATGGCCAGCTGCTCAACGATGGCGACCGCCGCATGCTGGTGCAGGCCTTTCACCGCGCCGAATCCCTGGCCCGCCACGCCCTGGTCGATGCCCTGGACCAGGTCTCAGAGCAGTACCTGGCAGCACTGAAGGCGCAGCTGGCAGACGAGGACCGCCATGTAGATGTCTTTGCGACCTGGCAGCAAGAGGCTCCGCCAGCAGTGCCAGCACCGCGTCGAAAGCAACGCAAGGAACACGTTTGGTTTGCCCTGCTGCTCGCCAATGAAGTGGCCGGCTTCTGCCAGTTCGAGATGCTCTCAGCGCTGCTGGTGGACAAAACCCAGCAGCAACAGCTGCAAGACATCATTCGCGACGAGACCGAGCACATTACCCGTCTGGCACGCTGGCTACGTCCCTACCGGGAGCTGCCATCCTTTGCCGATGTAAAGCGAATCGCCGGTCGCTTCAACGGTGATCTAGAAGGCCGCATGCAACAATTTCTACCGCGCCAGGAGCTGGCCGGCTTTCGCCGAGAGATGGGCGCGGTTATCCGGACCCTGCTGGAAGCTGCCTTCGGCCTGGACTGAGGCAGTTATTGGTGGACAGGGTTGAGGACCGCGCAGAATGGTCGCTCCGGCATGCTGTACCTTTACCACGCCTGCTCCGACATGGACTCATGTTCAACCGTGCCCGCCAAGCCTGGAGCTGCAAAGGCAAACGCCCCAGGGCGTCTATTCTGTCGCCTCACTGGGCTCCGAAGCCCCTGCCGCAGGTAGCTGGGCCGCGGCCCGCTCGGCGGCCCGCTGAGCCCCAACCCGATAGCTCTCCCTAGCACTGAGCTCAGCTACGGCGCTCTGCTCTGCGATCAAGGCCAACCAGCTGAGGATCAACTCGCGTTCACGAGGATCACCGCCCTTGCTGGCGACTCGCTTAAGGCCACGGTCAATAATGCGCAGCTGGCTCAGCGCCTCAGCAATGCTGTCACGTGGGGTCGGGCCACCGTTCTCTGAGGGCTCGTCCAAGGCCTCTTCCAGAACCACCTCAAAGCGGGCAACTGCGGCATCTGCGGCAGCCTGAAGAGCCTCCTGCTCTGAGCTCGGTGTTGTCCCTTCAGTGAGGCTCCGCGCCATATGGGCCAGCGCTACCGTGGCCAAAACCTCACTCACCTGGTCTACCAAGGGCATCAACTCGGCCTCGGCCACCTGGCGATAGGCAGGGATCATGTCCACAACACTGGAGCTAGCCA